>CAKZTZ010000034.1 GCA_937921695.1 uncultured Sulfolobales archaeon | reverse complement strand
TATGAATATTGGGGGTTCCCAGCCCATGCACTTGTATACGTAGAGTTGCTTCTCAGTGTTAACTTCATGCTCCCTCCCCCTTATAACATGGGTTACCCCCATTAAATGGTCGTCCACGCTTACAGCGTAGTTGTAAGTAGGCCAAACTATATACTTGCTACCCACGAGGGGGTGGGGGTGCCTCTCAGTATTTATAACCCTCAAAGCAACCCAGTCTCTCACACTCGGATTAGGATGCTTAGGGTCTGTCTTTAACCTGACAACAGCCTCCCCCTCCCCATAGGCTCCCCCGAGCATTTCTTCGAAACGCTCCAGCTGCCACTCTACACTCCTATCTCTATCTCCACAATAACCCCCCATGGCTAGGAGCTTCTTACCCTCTTCCCTGCAAGTATCCACGTAGGCGCAGCCCCTGGAGAGAGCCTCCCTCATAACCCTGTAGAAAATCTCAAGCCTCAAACTCTGAATATACTCCTCATGCCATTCGACCCCAAGCCATCTAAGGTCTTCTCTAATAGCCTCATAAGCCTCTATTAGGGGGGTCTTAGTCCTAGGGTCTGTGTCTTCAAACCTCAATATCATCTTACCCTTGTAGATCCTAGCGTACTCGCTCGAAACTATGGCAGGCCTCGCATTACCCAAGTGTATGTAGAAATCAGGGTTAGGGGCGAACCTAACGACAACCCCGCCTTCAACAGCCCCCGGCAACGGGGGGAGAGCTAAGCCCCTCTCAACTTTAACCCTCTCCTCTAGGAGCTCCGAATACTCTGATTCTAGAAGCTTCTTCTGCTCTTCAAGGCTCAACCTGTTAACATCATCAACTATAGACTTCGCTATCTCCATTATAATCCTAGCTTGAGGCCTAAGCTCTGGATGATCGCTCATTATCATAGATACTACGCTTTCAGGCCTAGCTTTACCCCCATGTTTAACAGCGTTCCTCAAAGCATAGCCTTTAACAAGCCTCTCAACACTGCTCAAACCTTTTAGCCCCCATTACTCTAACTGAGTGGAGCCTGGTGAATATAAAGTTAAACTGCCCCCCGTTTAATCATGTTTTAGGGTTTAACATCTTATAGTTTTCAGCTATGGCGAAGACGTAGCGGGGCGGCACGCTGCCGGGCTCCCACGCTATGTAAGCTATTATCCCCTTAACCCCGGCTCTCCTAGTTCTAGTCTCTCCTTTCCTTGAAACTACATATGCTAGTACGCTCTTCTCATCCACTAAACTCCCCTCCCTAGAGACTATGTAGACTTCAACGCCCCTAGCTTCTATAAACTGGAGTTTAGCCCCCTCTTCCACCATCACAGCTTTATGCTCGTCCCATGGAATAGTTACTATGAAGCTTTTAGAGGCTCTAGCCCCCTCGAAATCAAGTATTAGATTCCACCCTGTTTCATAGATAGCTTTACAGTATTCCCCTGTAGGGCTCGCCTGGTAAGTCATGCTCTCCACGTCTACCCTAACGCACTCTCCCCCCTTATAGCCTTTAACGTAGAGTTCCGGGAAAAAATAGTCGCTGGGTTTATACTCTAGGGGCTGCCTTCTCAACGTTCCCTCTCCACTGCGTAATCAGCTAAAACTATGAGGGCCTCCCTAGCCTCCTCATCAGCAACGTTCTTCAGCCTCCCCACTATTTCCTTAGCCCTATCAGCATATATCCTAGCCAGGTTTAAGGCTTCTTTCTCCGCCCCGCTTTTCCTTATAAGCTCGGCAGCCCTAGCTAAGCTCTCCTCATCTTTCTCCACGTTAGGGTCCAATATTCTAACCAAGAAATCCCTATCGCCGCCTTTAAGGCTGTTAACAGCATATATAACTATTAGAGTCTTCTTCCCCCTCCTAAGGTCACCATATATAGGCTTCCCAGTCTTAGCGGGGTCTCCGAAAACCCCTAAATAATCGTCTCTGATCTGAAAAGCCACACCCAGAAAGCTACCATACTGGCCCATAAGCTCTATAACGTCGGCGCCAGCCTTCCCAGCTAGGGCTCCAAGCTTAGCTGAAGCCTCCATCATAGCCCCGGTCTTATGGAACACCATGTCCAAATAGTCTACGACGCTCACATCCCATGTTTTCTCGAACAACAAGTCGTAAGCCTGGCCTCTCGAGACTTTTATCCCCGCAGTAGTTAATATCCTCATAGCCTCATGGGCTTCACTCTTAGTTAAACCGTATTCAACGCTCGACACTATGAAATTGTAGGAGTAAGCGTGAAGCAAGTCCCCAGCTAGTATAGCCCAAGACTCCCCCCAGGTTTTATGCACTGTTGGAACCCCCCTCCTGAAGTCATCCCTATCCATTATATCATCATGTATCAAGGTGAACGTGTGCGAAGTCTCTATGGCCGCCGCTAGAGGTATAGCCCTAGCCTCCCCCTCAATACCGTCTAGCATCCTAGCAATGAGCATTGCTATGGCGGGCCTCAACCTCTTACCCCCAGCTTTCACCAGGTGTAAAGCTGCTTTGTAAAGGTTCTCCGGGGAACCTGAAAGCCTCTCTAGTATGAAGTGGTCTACAACCTTAGCGTATTTAACCAGTTGGAGCTCAATATTCCCCATAATCCCTCATCCTCCACATGAGAGTTTTAAGCCTAAACTCTTTTATATACGAGTCAACATCAACACCCCTCAACTCAAGCTCCTCCCTAAGCCTCCCCCAAACCACTAGGGGGGCCCTCCATAGCCCGGTGGGGCGCGTTTCCCCCGACAGGAAAACTGAAGTTTTAACCTGGTATATGATTGATGCTACGAGCCTCCTAAGGCTTTCCACGCCACTGTTAACTAGGACTCTCAAAGCTGGGAGAGCGAAGCCGGCAGAGTCAGCCCCCAACGCTATAGCTTTAGCCGCGTCCAGCCCGTTCCTTATACCTCCACTCCCTATTATGTAAGCTCTGGGGGCTGCTAGTCGAGCTTCAACTATAGCTAGGGCCGTCGGGTTACCCCAGTAGTCTTCCATGCTGCCAGCAGGCTTTAAGGGCGCCCCGTTCCTAACTTTAGACCTTAGGACTTCCACTTTAACCCAGTTAGTGCCCCCTAGACCTGAGACGTCGAAGCATTTTATTCCAGCTGAGTAGAGGTGGGCGACAGCCTCCCTTGAAAGGCCTGTCCCTACTTCTTTAACTATAACAGGCTTATCAAGCCTTGAAGCCAAGTCTACTATCCTAGATATTACCCCGGAGTATTGGGGTTCACCTTCATCCTGGAAAGCTTCCTGCCCGGGGTTCAAGTGTATCGCTATAGCGTCAGCGTCTATCATCTCTATAGCTTTTAAAGCTTCCCTTAAACCATAACCCCTAGCTAGCTGGGGAGCCCCTAGGTTAGCTATGAGCACTATGTTAGGGGCAGCCCTCCTAGCCGCGGAGAAAGACTCTATAACACTCGGGTCTTCTATGGCGGCCCTCTGGCTCCCAACACCCATAGCTATCCCAAACTCTTCAGCAACTAAAGCTAGGCCCTCGTTAATCCAAGCAACATCCCTGTGACCTCCAGTCATCCCGGTTATCACTAGGGGGGCTTTAAGCTTCTTTTCCAACCCGCAGAACCTAGTTGTTAAATCCACCTTGTCTATATCGGTTTCAGGTAAGGGGTTGTGGACGAGCCTAACATAGTCTAACAGGGTAGACTCTCTAGACTCGACTTTACTGGAGGCTACGAGCTTCACATGCTCCAATTTCCTTGAAACAGTCTCCCCCAATTCGAGCACGCCTCTCTCAGTTAAAGCTCGCTTCAACACTATTAAATACGTTTAACCCTAGTGCCCACATCCCCGCCTAGGAGTGCTTCTAGCAGGCTCTCTAAGCCTACTATCCTGACGTTGCCAACGAACTCCGAGGCTCTAAGGGCTGACTCTACTTTCCTCCTTATACCCCCGGTCACGTCGAAACCACGGCTTTCAAAGACTTTAACTTGGTTTAAGCTAAATACTAAGGGCATAACCCTGCCTTCACTATCTAGAACCCCCGGAGCCCTTATGGCGAACACTAGGCAGTCGGCTTTAAGCTTGACAGCTATATCTGCTGCTAAGTCATCTCCGCTTATTATGGCCGACCCTCCCTCCTCAGGTATTGAATCCCCATAAGTTACCGGGGTTAAACCTAGCTTTAGATCTCTCTCTATAACGGTTAAACTACAGGATCCAACGCTGCCCCCCCAGCATATAGAGTGTGGAGGGTGTAGTGTGGGCTTTAAACCAGCATCTTTTAAGACCTTAACAACTTCTAAGGCCAGTCTCAGCATAGACTCTTGTATTACGCTTGAATCCCCGGGGTCTAGGGAGCCTTTAGACTTTAGAATGTCAACTACAGTTTTATGGCCGAAACTCCCACCCCCATGAACTACTACTAGGAGCCCGCCGCCACCCCTATACTGGGAGAGCTGGGAGGCTGCGAGCCTCAAGTTACCCCAGTCTATAGTCTCACGTCTACTCTTAAAAGTTAAAGCAGCCCCGCCTAGTTTAACCACCGAGAGCTTACAAGCCTCCACGATTAAGCCACCACACATATTAAGTCGAAATACCCTGGGATTGCTGGAGCCCATATGCACTGGCCGCTACTAGGGGTTAAACCCCAAACGGCTAAAGCTACAGCCTCGTGCAGAGGCTTATAAGCTTCTAGAACCTTTAAGGGGCTGCCCCCATCCCTCAACATTATGGAAGCCTCTAAAACCATAGAGCCGGCTAAGTGTATGAGAGCACCATAAAGACTATACCCTATAGACTCCGGGGAAACCCTAGGCTTGAAACTCTCAGCCCTCCCCCTAGCCTCAACCTTTAAAGTGAAGCCTTCAAACTCGTAAACCTCCAGGACACCCCTATAAGCTATAGGCTTGCCGGTTGCAGAAGAATACCTTAAAGCTTCTAGGGCGAGCTCCCAGCTTTCATCAGCCTCGAAAGGCTCCGCAGGCTTCGAAAGCTCCACTATATCGCTAGGGGCGGGGCGCTCCCCGTGGGCTCTAGATAGTGCATATACTAGGGTTGAAGTGAGGGAAGCATATAGGCCTCCTAGAGGTAGAGAGTCTAGGCTCCCCGAGTTTAGAACATTGAGGCTCCCGCAGAGCTCTACGTTAAGCCCTCTCGTGAGAGTTTCCCAGAACCTTGATATAAGCCCCTCTAAACCCCTGAGGCTTCCAAGTTTAAGTTGTGGGGTCTTACACTTTTCCAGGCTCACGTCAGCTTCTAGAACCGCTATTGGAGCGGCGATATAGGGGTTAACGGAGCCGGGTACAGGGACCCCCAATATTATACTGGGAACTGTTACGGTGAGCTTCAACTTTCAACCTCTCTTAACTCTCAAGCTAGAATAGCCTACAACCCAGTCTTTCTCCCCGGTAACATCACCAGACGTGGAGTGGGCTAGTAGCTCGGGCTTAACATTTTTAATCTTAGCTATGTAGATAGCTGAAGCCATGGGGCCTAGGCCGCAGGCGGATATGTCAAACTTCTCTGCAACATGGAACAAGCCTTCAGGGTTCGGCTTCAACGCTTCTTCAAGGAGTATGAGGTCTTTTTTAACTGAAACATCATGAGGCTCATAATGGTTTAAATCACTAGTAGCAACCATAAGGGCGTCCACTCCATTCTCGTGGACCACCTTGAGGAAAGCCTCGGCGAGCCCTCTGGAGACGCTTATAGTTTGAGCCATAATAATTATGGGGACTATCTTAAAAGCACCCCCATAAATATATTGTAGGAAAGGTAGTTGAACCTCGAGAGAATGCTCGTAAATATGGGCTTTCTCGTCGAAAGCAGCGAACCCCGAATATTCAACCATCAACCTCGAGACTTCAGAGTCAACATTAACATCACCCAGGGGGGTCCTCCACGCCCCCTCCCTGTAAACAGAGACTGCGAGGCCTAAGCCAGTATGATTAGGGCCTAAGAGAACTACAACCTCCGGAGGCTTCTCCCCAGCCATTTCAAAGTATGCGTGGGCAGCTGTAGGCCCGCTGTAATCATAACCGGCATGAGGCACTATGTAAGCGTATGAAAGCCTATCACCGCCAACACCTCCCGGGAGCTTCCCAGGCCCTAGTCTGTGGGTGAAACTCCACTTTATCTTATTAACCAAAGCCTCCCTAGAGCCTGGATAAAATGTTCCCGCATGGGCGGGCATTCTAACTTTCAAGGAAACCCCACCCTGGAGCCGCCCTTTAAATAATCCTAGCTCGAACCTAATAGAATTAAGCTTCCTAGGGAACCCTTATGTTTCACTGGAAGCTACTATGGCCATGAAAGCTTCCGGCGGCACGTCTAAGTCTTGGTCTGGCGCTAGTATACCTCTATTCCTCAATATCTCCCTTGTTAGGATCCAGTAGAGTAAGGCTAGGCTCTTCCTACCCCTATTGTTAGCTGGTATTACTAGGTCTATAAGGTCTACCTTGTTATCTGTGTCTGCAAAGGCAACAACGGGGACCCCGACTTTAGAAGCTTCCACTATAGCCTGCCTGTCAGTCCTGGGGTCTGTAACTATGACGACGTCAGGCTCCACATAATGGCTTAGCCTCGGGTTAGTGAATATCCCCGGGGTCACCCTCCCAATTATTGGCATACACCCCACATACTTACACATCATTTGAACAGGCTTCTGCCCGTAAACCCTCACGGAAACAGCGGCTATTTTACCTGGCTCGAAAGATGAGAGGAACTTAGCGGCTATCCTAAGCCTCTCATCTATCTTCGCAGCATCTAGCAGGTAGAAGCCTTCTGGCAGTATCTTGTACGTGAACCTTTTCATGTACTTTGTGCATATCTGCGTGCCTACTACGACCCCCATCTTCCTATATAGGTCTACTGGGACTAGTGTCTCAGCTAACTCTATCACCCCCCTCAGACTCAACAAAATATTTCCTCACAACTTTCTCCCTAATCCTAGCATAGACAGGGTACTTAGCTAGCTCCTCCACATAAGTCACTGTTGTGAGTAGGGTCCTCCTACAACAATATCTACGGACTCCCAGGCTGTCTAAAACCTTCCCAGGCTCCTCCCCCTGAGAGACTCTCCTACTATACTCCTCCCATAAATGCCCCAGGGGGGCTCCGCAAGTGAAGCATCTAATAGGGGGTAACATAGCGTCTCACCTGTAAGACCTTTGTTTCCTCCTCCTAGCACTATACCTCATAGGCTTCTCGCTCTCAGTCCTCCTGGGATCCCCTGACAGCATGTGCCTGTCGTATTCCTCGTATAGTTTCTTGAGAGTCAAACTAATATCGTTGAGGTCCTCGCAGCCCTCCTCGTCCCCCTCACACTTGAAAAACTCTACTAGGCCCCTAGCTATAGCTATCCTCGCAGCTTCAGCCTGGCTCATGAACCCCCCACCTCTAACTCTAACTTCCACGTCAACCTTATCTCTTACGAGTGGCCCGGCTAGGGCTATAGGCTCCGCTATCTTAAGCCTGGCTATCTCGTTGGGGAGTATTTCTAGGGGGACCCTGTTAACCCACACTCTACCCTTCCCAACTCTCAGAACAGCCACTGCTATAGAAGTCTTCCTCTTCCCGCTTGAAACTACAATCCTACCCTCTAGAGGTTTCAAGCTCAACCGCGACCCCTCCAGCCTAGCTCCCTAGCTATTAAGTTTAAAGTCACCCCGGGCCTGCTGAGCTTTCCCGAGTCTGCCTCAGGGAACTTTACGAAACTCCTAGAGCTCAACTCCTCTGGAACCCCTATGTAGGCTTTGAGCCTTTTGAGAGCGTTGACGCCCCTACTGTTCTTAGGTAGCATGCCCCAAACAGTGGCCTTGAACAGCCTCACAGGGCTTCTAGGCCTCTTAGGCCTCCACTTGTGAGAGTAGTGGGATCTAACGTTTAATATTGTCCTCTTATAATATTGGACCACCCTCGTCTTATTACCGCTCACAACAATCTTATCAACGTTAACCACGTAAACCCTATAGCCTCCCAACAGCTTCTTAGCCACTATGCTGGCCAGCCTCCCGAGTATCATGCCAGTGCCGTCTATAAACACCTCCTTATCAACGCTCACCGCGGCCACCTCACACTATCACCCTAACATTTGAACCTTCAGGGTTAACCTTTAAAGCCTCAGCTATAGTCATGAACTGGCAGTTTGAAGCTTTAAGCTTCTCCAGAGCTCTCCGCGTGATTCTAACAGCAACAACAGTGAGTTTCTTGTTAACATCGCCTACGCCTAAGACTACCCCGGGGACTATAACCATCTCCCCCTCCCTTGAGCTCCTGTTTATCCTACTCAAGTTAACGGCCACCCTTCTACGCCTAGGCTTCTCAAGCTCCTCCGCTACTTTAAGCCACACGCGAGCCCCCTTCTCCCTCGCCGTCTTCCTGAGCTGCCTTACCAACATCCTGGTTAACACGTTAGTAGGCCCCGTGCGCTTCACCCTTCGACACCCCTAGCGAGGCTATATGGGATTTGAGAGTTTTAACTTTATCCTCGAGTATCTTAGAGGCTTCAAATATTATCCTCTCAGGCCTCAGAGCCCCGGTGCTCTCTATTATCAACTGTAAACTACTACTATCATATACTAGCTTCAAACACTCCCTGCAACTAGTCTCAGCGCAGTACCTTAAACCGCTAGTGTTCAAGAGCCCGTAAAGCTCTATCTTACCCGAGCCGCCTGAAGAGAGGGCCTTAACAATGTCGGTGTAAGCTGATATACACTCGAGGCACTCTCCCGTAGCTTTGCTAGAGTCGTAGTAGATTATAGGGGTATACTTGAGTATAGAAACACTGGCAGGGCTCCACTTAGCATGCTCCCTACCCCTCCCCAGCCTCGCATAAGCTACAAGGTGAATCCTCTGGCCCGGGGCCACGAAAGCTATTGGAGTCTCAGGATATACAGGCTCAACCTCCCTGTCTGAAGTTGAGAGGTCTGACGCCTTAACATAAACCCCACCTCCCCCCTCGTCAACGCTCACGTCAAGGAATATCTCGATAAAACACTTTGGATTAGGGGGCTCGAGCTCGGCGCAAACCTCGGGGGGAGCATATTTCTCTAGAGCCGCATCGCTCTTGAAAACCACGAGGCCGAGCCTGTGAGCTATCATCTCATCATATATGCCTGTAGAGTTATCATATATATAGGCGAAGTCTACACTCACAGTGGGCACTTCTGAGAGCGCGAGCCTCCTCAAAGCGTTAACATAAGCTACACTAAACCCCCTGATCAAAACTATTATAGTGTTGCCTTTAACCTCAAGAATGTCAACATTAGAGCTCAAAGCAACCTCTACCCTCCAGCCAAGAGCCGTTCAGACCCTCCTACCCCTCCTACCTCCAGGCCTTCTAGTAGTGTCGTGCGGTATGGGTGTTACATCCTCTATCCTCCCTATTATGAACCCCGACCTTGCTAGAGCCCTTATAGCGGCCTGAGCTCCGGGGCCCGGCGTCTTGGGGCCGTGGCCTCCGGGAGCTCTAACTTTAATGTGAACAGCTACTATACCCTTCTCGAAAGCAGTTTGGGCTGACCTGCTGGCTGATAGCATTGCAGCGTAGGGTGAGGGCTTCTCCCTGTCAGCTTTAACCACCATGCCCCCGCTAACTCTAGCTATAGTCTCAGCCCCAGTCAAGTCTGTTATGTGGACGTGGGTGTTGTTGAAGCTACTGTAAATGTGCACTACGCCCCATTTAAGTTCTCTAGACTGGAACCCCATCATAGCGTCACCTCACTCTTAACCCTCTCTCTCAACGGGCTGCCTGGAGTGTAATCTATGAACTGCTCTTCATCCCTACTCACTAGATACCCGGGGGATGTGACCCTAACGCCTCTAACAGCTATGTGGCCGTGCGCTATAAGCTGCCTAGCCTCATGGATCGTCCCAGCTAAGCCTCTCCTATAAACTATTGTTTGAAGCCTCCTCTCGAGTATATGTTCCGCTGTTAAACCAAGTATAGTGTCTAGGGTAGCGCCTGAGTCCACGAGGCCTAGCTTGTAAAGTTTAGAGACGAGGGCTTTAAACTCCCTGTCGCGCGCTTCCTCAGGGAGCCCCAGGATAGATCTAGCCCTATGCCTGAATGTTCTCGCCAAAGTCTCCGCTAGCCAGAGTTCCTTTTTATTCTTAAGCCCATATTTGCCTACGAGCTCTATTTCTTTGACGAGCCTGCTTTTAATCCAAGGGTGCCTCGGCCCCCTCCATTTTCTCCTAGGCTTCCTAGGATCCCCCAAGGAGTCGTCACCGTTTCTTCTCCTGTTGTTTAGCTTCCCTACTCTTCCTAACTCCCACAGTCATTCCCAGTCTTCCAGTTGTCCTCGTGCGCTGTCCTCTAACCTTATAGCCTAGTTTGTGTCTTAAGCCTCTCCACGAGCCTATCTTTATCTCCCTCTCTATATCCCTCCTAGCGTAAAGTATTAGGTCTGAGCCTGTAAGGTGCATGTCTAAGCCTGTCTCGTAATCTCTCCTCCTATTATATATCCAGTTTGGGAGGCCTAGCTTAGTTAGGTCTAGGAGGGCCTCCTCTATCCTGCTCACCTGCTCGTCTGTAAGGTAGCCTACGAGCATTTCAGGGTCTAACTTTAACAGTCTAGCTAGGGCGAGCCCCGTAGAGTACCCTATACCTTTAATAGATGCTAGACCGTACACTAGCTTCATACTACCGTCTATGTCCGTGTTAGCTATCCTAACTATATACCTGAACTGTGGGACACCACTAGATTCCAATAGACACACCTTGAACATTGTAGAAGAGTTGGAGCTTAAATCTATTCAACAATAAAATAGCCTAAACCCCGTGTTTAGCCCTTAGCTCCTTTACCTTCTCAATTATCTCCCTCACTAGAGGCTCCGCTTCCCCAGGCTCTATTATAGCGACGCTCGACGCCTGAACCTCTATCCCAGCAGCTTCACCTAGCTTCTTCTTGCTGGGCACGTAAACGTAAGGTATTTTCTTCTCATCGCAGAGGTATGGGAGGTGCATAACTATCTCCGGCGGGTCAACATCAACAGCTATAACGACAAGCTTAGCCAGCCCCCTCTCAACACTCTTAGTAGTCTCGTTAACCCCTTTCTTAACTATGCCGTTCTCGCTAGCGCGAGCTTTAGCCACAGCCTCGTAAACCTTCCCAGCCAGGTCCTCGGGAACCTGAAACCTCACATGTATAGCCCTGGACACGGCACGTCCTCCCCGTAAGGGTCGTCCTTTAACTTAAGGGTCTACCCTCAAACCTTATAAGCTTAAAGCCCCTTAAACCCTCAAGGGTTGAGAGTATGGGCTGCCTAGATAAGATAGGTCCTGGGAAAGACGCCCCCACTATTGTCAACGTTGTCATAGAAATCCCCATGAACAGTTCCGTTAAATACGAGCTCGACGAGGAGACATGCCTCCCTAGGGTTGACAGGTTCCTATATACTAGCATGTTCTACCCCTTCAACTACGGCCTCATACCCGGGACTCTCGAAGAGGACGGGGACCCTGTAGATGTTCTCGTGTTGAGCAGGGAGCCCGTGACTCCAGGCTCAATAATAGAGGTAGCCCCTATAGGGCTCCTAGAAATGGAGGATGAGGAGGGCCCGGACAGCAAGGTTATAGCTGTGCCTAAAGCTAAACTAGACCCCTACTATGCTAAGTGGAGGGATGTAGAGGATATACCGGAGCCTCTAAGGGATAAGATAAGGCATTTCTTCGAACACTATAAAGAGCTAGAGCCGGGGAAATGGGTTAAAGTAACTGGATGGAAGGGGGCTGAGGAAGCTAAGAGGAAGATTAAAGAGGCTATTGAGAGGGCTGAGAGAGAGCACTAGGGCTGGGAAGGGTTAAAGTTGGGCTTCAACGTTAAAGCAGCAGTCACCAGGAGAGGCGCCATACTCCTAGGAGAGAACTTCACGGTAGACGGGCACAGCCGGAGGCCTGTGAGGGTTGTCACACACATACACTCAGACCATACAATAGGCTTGGATAAGAGTGTTAGAGAATCAATGCTAATAGCGGGGACAACATACACTATAGAGCTCCTCGAAATCCTAGGATATAAGGTTCACGAAACCAAAACCCTACCCCTAGAATACTGGAAACAAGTGGAGATTATGGGGGAGAAGCTCGCTCTAATACCCTCAAACCACATAGTGGGGAGCTGCCAGGTCATGGTTGAAGGCCCAGACTATAGGGTTGGATACACGGGGGACTTTAAAATGCCCGACACGCCCCCAATGCGGGACCTAGACGTTCTAGTGGTGGACGCCACATACGGCAGCCCCAGGCTACAGAGGAGGTGGAGCGACTGGGACGCGATGGCAGCCCTAATATCGCTCATAGAAGATTTGATTAGGAAGGGGCCCGTAACAATATACGCTTACCACGGGAAAATACAGGAGATAATGGCAGAACTTAGAATCAGGGGGGTCAGAGAGCCTTTCATAGCAGACCAGAAAACAATAAAAATAGCCAGGGTAGCGGAGAAATTCTACAACGTAAGCCTAGACCCCCTCAAACAACCAACAGAATACGATGCTCTCAAGGAGGGGCCGGCAATAATATTCAAACACGCTAACAATAAGGGAAACTATAACGTGGGGACACACATAGTCCTAACAGGGTGGGAGCTCAGAGCACCCCTAGTGAAAATAAGTGAAAACCTTTATAACGTAGGCTTCAGCGACCACGCAACATTCAAAGAAATAATAGAGTATGTGAGAGAAGCCAAACCCAAAAAAGTCATAGTAGACCCGACGAGGGGAAAAGACACTAGGATAACAGCAAAATACATAGAAAAAATACTAGAAATACCAGCCACTAACACAACAATATAACCGCCTAGTAACCCCTCAGGTTTGCTGCATATAAAGCCTGTTCAAGAATTAATGTAAGTACTCAGTTTTCAATCCCACCTACACGGTTGCTTCTCTCTGTCTCCACTTATATAGAAGTGTGTAAAGCGCCCTTCTGGAAACCGCAGAAGAATTCTTCACCTGCTACATCCATAGTTTAAAGCCTAGGCGTATCGCGGGATAACGGGTTTAACTCTCAAACTCTTTCTTGATAGTGGCTAGTATTTGGGTGTATTTTTCTGCTGCCATTGCTATTAGTGGTAGGAGTACTGGGGGTGCTTTTATAGTCTCGTCTAGTATTGCTCTCCATTTTGCTCCGCATTTCCAGCATTTCATTAGGGCTATTCTCATTTGCTTGTCTGAGATCACGCCTATTGTTAGCATGTCTTTGTTGCCGCAGTATGGGCATGTTGGGTGTTTTTCCGAGGTTATCCATGTGTATGTGCAGAAGTGGCATATCATCAGGTATTTGCCTCCACTTTTAACCATTGTCTCGCTGGTAGCCCCGCATGTTGGGCAGTATGCTGAGGGCTCCACGATAGGCTCTTTCTTGGAGGCTTCTTCAGCGTATGCTCTAGCTATGGCTTGGAGGGCTATTAGGGCTGGTTTTGAGCCTTTGACTTTCAAGTCTCCTGTTAGGGCTGCTTTAACGCTTTCCCTGTAGTCTCCTACATCCTCTCCTATGGTTGAAGCTGCTTTAGCCACGGCTTTCTCTAGGAGTCCTTGGGAGTCTAGTGATTCAACGAACTCCCTCAAGCTTCCATAGTTTCCGGCGAGCCTCCTAACTTCCCCCATTATATCCTGTTGTACAGACTCTACAGTCCTAACCCATTCCAGGTTTATGGGGAACCCTAGGAGGTGAGCGTATTTATTGAGGGTTTTCACGAGCTCCTCAACGCTCAAGAGGCAACAACCTCGCCGGGGAGAGCCTCGAGGGAGGCTTGGAGCTCCAATAGTTTAGACTGGAGACATATAGCTGTGTCTCGTTGAGCATAGGAGAGTGTGAAACCTAGGGTGGCAACGCCAGCCAATACCCCCCAATTGTGGGGGCACCCAGCCTGGGAGGAGAAGTCTTTAAGCTTTAAAGATATAAATGCTATCCCTGCGAGCGCATAATATAAGCTTACGCTAGCGAGAACGATAATAAAATCAGTGAAGCCCAAATAGCCTCCCTTTAAGACCCTGAAAGACCAGAATATGATAGTTAAATAGTAAATCTCGAGAGCGCCCCCCGTGAAAGCTAGAAAGAGGGAGAACGCTAAAACTATACTCCCCCAGCCTTCAGGCACGCGGAGAACAGTTATGATAAGCGAGAGCAGTAAGCCCCCGCTCAACATTATGGGGGGAGCATATACGGGTCCTTTAAGGATCTCCCTCAACCTGGCTATATCGCCTTTAACATCCTCCGGCAGAGCCTCGTAGCTTAAACTTGTCAAGCACTTGTACCCTTAACTTCTAGAGTTTGAAGAGCTAAATATTCGTATGACAATGGGGGTTTGTAAGGTTCTCTCTACGGGGTTTAAGCTACGTTATTAGGAGGTTTGGGGTCCTAATAGTTCCTCTAGGATCTATGTTGGCCTGCCGCCCCGCCGTGGGCATTGTACCTGGAGATGTACGCGTTTATATCTATTATAGTGTTATCCACGTCTACTACTAGAGTCCCGGGGTTCCCGTATCTGGCTATTAACATGTACCATGCTAGACCAGCGAGGGTTATCCCTGCTAGTGTAGCTGTTTCTCTAAATGTTAGGTCTAGGGAAGATAGAGCTAAGCCGGCGATGTTGACTATGGTTATAGCTATGGGGGCGGCTACTTTTAAATACAATGTTTTAACTGTCAGCTTCAGCTCTCCCAGCCTTTTAAGCATTATAGGGACTCCTGCAGAGTCTAGGATCCTCCCTAATATCCATAGAACCCCCGTTATGGCGCCTAGGGATATGAAAGCCCCCGTGAAGCCGGCGAGTAGTGTAAATAAGGATAGGAGGGCTGAAGTTAGAAGGCCAACTAGTAGAGTGGCTATGTGAGGCTGACCTCTAGAGTTGACGCTCTGGAAAATTTTGGGCGAAGCGTTCTCCCTTGACAGGTTGTAGAGTATGCGGGCAGCCGCCAGTGTAGTGCCTATATTAGATATTAGGAGGCTCTTCGAAGCTATGAGGATCACGAGGATCACAGGGAGAGCCCCATAGCCTGCAGTTATGCTTATGAGGGGCTGAGCAGATTCCGAGAGGCCTAGAAGGTTACCAGCCCATAGGGCTACGAGAGCGTAAGTCCCTAGAACCATGGAGACCCCGCCTATAATGAAAGCCAACCACATACCCTTAGTAACATTATCATGAGGCTTGCCCGTCTCCTCACCGAGATATGTGGCCGCCCCGGCCCCGTCGAAAGTGACGAGGACGAGTAGGAAAGCTATGGCGAGCCCTCCAAGGCTAACATCCCCAGAGGGGATGAAGAGTTTCGGGTTAAACCCTTTATTAAGGGAGAGAGTGAAGATCCCTATGAGAACTAAAACTTCCAGCGTAGCTACAAAGATAACCACTGTGCTTAAAAGTTTCTTAACGTCCATAGCGTAGGATGCTATAGTCGGGTAGAGGAGGCTTAAAGCCAGGATAGCAACTGAAAACCACCACTCCATCTTGAGACCGTAAAAGGCGAAGAGCTCCCTAACCATCAAATATATAGCTAGAACGTTGACAGCATTGAGGAAGACGAAAGAGAAAAACTCCACGACAGCCTCGGAGAAAGCTAGAAACTTACTCCTATAAGCTGCATAGACGAAAGTGTAATAGCCGCCAGCGCTAGCGAACCTGCTAGAGTATAAGCTTAAACTATATATCCAGAGGGCGCTCGCCAGAAACGCTAGTAGGGTGGCGAAAACTATGTTACCTCCAGAGTAGGCTATAGCAGCGGTAGTTGTAGAGACAACACTACCTAAGGGCGCTGTAACAGCCATGGCCTGAGCGTAGTTCTCTTTTATGGACAGCGCTGCACTCCTAAGCCCCATAACCGCTCCCTATAAATTTTTCCTTCTAGCAATCAAAGTTAATAAACGTTTCATGTAAATTTTAAAGTTAAAAATAGAATTAAATGTATACCTGTGAAAACCCTCAAGCTACAGACGTTGTTATAACTAAAAGACTATACTGAAAAGGTTAGGGAAAAAGTATGAGAACTAGAGGAGCTATGAAGCCTAGGATTATAGCTGTAAAGGCGCCTAGGATAACTGAGAACCTATAAGTGTCATGCAGCCTGCTGGGGGCTTCCCCGGGCGATGCTGTTATGTTTCTGAGAGCTCTTATGTAATATGCCGAGCTCACTCCACTATTAACCAGGGCTATAGCTAGGAGGATTAGAGAGTATTTCGCTAGAGGTATAAACATGTAGAGCTTCCCCCAGAAGCCTATGAGGGGAGGTATTCCTAGGAGGCTGGCTAGGAGTATAGCTATAGATATAGAGGCAGCCCTATCCCCGGCTAGGAGGCCTTTAAGTTCTTTCTCGAAATCCCTCCCAGCATCGGCTACAGCTGAGAATAAGGGTGTTTTAGCCGTAGTGTACGCTATAGACTGTAAAGCTATACCAGCCAAGGCCAGCTTAAAGAGTTGGCTTTCCGAAGTTGAAACCGCTACAGCCATAGCTGCTAGTATGTAGCCCACGTGGGCTATACTACTGTAAGCTAGAAGCCTTTGAAGATCCGTAGCTGTCAGGGCGGCCACATTCCCGTAAGTCATTGTTAGCACTGATAAAACAGCGAGGATGAGACCAGTCTCCTGGGAGCCTGAGAACGAGTCTACTAGGAGCCTCACAGTTAAGCCTATGAACCCGAGCTTAGCAATTCCAGCAACGACCGCTACAGGCCTCCCATCAGCCTTCCCGTAGACGCTTGGAAGCCACCAGTGGAACGGGAAGATGCCGAGTTTGAAGCCGAAAGCTGCTAGGGCAGCTGTTAACGCCACGGAAACTATGGGGTCCCTGGGTAAAGCCTGGAAGTGAGTTGCTTCAAGGCCGCCTCCACTAGCGTATACGTGAGCGGAGAGCCATAAGGCTATGAGTAGGGTGGCTGCAGCCCCCACGTAAACATATCTAACAGCTGCAAACCTACTATCTCTATCTCCTGGTAAGGCTATAGTGACATAGCTCGCTACTGAAACTAGAAGCCATGAAGCCGCTACTAGGAGGATGTTACGGGCTCCCGCCAGGTAGAAGACGCCGAATAGTATGAGGAGGGTTAAACTGTAGAACGCTGGGTGGCTCGGCCACTTGTAAGCGTCACTGCTCACAGCGGCTAACGCTAGGATAGCCGAGAGGGATGCCCCCACGAGTATGAGCGTGGTGAAAGAATCGTGGGATACGAGGCCTGAGTAGAACTCTACAGGCTTCCCGCTTGAGAGCATTATTAGAGAGGCTAGGGTGAAACTTAAGACCCCAGTCCATGAAACTGCCAGTATAGCCTTAGACCTTTCATGTCCCAAGGAGGCTATTAGGGGTATTATTAGTGAAGCGGCGAGCGTGACGTAAACGAGGACTTCAACCACTAGCATGCTAAATCACCTCATCAAAGCTAGAACTAGGAACAATAATACTAGGGCTGACAGGAGGTAGAGGGCTAGGTAATAGTCGGTCCTACCCCTATGGAGGACCCTAAGGGACCATGCGGAGAGAGATCCTGTTGAAGGCGTAGCTGAGTGGTATAAGAGGTCTATGTTAATGTCGACCCCCTCAACGCTGCGAGCGAGCTTAGCCCCCCCATTGACGAAGCTTAGGTACACTAGGGGGTTAATATACCACCTATCGTAGAGGAAGTTATGGAGGGCAGAGTATAAGCCGCCCCTGCCCAGTAAAGCTGGGAAGTTCACTTTAAGGGTGAAGTATAGTAGGAATATTAATGCTATGGACGCTAATACAACTAGAACCGCTAAGACAGTAGTCCCGGATATAACTATAGCCTCTAAATGCACTAGCTCCCCAACGGAGAGGGTTAAGAGCCCCATCCTAGAATATATGTTTGCCATTGAAGGCCATAACAGCCCTATAGCTAGAGATGCTAAGGCCAACAATAGGTAGGGGGCGAGCATGGAGATGGGGGCTTCCTCTACTTTATGTTTCCCATGCCCGGAATAGGGGGGAAGGTGGAGAACCCTAACTATAACCCTTACAGTGTACGCGGCCGTCAGCCCCGCCGTAACTATGGCCGCTAGGCCTAGTAGAGTGTTTGCTGATATGGCAGTGTGTATGACTGCCTCCTTAGTGAAGAAGCCTGAGAGCGGGGGTATGCCTGAGAGGCTTAAGCCTGAAAGCCAGAGTGCTAGGGCTGTCAGTTTTATTGTAGAGTAGCCGCCCATATCATTTATGAACCTGCTGTGTGCTAAGTGTATTAGCCACCCTGCTATGAGGAAGAGCGATGCCTTGAAGACCGCGTGGCTGACTAGGTGTGAGAACCCGGCTACGAGCCCCTCAACTAGAGTCTCTATAGCACCGGTATAGACTAGTAGGCCTGCCGAGGCTGCAGCTAGGAACATGTAGCCTATCTGGCTAGCTGTCGAATACGCTAGTATTAGTTTCAGCTCGTCTGATACTAGAGCCATAGTTGCTAGCATGAACGCTGTCAGGGCCCCGGCTAAAGCTATTATAATGAAGAAATGCTCGAGCTGGGAGACTACTAGGCTGAAGACTTCGGGGGAGGCTTTCAAAGCTAGGGCTCCAGTGAAGAGTATAGGTGTAATCCTGAGGAACAAGTATATGCCTGCTTTAACCATGGTAGCCGCGTGTATCAAAGCAGATATTGGGGTCGGGCCTGTCATAGCTGTTACAAGCCACTCGTGGAAGGGGAACTGGGCGCTCTTAGCTAGAGCCCCTAAAATGAATATTAGTAGGAGGGGGGCTAGGATACCTTTAGAAGCTAGGGTCTGCATCCACTCTGGGGCCCTACTAGCTAGCTCTATAATGTTGAAACTGCCCGTCGTAATATATAGTATGGCTATGCCTAGTATGAAGCCTAGGTCGCCAACCCTAGTGAATAGTATAGCTCTAACACCGCTATGGCTAGGCTCGAAGAACATTTGCGTACCTAGAACATATCTCCCAGGCTTCCCCACCCACTTATCTTCTTCATCAGTATACCAGTGGCCTATCAGAGCATAGCTGCAGAGTCCTGTCCCCTCCCATCCTATAAACATTAACACTAGGTTATCGGCTAGCACTAGGAGCATCATGCTCCCTACGAAGAAGGAGAAGAAGAAAAAGTACCTCCCATAGCCCCAATCCCCCTCCATATACTTGACACTATATATTGCTATCATAAGGCTTATCCATGAGACTGTAAGGGACATTAGAGCTGATAAGCCGTCAAAATAAGTGCCTAGAGTAATGTTAAACCATGGAACCCACACTACATCACCCCCAGCGTATATGGGTTTAGCCTGAGAGAACACTTTGTAGGCGGCATAAGTGGATATTAGAGAGGAGACTAGAATACTCAAGACACTAGTATACCCGTAGAACTTCTCACTCCTAACCTTAAGGAGCCACCCTAAAGCTATGACAGTAGCCCCTATATATGGGGCGAGCCAGGCTAGAGTCCACGGCATTAACGGGTCGTAAGCCCCGCTCATCCCTTTCACCTCAACCCTCCAAGTGCTAGGAGTTCTAAACTTGAATCTCTAAGCTGGGGTATCATGAGGCCTACTACTAGGAAGAGTATTATGCCAGCTAGGGCTATGATTAATATGGAAACCTTAAACTCATCCATAACCTCTAAGGGGGATCCCCTCTTGGGCCTCCCGAAGAATATTCTCCTCATAGCTATGAAAGAGTAGAAAGCCGTTACTATGAAAGAAGCTATGACAGCAACAGCTATTAATAAGATATCATAGAGGGATCCTGGATAGTAAGCTTCAGATAGCCCCAAAAGTATTAGCATCTCACTCCACATGCCGAAAGCCGGGGGCATACCTACTAGGTGCATGAAGCCTATTAAAGCCATAGCCGCCGTAGTAGGGTATAGTCTGGCGAGGCCCCCCATAGCGCTTATACTCCTGAGCCCGCTAATCTCAGCTATGAAAACCCCGGCTATCATGAAGAGGACTGCTTTCCCTACAGCGTGGCTTAAATAATGTAGCATGGCCCCAGCTACCCCGAAAGTTGTTAGAGTTGAAACTCCTAGGAGTATGTAGCCCATCTGGCTTATACTCGAATATGCTAGGAACCTCTTGAAATCATCCTGCCTGAGGGCTACGAGCCCCCCATATATTATAGTTATGAAGGCGATTAAAACTAAGTAGTGTTTAGCGGACTCCATGAATCCTGGGAATAAAGTGAGGCCAAACCTGGCTAGAGCATAGCCAGCTATACCTATGAGGTTGGGCGATAATAGGGCTGAGACTGGAGTGGGGGCTTCAGCGTGAGCATAGGGAAGCCACATGTGAACGCCGAATACAGCCATTTTAACTAGGAGCCCTAAGATTATGAGCAGGGGGGCTATCAAGGCTAAGCCTTCAACTTTAACCCCGGCGTAGACCTTGTTATACTCTAAAGCCCACTCTTTAACTGTGAGAATGTCGAAAGTCCCAGCGTTAACTCCATAGAACAGTATTCCGGCGAGGAATAACGCCCCCCCAATATGTGTCCAGACGAAGTACATGAGGGCTATTCTGAGCCTTTCCCCATACCCGTAATAGGCTATTAGGAGGAAGGATGTTATAAGTGAGAGTTCTAGGAACACGAAGAACGATATTAGGTTCGTAGAATAAAGCATCCCCAGCATTGAGGAGGAGAAAGCGTTGTAAAGTATGTAGTACGCGTATATCCCTGGAACTTTCAAACCCCCATGCTCGAGCTCCCAGATCCTATGCTCCATGTACTTGAGACTGTATATTGCTACAAGGGAAGTCACTAGGGAGACCCCCACCACTAGGGGGGCTGAAAACCCGTCTACAACTAAAGCTATAACACCTACATTGTACCTGGATAGGTCTAGTTTTAGAGGGTCTACGAGCACATTGTAGCCCCAAAGCCATTTATAGGCTAGGAGGAATAGTGGTATAGCTAGTATTGCTGAGGAAACATAAGCTAAAACCCTGGGGCCTAGGCTTCCCAAGACTGTAGCTTGGAACAGTATAGCTATGAATGTTGGAGCTACAATGGTAAACCAGAGTAATGGGGCTTCCAGGACGCTCAACTCACACACCCTCCTCTCCTAGGATCTCTGACTCTAAACTCTTCCCAGACCTGTACGCGGATATGACTAAGGCCATTATCACAACCACCTCTCCAGAAACAATTAAAACAAGGACCACGAGGAGGAATGTAGCCACTGCAGGGCCGGAAGCTAGCATTACCGCTATCAAGAGTATTATAGCGTTAAATATAACTTCTAGAGATAATAGCTGCCTCACAAAGTTCCTCGAAGAAGTTAAACCATAAACACCGACACTAGCAACCACTACAGCAGTTACTATGACAAGTAATAGTGTGAAGCTCAACGCTCAACCCCTCCTAGCAACAGCTATAGCCTCAATTATCGTAGCAGCTAACGCTACTAAGATTATAGCTATGACTGGAATATATTCAACCACAACCCTATCAATTAAGCCAGCCACATCCACGTAAAGAGGAAGCCCAACTTCAGGAACCCTAAAATAGGATAAAAACACAGCCAACAAAACTACCAAAGATAAAGACGCCACTACAGCGCCCTTCAAGTGATCCCGAGACTCTAAACCCCCACCCCCAAGCATTGACACAGTTATTATTATAAACATTACGGCCGCCCCCACGTAAACTATGATTATGAAAGCCGCTACAAGATAGTAGCCTAGGAGGGCCACGAAAGAAGCCGTTAAAGCCCCTAACACAGCTAGGAGGAGACTAGCGTAAACAAGGTCTTTAACAGTTACCACTAGTAAAGCCACGAGAACTAGGGAAATAGACAGTAGAGCCGCCAATATAGTTTCAACAGGTTCCCACACCATCCCTAACCCCTCCTCCTCTTAACTAACCCTTTCCCCTCGTCCACTTCGTAAACCACAGGCAACCCTTCACTGACAGCGGGCCTTTGAGGCTCAACCTGGAACTGTTCAAGGGTCATGAACATGTCCGCTAAGTTCTCGTAGACGATGTCATGGAAGGGGACATGGTATAGAGCCTCTGTCGGGCACACGTCAACGCAGAAGCCGCAGAATATGCATCTCTGATAGTTTATAACTGGGTACTGCTTCTGCCTAGGCTTATCCGGGTGTTTCGGGTCTATTTCTGTGACTCTAACCATTTTCATCGCTGCTGAAGGACATATTCTGGAGCATGCTGCGCAGCTTATACACTTTTCTTTAACGAAGACTATGAACCCCCTATAGCCGGGCCTATGCTCTATGTATTCTTTGGGGTATAATAGTGTTGACCTTTGAGGGTCTACTAGGTATTTAACCCCTATGGCTAGAGCGTGTATGTTAGATTTTACTCCATCGAATAGGCCCCCTTTCCGGGCGAGCTTCTTTAGGGATACCTTAGGCGGCATCATGGACACCTTAAATGTTAAGCTTCCACCTAATCTTTAATTTAAACCTATAACTTATATTTATCAATGAAATACACCTATATATGCTAAAAATAGCGACCAGCCGAACCCTATTATAGCTAGTGGTATAGCCAGCCTCCACGCAGCCCCTAAAGCTTGGTCTAGCCTATATCTCCCATATACAGCTCTAAGGAAGCTTATGAAGAGAACAACTATTACGGCCTTAAAGACTACTATGAGGCTCGGGATTATATACCCCGTTATAGGACCGGGTCCCGGCACGTATGGAGCCCAGCCTCCAAGGAACACTAATGCTATGAGGAGCGCGTAGACGAACCTCCTAACATAAGCCCCGCCCATGTTGAAAGCGTAGAGCGCACCACTATACTCTGTGAAAGGCCCGGCTACAACCTCATGCTCTGACTCTGGGATTTCGAAGGGGAAAGCTGAAGTGGACATTAGGACCGCCAGGATAGCTGCTAGGAAAGCTATAGGGTTCAATATTGCAAGCCACTTGAAAGGCTGCTGAGCCTCAACTATATATACTAGGTTGAAAGTTAGGAGGGAAGCGGAGGCTGAGAGTATAGATACGACTGCGACTAGCTCGTAAGCTGTTATAACATATGACTCCCTCATGCTACCTATAACTGCGAACTTGTTATTGCTAGACCAGCCGGCAGCTATTACCAGGAGCGGTGGGAGTGTTGATAGGGCGAGAGCTATTAGGAGACTGTAATCCATAGTGGCCACGGGCCAGAACTCGGGCTTGGGGCTCAAAGGTATGAATATTACAGGTAATATGGATATAGTGAAAGCAGCTATTGGGGCGAAGTAGAATACGAGTCTATCCACAGTCCCAGGTATTATGAGTTGCTGGAGAACATATCTAACCATGTCAGCTATTATGTTAAGGAAGCCGCCGAGGGCCGGGCTAGCCCAGTAGGGCCCTATACGCCTCTGCACTCTCGCCGCCGCCTTCCTCTCAAACCATATTGCTACCATGGCTATAGCTAGTGAGCCCGCGAAGCCCAATATTAATACTTGCCATAGGGGGGGATAGGCTATAATATATAATATGAGGTCTAAAACCAAACCCCATCACCTGTCAGATTCAGGGGGGAAATAGTCTATGCTACCGTAGATAGCTGGGAGGTCCATGAGAGTGTGGCCTGGAACTATATGCTTGAACACTATAGCGTTGCGGGCCGAGGGGGTTACAACTCTAACCCTATAAGGTGTTGTTCCACCATCACTCTCAACATAGTAGAATATTTCACCCCTACCCATTTCACCCCTAGCTACAGCTTTGCCGGCGGGTATTTTCATAGTGGCGTGGGCTGGGACTAGCTTCACTCTACCTTCTTTCTCGTAGACTTCCTTGTGGAGTTTAGGTAGTTTGTCGAAGTCTTCCTTAGCTATTACAGGCTCACCTTTATGTGTCTCAAGCCAGTTTACAGCCTGCTCTATTATGTTGAGGCTCTGCTTTATCTCCTCAACTCTAACCCAAGTCCTCGCCAGAGCATCCCCCTCCTCGAACACTGGGATTTCAAAGTCTAGCTCTCCGTAAACCTCGTAGGGCTCAGCTATTCTCACATCGTATTTGACCCCGCTAGCTCTTAGATTAGGGCCTACTACGCCTAGTTCTATAGCCCTACTCTTAGATATGACTCCCACCCCTGCAAGCCTCTTAACTATTACAGGGTTATCCACGAATATTTTACGGTATTCTTCAAGTCTTCCCCTCATATATCTAACAGTCCTCCTAGCCATTTCTGGGAGATCTTGGGGCATATCCCTCCTAACACCCCCAGGTATGGGGTATGTGTGTGTTAGCCTAGCTCCTGTTAAAACCTCAGCAAGCTCGACGAAAACCTCCCTGTCACCGAAAGCCCACATATACATTGTCGAGTGCCCTATGAAAACCCCGAAAATCCCCATTCCGTAAAGGTGGGATGCCACCCTGTTTATCTCGCAAAGTAAAACTCTGAGATAGCTTGCTCTTGTTGAGGGGGTTTTATCCATTAGCTTCTCCAGGGCGTTAACATAGGGTAGCGTCACGTTGCAAGCATCTATTATAGTCATCCTCTCTAGGAGTGGTATGGGCTTAAGCCATTCTCTAACCTCACTAAGCTTCTCCATAGTCCTGTGAACATAGCCTATATCAGGGTCGGCCTCAACTATTATGTCGCCGTCAAGCCTCACAATAATCCTCATATGGCCCGAGCCTGGGTGCTGGGGGCCAATGAAAATCTCGTAAACCTCCTTCTCTATCTTCTTAACAGTAACCCCTGGGATCCTTTGAGCCCCCGCTTCAAGCCCTCCACTAGTCATACTTGAAGGGGACCCCCTCATAAATACTCTCCTCCTTAACTATGAAATCCTTCCTTAAAACCTTCTTCTCAGCAAGCTCCTGGATCAAGAGGAGGGGTCTCAAGTCTGGGTGCCCCTTAAATGACACCCCGAAAAACTCGTAGACCTCCCTCTCCTGGAACTCTACACTGCCATCCCAGACGCTGATGAGGCTCGGCATCTCAGGATTATCTCTAGGTAGGTCCACAGAAAGCCCTACTATAACCCCCATTAAGTCTTCCCTAGAATAGCTAGACGCGTGGTATGTCACGCGGATCTTAGACTCTTTAGGATAGTCTACGGCTGTGACGCTCTTAACATGGTCTAATCCTATGCTCTTAAGCTTCTCCGCAGCCTCAACAACATTAGCGGTTTCCACTAGAACCTCCAGATACCCCTTCCTCCAAGCTACCTCCTTCGCGAAACCCCCTAAGACTTTCTTAACCTCTTCAGCTAGGCTTTCAAGACTCAAGGCCTCCACCACTTACACACGTCATCTTTAGGGGTGACGTATTTCTTGTCGGGCCTCCACCCTTCTATGAGCCATTTGCTCGCCAGCTTCTTCTCCCTAATAGATTTTCTAATCTGTAATATAGCCCTAGCTAAACCCTCAGGGGGCGGGGGGCACCCGGGTATGTAAACATCTATGGGAACTACTTCCCAAGGCTTGACAATGTTATAACTATTATAGAACAGCCCCCCGTCGAGGGCGCAAGCCCCCATAGCTATGACGAACTTGGGTAGGGGCATCTGCTCATAGGTTATTCTGAGGGCGCAGGCCATTTTACGGGTAATTGTGCCCTCAATTATTATAAAGTTAGTCTGCCTAGGGCTAATCCACGGGAGGGCCCCGTATTGCTCCGCGTCAAACCTAGGGCTCCAAGTAGCTGCGAACTCCGCTCCACAACAGCTTGTAAGGAGGTGCACGGGCCAGAGGCTGAACGTGGTGGCCCAGTCTACTACTTCTCCAAGCTTAAGTTTCCCTAGGAGGAGGTCTCTGGCCCTCCTAGCGGATACGTTAATGTTACCAACGTAGACCTTATCTATGGGCTCTCCAGCCACCATAAACCACCTCTAATCAAACACCCAGGAATCCATTTTCCTAGACTCTCTGAATCCATATACTAGGAGTGGGGAAAGCACAAGTATTAAGATCAAGTATATAACTAGGAGGCTGGGGAGAGCTTCACGGGAAGCTATCAAAGTCACAGCTATAAGAATAACAGCAGGCTCCAAGGCCAGGAACATTACAAGGTAGCCGAAATACTGCATAGATAATACCCTCCTAGCCTCCCCTTTAGCCGGGTTTCCAGCCTCGTACCTGAGGAGTTTGAACTTCTCTAAAACCTCAACGTCAGGCCTACCTTGAGTTATGAGGCCTAGAAAGAGTACGAGTCCAACCATTAGGATCGTTATTAGCAAAGGTAATACTATGATTGAGAGGATAGTTCTCACGACACCCTCATACAGGGTCTCCAAAAGCAAAACTCTAACCCCTAAAGTTTAAGTTGAGAATTTAACCTTATAAATTATTATGTAACGTTTAATTAAAATATAGTTGCGGTCAAGAAGGTTTTTACTCACAGACCTAGGAGGTCGCTTATCGAGGGGGGAGACGGCGGCAGCCCCTTCCTCTTCCTTA
This sequence comes from uncultured Sulfolobales archaeon, assembly GCA_937921695.1. GTDB lineage: Archaea > Thermoproteota > Thermoprotei_A > Sulfolobales > Acidilobaceae > DSZV01. The sequence goes on along the minus strand of CAKZTZ010000034.1, from coordinate 9,672 downwards.
TAGCTTTTATAAGTTCATCTAGGAGATTATCAGGAACTGGAGCCCACCTACTAAACTCCATGCCCCAGAAGGCTTTACCAGCCGTGGCCCCTCTAATCTCGCTAGCTAGGTCGAAACTTTCAGCTATTGGGATTTCAGATATGACTCTCGCAGCCATTCCGTGACTTAAAACCTCCAGTATCCTGCCCCTCTTCTTAGTGAGAACCCCCGCTACGTTACTAATATAGTCCATTGGGACTCTAACGTCAAGCTTCTGTATAGGCTCTAATAGGGTGGGTTTAGCTGTGAGTATTCCAGCCCATATAGCGTTCCTCGTCGCTGGGTAAAGTTGGCCCGGCCCCCTATGGGCGGGGTCTTCGTGCACTACAGCATCGTGGAGCACGACTTTAACCCCCCTCACAGGCTCCGCCGCTAGCGGGCCTTCTCTTAAGGCTAGCCTGAAACCTGCTATTATAGTATCTTTAACCTCCCTCAAGTACTGTATGCCAGCTGTCCTATCCACAAATATGTTGAGGTTCTCGTCTATAGCCCATATCCTCCTAGCCTCATCATAGTCCCAGCCTGCTTTATCCCTCAGTATAGCAGCCCTCTCTTTCACGTCCTGGCCTTCAGTGACTACACCCCTAGCTAGGAGCTCTATAGTCTCCTCGTTTAGAGGCTCAACGCTTATGTAGAGCCTGTTGTGCTTGTTGGGGCTCTTACTCTCGAAAACCTGGCTTGAGGCTCTCACAGCCTCCCTGTAGACTACTATGGGCTGCGTTGTCTTAACTTCAACGTCGAACTTCTCCTTGAGGAGCGTTAACGCTATCTCAAGGTGTAAGGGGCCCATACCTGAGAGGAGGTATTCTCCCGTCTCCTCGTTTATCTTAAGCACGAGGTTAGGGTCTTCTATTACAAGTTTCCTCAAAGAATCTATCATTTTAGGCAGATCCTGGACTTTCAAAGGCTCCACAGCAATAGTGACTACGGGCTCGCTTACATACCTGAGCTGCTCGAAGGGGGCTGCCTGGGAAACAGTGTCGATACTCACAATGGTCTCGCCGACCCTCACATCCTCCACACCCATTATGGCGCCTATGTTGCCGGCTGTAACCATCTTAGTTATCTCCCTGAAGGGGCCCATGTATAGGCTTACCTGGAGCACTCTAGAACGCTTCCCCGCCCCTAGCACGTAAGCCTCAACCCCGGGCTCTAGGGTTCCGGAGAACACTCTACCCGTAGCAACTAAGCCTCCTTTCTCCACTCTAACGTCGTTGATGAAGAACGCTAGGGGGCCGTTAGGGTCTGCGTTCACCATCGCCCTACCCAGGTCACTGTTAATATCTCCCCTCCACACTTTCGGGATCCTATATTTCTGCGCCTCCCTGGGGTTAGGCACGAACTTAACAACCATGTCTAGGAGGGCCTCGTGGAGGGGCATTTTCCTAGCTAGCTGGGCTATCAAATCCCTATCCATGGTTTCATAGGCTTTTATCACTTCCTGGAGGCTTACGCCTTTCTTCTTCACGAGGGGGACTGAGACGCCCCACCTGTCTTTAGCGCTCCCGAAAGCTACTGTGCCTTCTGCAGGGTTTATCTTCCATTTCTTAGCGAACTCGGGCTCACCATAGTTGTCTATTAGATTGTTAACCTCCTTTATGATCTCTATAAACCTCTCCTGCATCTTCTCAGGGGTCATTTTAAGCTCTTTCACAAGCCTGTCAACCTTGTTTATGAACAGGATAGGCCTCACACGCTCTTCCAGGGCTTGCCTTATAACGGTTTCAGTCTGTGTCATAACACCTTCCACAGAATCCACTACGACTATAGCCCCGTCTAGAACCCTCAAACTCCTAGTAACCCTCCCACTGAAATCCACATGACCCGGGGTGTCTATGAGGTTGACTATGTAAGGCTTCCCCCCATACTCGTGGTACAGGCTTATGTTAGCAGCCTTCACAGTAATACCCCTCTGCTTCTCCACAGTTAAATAGTCGAGGACTAGAGCCTCCCCAGCTATCCTCTCAGATATTATGCCTGCAGCCGCTAGAAGGCTATCACTCGTAGTAGTCTTCCCGTGGTCCACGTGCGCTATTATCCCTATATTCCTGACTTGCTCTATGTTACCCATTATCTTCTCAATCTCAGATACTACCTTAACCCTAGCCCCCAAACCTAGCACCCAAGAGAATGTGGGAACTTAAACCTTAAATCTTAAAACAAGACCCACAATTATTTAACATTAAGTGGAGAATGTAAAGGCAAAATTAGAATCAACCCCGCAACCCGCCACTCCCAACTATGACCCTCGATAATTTGAGGACGGGGCCTACAAGCCTACCAGCCTGCTTGAAAGATAGAGATGCTAGGCTCTCCAAACCCTCTATCTCAGCCACGACAGATTCACCCTCAAGATCCTCCCTGTAAACCCTAGCTTGGAAAGCCCTCGAGAAAACCTCCCCAAACCTCACAGCTACAGGGTCGCCGCTAGTCTTAACAAGTAGATATCTAGGTGGAACAGGCCTAACAGCCCCAGCTTCCCTAGCGAGTTTAACACCAACAATTATGAAGACAGCTATCTCCCTCAAAGCTGGGGGGTCAGCTAGAGGCTCATAAACCCTTATAACACCCGGGTTACCCTTCCTCTCACCAATAACGACAACCCTATCAGCCCCCACAGCTAGAGCCTCCCGAGCTAAATCTGAGCGAGACTTACGGCCCCTAGTAAGCCTATAAGCCCCAGGTATGATGGAAACTAGATCCTTAACAAGGCTCCTACTCCTCCGGCTCGGCCTCCTACTAGTAGTAACTATCACCGTCAACATTCAACCCTTAGAATTAGATGAGGAAGAGGGAAAAACATTTAGTTTAGAGTTTAAGCCTCAACATCCTCTGGAGGGCCTCATCTCAGGGTTAGTGACGCTATGAAGAAAGCGAAGAAAGCTAGCCAGAACACTATTCCTATTAGAATGCCTACCACTATTAGAGGTGATGGCCTGATCTCTCTAGGCAAATATTTCAGGTTAAGGTATAGGTTGCCTAGAACTGTAAGTGGCCATACTATGTTGCTCATATTAGCTATTAGAGCCACTGCTAGTAGGGGGTTAACTTTATAAATATTGTATAGTGTGAAAGCTATTATAACCCATAGGACTAGAACGAATAATATTGCATAGTAGACTTTCCTAACATCGCCCCTCACAATATTCCTCACTATACCCATATACCATAGAACATCTGTAGCCGTCCTCGTAACAAGCTCCACTATGCCGAGCTGGGTGCTGTATAAGATCCAGAAGCCCATGATAAGGACTAAAGCCCAGCCTGTGAAGCCTAGGAGTTTTCTAAGCTCCTCCCCTTGATAGGCTGCTACCCTAAACCCTCCAATATCTGTTCCTATAGGTATTAAGGCTATTGCGAGAGCTGCAGGGAGGAACATGCCGATGAACGCGCCGACCCCGAAAACCCCAACTATATCTATTAGGGCTACCCTCCTCCAAGCCCTCCATTTCCCCAAATTATCTCTGTCAACCTTGAAGACCGCGCCTACGGGGGATAACGTTATCTTAGCCCCTCCAATCAACGTGGGAATAGCGCCTACGAGAGCCCCCATACCAATACCTTTATCCCTGTAGTAGCTTGAAATAACAGTGTTCCCGAAAGCTCCCAAACCAGCATAGCCAGCTACAGCCCCCAGTAATAATGCTGCAGCTAGGATATCAGTGTTTCTTGGGAGTTTACCGAAATCAAGGAACCCCCTAGCTGTATCAACCAGCACTCCAGGCGGGACCACTAGAGCTACTAGGATGACTAGCGCTATGAACACGAAAGTAACCATGAACCATTGAGCAACCTCTAAAAGCCTTACAACCTTACCGCCTATTGAAAGTACAGCTATCACTAGAAGCGCTAATACAAAACCCACAAACAATACAAGGTTAGCGTCTCCAGGCCCCGGAAGCCTCCCCAAGTACGCTGCAACTACAGCTGTAGCTGCTCCGAAAGCCCAAGCAGGCCAGCCCAGGCTTAAAACAAGCAATATTAGAATCAAAGGCCCCCAGAAGAGACGTCCAGGCCAAAGCCTCATAAGCCCAGTAGTTAGAGGCTCCCCAGTGTACATAGTGTATCTAGTAGCTTCCAGGAGAGCTAAAATCTGCACTATTATAGCTATTGTAGCTATCCAGAGTATGGAAGGCCCATATTTAACTGCCGCCGCAGGGCCTAAAACCCACTCGCCAGACCCAATACCTACACCGAGGAGTATAACACCAGGCCCTATCACCTTGAGAATACCTGTGAGGTTTAATGGAGGCTCGGGGAGATCGGCTACCCTGAGAGGCGGACCATTCCCTATGCTGACCGGGTCACTACCAGGCTTCTCGGAAGGCGATATTGGTGTTCCAACACCCTCACCTTTCAGGCTACGTTCAAACATACTTTGAATCCTTATATTTTTAACTATATATTTTCATATGAATAACAGGGGAAAACCCCGGTCTCCAGGAGCTTGACTCTTACTCACACACCACATGCCCCCGAGGAACCCTCTCTAGACCGGGCACATAGGAGTTTTTCAAGTTTTAAGCCCCTCTCTACGGCCCCCTTAAGAGCCTCAGGAGGCTTATATCCCCATTTCCCTATAAACTCTTCAACCTCTTTGCATGTTTCTTCCAAGTGTCTAGTCTTGCTCTCTTCATTTAAGGGTTTCTCAGCTTGTATTTTAACGTTTCCCTCCATGAACCCCTCAGGGTAGTACCATGTTTTAAACCATGTGAATCCCTCCATTAGGAGTTTGAACCCTATCCTAGTGGTTTGAGGCGGAGCCCCCATGTCTAGTGGTTTCAAAGTTTCCGGGTCCCAGTAGTATTCTATGTATAGGGGTTCCCCCGCTTTGAGGCTTTCCGAGACTACCCTATAGATTTCGTCTTCAACTTGGAGGAATGTGTTTGGCTCTATGTTGAAAATCTCAACCCACCCCCTGTATGGGGGTCTCCCACAAAACACTTTCATGTACGCCGCTGTGCCTTCACTGTAGATTCTAACATTAAACTCCCCAGTAAACCTTCCAGGGCTTATTGAAGCTTTCAACTTCCCGAGGCCTGCTGCGAGCCTTGAAAGCATAGATTTTAAACCTTCATGGGCGCAAAAGCCGGGAAGACCCACAGGGTGCACCAGGAATATTAGTGTTCTCTGGATTTAAATGTTAGTGTTGCAATTTTTAATCCTAAGCTTTAAAGGATGCGGCTCCCGCTTTACGGTTTGGTTTTACCCGTGCTGGTGTTGAGTGTTGTGGGGGGGCTTTTTCATTATTGGGGCTGCTGTTTTATGGTCTACTATTGGTGTTGCTAGTGTTTATGGTGGGGATGTTGTTGTTTTGGTTTTTGTTAGGTCTATAGTTGCGGGTTTTATAGCTCTATTGTTTGTTAGGGTTTTTAGTTTTGGTTCTATAGTTGCAGGGTTTTTCCTGGGTCTCCTCTTCTCTTCCTATCCTCTAGCTGCTGTCCTTGCTGGTGTGGGTGTTGCTGCTTACCTCCTCTATACCGCCCCCCTATGGGCTACTTTAGCTTCTATAGTTTATGGTGAGAGGCCTGGGGTTTACTCTCTAGTTTCCATATTGATAGTGTTTACAGCTGTGGTTTTGATGGGGTTTGATGTTGGCTTTGGGGGTTTGAGTTTGGCTGGCTTCTCTTCGGGGCTCCTAGCTGGTGTATCCTATGGGCTTTACATAGCTGTAGCTAGATATTATTCAAGGGCTGGTAAAAGCCTTGAAGTATCTTTGGGGGCTATGCCTTACACTCTCATAGTAACAATACCTTTAACAATAGCATATACTTCAACGAGAGGAGCCCTGGGAGACCTGGCTGCCCCCACAGTAGCCGGGATATACCTCGCAGTGTTCGCAACCCTCATACCTTACAGGCTATTCACCAGGGGGGTTGAGAGGATAGGGGCCGCCACAGCCTCTGTAATAGCAACATTAGAGCCTATACTGGCAGCCTTATGGGGGTTCATACTGTTCAACGAGATACCCACTATATTTAAACTAGCCGCCTACATAATGATAACGGCAGCCCTCATAATAGCATCTATAGGAGACCTGAGAGCGGGGAGAAGCTGAGGAACACGCGACAGTTAAGGTTCATAGCGTAATAGTAGATAAGGTTTAACGTGCAGCTCAACGTGAAACTGGAGGGTGGAGAGTTGTGAGCCCCGGAGAGGGTGAAGGCATAGTTTCCTTTGAGGAGTTTTCGAAACTCGACATTAGGGTTGGCAGGGTTTTAAAGGCTGAGCCTGTGCCTGGCAGTAGGAAGCTCATTAAAACTATAGTAGACGTTGGGGGGGAGGAGAGGCAGATCTTAGTGGGTGTTGCTAAATGGTATAAGCCTGAAGAGCTTATAGGTAAACTAGTCATAGTCCTGGTTAACCTTAAGCCTAAGATTATGGCTGGCCTAGCAAGCCAGGGCATGATACTAGCTGCAGGCTGTGGGGAGGATGAGAAGCCCGTATTCCTAACTGTGGAGGAGCCTGTGAAAGTAGGGTCTAAAGTGTGCTAGTTTCAAGTGAAGGATCCCTGTTAGAAGCTATAACAGCTATAGTCTCTTCTTCACTAACCCTCAAGACAGCTCTCCCCCCAGGCCATTCAACTTGAACTCTAGCTGAAGAAGAGCCCCACAGCCTCGAGAGCCTCCTAGAAGCTCTAGCTAGAAGCTTAACCCTATCTAAGACTTCCCCACCTAGGGGTGTGTCGGGCGACACTGTAGACCCTAAACTTGAAACTTTAACTACTAGGATCCTACCCAAGCAAGACGCCCTTAAAACGTTAGCCTACCACGTGTTTAAAGTTGAAAACCCAGTAAGACAAGATTGGGACCCCGCTAGTTAAGAGCCCCCAAAGCTTCGAGAATGCGCGAGCTACTGTTAAGGGGAACATAGGCTACCCTAGCTTTATCCACGTTAATAGAAGCTACACCATCAACCCTAGCTATGTGAGCCCTCCACCCAATCCTAGAAGCGCGCTTCAAATCATAAGCTTCTATAAGCCCCCTTATAACCCTAACATCTTCAGGCTCCCTATCCTCCAAAGGCTTCAACAAAGGCTCCGGGATAGCAACCATACTCATATGACTCGGAAACGCCACTATGAAAGCATCAACACCAGGACTATAAGCAGCAGCCTTAAACGCAACCCTAGAAGCCAAGTAAGACTCTAAACTAGCCAGCCTACCCTGAGGAACAAACCCAGTCTCAACCTCAACAACAATAATGCCCCCGGGGCCCTCAGCATAAACATCAGCAATAAAACCACCATCAAGCCTCTCCTCAACACCCACATCAAACCCCCTAAGGTGCAAATCAAGAGCAACAATAAACTGAAGAAGAGCATGATAACTAGTCACACCACCCCTAGAAACTTCAAACTCAAGAACATCAACAACCCTAGACAAACCATCAAACCCGGCCAAGCCGAGCCTACCAGCCACAAGCTCGGCCAAAGACCTTAACAACATCAAGCCCACGCTACAAAATAAAAAACTAGACTAAAATAAAAATAACCCCCACACAAAACCCCATCAAACATGAAAAACACAATAAAAGGAAATACCCAAAATAACCTTCAATTTCTACTCTCCCACCTGGTAATGAGCTTCTTTAACCCGTACTCCTATAGTGCCAAGTAATGGAAGCGGGGAAAAGCTCTATAGAACTTAATATATTTAAATTTCAACAATTAGTCTTCCTAGGGCTTGAGATCCCATGCAGTTTAGACTTTTATAAACATGTGAGAGCGTTGCGTTCCCTAGCTTTACTTTTAACCTTTAACTACGCATTCTAGTTTAGTCTTGAGGATTCTCTTGGGGATAATTTGTGGAGCTAGTCTCTGATTAGCTATCTAAGTTTGACCGCATTGTTGCAGATCTAATTCTGACTCGTTGTATTGAAGGCTGAAATAAAAGGACCTATAGGCCCGGCATGTATACCTCCATCCTCAACCCATAACGTTATGCGTTATCATCGAGCTCTAAGCCTAAGTTTGCCCCTAATCTGCAACTAGCTTATGTAGAGGCTCAATGTTAAATGTTGGGTGCTAACCCTAAAACCCCAGACTTTGAAGAGCTCAAAACGGCCTCCGATTTTTCTAGATACCTCTAGTTGATGGGCTCCTCACGCTTCAAGAGAAGCTTCGACATTCCGGCCTTTCTCGGAGGCTGATATGCTAAGGCTCAGTACTAACACCTCGAGTTTAGGCTGAGGCGTGTGGGGCTAGTGTATTAGAGCTGAAAATAGGGAGGTTTCAGGGAGTTATCATTGCTATTTAAGGCCGGCGTTATAGCTACGATTTCTTACGGGCCGGGGTTATCTTAGGCTCTCATAGTATATGTGATATGTTAACATGTGATCCCGGGTTTCTTCAGACCCCCTATATGGTCTCATATGACAACGGTCCTAAAAGTGTTATGACTACATTTAAACCTTTAGGCCCGGCGTTCAATGCTTTGTGTAAGCGTCTAGGGCCGTGGGGGGTTGTTTTGGGAGGGTCCATGTGTTTCATATGGACCCGTATCAGCCTTAAGGTAACCTCGGGTCCCGGGGTTTCCATACCCTAGCCCTATAAACCCTCAAGAGGGCTACCATATGAGAGAGATACTCCTAGGAGGACGGCCTCTGTGATAGCTCGATACGACCATAGCATGGCTCCGTGTTACACATGTTATAGTAGCTATTGAAGCGTTCTAGTGATGGCTTAAAGCATCTCCGGATGGTCTAACATGGTTAACGAGACTCAAAGATCTATTATTAAATTTAAATTTTATATAATAGCGTCTCTTATTAGCCCATAGTGTGGGCACTATGACCCCTAGCCAGCTATATTCTTCTGGGGAGCTCTGACAGCTCTCTCATTAAACCCCCCAAGGGTCCTAAGATTTAAATCCTCAATGTTTAACCCCTTACGAGATAAACACGTATCCTTTAAGGGCCCAGATAACCCTCTCAACCCCGGCATTGAGAGGCCGGTAAGTAGTAGGGTAGCTAGCTCTAAATGATAACACAACCTCACAGCGTCACGATGCCGGCTCTTAGGGAGCCTCTCATAATACTCCAAAGGCCCGGGGCCCCCTAGTTTCCTTAAGAGTAGCCTCTCCAGCTTTAGCCTATATAGGTCCTCCATGATACTTACAGAGTACCGGCGTTACAGTAGGGAAGGGCTTCGAGCGACCCTTATGCGGCGTCAAACTCTGTGCTAACCCTCTATGTAGGCTTTACTTTTATGATATGGACATGGTAGGGTTGACTTTCTAAGGCCCCCTAGCTTTCAGTTAGGTTTATATTGGAAGCTCGCCAGTAATAGTGTCTCATAAATTTTCGCTATACGTAGTATTGTGTTTGTTCACATGGGTGAAGATGCTAGAGTATCGGCTAGGAGGGTTTCGTTAAAGGCTAGCATTAGGGACAATTTTAATTTGTAGCTATTCTCGTTGTTATGCTCCTGGTTCCGGGATACGGTGTTGGGGCTTGAGATGTATGTGTTTAGTTTTTAGATTTTTGTTGTTATTTTTTCTCTAATTTTCTCTATTTTCTCTAGGAATTCTTTTGATTTTAGCTTGTTTATTATGGTGGTTCTTCTCTCCTTTCTTGTTTGTGCTTCTGCAAGTATGTTTTTCTGCCATTCTTCTATGGGTTTGAATTCTTTTA
>CAKZTZ010000033.1 GCA_937921695.1 uncultured Sulfolobales archaeon | reverse complement strand
AGAAATGCATTACTTCCGAAGCTTCTTTCAGGTGAAATTAGAGTAAAAGTTGATGTTGAAAAAGAGTTTCCAAAAGAAACTAGAAAACTTTAGGAAATAAAGAAAGAGAAGGCTAAGGTTCAAAAATCTATTTTGGAGTGGTTGAGAGATGATTAGCGAGCAGGAATTAGAAAAAGCGGCTTTAGAGTGGTTTAAAGAGTTAGGCTATGAAATAGCCTATGGCCCAGACATAAGCCCTGAGGGAGATAGGCCGGAAAGAGATTCTTATTCTCAAGTTATATTGCTTAATAGGCTTAAGAATGCTTTGATAAGGATAAACCCTAAGCTTTCTGAGCAAGCAATAGATGAAGCCATACATAGATTACTACACCTTGAGGGGGCAAATTTAGAAGAGATCAACCATAATTTCCACTTAATGGTGAGAGAGGGCGTAAGAGTTGAGGTGAGAAAAGAGAGCGGGGAAGTTGTGGGTGAGATTGTAAAACTTTTTGACCTAGATGATTTGAACAATAACGATTGGTTAGCGGTTAACCAATTCACTGTTGTTGAAGGTGAGTATAATAGAAGACCCGACATTGTGATTTTTGTAAACGGCATACCAATTGGATTAATCGAGCTTAAAGACCCAACAGATATAAGAGCAACCTTAATGAAAGCTTACAATAAAATCCAAAATTACAAGGCAACCATCCCTTCTTTATTTCACTATAATGAAATAATAGTCATTTGTAATGGCGGCGAAGAAAAGGAGGCCAAAGCTAATGAAGCGAAAGCTGGAACGTTGACAAGCCCGTTTGAGAGGTTTTCCCCTTGGAGGACGATTCAAGGCCGTGAGCCCCCAGAATACATGACACCGCTTGAAATCACTATAAGGGGTATGTTCAATAAGAATACTCTACTTGAATTGGTAAGAGATTTCATTTCTTTTGAATTCGACGGCACGAAGTGGAGTAAAAAACTTGCAATGTATCACCAGTATGATGCTGTGAGAAAAGCTGTCGAGGAAACCATTAAAGCTGTTAGGTCGGAGGATAAGAGGGCTGGCGTTATATGGCATGCTCAGGGAGCTGGCAAATCTCTAACTATGATTTTCTATGTTGCTAAGCTTTTAAGAGCGCCTGAGCTCGGCAACCCAACTATAGTTATCCTAACCGATAGAAACGACTTAGATAACCAAATATATGAAAACTTCAAAGTTGCGAGGGACTTAGTTCCATACCCGGAGCAAGCTGAAACTGTTGAACATCTTAAGGAGTTGTTGAAGACTCCCGCCGGTGGGGTGATATTCTCTACTGTTCAAAAGTTTAAGGCTGAAGGGGGTAAATTCCCAACTCTCTCCACAAGGGAGAACATAATAGTTATAGCTGATGAAGCCCATCGTTCCCACTATAATTTCATTAGCGGATATGCAAAGTATATAAGGGAAGCATTACCTAATGCTACATTCGTAGGATTCACAGCAACACCGATAGAGCTTGGAGATAGGTCAACGGTTCAAGTATTCGGAGATTACGTTCATGTTTACGATTTAGCAGATGCGCAAAGAGATAAAGCAGTTGTCCCGATAATTTACGAGAACGCCTTCATAAGATTGGGCCTAGAGAACCACGCAAGGGAAATCCTAGATGAGGAGTTTGAGGAAATAACAGAAATGGAAGAATTGGAGGTAAAGGAGAAGCTTAAGGAGAAGTGGACGAGGCTTGAAAGCGTTTTAGGCTCTGAAAGGGTCTTGAGCGCGGTAGCAAAGGATATAGTCGATCATTTCGAGAAGAGATCAGAAGCTATAGAGGGAAAGGCTCTAGTAGCGTGTATGAGTAGGAGAATATGCGTCGAGCTTTACAATCACATAACCAAGCTGAAACCGGAATGGCACGATGATGACGATAGGAGAGGTTCAATAAAAGTCCTCATGTCAGGCTCAACAGATGATCCACCGGAATTCCAGCCACATATAAGAAGCAAGGACAAGAGGGAAGAGATTAAGAAGAGGTTCGTTGATCCCAATGACCCACTCAAAATAGTTATCGTTAGAGATATGCTGTTAACAGGATTTGATAATCCTTGCCTTCACACGATATATGTTTTTAAACCGATGAAGGGTCATACGCTCATTCAAGCAATAGCTAGAGTGAATAGAGTCTATAAGGATAAGCCGGCAGGCTTAGTTGTAGACTACGTGGGAATAGGTGAGGCACTAAAGTTAGCTGTTGCCCAGTACACGATTAGAGGGAAGATAGAGGAATCAATAGTCCCGACAGAAGAGGAAGTGCGGGAGAAGTTATTACCACTTTTAAGGGAGAAATATGAGAAGGTTAAATCGTTCTTTAATGGAATAGATTATTCAAACTGGATGCAGCTATCGCCATCAGAGCGGACGCACCTAATGCAAAGAATGCTTAATGAAATCGCAAAGGATGATGAGACGAAGAGGAACTTTCTAAAGGCTGTAGCAGAGCTTAACAAGGCATTTGTGCTAGTAGCTCCCCGCCCAGAAGCATTAGAGATAAGTGATGATCTAGCGCTTTTCCAGAGCATTAGAGATAGAATTGTTAAAATATCTGTCGAGCACGCTATACCTAAGCCTCAAGTTGAAACTGCTATTAAGAAATTAGTTTCAAAAGCAGTTATGGTTGAAGATATAATAGATTTGCTGGCTAAAAGGGGAATTCAGCATCCTGAAATATCCATACTAAGCGAAGAATTTTTGAAAGACGTAGAATCAATAGAGTTTCCAAATCTCAAGGTCGAAATATTAAGGAAGCTGATAGACGATGAAATAAGAATTAGGCTGAGAAGAAACATTATAAGATATGAGTCGTTTAGGGAGAGATTAGAAAGAACTATTCGAGCCTACCATAGTAGGGCTATAGAGTCGGCTGAAGTGATCGAGGAATTGATTAAGATAGCTAGGGAAATCAAAGAATCGATAAGAGCTGGTGAAGAACTAGGATTGTCTGAAGAGGAGTTAGCATTTTATGATGCCATATCCTATGGAAAGGAATTTGTGATGTCAGATGAGGAGCTTAAAAAGTTAGTTAAAGACTTAGTTAAATCCATAAAGAACAATTTATCGATAGACTGGACTGTGCATGAAAGCGTTAAGTCGAAGGTAAGGGCTGCTGTAAAGAGGACTTTAAGACTTCACGGGCTTCCACCGGTTAAGTATCCTTTGACGATAGACTTGATAATGAAGCAGGCACAAGCGCTCTATAAGGATTGGCCAATCGTAGGATTTGAAATTGAAGGCTATGCCTTTGGAGGCATAAGCTTTTAATCAACTAATTATGGAGTGATTATTGTGGAATTAGGGAACTACGTTAATCTATCTTTAGTCACATTTTATAGCACTCATTCTAAGGTGGTTCAGATTGTGAGGGGGAGAGTATTCATCTCTTAAAGAATCAAGATGAAGAGCTTAAAAACCCGGTTTATGTGGTTAAAAACAACGTATATGGATTTGGATCGGTTTTATAGAGCTTACCGCCTTGGCTTCATCAAGGTAACGGCGGTCATTCAAGATATACTAAACTAACCATGGCAATCATCAGAGATGACATTTCTAGGCATGTTATCAAGCAGTTTGAATTTAGATCATTATATCTTTTTGACAAAAAACCTTCTTTATGGTGCTTATAGACTTAAGATATAAACTGGAACTTAAAGAGAAGCTATATTCCCATGTTGAAACCAACCGCTATGCTGCTAATAAACATGGTGAGGCTTTAGCTTATCAAGTAATTTTAAGCAAAGGTTCAAACAGGAAACTTAATTCCCCCGAGTAAACGCAACTCAGAAGCTTCCAGATCCAGGTTGGATCAAATATGTCCTTAAGTATATAGGTAGACGGACGTGGTAATTGTGGATTTTACTGCTAAGCTATCAAACTAGCGCTTCACATTTTTATCCTTAAGTAGATATGCATATTCAGCCTTCAACCCTCTCACGTAAGAGGAGGGAAAGCGTTAAGTCTTACTTAGATGTTTTTGGGCTTGTTTAAATTGGTGGGCCCGGGGGGATTCGAACCCCCGACCTCCCGGTTATCAGCCGGGCGCTCCACCAGGCTGAGCTACGGGCCCTTTAGTTTCTACCATTTTTATGGTCAGAGTTCCGGGGTTTAATAGTTATATTAAGTTTAGGGCTATCATTTTTGAGGCCCATGTCCAGCCTTTTGGTGCTGGGTATGGTGTTATTATGTAGTTTGCTCTTCTCGGCCTTACTCTTAGGGTTCCATCTTCCTGGGGTACTATTATGCTTTTTTCTACTGTTTCAAGCATTTCTAGGTCTATTTCGCTGTCTCCTATGCCTATGGTGTTTAGGCCTTTGAATATTGGTGTTTGGATGAGCTTGTTTACTGCTGCTCCTTTGCCGTTGTGTGTTCCTATGTGTATGAATCTTCCGACTGTTATTTTTAGGTCTTTGTGTTTTAGTTTTTCTAGTTTTGTTTTGAGGCATTCTATGTCTGGGCTCCATAGGACTTCTAGTGTTATCCTCCTTGTTGCTAGGGTTGCTTCCCCCCTCTCGATCCCTAGTATTAGTTCAGCTTCTGAGGGGCTGGCTTGGGATAGTGCTATGTAGTTGCATTCTTTAAACGCTTCCATAATATGGTCTTTGAACTCCCATATGGGCCTGCCTATTAGGCAGCATTTATAGCCTTCTATATCAATATACTCGCACCCCGGAACTATATAGTGTTTTGAGCATATGGAGCCTCCCATCTCAACTATGGCTGTTAAACCGCCACTACTTAGCTCCAGTTTCCCATCTAGGTAAGCGACTTCAGCTAGAGTCTTAGCAGTCACAGGGATCACTTTAACGTTAACGCTCTTCAAGAGCTCTATAGACTCCCTTATCCCGGAATAGTCCCCACTATAGCTTATCATGCTCCCATCTATGTCAGTTAAGACTAGCCTCGCCCATGTCAACGCAGGTCACACCGCTCATCCAGCGTCTAGGGCTAGCTTACTCTCAGCCAGATATTTTGAGATAACACTTTGGGGGTTCACATTGTCAAGCCTGTAAACTAGAGGCGTGGGGGGCTCATCTTCATAGAAATAGTTCTCTATGAGGATCCTCCTTATGAGAACTTTAACATCTTCATTAGCTAGGGCCGAGTAATATATGGTCCCCAAGCTCTCCGCAGCCATCTGAGCTAAGTGCGTATCCCCTTTCTCAGCGTGTATGTGAGGGTTCCTAGTCTCGACTTGGAGTATTTTAACACCCTCAGGTAGAAAGTTACACTCTCTAAACCCTAGTTCTAAGCCTATATAGCAAGACTCTAGGAGCGCGGCTAGCTCGAAAGTCTCTACAGCGAACCTCCCGGCCCACGGCATTTTAAGGGCCAGCTCTAGGCTCATAGCGTGTTCCCCGCTATTAGCACTCTTAACTATCTCGGTCTCAATCTTCCTATAGGAGGAAAGCGCATAGTTTAATACTGCGTTAGTGTTAACCGATACCCTACCCCTCTTCCTGAATATAACGTCTTCAGTGGGGAGCTTACCCTTATAATGCCATATAATCCTAACCATGGAATACTTCGAGTTCGCCATCGCAAGGCCCGTATAGTAAGACATGGCATACTCGCTTACAGCCCCCGGTATATAGTTGTCACTATCTATGAAGCCAACATACTTGGCTTTAAGCCATGCAGCCACCAGAACCCCCAATATCATGCCCTCACCCTTACCCAGCCTGACACCCCCACTATCAACGAGATCCTCCAGGCTAGTGCCGGCTAGGGCTTCAACCCAAGCCTTATCCCTCTGGTGGACGACAACCACTCTCCTTCCAGTCAAATTGTTCAGCAGCTTAGTGAGCTCGACCTCCCTTTCATAAACGTCTATAGGGCTCGTGGAGGAAGCTGAAACTACGATCAACGGGGATGCTAAGGGCACAGCCCTAATAACCCCCTCAAAAACGTTTAAATCCTCATCCTTAACAGGGATAACTATGGCTGTTTTTGAAGCATACTCTTCCAAACCATGACCATTAAGCGAGAAAACGCCGCCACGCTCCCTCAGGCTCAGCCCATTTAGACCTACAACTTCTGAAACATCATAGAAACTCACAGCTCCAAACTTTTCAAACTTAAGTGGAACCCTTAAAACAACCCCCATAGCATACCCTCACTAGGAAAATTGGAAGGCTGGGGTATTAAAAGTTCAAACTCAGCCCCCATCTAAACTCTTTTTAAGCCCGAACCCTCATAACCCTATTAACTCGGGTGTAGAGGGCCGGTAGCTCAGCCTGGAAGAGCGCTCGGCTTGCACCCGAGAGGCCCCGGGTTCAAATCCCGGCCGGTCCACCAATCACCCCTCTAGTTTCACAATCCTGGACACTATATCGTATAATTGGGGATCCCTCTTCTTGAGAGCTTCTATGCTCCAAGGCTTCCAGCCCCCCCTGCTCACAGAATCTACAACTCTCCTAATCCAGCTTCCATATATCTTGGAGCAGTTTCCATGGTTTCTACAACTGTTCTCTATGAAAGTCCCTATAACCCTCTCAGCCTCCTCAGGCTCTAACCCCTTAACGTTAACCAGATACCTGCCTATAACATAGAGTATAAGCCTAGCCCTCCCATCTGGAACCCCCGCCTCAATAAGCTTCTCAACCCAGATATAGCTCCTCCTAGAGGCGGCCCTAGAAGGGGGCTCCTCGCATAGGCTCTTATCACTACACATAGACTCGAAAAACTTCTCCAAAGCCTTAGCACACTTCTCAACCCCACCCCTACACTCGATAATAACCTCGCTCCAGGACAATCCCGCCCCCAAAGATATTAAACCCTATAATATTTAAAAACCCCAAGCCTCTAAACTATGTAAAGGAGCGGTCTAAAGTAGCCGGGTCGTCTAGCGGCCAAGGATGCGGGGCTCTGGCCCCCGTGACCGGGGTTCGAATCCCCGCCCGGCTACCATTAACCCAGCTATCTCCCATAACATAGTGGCAAACCTAGGTAGGCGGCTCTAGCCTCAAAGTTTTCATGGCTAGCATAGGCCTTCTCGGGTTAAGCCTTTTATGAAGGGTTTACCCGTATTTGAAGCCTACTATGAACCCCGCTGTGAAGGCCCCGGCGAAAGGTATTGATGCTAGGGCGAAGGCTTGTATGGAGGCTGTTGTGGCTTGGGCCCCGCTTATTGCTCTCTCTACTAGGAGTGCTAGTTTATCCCAGTTCACTGTTATTATCCCGTAGTATGATAGTATTAGGAGTCCCACTGTTAGGAGTCCTAGGATTAGAATAGCTATTTTAACCATTTTCTTAACAGCGTAGCCGGCGGCAAACCCTAGGATTAAGCCTCCCCCGGCTTGGAATAAGAGGCCTGTAATCACATCTCCTGATGTTACCTCGCTCAAAGCTCCACTACCGATAAGCATTCTTCCTGGTAAAGGTTATAAGAGTATTCTGCCCCTGCTCAGCTCCCTATAATCCTCTCCTAGCTTGATCCTACTGAAAGATACTAGTTTGAAGGGGCCCCTGCATTTAGTCTTGAACCTGGCCTTCCTAGATTTCAGGTCTATGCTGGCGAGTATTGCGGGGCAGTCGAAGCCCCTCTCATCTCTTAGGGCTGCCAGGGTTCCGGCGGCGGACTCTTCAGAGACTATTATGACTTCCCCTCCAGCTTTCTTCTGTAGTTCTTTAAGTGCTTGTTGTGGGGGGCTTTTATCGCCCTTAACATATATGCATATGCCCCCGGGGTATTTCATTACATTCATAACTTCTATATCTCGAAGCTCCGACACTATGTCTGTTAAAAGCTCTTCAACTTCGCACCCGCTGAGGCATGACCCTTGAACTGCGACTTTGCCGAGATCAACTTCTATAATTTCGCCTTCGAGGAACCTCTTATAATTGGCTTGCCTAAGCTTCCTCCTATCTTCAGAGTTTCTAACAGCTTGAACCATTGGCCTTACAAGTCTATAAACATTTCCAGGGAAGGATT
Source organism: uncultured Sulfolobales archaeon (assembly GCA_937921695.1). GTDB lineage: Archaea > Thermoproteota > Thermoprotei_A > Sulfolobales > Acidilobaceae > DSZV01. Next base: position 10,808 of record CAKZTZ010000033.1, on the reverse strand, counting down.
TAGCCAGGTAGGCTGCGAGCTCGTCACCACCTATTACTATAGCGTGTTCAGCCCCCAAAGCCTTAGCTAGGTCAAGCTTATACTCTAGAGCATTCCACCCCTCAACCCACCCATCAGTATCAACTATAATTATATCGGCTCCCTCCCCTAACGCTATATTTTTAAGCTCGACGCACGACGCTATTATCCTACCTATTAGGGGCGACGGCTCTATCGAGCCTATAAACCTCAACATTAAAGGCTCCAACTCCCTAATCCATGAAACCCACGTTGAGGGTATAGCTAAACCAGTAAACCCCGGGGGCCCTATGTCAGCCTGGCCTACGTCAGCATCTATTATGGCCGGCCTCAAACCAGAAGCTATACTCCTATTAGCGAGGAGGGCTGCAAAACTAGATTTACCAGCATCTACAGGCCCTAAAACCATAACAGTACACGGCCCAGAGCATGAAGACACTATAGAGTCTGCAACGTCAACCCACTCATCATAAGGCTCCTCCTCGGGGGAAGCTATCTCAACTCTAGACGCTTCACTAAGCTCAACTTCAATAGAGGAGGGCTCTAAACCCTCAACAACGTAGCTCCTAAACTTTCCTATAGTGAAAATGCTACCTTGAGAAAGTTCCGCCCCGAGGATGCTGACCCTCCCGCTCTCAACTTTTAAGATAGCTGGGCCAAATACTCTAACCAAGTCTCCGGCGTTCATTTCTAAACGTACTCTAACCACTTAGGTTAACCTCAAGAGAAACGCTGGCCTCCAAAAGCTTAAAGCTATAAAGCCCGCTGTGAACGGGGGTCCAGGGAAACAGGATCTAAAATATAAAAGGGCTTAAAATCCCCGAGGAATGTTCTAGGCGTTTTCCCGTGTCTGAGAATGTTAGGTCTAAGATTAGGGTTTTGGAAAATTATGTTTACCTAGATAATGCTAGTTCAGGCCCCCTTCCAGACCCTGTAGTTGATGCTGTTAAGAGTTTCTCTGAAAGCTGGGCTTTTAAAGGTGAGCCCTGGGATGAGGGTGTTGAAGCTTTACTTGATGTTAAAAGACTCTTCTCAAACTTTATAGGGGCCAGCTACTATAATGTAGCGGCATTCCCTGGGGTAACATATGGCCTGGGGGTTATACTTTCATCTCTAAAGGTTAAAAGAAAGTCTAACATAGTAGTTGGGTCTCATAATTTCCCTACGAGCATAATAATGGCTAGGGCTTTAGAGAGGTCTGGTGTCGTAAGTGAGGTTAGGGAGGCCGACGCTCTTAAATGGGGGTTTGGGGTCTACGAGAAGCTTATAGATGATAATACTAGCATAGTTATGGTAGACTATGTAGGCTGGCTTTCAGGCCATGTAGAAGATATTAGGGAATTATCGAGGATAGCCCATGATCATGGAGCCATCCTGGTAACGGATGCTTTCCACGCTGTGGGAGTAATGCCTGTAGACGTTAAAAGCCTCAACGTAGATGTTCTCATAACGGGATCCTATAAATGGCTTATGAGCATACATGGGGCAGCCCTCGCATATATAAGGGGGGAACTCTTAGAATCCATGGAGCCCCCAATAGCCGGGTGGATGTCAATAGAAGACTCTATAGTCAAGAGGATGATCAGGGGGGAGCCTGAATTTGAAAGACCCCTAGAAACATTGAAAATCAAGCTAGCCGAAGACGCTTCCAAACTAGAACTAGGCACACAACCCCTAATAGCCTATGTAGCCCTCAGGGAGGCGTTAAAATTCCTCATAGAACACGAGGCTACACTTAAATATGAGAGCCACACTTGGAAACTCGCGGAAGAACTCGCCAACGGGCTAGAAAACTTAGACTACACATTATACACCCCCAGAGAAAGGCATTCAGCTATAATAACGTTCAAACACAGGGAACCACAAAAGCTAGCCGGGGAACTTGAAAAGGAGGGGGTAAAAGTAGCTGCCAGACCCCAATTAATAAGAGTATCCCCCCACTTCTACAATACTAAAGAAGACATATACAAGCTCCTAGAAGCTCTAGAAAGAAAACTTTAAATTAACCCTGCCACTAAAATTAATTATAAGTTCAAATACACATTTAACCCTCAGATGGGGTTAGAGAAGACGGGAAGGTGAAACCATGGTAAGCTTCGGGCCCTTCCAAGAAGGAGAACTTATAATACTACTCATAATAATACTCATACTCTTCGGCCCCGGAAGGCTACCTCAACTAGCTAGAGCTCTAGGAGAGTCTATAAGGGAATTTAGAAAAGCTATGAGCGGAGAATACGAGAGTAAGAGTGGGGAGCGAAGAGAGGAGAAGAAAAGCTCCTAAACACTCTATAAAGTTGAGAGTTACGAGGAGCATAAGCCCGCCCCGATAACAGCATAGCTATCAGGGCGGGAGGCCGTGTCTTAAATCACCATTATATAGTGGAACCTGTTTCCTCTGGAGGTGTTATGTATGTTTTTATATAAGCTTTGATAGGATTAGTAAGTGTTTGGTGTTAAGGTTGGGCGAGGGTCTTGAAGTTAAATATACGTCTCAGGTTTTCTATGTTAAGTTTGACGATGGTTCTAAGGCGTTTCTCAAGTATAGTGTTGAGGATGGTAAAATGGTGCTTATAGAGACTTATACTCCGGAGCAGCATAGGGGTAAGGGTGTGGCTAGGCTTATGGTTGAGAAGGCTATTGAAGTTGCTAGCCGGGAAGGGCTTAAAATAGTCCCCTTATGCTCCTACTCTGTTTATTATTTCCTCAAGAACCCGGCTGTGAGGAATATGCTCGCAGAGCCTTATAATAGCATGGGGGATGAGGAGTTTAAGAAGTATTATGAGGAGAGGTTGCAGGCTGAGAAGGCTAAAAAGTCCGGGTAGCCCTTGGGTGGCCATCTATACTTCGAAGTCTCACTTCTAAGCTAGGCTTTCAGGCTTATAGGCTGTACCTTAAACTACCTCTGCTAGTAAAACTCCTCTTAATAACTCTCCTCATTGGTAGGATCTTGTGGAGGAGCGGCGACATAGTCCTTGTTTCTACAGTCTTCGGGCTCCTAGTTTTCCCTGCGAGTTACGCTTCAGTATTTAAAACTTTAAAGTTTAAAGGTTACGATGTTCTAAAGGTTCATGTTAAAGGCTCTAAATTCTTAGACGTAGGCGCCGGGGTAGGCGACTCCACCCTCTACGCTTGGGCTCAAGGCGCTTCATACGTTAGAGCGGTGGAGCCAGACCCTCTAATGTCTAGACTCCTAAAATTGAACATGACCATTAATAGGGTTAAAGGAGACGTTATAGCCAAGTGCGCCGGCAACAAATTCATGAAAGTAAACTGGGACAGGGGAATAGTGGGCCCTGGAGAATGCGAGAGCACCAGCTGGGAAGACCTACTCGGAGAAGGGTTCGACGTGGTTAAAGTAGACTGCGAAGGCTGCGAGTACACTCTAGAGAAAGAACATTTAAAGAAAGCCTCCACATGGCTAATAGAAGTTCACGGCGATCTTAAAGAATTCCTAAAGAAAATACCCGAAAACTACGAAGTTAAAGTCATAACATCCTCGAGAGACGCTTCAACTTTAAAACAGCTAACCCTAATAATCTCCTATCCCATCCATCAAATATATAAACCCCCGGGCTATAATAGGGTTTTATAGCTTAGACTCCAAAAAGGGAATAGAAATACATGGGTTGGGGCTTCTAGGAGGTTTAAGGCTGCGGGTTTTAGGTTTGACGAGTTTGAGTTTTACATGTACTCTGTTAGGGTTTTCTCCTTCGTTTTTCTCTTAGAGTATTTCCTGTATATCTTCTTTATGTCTATGATCTTATATTCTAGGCCTGTAGTGTAAAGTAGTTTTATAGCGTTCTCAGTTATTCCCGGGGCTATTAAGACCCCCCTCACTTTAGCTCCTTTTGTTTTCAGGCTTTCCACGTAGGTTAGGAGCTGCCTCACAGCTTCTTCCCCTGCTTTAACCCTTTTAATCTCCATCACTACTATGTTGCCCTTGTCGTCTTTCCCGTACAAGTCTATGAACCCGGGCTCTACGGGCTTCTCTATATCAACTATCCTAATATCCTCTCCCAGTATCTCCCTTGGGTTTGAGGATATAGCGTCTCTTATGTCAGCCTCGCTCATATACATCCAGAATTGACCCTCCTCAGGGGAGGCCCCCACTGTTATAGAGTATACTTGAGCACACTCTAAAACCAGGATTTCCCTCGGGTGTCTCCTAACAGCTCTTAGAACAAGACTGTCCCCCTCTAAACTAACAGATATACTGCTAGTCTCAGGCTGCCAGTTAAGAGGCCTAAACCCCCTAGGCCCGTGAACTATGAAACTCCCATCAGGCTTAACCATGAAAACCCGGTCGCCCACAGTAGCTTCACTAGCGCCTCTACCCTCATAGCTAGCCCTACAGAGAGCGGCCACAACAATCCAAGACTTTTTCTCGAGACCTTTAGCGATTAAATCTCTAGCTTCAGCTAAGCCGCTTGGAACTACCGAGTAAACTTGCATTTCAAACTCCCAAACCCCTACTAGCTACCCGGACAATTAAATCTAAAGTCCTCGTTATGATAGTTTGAACTCCCGCTCGGGTGATGTGGGAGTTTTAGCTCTTCGAGTTTATATTAGTTTTCCTATAGTGTTTGTTTTCAGGATTTCTTCTAGGGCTTTAGCGTTTCCCTCTATTATTTGTTCTCTTGTTAGGGTTTGCTGGCTTATTTTCATTGTTGCTGGTTTTCTTGTTTTCCCGGTTATTATTCTGGGTTTGTTTCTGTATTGTGTTTCCTCGCACTCTCCCATTTCAGCTTTTACGCCTAGCTGCTCGGCTATTTCTTTTTCTGTTGGGCCTGCATGGTCTAGTTTTATGTTTAGTTGTTCCCAGTAGTTTATGAGTGCTAGCGTGTAGCTTTCCCCCGCTGATTCCCTTAGGATGGCCTCTATTATGCTCGAGTTCCCGCCATGCCCGTTTATGAAGGCTATTCTCTTGAACCCGGCTCTTCTGAGCCCTGAGATTATGCTTTCTAGGAGCTCTGCGAACGCCGGTATTTTAAGAGATAGCGTCCCCTCGACTTCGCCCCATTCGGGGGAGAAAGCATAGTATATTGTGGGGAGTATTATGCAGAGGCCTGAGCTTCTAGCTTCTAAAGCTTTACAAGACTCCCACGCTATTTTCTCCGCTATGAGACCGTCGAGCCCCAGGGGGCCTCTACAGTGTTGTTCCAGGCTCCCCACCGGGATCACAGCTATAACATCGTCTCTGGAAGCTATGTTTTTAATGTCGAAACTAGAGAGCTCCCTATAATCTAGGGGCATTTAGAGCCGGCCCTCCTAACAGCTTCCACGGCTTTCAAAGCCTCCCCTCTAGGGTCTTGGGACCTGGTTATCGCCGACCCTATTATCACTATGTCAGCCCCTGCTTTAACGAAAAACTCCACCTCCCCAGGCTTTATGCCCCCAGCTACAGCCACTATACCCTTGAAGGCTTCCCTGAAACTTTTCACCAAGCTCGCGAAATCCACAGCCCTCAAGCCCAGCCTAGCCTGAACATCAACCCCAACATGCACCAAGGCTACGTGAACCCCAAACCTCTGAAGCCTCTCCAGGGAGTTTAAGGGATCTCTAGAAGCTATAGTATCCCCGTAGACTGAGACTCCTAGAGATTCAGCTTCTTCAACAGCCGCTTTCAAACTCTCATCTTCAGCCAGAGCTAGCACGGTGAAAGCGTCGGCCCCAGCTTCCGAGGAAGCCCTGGCTTCTAGGCTCACAGCGTCTACAGTCTTAGTATCAGCTACTATAGGGGCTTCAGGTTTTAAAGCCCTCAAAGCCCTAACGCTCATAACACCCCACGATTTTAATAGGGGGGTCCCAGCTTCTAAGATTATGGAACCACTATCTGGCATTAGGGCGGCTACCCTTAAAGCGCTCCACAAGTCTGTGAAGTCTAAAGCCACCTGTACTAGGGGGCCGCACTCCTCAACTCTCTTAACGAGCCTAGAGCCCCCCACTATATACCACCCATTAATGTTATAATAATCCTCTGTAATATAGCTGGGGTCAGCCTTAGAGACAATAGCTCCCTATAATCGTCGCCCCAAACAGTGAGATATTCCATGCTCGCTTCATCGAGTAGATTAACTTCAGCATCCCCCATATTAAGCTCTACAGCCCCAGCATACTCCTTAACCCTCCCGGGATCCCTGAAGCCGGGGATTGGTATGGCTCCTTTAGCTATAAGCCATGCCAGAGCTACTTGCGCCTTGCTAGCTCCTAGTTTCCCAGCTGTGATTCTTAGAGCCTCCTGTAGCCTCCCATCTCTTGAAGCTTTTGAAAAAACTTTATCCCCCCTCTGAGCTGGAGATGCTGGAGCTTCAAGGCCTGCTAGGGCTCCTTTAGCTAGGGGGCTCCAAGCTATTAAGGTTAACCCTTTAGACTTCATGTATGGAAATAGTTTAAGCTCTGGAGTCCTGAAAGCTAGACTATACTGTACCTGGTTGCTCACAGGCTCAAACCTCCTAGAACACTCTAAAGCACGCTCGAGGAGTTTTGTAGAGAAATTGGAGAAACCATAATAGTGGGCTAGCCCCCTACTAACAGCCTCTTCAAGGCCCCTCACAGCCCAACATAAAGGCCATGGATATGGTGGGGGCCAGTGCAACTGTATCAAGTCAACAGTGAAGCCCAGCCTCCTATTAACACCCTCAACCCCCCCAACTATAGAGCCCGATGTAACCCTATAACCTGCAACCTTACTAGCAACAATAAAATTATCCCTACCCAGCTTCCTAACAGCCTCCCCTAAAACCTTCTCGGAAAAACCGCCACCATAAACTTCAGCAGTATCTAGGAAGTTAATGCCGGCTTCCAAAGCATATTCAAGCCCCAGCCTCACAGAGTCGTAAACCCTAGAATCCCTAAAGCTCCAAAGCCTAGACCCGGCCTGCCAGAAACCCAAGCCTATAAAGCTGACTTTAACACCTCCACGGCCTAAACTAGTATACTTCAAACCTCTTACCCCGGGAAAAGCGGTAGCTTGAAGGTTAAAGATAAATAAAGGCTGGGGAGAGGCGGTACACTCCTACTACTTCCCAGAGCTTCTAGAGTACTCGTTCGCTACCCTAACTACCTCCTCGTAGTCCGGTTCTTTCAATGGGTTTTCAGAGATCCACGAGTATATTACTCTGCCTTCCGGCGGCTCTAGTATGAAGACTGCTCTTTTAGCTGTCATTCTAAGCTTACTAGCTATGGGCACCGGGAAGGGGTCGTGGTATATGTCGTAAAGCTTTATAACCTCCCTGTTATAGTCGCTTAACAGTGGGAAGTTAAGCCTATTATCTTCCTTGAATTTCCTGAGGGTGAAGGGGCTGTCCACGCTTATCCCGACTACGGTGGCGTTAGCCTTCTCTAGGAGGGCCATTTTGTCCCTGAAAGCGCACATTTCATTAGTGCATATGCTGCTGAAAGCTGCGGGGAAGAAAGCTAGTATAACTAGTTTACCTTGAGCTAGAAGGTCTTTAAGCCTTGTTGGTTTAAAGTTTTCATCGTAGAGCTCGAAGTCTGGAGCTATATCTCCTACTTTTAAAGGCAAGTTCTTTCACCTTTCGAGTCTATGGTTGGCGTTATCTTAATTTAAAAAAATAGGTATATACTACATATATAAGTTCTGCTTTAAACTCTATTTAACAGTGTTAAAGTTTCAGGTGGAATGGTGTTCGGGCTTGCGGGAGGAAGCTTTAGTAGTAGTTGGGGGGGCTCAAGGCTCCGGGATAGAGACTAGCGCTCTCATACTAGCGTCCGCCTTAGCTAGGCAGGGTTACGGTGTCTTATCTAATAGAGAGTATTATTCTAACATAGTTGGTAGGCATAGCTATATACATTTGAAAGCTTCGGCTACAGAAATACCTAGGAGCCTCTCATACCCTGTTAATGTCGTAGCATGTATTGATGCTGAATCTATTTTCACCCACTTCGACGACCTGGCTGATGGGGGCTTCCTAGTCTATGATACTGGAGTCTCTAGGACGAGGCTAATCCAGATAGCTAGTATGGAGCCTGAGACGAGGGCGTCCATATCGGGTAAGCTTAAGAGCCTCGGGGCTGGGGATACTGTGGAGTCTCTAGTCTCAACTTTAGAGTCTATGTTTAAAGTTAAGCCTGTAGGGCTAGGTTTCAACAGTATACTAGACGTGCTAGCCCAAAAGACTGGCATGTCTAAGTCTGAAGTTCAAAGGTTTAGGAGCAGCATAATTGTAGGAGCTATTGCAGGGCTCATGGACTTAGATCAAAACGCTTTAAACTACGCTGTAGACAGGAGGTTCGGCAGGAGGCCTAAACTAGCTGAGATCAATAAAATGTTAATATTAGGGGTCATGGATGACGTTAAAGAGAGCTATGGGGCCCCGTTAAAGCTTGAAAACCCTAAGCTAGGCCTCGAAGAACTCCTCCTAGTGTCTGGTAACGATATAGTAGCTATGGGTAAAATAGTTGGGGGGCTCAGATACCAGGCATACTACCCTATAACCCCCGCTACTGACGAGTCAACGTTCCACGAGACTTTCGAATCCCTCAAAGTGGACGGTGAAAGTTTGGGGAGCATAGTTGTAGTGCAGACTGAAGATGAGATAGCTGCTGTGAACTCAGCTATAGGGGCTGCCCTAGCCGGGGTTAGGGCTTCAACTTCAACCAGCGGCCCGGGCTTCAGCCTCATGGTTGAAGGCTTGGGGTGGGCTGGCATGAACGAGGTTCCCGTAGTAGTAACTTATTACCAGAGGGGCGGCCCCAGTACTGGGATGCCTACTAGGGGCAGCCAGTCAGACCTTCTCTTCACAATGTTCGCTAGCCACGGAGAGTTTCCAAGGGTTGTAGTTGCTAGCGGGGACCATTTAGAGGCTTTCTACGACTCTATATGGGCTTTCAACGTTGCGGAGAAGTATCAGGTTCCAGTGATACATTTAATAGACAAGTTCCTAGCCAACATGACAGCTACAGCCCCCCTGCCAGAATGGTCTAGGGTGAAGATAGAGAGGGGGACGACTATTATAGAGGTTAACTCTAAGGGCTCCTCCTGGAAGAGGTTTGATAAGAGTGACACTATATCCCCGAGGCCAGTCCTAGGCTCGGGGGTAGTTACATGGTATACTGGTGACGAGCATAACGAGTGGGGCCATATAACGGAAGACCCGAGGAACAGGCTTGAAATGTATGAGAAAAGGTGGAAGAAAATGGAGCTGATGGACTCAGAGATCCCCGAGGAGGAGAGGGCTGCACTCTATGGGGGTGGGGATGAAGACTTCCTCCTAATAGGCTGGGGCTCTGTTAAAGGGCCCGCCCTAGACGCTCTGAGGAGGCTTGAGTCTAAAGGTTACCGGGGTGCTTTCCTCCAGTTGAGGGTTTTCCACCCATTCCCTTCAAAGCTTGTCTCCAAGGTTTTATCTAGTTTTGACCCTGAGAGGGTTATAGATGTGGAGAACAATATTATGGGCCAGGCTGCCTTATCAGTTGCTATGAACACGGGGTTCAAAGTTAGGAAGTATATCCTAAAATGGACTGGGAGGCCTATATATGAGATGGAGCTAGCTTCAGGGATCATAGATGTGCTTGAAGGGGGTAAGAGTAGGGTGGTGTTGAGCTATGGCAAGTAAGCAGGCTTATAAGACAGAAGTCTGGATAGACTGGTGCCCGGGCTGCGGAGACTACGGTATAGTAGCTGCGATGCAGAAAGCTTTCAGCGAGCTCAGCCTAGACCCGTCTAACACTGTAGTCGTCTCAGGCATAGGGTGTAGTAGTAAAACACCACACTACATTTACTCTAACGGGGTACACACTTTACACGGGAGGGGTATAACTTACGCTACAGGTATAAAACTCGCAAACCCCGAGCTAACAGTAGTAGTGAACGCTGGAGACGGAGACCTACTAGGCATTGGGGTAGCCCACTTCGTAGCTCTAGGTAGGAGAAACCTAGACGTAACTATACTTCTACACGACAACCAAGTCTACGGGCTCACTAAAGGGCAGGCGAGCCCCACGCTAGGGAGGGGGGAGAAGACTAAAAGCCTCCCAGCCCCCAACATTCAAGACCCTGTTAACCCCATAGCTCTAGCCCTAGCCTCAGGCTACACTTTCATAGCTAGGGGGTACGCTCTCTGGATAGATCATTTAAAGGATTTAATAAAAGCAGCTATAAAACATAAAGGGGCAGCCCTAATAGACATACTACAGCCTTGCGTAACATATAACGATATATATACAGCAGACTATTATAAGGGAAAACTATACAAGCTAGAGGAAGACCCCAAATGGGACCCCATAGTATCCAGCAACACTATAGATGAAATAGAAGATAAAATGTCCAAAGCAATGTCGAAAGCCCTAGAATGGGATCCTAAGATACCAGTAGGAATATTCTACGCGAACCCGCACATAGACACTCTAGAAGATAGAATAGCTAAGAGGAACCAGCTATTCACGGTAAAACCACCAGCTAGGCAGCCCATAGCGAGGAACAATGGAGAACCCCTAATAGGGCCTGAAGAGTTTAAGAAAATATTCTCAGACTACATAATAAAAGTTGTGGGGTAAACGGTAGGAGAACTTATCCTCCACCCTACCCTATAGAGACAGGGTCTGCCCCAACATTATATTTGCCCTTCCACTCTTCGAAAGCTTTCTGCTCTTCAGGGTCTAAGACCCTACCAATCCTATACCATCCAGGCTTATCTTTATAAACCTGAGGGGACTCAGGCACTTTATATATACAGTTTACCGGGCAAACTTCTATACAGCTGAAGTCATCCTTACACTTCTCCCATATAAGTCTAGACTTCATATTCTCGTCAAACTCTAGAGCATCA
>CAKZTZ010000032.1 GCA_937921695.1 uncultured Sulfolobales archaeon | reverse complement strand
ACGCTTCTAATCCAGTGCAGCTCGGAGAATACCGGGATGCATGCCTCTCAGCCCCCCTAAAGGTTCTCGTCGACCATCACGAGCCCGGCGTTCTAGAGGGTCTCGCCGATTTGAGCTTCATAGACCAGAGCGCTTCCTCGACCTCAGAACTTATGGTTTCGCTGGTTGAGAGCCTGGGCTTCAAACTTTCTCGTTCAGACTCTACTCTCGCAGCTTCAGGCATCATATTCGACTCTAGAAGGTTCTCCTATGCGGGCCTGAGGACGTTTAATATTATGGCTAAGCTCTTAGAGTGGGGCTGCGAATATAGAACAGCCGTTGAGGCTGTAACCCCAAAGAGGGGGGAGTTTGAGGATATATCTAGGAGGGTAGCCCTCTTTAAGGCGCTCTCCAGGCTCGGGGTTGAGAAGGCTTGCGGAGACTTGATACTAACAGTTACGCATATCGGGTCTTTCGAGTCAGACATAGCTAACATGCTTGTAAGCCTGGGCTCTGACATAGCTGTCGTTATAGCATATAGGGAGGAGGCAGCCAGGGTTTCAGTGAGGGTCTCCAGGAGGGCTCTAGAGGCTGGGGTTAAAGCTTCGACAATAACAACATACATAGCATCGAAATACGGTGGAGAGGGGGGAGGTCATGAAGCTGCGGCCATGGCCCATATTAAGGCTGAGGGGGGTGTTGAAAGCTTAACAGATAATATAGTTAGAAGCCTGCAAGGTAAAATTGGGAGAATATGCCAAGGGGGTTCCAGTAGTGGGGGAGAAGATTAGGGTTTACGCTGATGTAAGAGAGGAGCAAAGCGGCATACCTGATATGCTCGAGTCACTCGGAGTCATAGTTATTAAGAGCCAACTCCAAGCTGGAGACTACGTGCTCCCCGGGGATACTGTTGTCGAGAGGAAAACAGCCCAGGACTTTGTAAACTCTCTGTTTGACGGTAGACTCTTCGACCAAGTCTCAAGACTGTCCGAGTCTTACAGCAACGTAATAATCTTAGTTGAAGGTGAAATGAGCGAGCTCAGAAGGGTGCAGAATAGGGCTAAACAAGTGTACTCAGCCCTCGCAACCCTCACAATAGACTATGACGTGAAAATAGTGTCAAGCCCGGGACCTAGAGACTCAGCCCTTATAATAGAAGCTTTAGCAAGGAGAATAGTGGAGGAACATGGGGTATTCAAAATAGTAATACATAAGAAGCCTAAGCTCAGCACCATCAGAGAATGGCAGCTATATATAGCGGGGTCACTCCCAGGAGTAGGACCCAAACTAGCGGAAAGACTCCTAGAAAAGTTCAAAAGCGTAGAAGCGATATTCACAGCGAGCACTTCAGAACTAAAGAAAGTTCTGGGAGAGAAGAGGGCCGAGAAAATAAAAGCAATAATAAAAACCCCCTACGAGCCTAAAGACAGGAAACCGAAAAGCCTAGAAGACTATAGGGGAAACCAGTAGGAGCAAAACGCTCGAACATGTCGTTAGGATGTTTCATAATAGTTTAATAGCAAGCTCTACACCATGTAAAGTTTCAAGGCCCCTGTTTAGGATTCCTATGTTTTTAGCGTTGAGTACATAGCATGGACTAGGTGTAGGTGCGAGTTTATTACAGCCTTCAAGCCTGAGAGTGTTGCAGCTTTTATAGTTATTATTATGCATGAGCCTTCTAGGTTCACTTCTACCTGTGCTTTTTTAGGTGCTTGCTGTCTCGCTTCCGCTAGGAGGCTTTCATGTATGTGTTTAGAGTATTCTCCTAGACATAGTTTTAGTTCTGCCTCGTGGAACTCTAACACCCCCTTCTTCCGGTTTTAGTCCACTTTTCTCCTCGAAAACTTTGAAGGCTTCTTTTAAAGCTTCCTCCAGGTGTTTTTCTAGGTCTTTGATGTTTCCTCCTGTGATTTCGACATCTACTGTTAGGCTCTTCTGTTCTCCTCTGGGTTCGAGTTTTAAGACTATACTTATGACACTAGCCTTAGAGCCTATAGTTTCCTCTAGGATTTTCCTGCAGGCTTTTTCAGCTTCTATTAGAGCCTCTCCAAGTTTATCCTCCGACTCCTGCACTAGTCCCACCTAGTAGGGCTCTAAGCTCCCCAGCTAGCCTGTCAACTTCCCTCTTCAAATACTCCTCCTGGCTCTTGATAGCTTTAAGCCTAAGCTCGAGATCCTCCTTCCTGTTTTTAAGCTCGTTGACAATATCATCCCTAGTAGACTTAACCATAACATAGCCTACAATCTTATATAGCTCTACGTCCGAGGAGAGCCTGTCGAGCTTCTCCATAACATCATCTATTTCACTAAGGGCCCCCTCAAGAGTAACCCTCTCCTGAGTCACCGCGGCGAGAGTGTCGCGAAGCTTAACATACTTAGTATATTTAGCCTCAACCTCCGGCGGAACCCTCTCAACCAAAACACGACACCCCTAACAGAGGGCTAAACCAAAATATATAAGCTAAAAGAAGGGAGGCCGCAGCCATAACCCACCTTCAGTACCACGGCGGCATTAGACTCAGCGGCACTCCCAGAGGCTAGCGCGGCCCTCACAGCCCCCAGGCCTTGCTCAACCGGGGCCAGCCGTTTCAACGCATCCCCCAGCTTCCTCCACCCGTTACTGCACCCCTGTCACCAGGGGGCCTCGAGGCTTCACCGACACCGCTGGGGGCCGTGTCGTTTCTGTGCTGTTGCCGCGAGTATCACCCGCGCCCCTCGCGGGGCCCGGTTGCCGCGGTGAGGGTGGTGTGTCCTCAGGCCTCACGGCCCGTAGGCCGCCGGCTGCAGCCTCCCATAAACTATTATAGGGTTCAAACTTATTAAACCCATATGGGCTCTGGAGCCCCTCTACAGCTGTAGTTTCTAAAACGCTAGAGGAAAACATTTAAATCCCCTCCCTTCTTAGAGGCGGGTGGAGACCTCATGATGCGTTTTTGCACGCATATTTTTAGCCGCCTATGAGATCGTTCAGAGTTCCCCTGTTAATACTCCCATTAGCGGGGTGTCTAAATTCCTCGTAATGCTTGTAGATGCCATTACTTTCTTTTAATTATATAGGGCATTACCTACATGGAGCCTTTTAAGTTTTTAAGGACTTGGGTATTAGTTGTTTATAGGTGCGGTGTTTGAGCTCTTCAAGGCTCAAGCCTAGGATCAGAGAGACCAGGTGGGATCATAGGGTTAGGGAGAGGGAGCTTCTCAGGATGTGGGATGAGGAGGGGCTTTATAAGACGCGTTTCGATGTTTACGATAAAATTATAGTTATTGATACTCCTCCACCTTATGCTAGCGGCAGGTGGCATGTTGGGGGGGCTTCTCATTATACTCAGATAGACATGATTGCTAGATATTTTAGACTTAAAGGCTATAATGTTATAGCTCCGTTTTACGCTGACAGGAACGGGCTCCCCGTAGAGGTTCAAGTTGAGAAGATGTATAAGGTTAACGCTAAAGAGATGGCTAGGACTGTTGAGGGTAGGAGGGAGTTCTTAAAACTGTGTAAGGAGTTCCTAGATAAAGCTGAAGCTGAAATAGTGTCTATTTGGAGGAGGCTAGGCTGCAGCTTCGACTACTGGCCCAGAGGGACTGACAGCCCCGAGTATAGGAGTATCACTCAGGCGACTTTCATAGAATTGTATAAGAGGGGGTTGATATATGAGGCTGAAAGGCCTGTAAGGTGGTGCCCTAGGTGTGGGACGACGCTGGCTGAAGCTGAAGTAGAGCATGAGGATGAGGAGGGCCTACTATACTATGTAAAGTATAAGGTTAAAGGGGAGGACGCTTATTTAACTGTTGCAACTACGAGACCAGAGCTCATAGCAGGGTGCGCGGCCCTAGCCTACCACCCTGAAGATGATAGATATAAAGGGTTGAAAGATAAAACTGTAATAGCCCCCATCTATGGCCATGAAATGCAGATCATAGAGCACCCCAGCGTTGACCCAAGCTTCGGGACGGGGCTTATGATGATATGCAGTTATGGGGACGAGCATGATGTGAGGCTATTCCAGGAGCTCGGCCTAAAGCCTAGAGTGGTTATAGGGGAAGATGGTGTGATGAAGGGGGAGGCTGGCCCCCTAGCCGGGCTGAAAGTTGATGAGGCTCGCGCGAAGATGGGTGAGATACTTAGGGAGGCGGGGCTTCTAGAGAAGGTTGAAAAAGTAACTCATAAAGTTCCTAGATGTTGGAGGTGTAAGACGCCCCTACAGATAATACATAGGAGGGAGCTCTTCCTAACACAACTACCATACAAGGATAAGATTAAGGATATAGCTAGCTCCATAGACTTTAACCCGGAAATGCATAGGAAGAAGCTTTTCGACTGGGTCGATAGTCTAACTATGGACTGGCCTATATCGAGGGATAGGTATTATGCTACGGAAATCCCCCTATGGGTTTGTAGGAGGTGCGGGGCTAAGCTACTCCCCGAGCCTGGCAGATACTATAGGCCCTGGGAAGAGAACCCTTGGGATAAATGCCCAAACTGTGGAGCCCCTAAGAGTGAAATAGTTGGAGATATAAGGGTCTTCGACACTTGGTTTGACTCTAGCATATCGACGCTTTATGTCACAAGATGGGCTGTTGATAGGAAGTTCTATGAGGCGGCGTCGGAGAACGTGTTGAGACCTCAGGGGCAGGATATTATAAGGACTTGGCTCTACTACACCTTACTGAGAGTGTACGAGCTCACCGGGAAGAGCGCGTTTAAATGGGTTAGGATAACCGGTATGGGCTTAGACCCTACTGGAAGGCCCATGCATAAGTCCCTTGGGAACATAATAGACCCTGAGCCTATAGTAGAAGAGTATGGGGCTGACGCTTTCAGGTTCTGGGCTGCGGTAGCCTCCAAACTAGGCTACGACTACAGGTTCGACATTGGCAAAGTGAAAACCGGGAGGCTGCTGGTAACGAAGCTCTGGAACATAGCTAGGCTACTCTCAGCGTTCCCCGAGCCTGAAGGGGAGAGTTACGAGTTAACACTTACAGATAAGGCTTTCCTAGCCCTCTATGAGGAGTATATTGAGAAAGTTGACAAGGCTTACTCGGAGCTAGACGTTTACGAGCCTGGACTCTTACTCTACGAGTTTCTATGGGACTACTTCGCTTCCCACTATGTAGAGCTCGCCAAAGACAGGGCTTACAACAGGGAGGGGGAGTTTAAGGTTGAAGCTCAGAAGGCTGCCTGGGCGACGCTCCACAAGATATTTAAAGGATCCCTAGCAGCTCTATCGCCAATAATGCCTTTCATAACAGATGATATATACAGGACCCTCTACGGTTCCAGCGTCCACAAGCAGAGGATCCCGGAGCCCTCAATGAGTTTAGAGGAGAGAGCAATGTACGCCGAGATAGCGAGGAGGATAGTTGAGGTTAACAAGGCTATATGGGCCTATAAGAAGAAGACCGGCTTAAAACTCAGGGAGCCTCTAGAAGGGGTGACCATAATGGTTCCCGAGGAGCTGGGAGAGACTATAGATAGCCTGGAGAGACTCCACAAAACTAAGATTAAAACATACAAGGAGCCCCCTGAAGGGGGCGAACAGGTAGCCCCGGGGATATACATAGTTAGAGGGTAGATTTGTGAAAATACTAGAGGTAAGCTCAAAGTCTAGGGTAGTCAAAATACTCATAGAAAGCGAGGAAGACTTGTGGACTCTCAAAACCCTCTTGAAGCCGGGAGACTTTATAGAAGCGAGGACAACGAGAGACGTGGCTGGAGCTCTAGGGGGGGAGAAGGAGAGGAGGTCTATAATAGTTAAGTTGAGGGTTGAGAAGCTTGAATTCCAGCCTTTCACGGGAAAACTTAGAGCGTCAGGCGTGATAGTTGAGGGGCCCGAAGAATATGGGGTTAAAGGTAGGCACCACTCAGTAACGCTAACCCTAGGTATGAGTGTAACTCTGGAAAGGGAGGGGGGGTGGAGTGTTAAGGCTCTAGAAGCCTTGGAAAAGAGTGGACCTAAAGGTAGAGTTATAATAGCTGCAGTAGACTATGAGGAGTTCGCCCTTGGAATACTATCACCTTACGGGTTTAAAGTGATCCTCGAGTCTCCCTCAAGGCTCCCATCTAAAGAAGATCCCAGGAGGGATGAAGCCCTAGAAGACTATATATTGAAAGTTGCAGAGCTTATTGTAGGAGAGGCTTCAAAAGCTAACGCCACAGTAGCTGTGGTAGTAGGCCCGGGGTTCTTGAAAGATTATGTTGCCGAGAAAGTTAAAGCCCTAGACGGTAAACTGAAGGTTATAGTTGACAGCGCCTCCACTGGAGGCTCCCCGGGCCTAGAAGAGGCTTTAAGGAGGCACTCTCTGATAGAGGCCTTGAAAGAGTTCTCTATAATGGAGGCTGAAGCAGCCCTCTCGGAGTTTATGAGCCTAATAGTTAAAGACCCTGAAAGAGTCGCCTACGGGGTCGACGATGTCGAGGCTACAGCAGCCCTTGGAGCTTTGAGGGACCTAGTAGTTCTAGATAGCCTGTTATCAGCTTATGAGGAAAAGTTGAGGCTTAGCATAAACTCTATCATGGAGAACGCTGAGAGGGTGAAGGCGAAGATAATCATAGCCCCCGAAGAAAGCCCCGTTGGAGACAGAATTAGGAGCCTCGGGGGCGTAATAGCTATACTGAGATATCCAGTACCTAGGGAATCTAGACAGCTATTAAAGTCGTAGTCCTCCTAACACCATCTATAGACCTTATCCCTGAAACCACACTCTCTAAAGCCTTCATAGTGTCAACTTCAACCCTAACCACTATGTCAAACTCCCCATAAACAATCCTAGCCTCACTAACAGCCTTATTAAACTTCCTAACAATCTCATCCCTCACATCACTCTCAGCCCCCACATCAGTATTAACAAGTATATAAGCCACTAGCCTCGAATGTTGACCATACACACTCAGACACCATTAGGAAACGGGAAACCCTAAGATTTAAAAAGCTAACTCCCGACAGAGAGACACAGAACAACCTCAGCCCAGCGTAAAGTTAACTAATATAAGCTATAGTTGCCCCCGGATATTTGCCCAGGACTTCCACTTCACCCACAACAATTTATTACTATGGGGTCTTAGGCGTCTGTAGAGCCTAACGGAACAGGGCTCCCATTCAGCCTATATTCTGGAAGGCTCGAAGCATCGCTCCCATCGCCCTCCTAGTGTAAAGACGGGCAAAGCTTACGAATATTTCTAGAAATTCAAGTGAGAAAACTGCCCCCTACGTTAAAACTAGGAGCACCTAGAGCCATAGAGCTTCAATAGCCCATGAAAAGAGGAGACTATAAGCTAGGTAAAAGTTTTAGGAACTTTTAGTTGTTCAGATGATGAGCTGAACTTTTCTTGAGAACCTCAGAGGCGTGAACAGGCATTCCCTACTATAATCCCTGTAAGCCCGTATCAGCTGTGGCCATTTATGAAGTGTTTCCCCGCTAATGGTAACCAGTAATGCTTCTGACACGGTTAGCGGAGTTGGGCCCTGCTTCTTCGTTAAATCTAATGGGGTCCTGCTGGAGCTTAAAGTCGAGGGCTTCCATTTAAGTTATGGGCTCCTCGCGCGGCACTGGGGGGGTGAGTAGTTGGGGTTATTTACCTAGCGCTTTCCTATAATGGGTGTAGTGTGCATGTTACAAATATTTAGGCTTGACTGTCATTTCTTGTAGTAGCCTAGGGATTTTAGGATTAGCTCAGCGGAGTTTTTGAGTTTTTCAAGGGACTCTAGGTCCTCTTTAATGTCTAGAGTATCTTTAACTCCGAGAAGTAGCCTCTTCTCGTTTATGTAAGCTATCTCCACATAGTAGCCTAGGAGGGCTATGATGTCTTCTCTAACATCTTCCTCCTGGTCGCTCAAGCTTACCTCTCTGATAGCGTTGACGTGCTCTGAGATCTTATCCCTGTTAGCTTTAAGCTTTTCGAGAGCGCTCTTCACAGGCTCTTGCTTAGTATTCCCTGAGGCTCTCAGGACAGCCATGCTTCTGGTAGCTTCTTCAAGGAGGTCTAGGTGTTCGTGTAGGGCTTGAACCAGCCCGTCTCTCGACGCTTCCAGGCTTCTCAAACTCGGCTTGCCTCCTAGGGGCTTTCGGGGAGCCCTTCCCTGTAAGCTCTAACTGTTACTATACTATTATCAGCTATCCCCTTCCTCGAGGCTTCTTCAGGGTTTACATAGACTCTATCAGGCTCCACGTCATCGCTGATTAAAGCGTTTGCTACAATCTTAGCTTTACCAGCCGCCACTATCTCTAGTTTACTGGTTATGCCTAAGCTACTCGCTAAATCACCCCTTATCTTGGCGAAGCCCTCTTTAACCCTGAGGTCGTGTCTGAGCCTAACCCTCTTCTCCCTTAAAACTATTTTTTGTTCTCTAAGGCTGCTAGCTGAAGGTATTAGGCTGAGTATTCTCGAGAGCCTCTCACTATCTCTCGAGCTCTCCAAGCCCCTTGCACCTTTTAGGATACCGGTTGTTTAAGGCTTTTATAAACCTACTTGAAAGGTGTGCCTAGAGAATCTAAAGGCTCCCCCTTGAGGAACTTTCTAAGAGCTTCAACTACATTATTGGCTGGGAGCCTCACTTGCCTCCACGTATCCCTATCTCTCATCGTGACAGTCTTATCCTCGAGAGTCTGATAGTCTATGGTGAAAGCTGCTGGAACCCCTATCTCGTCAGCCCTAGCATACCTCCTCCCTATGCTCCCTGTGTCATCATATATCACTTGGAAACCCTCCCTTACAAGTGTCTTATAAAGGCTCCTAGCTTCAGCTATGAGGTTCTCATCGTTCTCCACGAGCGGGAATACGGCCGCTTGAACTGGAGCTATATCCCTTGGGAAAGCCAGGATCACCCTACCCTCCCTCTCCCTATAAGCGTATTCGAAAGTGACATAGACCACCCTGTCGACACCGAACGAAGGCTCTACTACGTTAGGTAAAACTTTCTTACCCCACGCTTTCTCCTCAACCTCGACTATCTTAACAGCGCCCCTGGGAACTTCAAAACCCCCAACTTTAATGGTGGGGCTCCCGCTAGCCAAATAACTCTCAATATCCTCGGGGCTCGCGGCTTGAAGAGCCTCCAAGACCTCCCCAGCCTTATCCCTGAAAAGCCTTCCTACAACACCCTTATCCACTATAACCTTCCTCTCTTTAACGAGCACGGGCTCCTTGTAGGGTTTAAACACTGTCAAGTCAGCCTTACTATAGGCCATGTGCCTCGACATATCATATGCCCCCCTATAACTGTGACCTGCGACCTCGATAAGCCCCCACCTAGACACTTTAACAACCTGGTCGAAAGTCTGGGCAGAGTAGTGGGCCCTCTCATGTGGCCCTTTCTCCATGAAGAACATTTGTTCCGCCGGGACCCCAAGGCTCTCCACGAACTCCTGGCCTATAGCCATCCAGTAGCCGAGACACTTATCCACTATTACTTTAGACTCAACAGCCTCCTCGAGAGTAAGCCACTGGGGCTCCTCACCTTTAACTTTCATAGTGTAGCTTTGAACCCTCAAACGTTTGCCAGCCATCTCGTCAAAGAAGGGGCAGTTGCCTGAGAGGTCTTCAGGGTCTATGAAATACTCCATCTCCATTATGGTGAACTCTCTAAGCCTAACCATAGCCTGCCTAGGGCTAATCTCGTTCCTGCCGACGCGGCCAACTTGAGCTACTCCTATTGGGAGCCTTGACCTCATAGATTCGAGGACTCTCTTAAATGCGACGAACATGCCTTGAGCGAGCTCCGGCCTTATGTAGCCTATATCCCCTTCATAGGGGCCTATCTGGGTCCTGAAGAGTAGGTTAAACACCCTAACATCCCCTAGCTCGCCCCCGTCAAGCGGGCATTTAACATTGTTATCTCTAATAATCCTACCCAACTCCTCTAAGCTTAAACCTTCAACGCTAATACCTAGAGCCTCCTCAACTAAGTGGTCAGCCCTAAACTTCCTCCCACACTTTAAACATGAAACCACAGGGTCTGTAAAGTGCTCTGCGTGACCACTAGCTTCGAACACTATACCGGGAGCTATAATTGGAGACTCTATCTCAACAACATAATCCTGGTGCCTCCTAACAAAGAAATCACGCCACTTCTCCACAATCCTATTCTTTAAAAGCACACCATAAGGCCCGTAATCGTAGAACCCCGCGACACCCCCGTAAATCTCGTATGAAGGCCAGAAGAAACCCCTCCTCTTAGCGAGCTCACTAATCTTCTCGTAAACATCAGTCAACCCAAAACACCACCAAGGGGGCACTTCCCCATAAAAAACAGGAAACAAGTCTTTTAAGCATTAACCCAAAACCCTCCGCATAAGCCCCAGGCTCGAAGAAAATTTAAGTTGGGAGAATAGCCTTTAGCGGCCTGCTATTATGTAAAGGCTGCTCTTCTATCTATATGATTAGAGATTTTCCAAACTAAATATATAGGCTTAGGAGTTTACTTGATGTATTGGTGTTTTGGATGCGCAAGATCCCTATGGATAGACCTGTTGTGGAGATTGATGGGGACGAGATGGCTAGAGTTATGTGGGGCTGGATTAAGGAGAAGCTTATAGAGCCCTATGTCGACTTGAAGGTTAAATACTATGATCTCCATGTTAAGGTTAGAGACGAGACCGATGATAGGATCACTATTGAGACTGCAGAGGCTATTAAGAGTGTAGGCGTTGGAATTAAGTGCGCCACAATAACGCCCGACGCTGAGAGGGTTAAAGAATATAATCTTAAGAAGGCCTATAGGAGTCCCAACGCCACTATAAGGGAGATCCTAGATGGCACTCTTTTCAGGGCTCCAATAATATTGAAGAATATCATACCGGCTGTTAGGTTCTGGAAGAAGCCTATAGTTGTGGCTAGGCACGCCTACGGCGACATATATTCCGGGGTTGGCTTAAAGTTTGAGGAGCCGGGGGAGGCTGAGGTAGTTTATAGGAGCTTTTCGGGTAAAGAAGCTAGAATAAAACTCCCCAGGCTAGAAGGCCCCGGGATCCTCCAAGCATACCATAACTTAGACAGTTCTATAAGGAGCTTCGCAAGAGCCTCCTTCAAGTACGCTCTAGCTAACAACCTAGATTTATGGTTCGCCACTAAAGACACTATATCAAAGGTTTACGATGCCAGGTTTAAGGAGATATTCCAGGAGGTTTACGAGGGGGAGTTCAAAGAAGAGTTTGAGAATAAAGGCTTAAAATACGAGTACTATCTAATAGATGATGCTTATGCGAGAGCTGTGAGAAGCGAGGGGGGCTTCGTGTGGGCTACAAAGAACTTCGACGGAGACGTGATATCAGACCTTGTGTCAGCAGCCTTCTCTGGGAGCATAGCCTTAATGACCTCAGAGCTCCTCTCACCCCACGGCTACTACCTCTCAGAAGCTGCACACGGCACTGTAAGAAGACATTATTACAAGTGGCTCAAAGGAGAAAAGACTTCAACAAACCCAACAGGAACAATATTCGCCTGGACTAGGGGGTTAAGGGAGAGGGGGAGGAGAGACGGGAACGAGCAACTAGTAGCCTTCGCTGAAACCCTAGAAGAAGCCGTAAAAAACACAATAGAGGAGGACAGAATAATGACCCAAGACATAGCCAGAGTAGCGGAGCCACCGGTAAACGCCATAGTCACAACAGAAGAATTCATAGAAGCAATAAGGAGAAACCTAGATAAACTCCTAGAAAAGAAAGGAATACTGAGTTAAAGCCCCGGGGTCAAGCTTAACCCTACCCACCATTTAAACTCAACACTAGGCTAAAACAGTAACCTCATAGCATGCGACAGTTACTATACTATCTACTCTATACGGCCCTTTTCTAAGAGTTGAAGTATTTTGATGTATTCGAGTATAGTTTAAAAGTATTAGACCCCCTAATATGTGGGGGGTTACAGTGAGCCAGGAACTTCCCGAGGAGTGTAAAGGCATCCTACCGGAGGACTACTTCTTCGAGACCGAGTGCGACGCTATTTGTTTTTGTAAATCGAAGAGTCTAGATGAGTATTTAGAGTGCTCCGCCATATGTTTCGCGGAGAAAACTAAGGGGCGTGAAGGAGGGGTCTCCACTTATACTGAAGATTAACGGAGACCCTGGAGGCTACCCTCTAGTGTGAAACCTAGCTAGAAGTTTTCAAACACTTCTCCATAACTTGAGGGGCGAGAGTATAGTTTATCCCGGAGGCTCTCACTATGTGGAGGAGCCCTAACGTAGAGCTAGGGTGGAGCAGTGTTGATAGTTGGGCGTTAACTCCCCGGTTTTTGTCGTAGAACGTCGTAGGTTAACTTTTTAAGGGGCCTCCGTTAAAGTCTTCTTAGGGCTGGCTTGTGATTAAGGACGTGTTTATAAGGGATATATTGTTGAAGGCTGAGGGGTTTGAGGGTTCTAGGGTTAGGGTTTGTGGGTGGGTTCACAGGATAAGGGATTTGGGGGGTGTTAAGTTCGTAATAGTTAGGGATAGGACTGGCTTTCTCCAGGCGGTTTTCAAGAGGGGGGAGGTTCCCGGGGATGTTATGGGGCTTGCTGATAGTCTTAGGGAGGAGTGTGTAGTGTGTATTGATGGGGTTCTTAGGAGGGCCCCTACTAGGGAGGGTTTTGAAGTTTCAGCTTTAGAGTTGAGCGTCCTCTCTTATCCTGTAGAGCCTCTCCCCTTGGAGGTTCACAGTTCCTTGAGCGCGGGGCTTTCTACGAGGTTAAGGTATAGGTGGATCGACGCTAGGAACCCTAAGGTTTCTGCTGTTTTCCTCGTTAAATCCTGGGTGGCGAGGAAGTTTAGGGAGTATTATTCGAGCCAGGGGTTTGTAGAGATATTCACGCCTAAAATAGTGTCCTCGGGCACTGAGAGTGGGGCTGACGTGTTCCCAGTATTATACTTTGATAGGACAGCTTATCTAGCTCAGAGCCCCCAGTTTTACAAGCAGTTCGCGGTCATAGCGGGTTTTGAAAGGGTTTTCGAGATAGGCCCAGTGTTCAGGGCTGAGCCCCACCATACTGTGAGGCATCTTAACGAGTACCATTCTCTAGACATTGAAATAGGGTTCATAAACTCTTTCCACGACGTGATGAACTATGTTGAGGGGTTCTTCAGGAAACTGGCTGAGGATAGCGTGAAAGAAGAGGAGATCAAGAGGATAATGGAGGATTTCAACATTGAACCTATAAAGATCCCCGAGGAGGGGGCGCCCAGAATACCTATAAGGAAAGCCTACGAGATACTAGAAGAAGAATATGGGAAGAAGATACCTCCAGGCGAAGACCTAGATAGCGAGGGAGAGAAACTCCTAGGAAACTATGCTAGGGAAAAATATGGGTCCGACCTAGTCTTCATAACAGAATACCCGTGGAAAGTCAGACCCTTCTACACAATGAGGAAAGAAGATGAGCCCAGCTGGACTTACGGCTTCGACCTACTAATGAGGGGGCTAGAAGTAGTCACTGGAGGCCAGAGAGAACATAGGTACGAGAAACTTAAGAAGAACCTAGCAGATAAAGGCTTAAGATATGAAGACTTCCAATACTACCTGGAATTCTTCAAGTATGGGGCGCCACCACATGGAGGGGCGGGAATGGGGTTAGAGAGGATAACAATGCAGATGCTAGGGCTTCAGAACGTTAGAGAGGCGAGGCTACTCCCGAGAGATACTGAGAGGATAACCCCGTGAAACGGTGAAAGCCTTATAGACGGCCAGCATCCCAACCTAAAACGCTAGATACAAACAGGGAAACCTAATGTTGCGGGCTTGCATGTTGCCCGGATAGTTTCGACTCTCTAATTTTAAGCTATCAGTATTACTTGGATGCTGTTAAGGTTTGTCCCCGTAGGCCCCGTCTTTATTAAAGCCCCCACCTTCTCTAGGGCTGTGTATGTGTCGTTATCGTCTAGGACTTTGTAGGGGTCTATTTTCATATCTAGAAGCCCCCCTATAACTTGGGGCGTTACTATTGCGCCTGCAGCGTCCGTGAAACCATCTATGCCGTCGGTGTCCATTGAGAGCATTGCCGCCTCCGTGGAGCCCCACTTCCACATTGTTAAAGCCCATGAGAACGCTAGCTCCATGTTCCTTCCCCCCCTACCTTTCCCTTTAACTTTCACCGAGGTCTCACCCCCAGCTAGTATGGCTCCAGGCTTCCCCACCGGGACCCCCCTGTTTATAGCCTCTAGGGTTATCGATGCGAGAGCTTTCCCCACCTCTCTAGCTTCTCCTTCAAGCCTAGATGTGAGTATTACAGTGTTAAACCCTTCAGCTTCAAGTTTATACTTTAAACCCCTCAAAACATCTATGTTAGCAGCTACAAGTTCATTCCTAGTTTTAGAGAGCTGGAGTGAGCCAGGTTTAGGAGTCTCAGGGGCTAGGCCCCTAGCTCCATCCTCGAGTAGTTTAAGAGCCCTCCAAGGCAAAGCCTCTCTAAGCTCGTACCTCTCAATAACCCAGAGCGCTTCCTTAAACGTTGTCGGGTCTGCTACAGTGGGCCCGGAGCCTATAACGTCTATGCTATCGCCTGGGACGTCACTAGCATAGAGTCCTAGAACTTCACCCGGGTAAGCCTCGGCGGCGAGCCTGCCGCCCTTAACAGCTGAAATATGCTTCCTCACAGTGTTAACTTCATGTATAGTGGCTCCACAACCCAACAGGAGCCCCGTTACAGCCTTAACATCGTCTAAAGTGAGGGGATCTAAAGGCTTCTCCACTAGGGCTGAAGCGCCCCCAGAAACGAGGACTATAAGCCTGCCCCCCCTCGAAGCCCTAGCCCACTCGAGGACAGCCTCCCCAGCCCTAAGGCTAGACTCGTCTGGCGTGGGGTGGCTGGACTCTATAACCTCAAGGCCGCTCACAGACCCGGGAGACCCCCTAGGCTTAACAACAACGCCACCTTCAAACTCAATAAGACCTTCAAGGCCTGAAGCCATTTGAACAGAGCCTTTACCCATAGCTATCACGAAAGCCCTCCGCCACATAAAACCTCCGAGAAAACCTCTAACCCTACTATCCAGCCTTGAAAGCTCAACAACATCCCCAGCTAAACCTCTAAGATATGATGTTAAAGCGGTCAACCCCGACCACCATGTTTGGGAGATGTTATTAGCGTTTAAAATAACGTTATAGCCCGTGAAGATCCCTCAACGTTAATAGGTTTATATCTATTGTTTTCATGATAGCTTCACCCTACATCATTGTTCTACACTTCACCCTCCCGCCCTCACGCTTATACCCTGGCTTCCCCTTTGGGTGTGCTGTGTTTGAGCAGGGGCGTTAGTGGTTTACTCGCTGTGCTCGTTATGGGCTTAGTTGTTGTTGGGCTCATGTCTGCGGCTTTAACTGTGTACTATAGGGTGAACGAGGCTTCTAACTATGCTGTCGAGAGGGCTTCGAGGGTTTTAAGTGAAGCCTCCCAGCCTCCAGTTATGAGTTTGAGTGTTTCAAGTGGAGCCTTATACTCTGAAGTCTACTCCTCTAAGCCTGTTGAAGTAAGCTTTTTCATTGTAGATTATGCTAATGGGACCTTGAAGTTCGCGCCTGGAGGCCTAGCGGGCTCTAACATGTCAGTATTCAAGCTTGTTGACATTTACTCTTGCGAGCCAGTTAGGGTTTACATGGTGCTTTCTAGCGGGGTTGTCGTAGCTTATGATCCTAGGGTGGACCCTAAAATAGGCTATACCCCTAAGGGTTGGAGGGGCTACTACACTTGTAACCTAGAGTTAGACCCCGTAAACAACAGCCTGATAGACCCGTCTCTAGGCCTCCCAGTGGCTGTAGTTGCCGGGGGCTCTAATGAAACAGTAATATACACAGTGGGCTCCACAACAATCATATCAGCGACTGTAATCCTAGACGGTGAAGGGCGGTGCAACGTTAACTATAGGGGGTTCGAGGTCACAGCTAGGACTATCTCAACCCCGGCGGGGCCTCTCGACATAGTCGTAGGCTGCCTATCTACGCCCGGGTGGAATGAGCTCGCGATACTCGACCCTCAGAGTGACACTATTACAGTTTATAGGGTTTTGAATCTACCCCTCACAGTATACTTGATGCTTAAAGGGCCCCCTAACGTGGCCTACTCTGGAAGCCTTAGAGTCTCAGTTAGCTCTGTGTACAGGACGAGCGATACTATAAGCCCGAGTGTTTCAGGGGTCATGCAGTATATGGGTTTAATCCCTGTAACTTACACGCCTGCAGGGAGTTTCAGGTATCGTGTTGAGAGGTATATAGAGATGATAGAGACCCCGGTAACATACAGGCTTAGGTGGGACGGCTGGGGTGAGGCTAACTTCACAAGCTCAAGGCTATTAGTGCCCCTAGTCTGGACTTACTTCAGGCCCCTAGATGGGGCTAGAATAGACATGACGTTCACCCTTAGAGTAGACTATGCGATAGAATATGCGGGTAAACCAGCAAGGTTAGACTTGGGGGCTGTAGGGTATTTGGAGGCTAAGCTCCTCAAAGGCAACATTACAGGTATAGATTCTTTCAGCGAGTCGATAATAAAAGCTTACAGGCAAAAACTCCCGCAAACTCCAAGGGTCCACGCTAAAATATCAGTGGACAGCAACACTTACACTAGAATTTTAACAAGTGAAGACTGGACTAGAATAGCTTACCAGAACGCTCAGATAGCCCTGGAGGCCGAGCCGCCCATAGACCCTCCACTGTTAAATGGAATACAAGCCTCTTACACCGAAGACCCCAGCAACTGGCGTAGAACTGTTTACAGCGGGTCGAGTTTCACAAGCCCAAACTATAGCCCCTGGAGGCCCCCGGCGCTCGTTGAGGCGCGCCTCGGAGACAGTAAGATGCTAATAATACTAGCATGGCCCGGCAAACTGAAACTCATACAAGCTGGCCGAACATATAGAGGGTACGCTCAACTAGTCCCGGAAGCCCCCCTAGAAGTTAAGCCCCCAACCACACTAGCAATAACACCGTTAACGATAGATGGAGGGACGATTAAAGCTTCAATAACACTAACCAGAACGCAAAACCCAACACTAACATCTTTAAGGCAAAAATACATAGCTATAACAGCCCCGCTAGGCAACCCTTCAAGCTCGGAAACCATAATAACATGGGTCAACTAGGGCCATATAAACCATAAAGCCCCACTTTTGCCAGGAGAACCTCTAGCACAGCATCTAGCAAGATATCAAGCCAACAGCCTAGGCTGAGGAGCTCCCACGGAGCATTCCTAACATTACCCTCAAACCCTTAATTTAAACAGTTAAATCTACCAGTTGTAAGGACCTGAGGGTTTAAAGCCGCAGAGCCCCCAGATTTATGTGGGATGCTCTTTGATTTTGAGCGATAGGGATATTTTAACTTTGATTAAGGCTGGGGACATCCTCGTTGAGCCTTTCGACGCCGAGATTGTGAGAGAGAACGGTTTAGATTTAAGGCTTGGAAGAGGCTATTGCAGGTTTAAACCTGCAGAGAAAATACTAGACCCTAGAAACCCCGGGGATCCATGGGAGTTTTACGAGTGCGGAGAGTCCAGCGAGATAACAGTTAGACCTAGAGAGCACCTTCTACTCCACACCCTAGAATATATCAAACTCCCAGACTACATAGCCGGGCTCGTAAACCTCAGAAGCACATGGGCCAGAACAGGAATATACGTACCCTCAACAGCCGTAGACGCAGGCTTCGAAGGCCAGCTAACAATAGAAGTCATAGGCTCAAGCTTCCCAGTAAAACTATACGCCGGAGACAGATTCCTACATTTAGTCCTAGTGAAGCTAGGGACACCATCTGTAAAACCATACAAAGGAGAGTACCAGGGGCAAAAGGGTGTTAGACTACCCAAGTTTTTCACCGTTCCCGGTAAAATTACTAAGAATAATGTTTAACTCCTTAAAATACTGCAAACAATATACTGCAAGGATGGAGGCTATGCCAGTGGAAACAGTTAGAATGGTGAAGGTTAAGTCTGAGAGGATGCCTAAGAGGGTGTTTGCTAGGTTTGTTGAGCTTGAATGTATAGGAATATGGTTGAGCAACTAGTATTATACGCTACTAGGGGAGGATTAAATCCTTCATAAAACTTAGTACACTGAAGTATAGGGAGTTGCGAAGCCTATATTCCCAGCTA
>CAKZTZ010000031.1 GCA_937921695.1 uncultured Sulfolobales archaeon | reverse complement strand
CCTGGTAGCTTTGGTGTGGAAACTTTGGTAAGAGTGCCTTTAACCCCACTATTGCTTATTGCTGTTTTAACGTTGGGGCCTCTAGTTCCAGTTGTTCAAAGCAGTCAAGCTGTGTTCGAGTGTTCTCTAAACATTGCAGCTGTAGCTTCTAGTGGTGGAGGCGTTATAGGCAGTTTGACTGTGAGGGTTGTAAGCCCCGGGTCTGGTTTTATATTTGTTTCTACGAGCCCCGCTACTGATGTTGATGTTCAGGGGGCTGCTAGGATAGCTGTGTTAGCTGCTTCTATGCTTTTAGGTTTTAACCCTTTAAGCTACGACTATTATTTCATAGTTGATGCTCCATCAATAATTGTTGGGGGTCCGAGCGCCGGGGCGGCCATGGCTTTAGGTGTTCTCCTAGCCCTGGAGGGCTGGCGTTGCGGGGGGGATTTCGTGGTTACCGGCATGATTAACCCGGATTTAACTATAGGGCCTGTTGGGGGCCTTAAGGAGAAGCTTGAGGCTGTAGCTGGGGCTGGGGGGAGGGTGTTTATAGTGCCTTATGGCCAGGTTAACTATACTTATTACGCTAGGGTTGTTGTTAGTAGGGGGCCTTTTGTTTTCGTGACAGTGAAGCCGGAAACCGTGAATCTAGAGGAGCTCGGCAGGAAATATGGGGTTAAGGTGCGTGAAGCTCTAAGCCTCAGGGAAGCTTATAGTATAGTAACTGGTAGGGAAATCCCCCGGGAAGGGTTGGATAGCGGTTTAAAAGAGAGCCCTGTTGTTAAATCAGTGTTCGACGAGGTTATAGCTCTCTCCCGGGCTGTAGTGGAGGAGTCTAAGGGTAAGCTAGCTTCTAAAAGCCTAGTAGATAGAGCTGAGTCCATGCTAGGCAAGGCTCTAAGCCTGGCTGAATCTCAACTATACTATGCAGCGGCCCTGGTAGCCTTGGAGGCTGCTGTTGCAGCTCAAGCTAACTTGTGGGCTTACGAATTTTATAACGGGAGATTTAATGTTAACACTGTAGTCGACGAGGTCAACGGGGAGCTAGCTGTTTTCAACTCTAAATATTCAAGCCTCAACAACACAGACTTAGCTATAGTGGAGTTTAAAGGCCTAGCATATGTGCACTCATGGACTTCAGCCATGCTATTAAACTCCAGCATAACACAGCCAGGCGGCAGCATAGACATCCTATCACTATCCAGAGCATACTGGGAGGCGAAGTTCGCTAACATAATACTGGATAAAGCCGAGCCCTCTAACGTTAAAGTCAACCTCGAGACTCTAACTAAACTCTCACAATTCATGACAGCTACAGCTAGAAGCCTCTCAGCATACGCTGTCCAGATATTTAGCGAGGCAGGCTTAGGATCCCCTCCAAACGAGGCCCTAATGATGACAATGACAGCCATGGCAACCAAAGACCCTGTAGCGTCCCTCCACCTCTCAGTAGCCTCAATATCAATTATAACAGCTAGAATACATGAAACCCTGGGAAGCAGGGAAGTATTAAACTATGTCACAGGAGAAGCTTTAAAAACAGCGTCAAAAGCCCCGTCAACACTAGCCCCTTCAAAAGCCCTAGCAGCTGAAAACCTTGAAAGCTTCACCCTAGCAGTTGAAAGCATAATAACAGCCTGGATATCAAAAATGCTAGAAGCGGGGAAACAAGAATATACAAAAGCGGGATCAGAGAAACTAGTCATAACGAAACCTGAAACCTCCACAGTAGAAGTTTCAAGGGGGAGAGAGTTGTTCCAAAACTTCATAAAAATAGCTCTTAGCAGCCTAGATAAAACACTATCAGCCCTATCCATAATGGCCATACTAATAGCCCTCGCTTTCACAGCCCTGATAATACTCCAGAGAAAACTCACAGCCAAAGCATAAAGTTCCGTTCTCCTGAATATTTATCCGGGGGCTTCCACGGCTGTGAGCTCAACGATATGGGGCTCCCATCTAGGCTATATCCTGGAGGCTCGTAGCAGTGCTCCCGTT
This sequence comes from uncultured Sulfolobales archaeon, assembly GCA_937921695.1. Taxonomy (GTDB): domain Archaea; phylum Thermoproteota; class Thermoprotei_A; order Sulfolobales; family Acidilobaceae; genus DSZV01. The sequence continues at coordinate 8,579 of CAKZTZ010000031.1, read as the reverse complement.
GCCCTTAGGGCTTTAAAGAGTATGTTGCTACATTTATATGCTGTTTCCCCGCCTGCATGCTTCAACCCTAGAAGTTTTGAGTTAATAGTTGAAGTTTGAAGAGAAAAAGATGTTTCTCGTATGTTTTCGTGGGGGTTTACGGGCTACCTTCTGGGCTTGTAGCCTCTTTGAGGCCTGCCCTCTCCTCTTGGGGGTCCTGTTCTGGGTCTTTGTGGCTGGGGTGTTTTTGGTTTAGGCGTCTCTTCTGGTATTTCATCTTCTGCTGCTACTTCTTCGCTCCTTATTTTCACTATGTTTCCTCTTGCTCCTACGTTTAGTTGTACTTGGCCTCTATATGTTGTTGTCCAAGCGTTTCTTATCTCTACTGTGTCTCCTTTTTTGAGTGTCCCAGCTAGTTTTCCCCATAGTGTTAGTCTTACTCTCCCGCTTTCATCCCCTACTAGGGCTTCACTTATAGTTCTGGGTCCACTCCTAGTCTCTATTACCTTGGACTCCCCAGCTTCGAGAACTCTAACTCTCACGTTAACATTATCCATGTTCTCCCTAAGATCCGATATTTTAACCGAGTCTCCCACTCTTACTCCACTCTCTACGCTACGCAGCCAGCTAGGAGGGGCCTCGTAGACCCCAGCCTGCTGACCGTTCTAAGATAGTAGGTTGGAGGTAATAAGCTCTTAGGGCTTCCCTTAAAGGGTTAGCTTTAAGAGTTTAAACGTTTATATTTTTTAATGACAGACGGAGATTAGATGGGAGGGTGATAGTGGGTGCATAAAATTTATGGACTTGTATTAGCCGTGTTGATAATGCTAGCTTTAAGTCTTCCAGCATACTCTGAGGCTCTAAAATACTCTAAAATTTACCTTTTCGACTTTGACGGGGATGGGGATCTAGAAGTTGTTACTAATATAGGCATTATTAAGGGAGGAGCTTTATTATCCTTCGCTAGGAGTCTTGATGTTTACAGGTTTAACTGTGATAGTAGGGGGTTAGAGTGTGTTCTCATAGTTGACGGTGTCGTGGGCTCAGTATACTCTCAGGGCATGTATAGGTATTCCCTAGTTGTCGACGGGCCTATAGTGGTTTCAAACTATCCATATAATATTTTAAGTGTGGGGGACCGCATCTACTGGGGCGACTCTATTTACAGGGTTTCTCTTAAGCCTTCCGGCCCCGTTTACGGCTTCATGTATGAGGGTTCTCTAGCAGCCCTCTACGTGGACTCTATCTCAGGCTATATTATTGCAGACGTTCTCGGCTCAGCCCTCTACAGGGTAGCTCTTGTGGCTGGGGAGGTTATTGGAGTAGGGTATAGTGATGGGATTGTCTACGCGCTCCTAAAAACGGATACCGGCTCAGCCCTCATAGAGTGGAGCCCTGAAGGAGTGTTTAGAGTCACCCCCTTCACTGCCAGGCTCTCTGAATCTCTAATGTTCTCTAGGGGTTTTTTCATAGCTAATGGCGAAGAGGGGGTCTATATAGTTTCAAGGCTTGGGGCTAGCCTAGCGGTTAGCGGGGGTAGAGTTGTCAAGGTTAGTGTTGGGGGGGAGGTTTTGATAGTTAAAGACTCTAGGCTAATAGTGTCTAGGTTTGAAGGTGCTAGCTTGAACATTATAATGGATTTAAACTTCAAGACTAAGATTGTAGATGCGGACTACGCTCGGGAAACCCTAGCTTATACTGACGGCCTTGGAGTGGAGGTTGTAAGCTTCAAACCCCCTAAGAGAGTGGAACTCTCAATTCCCGGAACTGTTATTGCAGGGGAGCCTGTAAAGATAAGGATTGTAGGGGAGTTTGTAGAAGCTCTAGTTAGACTCCCAGATAGTAGTATAGTTAAAGTTAGCAGGGGGAACCCTGAGATAACGTGGACCCCACTATCAGCGGGGTTTTTCCCGGTTGTAGCCCTCATTAATATTGGGGGTGAGAGTATGAGCATAACAAAGTTCATAGAAGTGTCCCCTAGACCCTCAAGACTATCAATAGCAGTTGTCCCTGAAAAGGTTAAACCATATTCTAACATAGTTGTGAGGCTCGAACTATATGATGGGCTTACAGGAAGGCCTAGAACGGACGTTATTGGAATGTGCACTCTCAAAGTGTCTGGTGTAGATTATCCTGCAAGCTTGTGGACTCCCGTGACTGTGCACGCTACACCTATAGGGGCGGAGGTCCCCATAACGGTTTCATGCACGCTACAACCACCCTATTATAGGGTTGAAGGGTCGAGGAGCATCCCCCTAGAAGGGGCTTATGTAGCTGTAGAGTTTAAGTATAGGGGGGAGGGTGTTTTCGATGTGGAAGCTAGAGATGTTTACACGAATAAACCTGTTGATGGGAGGTTGAAAGTTTATATAGGTGGGGCTCCCCAAGAGCTCCAAGTTCCTGGAGTATTCTCACTAAAAGCCCCCGGCACTTACACTGTAAAATTCGAGTTCTACTCACCCCAAGGGATCCTATTAGCTGGAGGGGTGCAGGAGCTCAAATGGTATGGTAGGATTGAAGAAGCGCCTAGAACAGCAGTTCTTGAAGTTGCAGACGTGCTCGTGACTGTGACAGCTGTTAGAACCGAGACTAGGGAAGTTCCAGTGAGGGTTACTGAGACTGTGAGGGCTGTAGACCCTTTAACGAGCCTCCTCTCGTTCTTCGCAGGGATAGTCCTAATGCTAATACCTGTAATATATCTACTGTTAAGGGCGAGGAGGATTGAAGCTGGCGGGATATAAGGTTTATCAACAATTAACCATAGGTGAAAAGCATTAAAAGGAGGCTTCTCAGCTAAAATTAGGGGAGGACGGTTTTGGGAATCGAGCATCCCATACTAGGTTTAATGACCATAACAATAATACTTACAGCCCTAGTTGGAGCCGTAGTTTTCCTAGCAATATACAGCTATAACCTACAACAATATATCTTGAGTGTGCCCCTAACAGTAGGCCATGCTCAGTGCTACTCTAAAACACAAGATGGGAACGTTACTTGGATATTCGTAGCGAACAACCACAGGGTAGCCTTATACCTCACAAAAATATGGGTAGACACTGAGGCGGGCCTTATAGAGGTTCCGGTAAGCGTTTATGGAACAGGCTATAAAGCTTTTGGAAACTCCGAGATCGAGGTGTGGACTAGGGGCTTTCATGAGGGTAGCAGGCTCCTACAAGGACAGCCTGGAACAGTGTGGGTTTCGATAAGATCAGACATCCCCCTACACGTTAAAGGGAAAACATATGCGATAACCCTATATTTCAAGGTAGAAGGCCAGGATGCATTCATAACCCAGGAGGCTAGAGTCAAACCCGGAGAAACACCAGAATGTCCCGTAATTCCACCACCACCGCCGCCACTACAACCTACCCTTAAACTAAGTAGAGCCGCTGTATTTTGGCATACTTTCGATGAAAACCCATTCGAAACAGGCAAGTTCGTTAAGCTCACTTGCCTCGACGCCTGGAAATATGATAGTGGAAGGAAGGCTATATACATAAATCTAAGCAAGGCTCCGTGGCGTTCATACTGTTTTACCTTCGCAAACGTGAGTATTCGCGATCTCGCTTTAGCTGGTAAAACTATATATGTGGGCTTCCTAGTATTCCGAAGCGAATTCTTCCCACACTCCGGAGATGCCGTGATTGGAGCAGCATATATAGATACTGGCAGGCGATATATTATAGGCTGGTGGATCTTTACAAAGCCTGGAAGGAAAGGCGACAGAATATCGTCATACTTCAACTTAGACGGGATAGAATATCTCATAGAGAGAGCAGAATGGAGTCTTACCCTTGAAGAGTGGTATCTAACCCATGTATCCACCTATGTAGACTTTAATAGGTGGATGGCTGGGCACTGGAACCATACATGGCTCATCCCGTCTGAGAAAAACATCGAACGCAGGTTCTACCCTAATAGGCCTGGCATAGCGTTTTACAAGGACAAAGATTTTAGTGTGGGGAATGTCTACTTTGACAACTTTATCGTCACAGTTGATAGGCCCCCGTGGATTGTCGAGGTTGGAGGCCTCCAGCCTGGCTGGACTGTTAAACTTAAGAATGCGACAGGCTATGTTGTAGCTACTGCTACGGCCGATTCGAGCGGTGTGGCTAGGCTTATAGTAGCTCCGCCTATAATAGACTTGCTTAAGGAGCCTAATAATAGGAATGGGTTCATATTCCCTGACGGAATAATAGAGATATATGATGGAAACGGTAACTTAGTGATTTCAATGCAGTTCCCCGTGATACTTGGCGGGGACAGATATGATTTAATCCTGCCGCCTTAGGGTAACATGATTGTGATGAAGCCTGTTGTTGCTATTATCGTGTATAGTAGTATTGTCCTGGCTGACGTCGTTATTGTTCCGTTCTTGCTTTTCTCCACTATGGAGCCTACTACTATGGCTATTATTATCATAGCTATTGCTATGGCATATGACGTTTCTGGGGTTACAGTTATCTTGAAAGCTCCTAGTAGTGGTGGCATAGTTCCCGGGGCTGCTTTGGATATCTGCTCAGCCATGCCTCCTAGTATTCTAGTCATTATCACTGTGAAGAGTACTATTGCCCCAATTATTAGGGCTATTGTAAGCTCGACCCCCCTCATTGTTGACTTGTGCCTCTTCAGTGTTTCGTTCAGGCTCTCATATACTGATGAGAGCTCGTAGAATACTGGCATTGGGGCTCCTATTCTCAAACTATATATTAGGTTTTCTATGAAAGAGGCGTATAGCATGTTTGGAGCTTGGGAGACGAGCTTAACCCTATAACTGTCTTCTACGACAGCCTTCTCAATATCGCTTATGAGCCTTTGAACTCTCCTATCCCCCCTAGCTGTCCTCCTCATAACTGATATAAGGTTCTCCCCCGTCGTTGATGCCATCTCTGTAGAGTCTGCGACTATTTTTACTAGCCTATCGTAGGCTGAGACTCTAGCGTCATAGCTCAGGGTTAGGAATAGTAGGGGTATTAGGAGGGCTATGATAACCGCCCCCGGCATGAGCGGGTTAGCGGGGGCTCCTTTGATCGCGGTATATGACATGTAGGCTAGCACTGAGAGTATTCCAATAGCTGTGAGCGCGTAGAGAGTTTTAAGGGCTCCTGGGGGGTTTAACATGAAACCTGAAGGGTAGAGGCTTGCCGACAGCATGTATGAGAATAGGAATATGGGTGCTGCTGTCGCAGCTGTAACGTAGACAACCATTGGGGGTTTAATGCCTATGACCGGGCCTAGTGTTGCAGCCAGGATTGGGATGAGGAAGAGCGACGCTAGAATTATGCCCACAGCTATATACATGTATCCTGTTAGTGTTTCAAGCCTAGACTTGAGCCTTTCAAATACTTGCTGGGAAAGCCTCTCAACAACCCCAGCTACAGTCCCGGCATACGAGCCTACTATGGAAACTCTCCTAATGAAATCCCTAACTTCAAGTGAAGGGTGCTCCTCGGAGAGCATACTGATTGCTGTGAGTAGGGAGACGCCGCGAGCTTTAGCCACAGCCTCCCTAGCTTTAACCTCACCACCCCACCATTTGAGGGCAACAGAGGACTCTACAAGCTTGAACATATCGTAGAGTGTTAAGTGTGTCTTGGAGAATACTCTAAACGTTGCTATGAGGAAGGGGAGTTCTATTAGAGCCCCCGTGACTCTAAACGAGCTTATGAGCTTCGGGGAAGCTACTATAAGTATTAAAGTTGAGGCTACTCCGGTAACTATGACTATGATACTTAAAGATAGGGGAATAACGAGGGCCTGGGGCGCGTAGAGGCCAGATATTATTGAGGCGAAAAATAAAGCTATTAAAATTAAAGCCACCATAGAAACAGTAATAATACTGAGGACTACAAGCCTAGAAGAGCCTCTCCCCAATGGGATTCCAGCCCTCTCAAACTGCTCCCTCATGAAATCGTAAACGTAAGCCTCGAAGGAATGTGCTAGAGAAGCTAGTATAGTGCCCATTACAGCTAGGAATATTATAATTAAAGGTGCTATGAAACCCAGCTCCCCGGGCAGAGCGTACCCCGCCATTATGGCGAATATTATTAATAAAAGAATTAGTGTTATACTGTAAATGTTCAAGAGCCCCCACCTTTTAATGCTTTAGAAAGCCTTGAATATATTGTTTTAGGGACTTCCCTGAAAGGTATCCTACTCGTGTCCCCGTGTTTCTCCACGAGCTCCTCCATAGTTTCAGCTAGGACCACTCTCATAGCCTCATATTCCACCTTTAGATCTTCAGTTTTAAGGCCATGCCCCTTAGCTACCCTATCTATAAATGATAAGCCTAGGGGGTTTATGACCCTTCCAAACTCTCCTTTAGACGGTTCATAGGTATATGCTAGGTGTATTCTACCCTCATCGTGTAAGTATATCTTAGCAATCCTCCTCAACCCCCTCTCTTCCGTTGTTAGGGGCTCCATTTTAACGAAGACATTCAAATATCTTAGGGCTTGATCTGGAACTTCTATCGGGGGTGATTTAAGCCTTAAGAGTGCAGCTTCTACAGTGGCTGAGTGGAACGATGTTAGACCCCCATGCCCTAATAGTATTGCCTGGGCCCACTCTCTAGCATCCTCACCCCTCACCTCCCCAACTATTATATAGTCTACGCTCATCCTCACAGCTATTTTTATAAGCTGGAACACCCCCACCCTATCCTGTGGGTTTTCCACATCCTCCCTAGTTATAGTTCTTATCCAGTATCTTGTGGGGGCCACGAGCTCCGGGGCGTCCTCTATAGTGAAGACTCTCGAGTCCGGGGGTATTAGGGATAGTAGGGCGTTTATCGTGGTAGTCTTACCAGTGAATAACTCCCCTACAATCATTACTGGAACTTTATATTTGACCATGAGCCATAGGAAAGCAGCCATGTCAAGGCTAATAGTGTCCAGGTCTACGAGCCTAAATATAGACCATGGGTTTGAAGGCTGCCTCCTAATATCTAGGGCTACATAGTTTCTAGCGTTTATATCACTCCTATAGACCACTGAGAACCTAGAGTTATACCTCGGCTCCATAAAGGAGGGTATTGGGCGCCTCTCACTAACACCTTTACCGGAGATGTTTGAAGCCCTCAATATAATCTCTATAAGGTCCTCCTCCCCAAGAGTAATGTTAGTTTCAAGCCTCCCATACTCCTTATGAACTATAGATATTGGGATGCCCGATATAGCGAATATATCCACGACATCATCATCTAATAAGAGACCCTCTAAGAGGCCGTAGCCGTTAACATACCTATCCACAATATGTTCAATCCTAGGGTCAAGTTTCCCGTGCGGGAGCTCCCCGCGTGAAGCCCTGCTGAGAACTCTCTGAAGCCTCTCAACATCAACCTCATCTAGGATAGCATCATATATAATATAACGCCCATCCCCAGTAATACATACTTTATAGAATCCTTTAATAGAGTAGCTCTTAACGCAGCCGCCGAAAGCACCAGGCTTCAGAACCCCTAACTTAACTTCTACAGCCACCTCTAAAGCCTCCCACTATAATAATGGTGAGCCTGGGAGGTTTAAAATGTTGAGAGCTTTCCAGGCGGTGAAAATTTAAAGCTTTTAAAAACCAACTAGTATAGGGGTGTGTTCAAACTCTTGCCTTTAAGGTTTTTAAAGTTAACACTTATTGAAACATCGGTAGTAGCTGTAACTCTAGCTTTATTAGCGGTCTCCACAGCCATGTATGTAGCTGCTAAGCCCAAAATAGACTTTATACTTGTAGCTGCGCCCCTAGCATCTTCAATAGCCATAATAGTAGCAGAGTATTTAAGCGGGGAGCTTAAAATAGACCTAACACCCCTAGGCTCAGCCCCAACAGCCTACACACTATACTATGCGACTGCAGTATATCTAAAACAAGCCTGGGAGCCCCTAACAATATCATACTCAATACTATTAGGGTCTACAATAGCTATAACAGCCTTAACAATAATACTACTAACACGAAGACAGCCAAAAGTAATAATATAGTAACATTAAGCAAAAGCTTAAATAGAGAAAACCCGGACAAATAATATAGTAGAGGCGAGGTGGTCCAAACTGAGAACTAGGAGAGGAGACCTAAGCGGCCCAGTACTAGCAATACTAGTAACCCTAATACTAATAGCTATAGGGGCAGCAATAATAGCATACCTAACACTATTCGCGGGAGGAACAACAGCACCAATAATAGCTGTAAAAACACAACCAATAGCATATAAGAGTGACAACAACGCTATAGTCGAGGTGGTCTTAGTAAACATTGGGAACGCAGCATTAAGCGGGGGAACAGCAGAACTGAAAATAGTAAACCCCTCTATAGGTTCACAATCCACTACTATAAGCATACCTGGAGGAGCATCTAAAACCTTAACCTTCACGTTCACCGGTGAGTGGAGCACGTTAAGCCAGTATCCAATGGCCAACGCGATCCTGAAAGTCACAGACGGCGCTGGAAACACTGTAGCCTTGTATGAGATAGCGATAAGAGTCGTAGCGTCAAGCTAACCTTAAAACATGCCAAAATCCTCTATCTTTCCCCCCACTTCTACAAGGTAGTCTCAAAGCATCTAAGAAAAGTAGGACAATATTAAACTTCAATACTACTAGGGCTCT
>CAKZTZ010000030.1 GCA_937921695.1 uncultured Sulfolobales archaeon | reverse complement strand
TGGAAGCCCCTGGAAGTCAACAAATGTCCGGGGATAAACGGTTAAAGTTCTCCAGCTACTAGTAGTTTAGCTGATTCAGGCGTGTATTCCCAGTCTTTGGGTAGTTTCCCTCTTCTCTTATAGTATTTCACGGCCCTCCTTATCTTAGACTCTAGGTCTATTAGGCCTTTTTTGGCCGCGTAATCCTTGGGGTGTTCCTCTAAGTGTCTCCTAAGGTTTACGACTTTCTTTAGGAGGCTTAGGAGGTCTTCGGGGACCCTGGTCTGGAGGCCTTTCTCTTCAAGCACTTCCGTTATCCTCTTACCTAGTATGGGTTTAACTAGGGGTATTCCGAACTGGTCTCTAAGTATGACTCCTATCATGCTGGGCTTGTAGCCTTTCCTGGCTAGCTCCTCTATTATAAGCTCTATCTCCTCTGGAGTATAAGCTAGCCAGCTTGGCGGTATGGGCCTCGCAGGCCTCGTAGACCTAGACTGTCCTTTCCCCTTCTTCTTGTTCAATACACCCACCAGCCCCTTCTTCAACCCTTGACAATCTCTATGCCCACGGTTTAAAAGCTTTAGAATGCTAGCATATTTAAGCCTTAAAACTTTACGATTCCAGGTGGTGCCCCACTATTGTACAGGGCATGTTCAACTTAATAGTTAGGAACACTCTAGAAGTAGTGACAGAGGAGGAGCTCAAAAGCATCCTCGAGAAGGGCGACACTATTAAAGGCTACATAGGCTACGAGCCGAGCGGCCTCTACCATGTAGGGTGGCTGACATGGATGTTCAAAGTTTCAGACCTCATTGAGGCCGGCGTGGACTTCACAATCCTAGAGGCTACATGGCACGCTTTCATAAACGATAAACTAGGGGGGAACATGGACCTCATAAGGAGCTCCGCCAGGCTCCTCAGAGAATTCATGGGAGCCCTAGGCCTCCCAGTAGATAGGGTGAAATTCGTTGACGCTGAAGAGCTAGCCTCAGACCCGGACTATTGGGCTCTCGTAATAGGGGTGGCTAAAAACTCAAGCCTAGCCAGGGTTAAGAGGGCTCTAACAATAATGGGTAGGAGGGCTGAAGAAGCTGAGATAGACGCTTCTAAACTAATATACCCCGCTATGCAGGTCGCAGACATATTCTACCTAGACCTCGACATAGCCCTCGGAGGCATGGACCAGAGGAAAGCCCACATGCTAGCTAGGGATGTGGCGGACAAGGAGGAAATGAAGAGAACATATGAGAGGGTTATGGGGAGGAAGCTCAAGAAACCCATAGCAATACACACCCCAATAATAACGGGCCTCCAAGGGCCCCCAAAGACCGGGGCTGGAGAGGTTGACGAGGTATACGCTGAAACTAAAATGAGCAAGTCCAAGCCCGAGACAGCAATATTCATACATGACACCCCTGAAGCTATAAGAGAGAAGATAAGGAGAGCATACTGCCCCCCGAAGACCCTAGAATTCAACCCCATAATAGAGATAAACAAGTACATACTAGCGGCCAGAGGCGATTACAAACTCCAAGTAGACAGGCCCTCAAAATACGGAGGCCCCATAGAGTTTAACAGTGTAAGTGAAATGGAGAAAGCATACGTTAAAGGAGAACTACACCCCCTAGACCTTAAAGAAGCAACAGCCCAAGCCCTAATAGAGCTATTAAAGCCCGCGAGGAACCTTGTAGAGTCGAAGAGCAGCATAAGAGAAGCTATAGAGCTTATAAGTAAAGCAGTTACAAGATAACCTATAGGGGGTCCAAAACACCCCGGAATCTAGGGGGATAATCAACTCATCAAGCGAGCGGTGGACACCCTTGAATTTAAAGGCTGTAGCTGGCGGGGTCTCAGCCCTCCTCCTCATGTTCTCCCTAATGGCTCTAGTCAACGGGCTCACCTTCCTAGTATTTTCAGGGGAAGCTGGGAGATGGGTTAGCGTTAAGTTCACCCTAGTCTCAGTTTTTCTCTTCACCTTGTCACTTTCATCATACATAGTGTCTAGGAAGTTTATAGTCACGGAGCTCGACGAGGCTTTCATGGTTGTGATCCTCTTCTGGCTCCTAGCACCCCTATTCTCTGCCGTGCTCTACACTGTTAGCTTCAATATGAGCCCTATAGATGGTTATTTCGAGTCTATGAGCGGGTTAACAGGCACGGGGCTCACGATGATTTCATCCCTCGAGACGGCCCCGCCGGTAGTGTTAATGTGGAGGAGTTTGACTCAGTGGTTGGGCGGGCTGGGTGTCGTGGTTTTCGGGGGGGCCCTACTACCGTTCATATACCGTGTTATAAAGTCTGCCTACATAGTTGAGAGGGGCTCTAAGCTAGCCCCAACGCTAATATCGAGTATGAGGAGGCTTTTCACCCTATACCTAGCCTACACGCTCCTGGGCGTGGCACTACTCTATGTTTCCGGAATGAGTTTTTTCGAGGCCGTAAACCATGCCATGACGGGGATGGCGACGGCGGGCATGACTACTAGAGATGGGAGTATGACATACTGGTATGAGAGCGGGAAACACGGCGTCCTAGCGGCAACAGTCATAATAATGATCCTCGGAGCCACGAACTTCACAGACCTCTACAATTTGAGCAGGGGTAGGATACGTGCTTTCCTCTCATCAGTAGAAGTTAAAAGCTTCATAGCTATCCTAGCACTTCTCACCATAGCAGTTGCAACAGTGTCAATAACTTCTGGTAGCCCAGACCGTTTCTGGATAAGGCTATATAATTTAATCTCAGCCCTAACAACAACAGGCTTCCAAGTGGGCGATTTGAAGGGAGAGCCGGAAGCTTACAAGGCAACACTATTAATAGCCATGGCTATAGGAGGAGCTACTTTCTCCACAGCAGCAGGTATTAAAATTAAAAGAATAGTCATAGCTGTTAAAGGCATACTATGGGAGCTAGAAAGACCCCTCATACCTAGAGGGGCGGTGATCACGAGGAGGGTTGGAGACTTGGAGGTTAAACACGAGGACATAACAGCAGTATACGCTTTCATACTAATCCACCTAATAATGGTGATAACCCTATCCATAGCTTTCAAAATAACCCTAGACTACTATAACATTGAAGGATTCTCATACGCCGACACCCTAATAGACACTTTAACAGTATCCTCAGATATAGGCCTAACAGTAGGCATGATAAATCAAAACTCCCCAGCAATAATTAAGATACTCGCAATAATAGCCATGTACCTAGGTAGAATAGAATACCTACCCCTCTACCTAGCAGTAAGCACATATTATAGAAAGAGAATAGCCCTCTAGCTAGGAAAACTAGAACCAGATCCCAACCCACACCCCACCCTCCCGAGAGACGGCTTCCCACACGAAGGCTTAAGGGTCCAGAAGCCCCTATTTAAATCCCCCGGCCTGAAGTTCTATAGTAAGAAAGGAGTTTAAGCCTTGGGCTCCAAGTATTTGGATGAAGTATTAGCTGCGGTTGAGGCTGGGAGGCCTGTCAATGCTTTAATGGGCACTGCAGCCCTCCTTCTAGGTTCAGCTATAGTTGTTGGTGGGATTCCAAGCTTTATACCCCCCGGTAACTTAGCGGCTATAGTTGTCGGCGGGGTTTTTATAGTGTTCTCTATAATGATTGTCAACGATATTCTCGACCTGGAGGCTGATAGGGTTAACGCCCCTTGGCGCCCCCTGCCTTCGGGGAGGTTGGGTGTTAGGCTTGCTTGGAGGCTGGCTTTAACATATACTCTTCTAGGGCTTGCCGCCACGTTCCTCATAGAGCCTATGCCTGAAACTACTTTCATAGCTTTATGGTTTCTGGCTCTAGCTCACTTCTATAATTTCATGGGTAAGAAGGCTTTAATAGTGGGCAATATTATAGTGGCTTTTCTAACAGCCTTCCCCCTGGTCTACGGCGTTTTCATAGCTAGACACTATTTAGGCCCCCTGTGGAGCTCTGAGGATTACCTTAGGGTTTCAATATTCTGGGCTATGATATTCTTTTCCGTGCTCGGGCGTGAAATCGCTAAGGGCATAGTGGATGTTGAGGGGGACAGGGCCGCGGGCTCGAAGACAATAGCTAACACCTACGGGGAGTCCAAGGCGGCCGCCCTAGCTTCCTCCCTATACGTGACATCAATAGCCCTAAGCCTCCTACCCCCAGCCCTGGGGCTTGTAAACATCTGGTATATCGCTATAATACTGCCCGTTGACACTATAGTAGCGGCGGAAGCCGTACGACTAATTAAATCACCCGCTCGAGACACAGCTTTGAGCCATAAGAAGAGAATTCTAATCCTAATGTTAATGTCTATGATAGGACTACTAGTAGGCTCCATGAAGATCTAAGGGTGAAAAAGATATATAAGAAGCGCGTTTCAAGCTCTAAACAGGCTGAACACAGAGGTTTCATAAATTGGAAATAGCCTTCGAGCTAGGGCCCACAGGGGATAAGGCTAAGCTCGAAGAGAGGCTGAAAACCCTCAGCGACACTGTAGACTGGGTTGACATACCAGACTCCCCCATGGGCACGTCACGGTTCTCATCCCCCATAGTGAGCTGTATAGCTAAACTATCGCTCAGCAACGTTAAAGTCATAGCTCACGTTAGGGTCATAGACTTGAGCAGGGTGGCCCTGGAATCTATAATTAAAGGCTTAAACCTCTGCGGCGTGGAGAGAGTTGTTTTCGTGAGGGGGGATATTGTTGAAGGCTCGACAATAGTCAGGGATGTAGAGCCTGAGCATGCTTTAAACATAGCGAGAGCTATGGGAAGCCCTAGCCCCGGCTTACTCCTCAGTATGAGGAAGAGCCTTGAAGAGATAAAGTTGAGGCTCGAGCTTAAAGCAGATTTCTACCTAGTCTTAAACCTTAACAATAAAACTGTGAAAGCTTATGAGAGCGTGGTCGAAGAAGCTAGGAAGGTTAAAGCTAAACTATACCCATACGTGGTTCTATTAACGGAGAATAACAGGGGCTTCATAGAGGGGCTGTTAAGCAGGGATAAAATGCACACCCCAGAAGAAGCCTTAAAACTCCTAGAGTCAAACTCAAGCCTCATAGATAGAGTACTCATATCCTCACCCATGGACTTCAAAGGGGGCCTAAAATTTGTTGAGAAACTCAGGAGAAAGTAGTATAAAGAGGAGTAAAGAGATTCTAAGGAGGAAAATATGGAACCTAATGATCCAGAAAGGAGTAGCCAGGCCCCCATTCCCAGTCCACGGGAGGATACCAAACTTCAAAGGCGCGGAAAACGCTGCGGAAACACTAGCTAGAACACTAGAGTGGAGGAGAGCATTAACATTGAAAGTAAACCCTGACAGCCCCCAAGCCCCAGTAAGGCTCAGAGCGCTCGAAGAAGGTAAAACACTAGTAATGCCAACCCCCAGGATAAGAGAGGGGTTCCTACTATTAAACCCTAGAAGGATCCCGGAGAGCTTTTACAGGCAAGCTTCAACAATAAGAGGAGCATTCACATATGGGGTTAAACTGAGAACACTAAGAGAAATAACGGGAACACTAGACTCTATAGACTTTATAGTTGAGGGGAGCGTAGTAGTAAACACTCTAGGAGAAAGACTGGGCAAAGGAGAAGGCTATGGAGAGCTAGAATACGCTATCCTAGTAGAGTTAAACATCATAGACCCTAACGTGGCCATAGCGACAACAGTACACGATATTCAAGTAGTCGAAGACAAGATACCGCAGGAGCCCCACGATGTTCCAGTAGATTACATAGTAACGCCGACGAGAATAATAAAAACTGAGGGGAGAAGAGAGAGGCCCCCGGGGATCTTCTGGAGCTCCCTGGAAACTCGGAAACTCGATGAGATACCCTTGCTGAGGGAGCTTTTAGAAAGTAGGGGTTTAAGGGTTTAAAGCGCCTTCAGCCGTGCTACTCTCTATGTTTCCTCCTCAATTCTAGTATTTTGGATGCTATGAGTTCTAGGGTTTTGTTTTTAGGCATTTTCTTATCCACTATTACTCTCCCAGCCGGGGATAGCCATTCTCTAGGGTATCTCTTCTCGTTTTCAACTATAGGGTTTAAGTTTAGGAGTTCAGCTGCTGTTTTCAATTCTTCGAGGCTAGGTTTTCTTACAGACTTGTTTTTAGCTATTTTCCTGCCTTTGCTTCTAGGTAGGGTCTCATCTATGTAGTGGGGCCACACTATTATCTTTGAGCCTTTAAACTCTCTCCCTATAGACACTTGTTAGACCCTCAACTATTAGCTATTTTCCTTTATCTATGAGTACAGCGTTCACTACTCCATCCTGTCCTGGCCTCGAGGTTACTCTAGCCCTGCCCTCGCTAGTCTCTATTATAGTGCCTTTAGTTATGATCCTCTTCCTAGCATACTCCCTGTTAGCGGGGCTCTCAACAACAGATATTATCCTAGCTTTCTTCGAAACCCCGGTCTTAGGGTCTGAAACTATAGCGTGAACAGCCTTCACAACTCTAACCTTAACATTACCCCCCTTAACCCTCTCAACTCTAACTTCATCATCGCTAGAAGCTCTTGTTAAAGTAGGCTGGCTACCTATCAAAGCCTTCTTCTTAACCTTAACATGCCTACCCCTAAAGCCCCCACTAGGCTTCCTCAGATCCCTAGCCTGATACACGGGCACTAGGAAACCCTCTAAGCTAGAACTTTAAATTTAAGGTTTAAATATTCTGGCTCGACAATAAAATCCCAGCTAGTCAAAGGTGTCTTCCAGGCTAGAGCCCCACCTTCTATATAGTCTGGCATCTATCCCGAGGGCGTCGAAGATTTTTCCAACAGCGAAGTCGACAGCATCGTCTAGAGTCTTAGGTTTATTATAGAAGGCGAGAGTCATAGGGACTATTATGGCGCCCATTCTCGCCAGCCTCAACATGTTCCTCAACTCTGCAACCCCTAAAGGAGCCTCTCTCGGAGCTACTACTAGCCTCCTGCCGAGCCTTAGAATAGCTAGGGCAGCCCTACTCGTTAGAGTTGAAGGTATACCGTTAGCTATTAAACCTATAGTTTTCATGCTCGCAGGGATTATAACCATGGAGTCGGGCTGGCTACTGGAACTAGCTAGGGGCGATGAGAAGTCTTCATCCCCGAAAACTGGAGCGTAACTTGAAATCTTAGCCTTTAAATCCTCCTCGCTCAAACCTTCCTCGTAAAAAGCCACTTTATAAGCCCCCCTAGACACTATAACCCCCACGATTTCAAGTTCAAGCTTTCTAGCCGTCTCGAGAAACCTGAGAGCCGCCCTAACCCCGCTCGAGCCAGTGACAGCTACTGAAACCCTCACAGCCATAACTCAAACCACCTGCTATTATTATGTGTGTAGAGTTAATTTAACATGTGATTAATAGCGGTTCCTGGATGAAAGCTAGCCGCCTCTAGGAAGCGCTTGGAGCCTTGCGATGCTCAGTGAATAATTCTAGTAAATCCCTCAAGGGAGCATCTGTCCTGAGCCCTGTGGGGGCTAGGTGGGTTGGGGTTGCTTTGAAGCCTCTGGATCTCAGTGTTTCAATAGCCCATTCTCTTCTGGGGGTTTCTGTTTTTAAAGTTGACGCTATTGAGTCGAGCCTCTGGTATATATGGCCCTGTAGTTTAGCCTCTTCTCTAGCTAGTTTAAGTGTTTTCAGGAGGGCCCTGCTTGTTCCAAGATAGTTGAGGGGGCCCTCTATGCTAGCTACCACTTTATCTAGGAATTCTTCGTTGAACAAGTCTCCAGACCAGAGGGGGCCCATGCTTGTTACCGACCCACAATAGCCTCTAAAATCTTGTTCTCTGAGGGAAGCGTATTTGAAGTCTTCACAGTAGTAGAGGGGGCCTATTAGGCTCTCAACAGTCCTCTGCGCCCCCCTAGACCCCTTATTAACACGCATGTATAGCCTAACATAGTAGTCCATGTATAGGGATATTAGAGGCTCAACCCACTTATCCATACTAGCGGCCACCCTAGCTATATAGCCTATGAGGACCCTCAACGCTACCTCCCTAGACTGGGGGATCTTAGCTATCCTAGCCTGGTATCTTCTAAGGGCCTTAGAAGCCTTAGAACCTTCTAACACAGCAGTATCTGTAGCTGTAACCATTAGGAGCCCCCCGTCGCCCACGAGGTTTAAAGCAGCCTCTATGAAAGGCGTTGGAGGGCCGAAAGGATCTATATCCACCACTAGCACGGGAACCCTCCTGAACTTAATACTGTACATTAGAGCGTTAGCGTCTATCCACGAGGCCTCAACAGAGTGCCACGCGCTGTTAAGACCTATGTTAGCCACTATGATCTTGTAAGCTTCATAGTCTACGTCCCCACAGTAAACCCTGCCGACACCGTTAACCTCCAAAGCATACCTTAAAGCTCTAACCCCGGTAGCTGAAAGGGGCTCCACAACGTTGACAGGCTTACGGGAGGCGTAATAGTCTATGTAAGCCTGTAAAGCGGCAACGCTCAAGTCTCTGTTCAACTCCATCCTAGGATTATAGAATACCGGTAGCCAGGCGGGCTCGAGCCTCCCCCCAGCCTTTGCGCTTGAAGGGTCGGGCATGTAGAATACTATTTTACCCTCTCTGGCCACAGCCAGCCGACCTGGCAATCTTTAAAGCCACCTCTCCAGCTTTCGATAAGAGTAAGCCTCTATTGTCAAAAGTAACTTCAACTATAACGCCCGACCCGGCCACTAGCCTGTAAACTTCAGGATCCCTACGTTTAAGGTCTCTATGAACTACAGCTAGGAGTAGTTTGCCGGACTTGAGGGCTGATATGATAGTGTCTCTAAGCCGGGGCACCATAAGCTCCATAGGCCCTATCTCGTCTACTGCGACAACATCCCTAGTTTTTAAAGCCTTATCTAAAGCCTTAACACCTACTCTAACAGCATCCTCTTCTATAACAACATACTTGCCTATCCTCAAGCTCCCAGAGGATCCAACCTTAGCTAGCCAGCCCCACTCCCCCCCATCTATATCAACTATCTTGAACCCTACCCTAAC
>CAKZTZ010000029.1 GCA_937921695.1 uncultured Sulfolobales archaeon | reverse complement strand
GCCGAGGTCATTGGCAGGGTTAGGTTTATAAGTGAGGTTGACGTTTGCTCTAAAGTTGGAGGCATTGCTTTTAACTGGAATCGTGACGGTAAATGGGATGTTTTCATATATTGGGCTGGTGACGGCTCTATAGTTAAGGTTACTGAAGGCCCGGACTCTTATCTTGAACCTTCCTTCAGCCCCGGCGGGGACATGCTAGCTTACTCTAAGGATAGAGAGGGTGATGAAATGTTCCAGGTCATAGTGAGGGATATAGTTACTGGCCGTGAACGGGATATTACTAGGGATCCCAGCCACTATCATGTGAGCCCCACGTTCAACCCTAAAGGTGACATGATAGCTTTCACTTCTAATAGGAGTGGGAAGCCGGCGCAGCTCCATGTTTACGTAGAACGTGGCTATATTAAAGAGGTTACTAGGTGGGTTGAGCCCGTGTTTAACTTCGACTGGGTCTCTGAAAGTGATATTGTCTATGTTAGAGGTTTTTACGACACTCAAGTTAGGCTTGCCAACGTAGAATCCGGGGAAGACAAGTTGCTATTGCATTTCGAGGGTGCGGAAACATTCTTAGGAGGGGTAGATGTTGAGAATGGCAAGTTCCTCTTCTATAGCAATGTTGGAAACTGGTTTGACATAGGAGAATATGATGTGAGAAGGGAAGAGTGGAGATGGCTTTACAGGAGTGGGGGCGAGAAACGCGACCCCGAATATGTTAATGATGGAGTAGCATTCATAGAGTTTTCTAGGGGAGTTAAAAGGCTTGTGAAAATCTCTGGGGGCAGAGTTAACATCATAGACTCTAACGTCAGCGAGTTCTCCTACGATAAAGGGCTCTTAGCATATGTAAAATCATCTTCAAAAATGCCGAGCGCACTTATAGTCAACGGGAAACTCGTTATAGACACGACCCCCGAGGAGCTTAAAGGGTTAACTGTTCCAGCTGAGGTTTTAAGCTATCAGAGCTTCGATGGGACGACTATTGAAGCAATGGTTTTGAAGCCGGAAAACTGGAATGGAAAGGCTGTAGTTCACGTTCACGGGGGGCCTGATGCTCACTTCTCAGACTCCTGGAACTCCCTAGGTCAGCTCTTAGCTATTAAAGGATACATGGTGTTAGCCCCCAACTATAGGGGGAGCACGGGCTATGGCAGGAGGTTCCTACACTTAAATGACAGAGACCTGGGGGGAGGGGATTTAAATGATGTCATCGAGGCTGGGAAGCTGGCTTTAAGAATGGGGGCTAGAAAAGTTTACGTTGCCGGGGCATCATATGGAGGCTACTTGACAGCCCTAGCTATGGTTAAAGAGCCCGAGCTATGGGGTGGGGGCGTAGCTATAGTGGGTTTCTACAATTGGTACACAGAATATGAGAGGGAAGCAGACTATCTTAAAGCCTATGATAGTGTTAAGATGGACCCGAAACTCTTCCACGACAGGTCTCCAATATTCCACCTAGATAAGCTGAAAGCCCCAATACTCTTCATACACGGGGCTAACGACCCTAGATGCCCTGTAGGCGAAGTGAAGCAAATGGCGGAGGAACTTAGCAGAATGGGTAAACCTTACGAGCTCCACATATACCCAGATGAGGGTCACAGTGTAAGGAGAGAAGCGAACAGGATAGACATGTATAGGAGGATATTGAACTTTCTAGAGAACCTCGACTAGCTATACTTAAAGGTTTTTGGGCCTTAATAGTCTCCGGCGTCCCCAATATTATTTAAGATATTTTAAATTTTAATTTAAAAGCTAGATTTTAAATATTAATTATAGGGGGTTTTAAATTGTTACTTTTAAGGTTGAAGGGTCTTAATGTGTGTGCTGGTGATAGAATTGTTGTGAGGGATGTCGATTTAGATGTGAGCTGCGGCGAGGTTCACGTTATTCTAGGGCCTAATGGTGCTGGTAAGACTAGTTTGCTCTCAGCTATAATGGGGCTTCCTAGGGTTCGCGTTTGTGGTGGAACTATTATTTTTGAAAGTGAGGATATTACTGGTGTCCCGGCTTATGAGAGGGCTAGGAGGGGTATAGCTCTTGCTCACCAGTTTGTCCCATCTATACGTGGGGTTAAGGTTGCTGATATAGCTAGGCATATTGTTGAGAGGTATGGGGGTGACGGTTATGAGGATATTCTTGATATACTTGATGTTAAAAATCTTATGGGTAGATATCTCTTCTACGGGTTTAGCGGTGGGGAGCGTAGGAGGCTCGAGCTTTATTTGACTCTGATCCAGAGGCCTAAGCTAGCTCTCCTCGACGAGCCTGATAGTGGGGTTGATGTTGATAGTTTGAGGCTTATAGCTGAAGCTGTCAACTATGCTGTGAGGAGCTGGAATACTTCAATAGTTCTTGTAACCCATTTGGGGGCTATATTAGACAAGCTTTACGATATTACTAGGGTTCACATTATGCTTGGGGGGCGGATAGTGTATTCTGGAGATCTCGATGTTGCAAAAGTAGTGCTCAGCAAGGGTTACATTGAAGGTTTAAAGATTCTGGGGGTGACGCCTCAGTGAGTTTGAAGGAGCGCGCTAGAAAAGCCCTCTCAAAGCCTTCTCCCTACGGTGTTGATGTTGACGTTTCAAGCTATACTATAGAGGAGCCGCAGGTTTACGGGGAGGTTCAAGTCGATAAGAGTGTAGAGGAGGCTGCGGAGTCGAAAGTTGGGATAAAGCCTAGCGTTTCCCAATATGTTCAAGTTGGCCAAACAGCTTTCTACAAGCTTATGGAGAAGAGCCTTGAGAAATACGGGGTTAAAGTCATGCCTTTAAATGTTGCTCTGGAGAAATCAGAGTTTGCGAGGGGGCTAGTGTGGAGGCTTGTGAGCCCCGATATAGACAAGTATACTGCCCTCACATACTTATATGGTGGCGAGCTCGGCTATTTCGTATACGTGCCCCCGGAAGTTAAAGTTCCAACCCCCATCTATACATGTTTAGTGTTGAGGGCTGAACGTAAGGCCATGCTAGCTCACAATATTGTCTACGTTGATGATGGAGCTGAAGCTCACGTCGTCACAGGCTGTACAATACCCCACGGTGTTAAAGGAGGGCTACACGTGGGCATATCGGAATTCTATGTGGGTAAAAATGCGAGGCTAACATTCTCCATGATACACTCTTGGGCTGAAGGCATGCACATAAGGCCTAGGACTGCGGTCAAAGTGGGTGAAGGCGGGGAGTATGTAAGCTACTACATGATATACTCCCCGGTCTCCTCCATACAATTATTCCCACGCACAACCCTAGAAAGAGAAGCGAAACTATATGCAGCCTCAGTAATAGCGGGGAAAGCCCGGGGAAACTATGACATAGGAGCAAAAGCCCAACTAGAAGGTGCGAAGAGTAGCGCTGAAATAGTCTCGAGAGTCGTAGCGTTCGAAGACTCGGAGATATACGCGAGAGGGGACATAGAAGGCTTAGCCTCCGAAAGCCGCGGGCACATAGAATGCCTAGGACTCCTAGCCTCCCCCAAAGCGATAATATCCTCAATACCAACAGTAACCTCAAGAAACCCCCAGAGCATTCTAAGCCATGAAGCAGCCATAGGAGTCATAGCCCGCGAAGAAATAGAATACCTAGAAAGTAAGGGTTTCACAGAAGAAGAAGCCAAATCAATAATAATAAGGGGCTTCATGAGCATAGAAGCCCCGGGACTACCGGAAATAGTTAAAACTCAAGCTAGGAGGCTAATAGACTATATAGCTAGAAGCGGCGCACTATAAGTAACATTGAGACATAGGGGGAGCATCAGAGGGCTCATACTGGCATGTGTGCGGGTAAAACGAGCAAAACTAGGTGGGGGGATTTCTAGGGGAAACCCTAGTAGGATTCACAGCAGCTTGCAGGGTAAATTTTATAGGATAGTGGGGACTCTTTGCTCTGGGTGGTTTCCTTTTGGGTTTAGTGTTTGATATGCATTGTCACGCTTACGAGCTTGAAGGTTTGGAGTCTATTCTTGAGGCTGATAAGGATCTTATTATTGTCGCCGTCTCTGATGATCTCAACTCTTTCCTTAAGGTTCTGGAGCTTGAGAGGCTGTATCCTGGGAGGGTTTATGCTTGCGCAGGCTTCCACCCTTGGAGTATACGTGATGGGGTTCTCCACCAGGTTGACTCTATTGTTAGGCTCGCTTCGCGCGAAGGCTTAAGGTGTATCGGCGAAGTCGGCCTTGACAGGAGGTTTCTAGGCTTTGAGACTTGGAGTCTCCAGCTTAGGATATTCAGGGAGTTCCTAGATCTCGTAGTGGATATAGGTGCTTTCGTGAACATTCACGCTCCAGACGCTTGGGGTGAAGCCTTAGGGGAGCTTATCAGGGCGGGCGTTGAAAAAGCAATGTTCCACTGGTATACCGGCCCCCAGGATTTAGTTGAAGTGATAGGAGAGATGGGCTACAAGATATCGGTAAACCCAGCTATAAAAATACAGGAGAAACATGCTAAAATAGCTGCAACTACACCCCTAAACTATATAGTCTTCGAAAGTGATGCCCCATACAACTATAGAGGGCTGAAACTAACACCCACAATGATAAGAGAGTCTATAGCTTTAGTAGCTAAACTAAAAAACACAACGCAAAGCCACGTAGAGGAAATAGCAGAGCTGAACAGCAGGAGACTATTGAAAATGTGAGAGGCGGCTCCTAAGACCCGTTAATCCCCACCCTAGACGGGATCCGAGCGCCAGTCATCGCCGCCAACTAATTAAAAATACTCCAGCATTTATCTAGTTTAAACACCATGGCACAGGTGAGGCTACAATTATTTAAGGTCTCAAAATATTAAAGGTTAGAACAGATAATTTACGGTGGGCGAATATGAGCGTAGATAGAAGGGGTTTCATTAAAACTCTCGGTGCGGGTGTTGCCGGCTTAGTTGTTGGGGCTGTCCTCGGCTGGGCTGCTAAACCTTCTGAGGTTCGGGAGGTTACTAGAACAGTTACCGTTACAGCTCCTGCTGTTGAGAGGAAGCTGCCTAAGGCTACTGTTAAGATTGGAGTTTTAGGTATAAGGTCTGGTCTCTGGTCTACTTATGGGGAGTTTATAGAACAGGGTGCTAGGTTGGCTGCCGAGGAGATTAATGCTAGAGGCGGCATACTCGGTAGTAGGGTTGAGCTTGCATTTAGAGACGAGCAGGCTGACGTGGTGAAGCAGGCTAGGGAACTTGTTGATGTGGAGGGTGTTGATTTCATTGTGGGTATAGATTCTAGTGGTAATGCTTTGAAAGTTGGCGGTATAATAGATGAGCTGGGTAAGGTGCTAGTTGTCAGTCATGCCGCTACCCACAGGCTTACAGAAGAGCTAGTATTTAAGGAGGGTAAGAAGCTCATATTTAGGTCCAGCGTCCCAGTATATCAAGATGGGATCCTGGCAGCCTACATAGCTAAAGACTTGCCTGTGAGAAAGTGGGCTGGGATTAACGGGGACTACGAGTTTGGAAGAGTCTCATGGGACCTTTTCACTAAGACACTTAAGACTCTCAGACCCGATGTTGAGTTTGTTGTTACACAGTGGCCTAAGTTCGGCACTGAAGACTTCACTCCATTCATTAGCGCTCTACTAGCTTCAGACGCTGAAGCCTTACATACGAGCATATGGGCCATTGAACTTGTGACCCTCCAGAGGCAGCTCACAGCCATGGGAGGCTATAAGAAGTTCAAGGCGGTAGTTTCAACCCTCGGATATTCCATGGATGTGGCTTACGCTCTAGGGGCTGAATATCCCACTGCAGAGCTGGGCACTTGGGTTAGCGCCAGGTATATGTGGCTTTACCCGTCCACTAAGATTAACAAGGAGTTCGTAGACAAGTTTAAGGCTAGATGGGGCAAGCTTCCCGCATATTCCGCTGAGACTACGTACTCGGCGATTTACATGTTAAAGGCTGCCTTAGAGAATGCTGTATCCCTAGATCCAGATGCTGTGATAAAAGCTTTGGAGGGTATGGTTATATTGACCCCGGCCGGGGTTAGATGGATAAGGCCTGAGGATCATCAAGCAGTCTACGAGGTTCCTTATGGGAGGATAGTTCATAAGGGTGCTGAAGTGCCTCTCCTAGAGGATTTGAAAGCTGTGCCAGCTATGCTCTACTATAGGCACCCACCCTTCGGGTAAGCCTTGAGGAGCGTGCTGCCCTCGTGGATTTAACACCTTTTTTAGTTCAAGCCCTTACAGGCCTCTATAAGGGTTCTCTCTACTGGATCCTGGCTTTAGGTTTAATCCTGATATTCGGTGTTGTTAGAGTTATAAATTTTGCTCATGCAGCTTTCTACGTTACAGGATCATATATTATGTACACGTTTTACAATCATACGGGAAACTTCATAATATCTCTTATAATGGCTATGGTGTTAACTGGAGCTTTAGGTGTTGCCCTCGAGGTTACAGTTATTAGGAGAGTGTATAAGCTTGAAACAATATACCAGCTTCTAGCTACATTCGGCATAGCGCTCATAGCTAATGAGGCTCAGAAACTTATATGGGGTAAAGGCGTAGTCTACATCCCTATACCTGAAACTCTTAAGGGGGGCGTGAGCGTTGGCGGGGTTATCTTAAACCATTATATGACGCTAATAATAGTAGCGGGGTTCCTACTGTTTATAGCTACAATATTATTTATGAATAACACCGTAACAGGTTTAAGGATTAGAGCTGTGTGGCGGGACCCTGTGATGAGCGAGGCTTTAGGGATCAACACGAAACTGACTTATACCCTGGTATTCTTCATTGGAACAGCGCTTGCAGGTCTCGGCGGGGCCCTTACAGTGCCCCTTATAAGTGTTGGCCCGGGGCTCGCCGACTATTTAATAGTAACTGCTTTCATAATAGTAGTGGTAGCGGGGCTCGGCAGCATTACCGGCGCCTACATAGTGTCTATATTAGTGGGGGTTTTTTCAAGCATACTTGTCTTAACAATCCCGGAACTTGATATAGTAGTACTCTATATGATAGCAGCTCTCATACTACTGTTTAGGCCCCAGGGCCTCTTCGGTGAGAGGTGACGCGGCATGTTTCTGCCTCCGCGTTTAAGGGTTTTAATAGATGGTAATATTATTGCGCTACTCTTATTCATAGGTTTCTTGGCTGTCATCCCCTTAAGTGGCCATCGCTTCTACATGTATATAGCTGTTTTAATAATGATTTTTGGTATGTTCGCTATGGGCTACAACATCCTCTTCGGATATGCAGGGCTCTTATCTTTTGGTCATGGGCTTTTCTTTGGAGTCGGCGCTTACTCTGTAGCCTTATTCACGTTAAACGTTTATAGGGACCCCTTGGTGGGTGTTCTTTTCTCAATCCCTATCGCTTTGCTGACATCTATACTTGTAGGTGTGCTGACTTTGAAGCATGGGAAAGTCTATTTCGCTATCCTAACACTGGCTTTAAGCATGATATTCTGGTCCGCCCTTGTTAAGCTACGTTGGATTACCGGCGGGACTGACGGTCTCACCGGCATACCTAAGCGTGGGGTTCTCGTGGACCTCTCAGCGCCCACGACTTTCTACTATTTCATACTAGTGTTCTTCGCCGCTATAATGCTAGGCCTCTACGCGTTAAACAAGTCTAGGTACGGGCTTCTTCTCAGAGCTTTAGGGGCTAACGAGGATAGACTGCCCTTCCTTGGATACTCTACTTTCACACTTAGAATGATAGCTTTAACTGTTTCAGGTGTTGTCTCGGCTTTAGCGGGCTCCCTTTATGCAGTGTTCTATAGTGTCGTCACCCCTGATGTGGCTTACTGGACTTTCGGGGCTGAGCCTCTAGTGATGTCGTTGATAGGGGGTTCGAGCTATTTCCTGGGCCCCTTGGTTGGGGCTTTAATATTTGTTTCTCTCACTACGGCTGTAGCTAGGTTCGCCGAGTACTGGATGCTCCTACTTGGTGCAGCTCTCCTGGCGATGGTGCTGTTCTTTAGAGGGGGGCTTCTAGGGTTCCTTGAAAGTCTGGTTGGAGGGTTGAAATTGGGGGTTTACAGGAGATGGAGATTCTGAGGGTTGAGAATGTAACTAAGAGGTTTGGAGGGTTCGTGGCTGTAAATAATGTCTCCTTCACTGTTAACAGGGGGGAGACTGTGGCTATAATAGGGCCTAACGGCGCCGGTAAGACTACGCTCGTCAACGTTATAACTAAGAGGTTGGAGCCTGATGGGGGCAGCGTGTTCTTTGATGGTTTCAATATTACCCGCCTCCCTCCTCACAGGATTTCAAAGCTTGGTCTTATTAGGACTTTCCAGACTGTCAGCCTTTTCCCGACGTTGACTGTTAGGGAGAATTTGGCTTTACCCGGTTTAAACGCAGGCACTACTAGCGATATAAAGCGTATAGCTGGAATGTTGGGGCTTGAAGAATACATGGATATAGTTGTAGCTAAGGTGCCTTTGGGGGTTCAGAAACTCATAGAACTGGGGATGTCTCTACTCTTGAAACCTAAAATGCTTATACTCGACGAGCCTGTTGCCGGTTTAGGCGCTGAAGATAGGCTTAACATTGTTAAGGTGCTTTCGGGGCTTAAGAGTTCTTTAAACCTCATAATTATAGAGCATGACATGGACGTCGTGTTCGCCCTAGTAGATAGGATAATAGTCATGGATAAAGGCAGCATAATAGCTGACGGGAAGCCCGAAGAAGTTAGGGAGAATAAGCTTGTAAAAGAAATATATCTAGGTGTAGAGTAATGCTTTCAGTGGAAAACCTAAACGGGTATTACGGGCTAGTCCAAGTACTCTTCTCCATAAACTTTAAAGTAGAACGAGGGGACATGATAGCCCTCGTAGGGAGCAACGGGGCTGGCAAGACTTCACTCCTAAAATCCATAATGAATATAGAGTTGAGGAAAGAAGGGAAAGTAATATTTGAAGGTAAAGACGTAACGAGACTACCCCCACATAAAATAGCGAGGCTCGGAATACTCTACATACCAGACACTGGAGGATTATACCACGGGCTAACAACACTGGAAAACATGCAGCTAGCAGCGGGAAGAAAAACCATTGACATTAACAGAATCAAAGAAATATATCCGAGAATAGAAGCGCTCCTCCACAGGCCTGCAGATAAACTAAGCGGGGGGGAGAGAAAAATAGTGAGCATCCTCAGATCCCTACTAGTGGAAACAAAACTCCTACTATTAGACGAGCCCACAGAAGGAGTATCACCAATAATAACCGAAGAAATATACAGGATGCTCAAAAAACTAAACGAAGAAGGCAAAACCATAATAGTAGTAGAACCGGGCTCCCGGCTGAAAATAGCGTTAAAACATGTAAACAAAATAGGAGTAATGAGAACGGGGAAACTAGAATATTTCGACACGACAGAGAAAGCCCTAAAAGAACTAGAACTACTCAAGAAACTAATATTCATATAGACAACCCCCACCCCTATGTCAAAAACAAGGCCACGAACACGCCAAACATTATTTGACTTAAACACTTCAAAGCTAAACATTGAAAAGCACACATAGCTAACAGCAAAAGTATTAGGGAAACACAGACCCTGAAGAAGGGTATGTAAAGCAATAATGCTATTAGAGCTTATGGGATTTTAGAAGAAACCCTCAACATACAGGATTATAAGCTCTCACTGTTTCCTCATATCTTGGAGAGGTGCCCCCTCATGCCCAGCTACTGGATATTCTCTATTAGTGAAGAAAACTGGCATGTAATAAAGGAATCTCGCATCTTAGGGGTCGCTAAAGCCTCTGAGAAACTCTCAGAACAGATTAAACCTAATGACATAATCATAATATATGTTATGAAGAAAGGATCCAAAACTCTAGGAGGCATGTTTACAGGCGCTTTCAAAGTAACATCTACATGGTTTAGAGAGGAAAAACCCCTTTGGCCCGACGAGATCAGAGAGGGTAAAGTCAAATACCCCTGGAGAGTAAGACTAGAACCTATAAAGTTAGGCCTAGCAAGCTTCCAGGAACTAGCCCCAAAACTAAGCTTCATAGAAAATAAAACAAGGCTACACGCATATCTTGTAGGCACCCCCGCTAATTTAAAAAGGCCTATACCCAAAGGGGACGGCGAGTTAATAATAAAATCTCTAAAGTAAAATTACACATTATCCTTACTCCCACCACTTTTAACCTCTACACAGAGTTCTGGGGAGCTAAGTATTCTCTCGACTTCTTCTTTGAGCTTATTTTCGTGCTCTTCTTTTTTGAGCTCATCATTACACTCTTCTTTGGACTCATTTTCGCTCTCGTTTTCGCACACTCTTGGGTCTAAATGTAATAGTTCCACGCAGAATACTTCAACACCCAAATCCCTAGAATACCTCTGTTCTCTCTGTTCTTTCGAGTCTTTTTCTTTCGAGTCTTTTCTAAGGGTTGCAAGCGCTCCATAGAAGACACGTTTTCCTTTTACTTCGATGGGGCTCGCTAGCCCTATTATGTAGGATGCTAGCCTTTGAACGTCTCCAACGCTCAGCTCTCCTGTCTTATATTTTGCATCGACAACTATGATGCTCCCATCGCTCCTTTCTATTACAAAGTCTGGCTCTAGATGCTTTTCTCCTACTAGATGCTTTTCTCCTAATAGTTTATTAATTATGGTATTTTTATGCCGCTTATTGTATGCTATAGTTTTTAGCGGCGGAGGTGCTATAACCTCGTAGCTCTTCCCCTCTATTTCCCAGGTCGGTGGCGAGCACTTTCCATGGCAGAAGGTGCGCAGCAGAAGAGTTAAGACCCAGAGTTCGTAGAGTTTATATGTGGGGACGCCGAATAATATTCCCTCTTTTGCGAGCGTCAACATAGTCTCTCTATGTTTAAGATAGTTTTCGTAAAGGTCTATAGCTATTTTCAGGGCGGCGCTCAAATTCGGCTGTCTACGAGCCTCGCTTATAAGCCTATGGTCTGGCATATTTAACCTAAGACTGAGAGCATATGCCTCACGAAGTATAGGTGTCTTCAGCAGCCTATAGTGCTCGGCTGCAAGGTCCTCCAATTTTTTGGGGATAAACTTGTCGGAGATGTCGCCGACACTCCTAACTATACGCTCAATTTCCCATGCCAGGCTAGAGTTGAGTTTAGCAAGGACTATGAGGGGATAATATGCTGGCTCGACATAGGGCCTCCTAGAAACTACTAGTGGGATGCCCCGGCTAAGGTATTTCATTGTAG
>CAKZTZ010000028.1 GCA_937921695.1 uncultured Sulfolobales archaeon | reverse complement strand
TTTTTGATTGCTTCTAGTATTTCTTCTTCTGAGGCTCCTTTGCTTATTTCTATTTTTGTTTCTAGGGGTTCTATGTGGTTTATGTTTACTCTCCTCCTCTTTATTCCTGTTAGTTTTTTGGGTCCTGTTATTAGTATGTAGTTTTGGTCTATTATATCTACTATTATTGCTTTTCTCCCAGCTTCTCTTCCTCGTGTTTTCACGCATATTCTCCCTATTTCTATTGCGGGCATTTCTAACCCCGTTGGATGGGTTATTTTAGTGTTCTAGGTTTATATGTTTTCTCTTAATGTATATCCTAGGCTTTTAATTCTTTTAACTACAGCGAGTTTTATAATGTTATATGCTTCTTCTAAACTATATGCTCCCGTATCTAATACTAGGTGGAATATTGAGAGGTCTGTAGTGTCAAGCCCATAGTATTCTGCGAACCTAAACCTCTGACTCTCCTCTCTAGCCATTATTTCCCTATATGATTCAACTATACTCTTACCATCTCTAGCTGAAAGCCTCTCAGCCCTAATTTTCAGGGGGGCTTTAACATATACTAGCATGTCGGCTGAAGATGCTAGGAGCCATGCTGCGAGATGGCTGTCTATGACGACATTACCTTCCCTAGCTACGCTGAGGGTTCTCCTCTCTATTTCAATATCAATACTTGGATCCCTCTCAGCCATCCTAGTCAACTCCACAATACTAACCCCCCTCTCCCTAGCTATAGCTCTGAAAACCTCACCGGAACTATAGTATTTAAGGCCTAGGTCTGATGAAAGCCTCCTAGCATAAGTAGACTTCCCAGAGCCTGGAGAGCCTGATATAACTATTGTAGGGCCTGTTTTATAGCCGCTCTCGCTATCGCGTTGGCTAGACAACTCGAGCATAAAACCCCACCATAAGGCCTGTTAGGCCTCTTCCTACTCCTACTCAAGCCATGCAACTCCACACTCCTAACCCTGGGGACACCAGCTAGAGGCCTTCCGCAAACAGTACACACAGCCCTGCCAGGCCTCCCCCTCTCATAGTGGACTACAGTCCTCCCCCCAGGGGTTCTCCTATAAACCCTCCTTAAACTCCTAGACCTCAAAGCAGGCTTAACCACACCGCCCACCCACAAAACCTCATGATATCTCTGTGCCTTAAGTGTTTAACTTTTGAAAATAGCCTTTAAAATCTTCCCAAACGATCTAGGATACTATATGCTAGGCCAGTGCTTGGAGGGTTTTAGATTATTAGGTCTCTGTAGAGTAGCATGGCGTAGAGGAATATGAAGAAGTGGAGGTAGAGTATTGGCATTACTATGACTTCCCTCCCTTCAAGCTCTGCATGTAGTGTTATTAGGGGTATGTAGTATGGGGTTTCCACGGCCGGGTATATTATTGTGAGTATTAGGGAGAAGGATATGTATGATAATGTTATTAGGGCGAACTTGACTATGGTGCTCTTCAATATTAGGCTCCTAGCTTTCTTATACTCAGGCTCCATACTCTTCAACCTCCTAGCAGCCCTCTTATCTTTCGAGAGTGCTGATATGGACTTGTATTCTGCAACTATCTCAACAGCTTTCTTAACTTCTTCTAGGGAGTAGAGGGTTCTATAGGCTGCTATAGCTATGTAGAGTGAGAGGAAAGATGCTATGGCCGCTATTATGGGTAGTATGGAGGGCCCCTGCAAGACTCTACAAGCCCTCTAATACTTTTAAGAGGTTTAGTGCAGCTTCTTCAGGATGCCCCTCCCTATTAAATATTATTTGGACTGTGGAGGCGCATCTGACAGCGCTAGCTATAGCAGCGGACCTGGCTTGCTCCATTAGGAGTTTAACCCCCTCAACACCCCCTATGTCTAACCTATACCTAGTCTTATCTCTAGCCTGCCTCTCAACTATAGTCTCGGGGTCGGATTCTACGAGTATTATAGAGTCTGGTTTAAGTTTCTCAACAACATGGTATGGGAGCCCTGGCCAGTAGCCTGCCGGGGTCTTGATGAGAGCGTGCGTGTCTATTATAAGGTATCCTTCTTCTCCAAGTTCTCTAGATGCTTCACTAATTATGGCTTCAGCTGCTAACTCTTGGATTTTAAGTTGCCTCCTTAGTGGTAGCCTCCTAACTTCATCCCTGCTATTCACTAGGCCCTCTTTAACTGCTAAGCTCACTATGTAGTCTCCGAAGTTTACAGCCTTGATTTTAAGGCCCCTCTCTCCAGCTAGCTTCACTAGATGGTTGATAACAGTGGTTTTACCTACCCCGGGGACCCCTGTGACTACTATAACTTTAAACTTGTTCCTTAACTCCACTACTCTTCACCGAGGATCCTCTTAAGTAGCGGGTACGCTTCTAGAGCCCTCTCCCTAGCTATCATAACGTAATACTGGTTTATTATGCCGACAGCTAGTAGGAGGCCTGTGCCCGTACCGTAGGCTCCGAAAACATCGGCCACAATAACTATGGCGGCTACGAGTATACTACTTAATATAGTGAGAGGGTAGACGTACTGGGATAGCATTTCCTCTACAGCTTTAGGGTTCCTCCTAACCCCAGGTATTTCAAGCCCCCCCTCTACAAGCTTCCTAGCCTGCTCCCTCGGGTTGAGCCCAGCTATCTCCACCCATATCAGCCCGAAAGCTATAGACATTATTGTCCATGAAATGGCGAAAGTCGTAGTCTTAACAGGGTCTAGGGAAGCCTCAACTATACCCCTAGGGGGGGTCACATAGTGTAGGAAACTTGAGTAGTACTGGTAGAATGTGTGGGTTGGGCCTAGGAAGTCCCTGAGTATGCCCCCGATAAGCTGGAAGTTGGAGACTAGTATTCCAGTTAAAAGTATAGGTATGTTAGTGACGTAGATGAACTGGAGGGGCACCCTACTCCTAATACCTCTAAACCTCGGGGCTGCCACGGGGATCTCAACCTTCATAGCTTGAACATATGCGAGGAAAAGTATCATAGCTACTGTAGCCATGGCCCCCGTAATGTCCGGGTAGGCGTTAGGCCTTGCTAAAAGTATGGCGCTCCTCTCCCTCACGAGGGCTGGTATGAGGCCGTAAGTCTCTAAGACCCCGGGGATTGCCCCGAAGAAGCTCCACACAACACTCTGCGCGACACCAGCTAATATGAAGAGGCTTACAGCACTCCCTATACCCCAACCTTTCTGGATAACTTCGTCGAAAAGAACTACCAGGAGGGCTCCAATGACTAGCTGCAACGTGACTATGAACATTATGAAGATACTAGGCTCCATCCCGGTGCCAGCCCAATACCTCTTACCTATAACGAATGCAGAACCCTCAAATATGGCGAAGAATACTGTTAAAGCCTTCTGGGCCCCCGTGAACTTCTTCCTAGCCTCAGGCTTAGTCAAGTCTAAATCTATAATCTTAGCCCCCACAAGTATCTGGAGTATGAGGCCCGCAGTAACAATAGGGCCTATACCCAGCTCCATCAAAGTTCCAGCACTACTAGCGAATATAATCCTTAAAAGCTCGAACTGGCCGCCAGCCTGCTGCCTAGGGATACCGTAGAGGGGTATATTAGCCATTATAAAGTATAGGGTTAAAATTACACCAGTAAGCATAAGCCTCCTATAAAGAGTAGGGCGGGGAGCAGGCTTTCTAACCCCAGGAAGCCTCTCACCAATAGAGGCTAGAAAACCCAAAAAATCAACCATCAGCGAAGCCACCCACATCCAAAAAGCTAAAGTCTAAAGTGAAACTTAAAACCTTAATTAGCCCAGGCAGACACCATGAAACATAGGGCGGGGGTGCCCGAGCCTGGTCAAAGGGGTCGGGCTCAGGACCCGATGGCGTAGGCCTGCGTGGGTTCAAATCCCACCCCCCGCACCATTCTAGTCAACCAGCGTATAGTTGCCTGCGCCCGGGCACATGGAGAGGGGAAAAAGCGCGCCCCCAACCCGTTATGGCTCATGGGCTTGCTAGAAGCTACATAGGCGGTCACATCTTAGGCTGCCTTTTGGTTATTAAACAGGGTTTAGGGCTCTGTCCTTGTTGACGGGAAAACGCTGTTGCATAACTAGGTATGAGGTTTTTGAGGCATCTAAGCTGTGGGTGAGGCACCAGATAGAATGTCGGGGGTTGAGGTGCTACTAGTACCACCACGTGTTTGTATAGTTGTGTTCTGGGACCATGTATTTAGGGTTTTTATAGGCTTTACATGTCTCAGCTAGGGGGCATCCTCCATTGCATCCTCCTGTTTTCGCGCATTCAGTTCTGCATGTGTGTTTGCATGTTGGGTTTTCTCTTGTGCAGCATTTTCTCCCGAAGCTCCATAGTGTGTCGTCTAGCGTGAAAGGGTCTATGTTTGCTGTTCTAGCCGCTTCTTTGTATGCTATTCTCGCTGTTTTCCTCAGTATTACGTCTTTCTCTTCTGTGAACTCTACTCCTAGTGCTATGGCTTCTAGGGTTTCAGGGTCTACGTCTATTATCCCTGTTCTTATAGCTATTCTTACTAGGTGGTTGTCTACGGGGACTTCCTTGTTATGATCGTCAACTATTTCGAGGACCCTCCTCCTCTCTAGGAACTTGGCTAGTAGATAGTTTTTCTTCTCTACAGGGTCTTGGTATGCTTTGAATGTTTTTAGAATGTTTATGAAGCCCCCTTGAACCCCCTTCTTCAAATAGTTGGCAGAGTCAACTATTACAGCGTAGGGGTCTCCATCATAGAGTTTTAAAAGTTTAACCCCCAAGTCTCTCAGGAGCTCCGCTCTAACTTCAGGGTCTGGAGGTTTGACAGTCCTGCCCCCGGTTTCCACGCTAAGCCATTCTAGGATATCCTTAACATTAACCTTAGATAACTTCTCAGCCTCGAAAAACCCCGGGTCTTCCGCGTATTTCTTAGAGCCTAGTTTATAAAGGAGGTCAGCCCCATGGTATAGTCTACCGTCGACAATAGCCTCATAGGGTCTCCCGGGCCTGCTAAGCCTATGATCCATGGCTACCATAACGAGGAAATAAGAGACTATTTCCCTCCTACTAGCGTTAACCGGGGGGTAGAAGTCTGGGTTTGTAAAGTCGTCGAAGGGGGTCTTCGAGGCTAATACTCTGAGAAAACCGCCTAGAAGCCTTGCAGCCTCAAAGTCCACCTTAACGAGCACTGAGACGCCACCTCTAGGAAGGCCTCACTACTGAGATAAAGCCTTAACCATGCTCTAAACACTATGCTAGCCCTTAAAAGTCTTAGACCCCCCTGGAAATGAGGGGTCTACAATGTTGTCGGGCCTCGATGTTACCAGGCTGGGTAGGGAGTTCATCGAGTCTATTGGGAGGCTCTGCGGGCCTGGAGAAAAGTTTCTAGTTAAGTTTGAAGAGCCCACTGACGAGAGATACGGCTGGGTTCCAACTATGAGGCCTATAGATAAGTATATACAGTATGGCCTCGTACTGTTAGATAA
Source organism: uncultured Sulfolobales archaeon (assembly GCA_937921695.1). Classification (GTDB taxonomy): domain Archaea; phylum Thermoproteota; class Thermoprotei_A; order Sulfolobales; family Acidilobaceae; genus DSZV01. Next base: position 30,855 of record CAKZTZ010000028.1, on the reverse strand, counting down.
ACCCCCTGGCCCCACGAGCCACGAGGTAGTCGCCTGGGTTAAGAGGATTCTAGGTGTGAGCAAGGCAGGTCATGGGGGGACCCTAGAGCCACCTTAACCCCCAGGCTGTTGGGAGGTGGTGGGGAGATCCCAGGGTCACGGGAGTGCTACCTATAGCTTTAGAGAAGATGACTAAAATCATAGGGTTTATCATGCACTCTTCTAAAGAATATGTGTGCGTTATGGATGTCCACGCTCCAGTATCCGAGGATGAGCTTAGGAGGGTTTTGGGGGAGTTTAAAGGCGTCATATATCAGAGGCCACCTTTAAGGAGTAGCGTTAAGAGGAGTGTGAGGCGCAGGGCTGTTCATGAGATAGAGCTTTTAGAGTATGATGGGAAGCTGGCGTTAATGAGGGTGGCTTGCGACGCGGGAACATATATTAGGAAGCTCTGCTGGGATATAGGCTTAGTGTTAGGTGTTGGAGCTCACATGAGAGAACTTAGGAGGACGAAGACTGGGCCCTTCCATGAAAGCCATGGGCTCGTCAGGCTCCAGGAACTCTCTGAAGCTGTATACAGGTGGAAGGTTGAAGGTAAAGATGATATGTTGAGGAAAACCGTTATGCCTGGAGAATACATAGTCTGCGGTATGCCCCTCATAGTTTTAAGGGATACAGCTGTGGAGAGCATAGCTCACGGCGCTAAACTAGCAGCCCCCGGCGTCTCTATGGTTAGCGAGAGACTTAGGAAAGGCGATAGGGTTGCTATGTTAACGCTTAAGGGGGAGCTCGTGGCTATAGGTAAAGCCGTCATGAGCAGCTATGAGATAATAGAAGCTAGTAAAGGCATAGTTGTCGAGCCCCTCAGGGTAGTCATGGAGACAGGCCTCTACCCCAGAGCCTGGAAAAGAGAGGGTGCTGGCGTTGACGGGCCTTGAGTATCTCCGAGAAATAATTATAGGCTTAACCGGTGGGAGCAGCATAGCATTAGCCCTCATAATGTCCCTGCTGGCAGCCGCACTCACAACTCTCGGGTCTCTACCTGTTCTACTAGTTAAATATAGAAGGGGGGACCCCCGGTCTCTAGAGTTCATGATAGATGTGGGGCTTGGCTTCAGTAGCGGGGTTATGATAGTAGCTAGTTTCACGAGCCTCCTACTCCCCTCAATAGAACATGGGGGGATAATAGTTGCTCTCTCAGGCTTCCTGGGGGGAGCTGTAGTCATAGCTTTAATCAATGAACTCCTACCTCACGAGCACTTGTTTAAGGGCTTCGAGGGCTGGGTTTCAGCTAGGAGGAAGATAAAAGCTGCGTGGCTCGTGGCTCTCGCCATATTGATACATAATATTCCTGAAGGCTACTCTATAGGGGTAGCTTCGGCTTACGATCTCGGCGAAGGCTTTAAAGTAGGCTTAGCTATAGGCCTCCAGGATGTTCCTGAAGGGTTAGCTGTAGCTCTCCCAGTCTTAGGTGTAACGGGGAGCAGGTTTCTAGCAGTCTCTGTGGCTGCTTTAAGCGGGCTGAGCGAGACTTTAGCAGCATTACTTTCTGTGTCTGTTTTCAGCGGGCTCCCCTTCATTCTATACCTAGGCTTATCTTCAGCAGCCGGGGCTATGGTTTACGTTGTTGTACATGAGGCTCTGCCCGAGAGCCATGGGAGCGGTAGGGAGAGATATGCTACTCTAGGCTTCTTCATAGGATTTATAGCCATGATCTACCTTGATACAATCTTAGGGTAATATTTAAATAGGTTAAGCTCTGAGACACGTTTTGGGGTTTAAAATGTCTTCTAAGGGTCCAGTGTCAAGGCTCGCCTGGGCTATAAACTGGCTTGAGGGGGAGCTTAAGAGGCTTCATGAAGAGACTGTTTCCAAGTCTAACGAGCTTGTTAAATATGCTGATGAGATGCAGAGGGAGCTAGGGGAAGATATTAGGGCGAGCCTCCTAGACATAGTTGCCAGCTTGAGAGGTGAAGCTCTCAAAATCTCTGAGGCCCTGAGATTAGAATATTCTAGGAAGCTTGAAGTAGAACTTAGAAAACTCGAGAGTAAAGCCAGCTCTAACTTTGATAAGGCTGTAAACGCTGTCATCGAAGAGGTTAAGAGAATGCTTAGAGAGGTGTAGCTCGTGGCGGGCCCCTGGAGCTACGCTCAAGCCATAGTAGTAGCTAGAGCTATAAAGTCGAGGCTCCTTAAAGGCGAAGAGATAAGGGAGATGGCCCTGTCTAAAGATTTAAACGAGGCACTCCTAGCTTTGAGAGAGTCTCAATACCGTGGCGTGGGAGAAGCTAAGAGTCTCACCCAGATCTTCTCCTCAGTTTGGGGGAGTTATTTTAGGATAGTGAGATATATGGTTAGAGTAGCCCCGGGCGAGGCGCTTAACGCTGTCCTAGCCGTGGAGAGGGAGGAGGACTTAAGAGATCTTTTAATAATAATGCAGAGAGTAGCGTCCAACAGGCCTGTTGAAGAAACACTCCCATCATCTTTCTACGATGGAACACTAACATATCAAGTATTGAGGGACCCGGAACTCCTAACATCGCCCCACAAGATCGTTGAAGCCCTCCAAAAAACTTGGGCAGCCCCCTACCTTGAAACCTCCCTAAACATCATGAGGGAGGTTAAGGAAGGCCTCCCCATAGTGTGGGCGATACCTCTAGTAACTACAAGACTCTACAGCGACGCTATAAAGGATTTAAGAGGAGCTAAAAAGTCTGGACTAGAGAGGCTCCTATGCCCCCACATAGAAGCTAAAATACTATCATCACTCACTATGGCTAAAGAGCTGGGAGTACAAACGAGGATCCTCGAAATAGCCTGGGGTAACATTAGAGCCTGCAATGTTTCCCTCAAAACTGTTAGAGAAATATATGAGAGAGAAACGGAGATAGCGAGCCTTGCAGAAGAACTTAGAGGGATCCTCAGAAACGTTAAGTTCGAAGGTAAAACCCTCAAAGACATTAAGACCACCTCTAGTAGAAACTCCAAGCTGGCAATGAAAGCTAGAGCGCTGGAAGCCATGTCAGGATACCCGTACAACCCGGCGTTCCTAATCGCTAGCCTCATACTCTTAAAACTAGAGGTTAACAACATCCTGCTAATACTCTCATCAAAAGAGTATAAACTTAAACCCGACGAGATCCTCGACGAGCTAATCCTAGAAGCCTAGGTTTTTAACGAGTTTAGAGGGGCTAGCGCACTTTTTGGGGAATTTTGTTAGCCCTGGGTTAAGGCTGCTTAACGCCCCTATGTATGGCTATTGCTCCCATGCCGAGTTCATAGTACTTCACGTTTTTCAACCCTAAATTTTCCATTATGGCTTTCAGTTCTTCTCTAACTGGAAAGTTTTTCACAGAGTCTGCAAGGTAACAGTATGCGTCGGCGTTTCCAACTATAGCTTTCCCTAGCATGGGCACTATCCTGTTCAGGTAGAAACTATATACCTTGTTATAGAGTGGTATTGTTGACCTCGAGAACTCTAGTATTACGATTCTACCCCCGGGCTTCGCCACTCTAACCATTTCTCTAACAGCTTCCTCAATACTCTCAAAGTGCCTAAGGCAGAAAGCTAGGGTGACGCAGTCGAACGTGTCACTATTAAACGGTAAGCTTAGAGCGTCACCCTCTACGAGATCAATATTCTCAAACCCTAAACATTTAACTCTCTCCCTAGCTATTGCCAGCATGTTCCTCGAGAAGTCGATCCCTACAACCCGCCCCCCGGGTCTTACGAGTCTTGCAAGCTCTAAGGCTAGCATTCCAGTCCCCGTGCACACGTCTAGATAGGAGCCCCCGGGGAGGGTTGCACACTCTCTCGCCGCTTTCTTCCTCCACAGCTTGTCCATGCCAAGGCTCGCTATTGAGTTCATCAAATCATATTTCCCCGCTATCGTGTCAAACATGTTTTTAACGGTGAAAGCCTTGCTCCCAGGGCTCTTCAAGGCGGGGCAGCCCCGCTCCTATAGTGATCCTAAAGTATTAAATTCTTTGATTAACAATTATTAGGTTAGGGGAGGCTTTGAAGCTTCCTGTTTACGTTGTTTTAACCGTGATAGCGGTCTCGGTTCTAGTATCTTACTATATTCACAACCCCGATACCGGGATCCCCTTCGGCAATTTTGGGTTCAAATACAGCGATATAGTTTACGGGCTCTTCTACACGAGGTTTAAGGCTGGCAGCCACTGGTTTGAAGAGGGTAAGTTTGAAACTCTCGAGGGGGGCCGCAGGCTCTGCCCCCTACCCTATATTGATTATCACTTCGAATACCCCCCCATTATAGGCCTCCTCTGGCTCACCTCTACATGTGCTTCTTTTATAATAGCTATGCCTGAAGCTTACAGCCCGGAGGATTACGGGGAGCTTCTGGGTAGGGCTGCCTCTATACACTATAATATTCAAGTAATATTCCTAATAGTTTCCCTACTAGTGCTAGTAGCGTCTACACATGCTATTCTTAAAGTTTGGAGCCTAGATTATTCAAGGCTCATGCTTCTAGCCTTTTCACCATCCCTAATAATATACCTCACCTATAACTGGGACGTGCTCGCAGCATCCCTCTTCACACTAGGCTTATACAATTACATCAGGGGCAGGTATGGAGTCGCGGGAGCCCTCATAGGGTTTTCAGTATCCGTTAAACTCCTAACAGTCTTAGCTGGCCTAGCTCTCCTACTAAGGCTTGCTGGAGGGGGCGAGAAGAAGGGGGTAAAAGAGTATCTTAAGTTCTTCGCCATAACCTCTATAATCCCATACGCTCTCCTAGCCCTCCTATCGCCTCACGGGTTCCGCGAGCTCCTAAGCCACCACTCAAGCTGGTATTGTGAAAACTGCCTCTACCTGGTATTAACGAGAGACATATGGAGTGTACATAATAGGATCATGGCAGCCTTATTTATAGGTGTAGCTGCCGGGTTCATAATAGCTGTATCCATAGTGGGGGCGGGCGACGTTAGAAGGCTGACCCTAGCTTCTATAATGGCTCCTATAGTTCTCAACTATGTCTTCTCGCCGCAAATGATCCTCATGGTAACCCCGGTGGCTCTAGCAACTCTAACTCCCGGGTGGCTCTCAGCATACATGGTTGCAGACGCTTTAAACGCCTCTATAATGATAGTGTTTTTCGGAGACTCTAACCCCTGGCTGTTAGAGGGGGTTACACAGAAAATAGCTTTACTTAGGAACATTATACTCCTAGCGATCTTAGCGAAACTCCTCCTAAGCCTAGCCTGGGGTAAAAGTTCCAGAGTAGCTTGATATTTTATAGAAGCGCTTAACTCTAAACCCTCGCGAATGACCCTTTTTAAGGTTTGTTTTCAACGTTCTATGGGGGTGGGGGTTTTGAGGAAGGTTGTTAGTGTCGATATGGGTAGGTATAAGAGTGTTGAGGTTTCCCTTGAGGAGTCTGAGAAGCTGCTCGTAGAGATTTCACGCCAGCTAGGTGTGGAGTCTCAGGATTTAGATGAAGCTTTGAGAGTTCTTAGGAATTTCGACTCTTTCTATGATATGGCTAGGAGGAAGTTTAAAGATTATATAGTCCCCTCTAAAAGCCTTAACGACATGATTAAAGGAACTGTTATAGTTGATAGAGTCAAGCTCATCAAGGAGGGGGATGAGAGGAGGGTTGTAATTACTTTCGACAGGAGAGTTAAAGAAGATGTTATAATTGAAGCTTTGAAGAAGCTAGGCTACGAAGTTGAAGTTAGGAAACTAGAGCTATACTAGACGGTGCTGCCCGCGGAGGTGTCAGCCCTATGTCCAGCGAGTCCTTCGAGGAGAGGGAAGAAGCTGAAGAGGCTGGGGTAGAACTCGTAGAGAGGAGGGAGGAGGGGGAAGAAGTTCAGCCTGTAGAGGGCGAGGCTTTAGAAGCGGAGGAGGCCGCTCTCCTATACGATGTTACTAAACCTGAGATTCTAGAGGTGATGATTAACGCTGTCGAAATCCTTAGCGACGCTTCTGAGGGTATTATAAGCGTTGACGACGTCAAGAAACTCTATAGAGCTAACGTAGAGAGGAGGCTGAGGGAGCTGATTAAAGCCGGAACTATAGTTAAAAAACCTAAAACCAGGAGAGCCCGTAAAGAGAAGAAACCGGGAGAAGCGAAGAAGGCGAAGCCTAAAGAGAAGAAACCTAAGAAGAAGCCTTCCAAGAAAAAATCTAAAGCTAAGAAACCAGAGGGATCTAAGAAGTGACGTGGTTCGAGAAGTTTCTAGAATTAAAACCACCGAGATACGGGCCTGAGTGGGGTTCTGGGGGTGTTTTCGGCCTCAAGTATTGTAGGGGGACCCTATATTATACTCTGGCTTTCGAGGCTGAAGCTCATTTCATAGAAGAGTCTGGGGAGAGCGTTTACAAGTTTACAGCTCTAGGGCCGGGGCCGGCTTCCGGGGGCGACACTTATAATGCTGTTGACTGCGTTGATGAAACAATATTCTTCGGGGGCTGGGTTCACAACCCGGCAGTATTTAAGGGTAAAGTAGGGTTTAAGGGCGAAATAGATTTCAGGAACAAGTTCAGCCACGTGCACTCCTATGATTTAAGGGAGAGGGCGGTGAAACTCCTATGGTCGGACACTATACGCCAAGAGTCTAAATGGGCTGGGGAAGTCTCAGAAATAATCTTCGACCCTGTGAGCTCGAAACTACTCATAGCCAGGGGCGACGGGCACGAGAACCTAGGCGTTTACGAGATAGACCCTAAGAGCGGGAAGGCGGAGAGGCTCAGCGAGACCCCAAGCCTTAAAGGATCCCTATTCCTAGACTATGCTTGTTTCGACATGCAGCCTGAATGGGTTAGAGGGGTAGATGGGGTTCAGTGTTTTGACCTAATATCGAGGAAGCGGTTCGAGTATAATGTTAAAGACTGGAGTTCTATCTCTGTAGATGGGGGCGGAGTCGAGTTTAGAGGCTCCGGGTACGCTATAAGCGCTTACACTAGATACTATCATTTCATGAGAGGGGGCTTCCTCGTTGGGAACCCCGTGGAGCCCGAGCTTGAAGAGCCTCGCTTCGTTAGAGTCCTAGATTTTGGGGGCGCCCTGTACTCTCAGCTTTCGCCTCAAAGGTCTAACGCTCTACCAGTAGGTGGGGGGATACTGGCCCCGTTTAACGCCTACACTCACGGCGTCCTCCACATAGATAGTGTCGATGTAGCTAGGGTTATAAACAGGGTTAGAGGCCCTAGCGTCCTCCTCTACATAACGCCTCCCCAAGCTAGGATAGTGGGGGTTTACGGGGCCAGGATTACTTCTATGGCTAAAATAGGTTCTAAAATCTTAATAGCTTACAACACATCTCCAAACCTTGGAGGCCTCGACTCCAGCCCCATAGATGTGGGGTTCAGAGATTTAACTGCTGTTGAAGAGGACACGCTCATAAACAGGGGGAGCCCCCCGGTGGCTTTCAAATTCGAAGGGGCCATGGTTGGGTCTGAGAATTTCGGGGGCATACCGCTTTCAGGCTATAAGAGTAAGAAACTCAAAATATCAGCTAGTAAACCTAACACTCTAACAGTATACGAGTATGATGCAGGGCTCCCCCCTAGTCTAATCTCCTCTGAGAAGTATAGAGTCGGGGAGGGCTTAGAGCGCATAGAGCTCGACGGGTTCCACGGTATAGTCTCGTTTAAACTCGGAGACCCGGATGTCAACTCTATGCTCCACGTTTACTTGCACTAACTTAACTCTAGCTTTTAAACTCCTGGTTCACCAGATTTCAGTGGGTGCATAGAGTGGCCGCAGTACCCGAGGAGTTGTTCAGGGCTACAGTTGTCGGTGTTAAGGTTAAAGGCGGCATTGTCCTCGCTACAGATAAGAGGCTGAGCTATGGGGGCCTCGTTCTAAGTAAGAGTGCCAGGAAGATATTCGTTATTAACGATAGGACTGCAATAGCCTTCGCGGGGCTTTATGGAGATGCGGGGGGGCTCATAAGGCTTTTAGAAGCTGAGTTGAGGTTCTACCAGTTAACTTCAGGCGTGACTCCCACGGTTAAAACCGTGGCTAAGAGGCTTTCCACGATAATGTATTCTTATAAATGGTTCCCGTTCATTGTAGAGACTCTAGTAGGAGGCTTAGAGCCGGACGGCTCCCCCAAACTCTATGTTCTAGACCCTCTAGGCTCGATAATAGAAGAGGATTACGCTGCCGTAGGCACGGGGGCTGCTATAGCTTTCGGCCTCCTAGAGAGGGATTATAATGAGGGTTTAACAGTAGAGGATGCTGAGAAGCTCGCAATAGCCTCGATAAGGGCCGCTATAGGTAGGGATGTGGGTAGCGGGGACGGCATAGATGTTGCAACCATAACGGGTAGCGGGGTCCGACAGAAGAGCATAGTTTTAAGGCTAGTTGAGGGTTAAATGGACCCTTGCAGGGAGGCGCGCCTCAGGTTTAACCCTTCTAAGGCTTCAAGGGCTCAAGAGCTCCTCTCAAAGCTCGTTAAAGTCGAAGATGACTATGGTGTAATAGAGAGGGTTGGAGGCCTAGACGTTTCATACTTTAAAGACGGGAGTTTAGGCCTTGGAGTTCTAGTTGTCTTAAAATACCCGGAGCTCTCAGCGGTCAAATGCTTCTATGCTGTTAAACGCGCGTGCATACCCTACATACCTGGCCTCCTAGCATTCAGGGAAATGGAAATCCTAACACCCCTACTATCAAAAGCACTGGCAGACGAGAGGGTAGACCTACTAGTAGTAGATGGGCACGGAATAGCCCACCCGAGGAAAGCCGGCATAGCCAGCCACATAGGCTTAGCCTTCAACAAGCCATCGATAGGGGTAGCCAAGAGAATACTAGCAGGGAAAGAAGAGCCTGTAGGGGCCAGGAGGCTCATAATATACAAGGGAGAAATAGTGGGGGGAGTACTAGAGGCTGGAGACTGGAAAATATACGTAAGCCCGGGCCACAGAATATCAGTGGAGACAGCCCTAAAACTAGTAGCCACAATGATAAAGAAAAACGAGAAAATGCCGGAGCCCACGAGACTAGCAGACTCAATAAGTAGAAAACTAAGAGACACTGTAAAAACAGAGAAAATAGGAGAATGTAAAATACTATAGTAAACCATTGAAAACCCTTGAAATAAACGCCCGAATAACTGAAACCCCATACCCTGAGGGTGGCCAGAGTAAAACTGGGGCGGAAGGTTTTCACTCTACTGTGACTGTTTTTGCTAGGTTTCTCGGTTTGTCCGGGTTGTATCCTCTAGCTACAGCTTCTTTATAGGCTAGTATTTGGAAGTATGGTGTTAGGGCGTAGGGGTCTAGTTTTATGTCTTTTTTTGTTGGGGGCATTTCTACTATTTTGGCTTCCTTGACCCCTACTGGTAGTTTGTAGTCTTCTGGTTTTACCACTACTACTCTAGCTCCTCTGGCGGCCATCTCCATGATGTTGCCTGTGATTTCCGGAGAGTCTCTTGTAGCTGCGAAGTATACTGGGAACTCTTTATCTATGAGGGCTATTGGTCCGTGTTTGCTTTCGCCTGCGGGGTATGATTCTGCGTGCACATATGCTATTTCTTTAATTTTTAATGCTGCTTCTTTGGCTATGTGTGCTCCTAGGCCCCTTCCTAGTATGTAGGCGCTTCTATGCTCTCCAAGCTCTCTATCGTTTATTACTTCTATAGATCTCTCTATAGACTCTCTAACTATGTCGGGGGCCTCGGCTAGGCTTGCAATTTCAGCTTCAACCTCTGAATCTCCGAGTAGCCCCGCCTCTCGGGCTGTATATATTGATATGAGGGTTAGGAGCATTATTTGGGAGGTGAAGGTTTTAGTTGCCGCTACTCCAATCTCAGGGCCTGCCCTCATGTACACGGTTATGTCAGCCTCCCTCGACAAGGCGCTGCCAACAACATTAGTGACCCCCACGACTCTAGCGCCTTTCCCCTTGAAAGCCCTTACAGCCTCTAGAGTGTCGAAAGTCTCCCCGCTCTGGCTTATAGCTACGACAACATCCCTCTTACTCACAGCCCTCTCTAAGATCTTATACTCGGAGGCTATGAGGGGTATTGAATGCCTCCCCGCTATGTTAGCTAGGTAGTAGGTGAAAACAAGCCCCGCATGGTAGCTTGTCCCCGCTCCAGTCACAATTATGTTATCGGATGTTGCAAGGAGGGAGGCTATAGCTTTGAGCACTGGGTCGCTAACGTTACCCTCATAAGTACTCCTCACGGAATCCGGCTGCTCAACTATCTCTTTCATCATGAAATACGGGTATCCATGTTTAGAGGCGGCTTCAACACTCCACTCTATAAAGAATATTCTAGATAGGAGTTCTTCCCTGTCGACCTCAACTAAACCCTCATCTGTCAACCTGAAAACTCTAACCTCCCCAGGCGTTATCCAGCCTAGTTCTCCATCATTCAACACTATGATCCTCCTAGTATATTCTACTATGGCTGGAATATCGCTAGCTACAGCATTAAACCCCCCGCCGACCCCTATTACTAGGGGGCTCTTCATCCTGGCAAAGTATATTCTATGAGGCTCTTCCTCGTTAACCACAGCTATAGCATAGCTCCCTTCAAGCCTTGAAACAGCCCTCGCGAAAGCCTCGAAGAAACTAGAGGAGAATTGCGTCTCATCTTCTATAAGGTGGGCTATCAACTCTGTGTCAGTATCGCTAACTATTGAGTGACCCCTAAGCTCCAATATACTCCTTAGCGTAACGAAATTCCTGAGGACACCATTATGGACTACGGCAATCTTACCCCTACAGTCCATGTGGGGGTGGGCGTTAACATCGCTGGGAGGCCCGTGAGTAGCCCACCTAGTATGCCCGAGCCCAGTCTTACCAGCTATACTATCAATTTTAAACCTTGAAAGGAAACTGTCAACGTCACCTTTAGCCTTCCAGACTTGAACGTTCCTCTCATCTATGATAGCCACGCCCACACTATCATAACCCCTATACTCGAGCCTCCTAAGCCCTAGAGATATCATAGGGGCCACGTTGCGGTCTACAGAGCAAACCCCTATAATACCGCACAAAAACACTACACCCCTCCAGGGAGACCCTAAACTCTAGCTTTACGTAAGATAATTTAAATCTTGACTACTTATCTAAGGCTCTTACTGAGAGCTTCATACACACTACTAATGTAACGAGAGACGCGGCGGCGAGAGCGGCGAACACTAGCCAGGGATCGCTCATAGACTTACCTATAAGGAAATACCTGACAAGGTCGGAAGCGTACGTTAAAGGGTTCACCCCAGCTATTACTCTCAGCCACTCCGGCATCTGGCTAATAGGGAATAGGGCGCTCGACGTGAACATTAGAGGGAGGTTTACTAGGTTAGCCGTGGAGAAGATTACTTCATGGCTATCTGTGAGGAAGCCTACTAACATGAATATACTGGTGAAAGTTAACGATGTCAAAGTCACCACGACAATGGCCGCTGCGAGGTCTATCACTGTAAACCCTTCCTTAAACTTGAACCCAGCTATGTAAGCCACCATTAAAAGCGTGAGGGATAATACTAGGGCTCTAAAAACAGAGGCAGCCACTTTAGCCAAGTAAATACTCTCCCTCCTTATCGGCGAGACCATAAGCCTAGACATGTAGCCGAGCCTCTTATCAAAAACTGTTGAAACCCCGGAGAAGGTGCCTTGGAAAAGTGTCATCACAACAATCATCCCGGAGGCCATGTAAGTAAAATAGTCCTGTGATCCGAAAATCTCGAAAACCCTAAACCTTATAGCTTCAACTATCTTGAGAGCTATAGCATAATATTCTTGGGGGAGCGCAAGGTCCCCCACATTGATCATGTTAGTTATGTTGAAACTCTTACCGAACAATAGCACCCAGAATAACGGTGTTATCAGAGACACTATGAGGACAGGCTTCCTCCCAACCCACCTCTTAGTCTCCCTCATGAACAACACGTAAGTCTCGCTAAGCAAACCCCATCACCTGATCTTATGGGATAAAACTCTAAACCTGAAAGAGTCGAAAGCCTCCTCCCGGAGCCTCCTACCCGTCAACTCTAGGAACACTTCTTCCAGGTTAGGCCTCACAATATTCACTGCTTTCACCCTCCTCTCGCTTAACACTCTAGCTATCTCAGGGAGGCTTGTAGCTGCATTGGAAACTTTAACTATTACTGTTGAATTTTCGAGCTTCACGTTAAAGCCTCTCTGGCCGAGTTCTGAAAACGCTTCTGCAGCTTCTTCAGGAGTTAAAGCTTCAATATACACTTTATCACCCCCTAGTTTACTCTTTAAATCCTCAGGCGTCCCTTCAGCCTTAATCTCTCCCATATCTATAATCGCCACCCTATCTGATAAGGCTTCAGCCTCCTCCATGTAGTGTGTTGTCAGCATTATGGTTATCCCGTTTTTCTTAAACTCTCTAACTAGATCCCATATGGCCCTCCTGCCCTGAACGTCTAGGCCTAGAGTTGGCTCGTCTAGGAATAGGACTTGGGGGTCGTGGACTAGGCTCATAGCTATTTCAAGCCTCCTCCTCATACCTCCACTGTATGTTGAAACCTTCCTGCGCGCGGCTCCCCACAAGTCTACTATTTCCAGGGATCTTCTGGCCCTCTCTTCAGCTTCCCTCCCCTTGTATCCATAGAGTTTAGCTTGTATTAGGACGTTTTCCCACCCGCTCATTTCATCGTCGGCTGTGAGGTCTTGAGGTATGAGGCCTATGATCCTCCTAACTTTAATAGTATCTCTTAAGACACTATAACCTTCTATGTAAGCTTCCCCGCTCGTAGGCTTGAGGAGGGTTGTTAACATTTTTACAGTGGTGGTTTTCCCGGCCCCGTTGGGGCCTAGGAGGGCGTAGAGCTCCCCCTTCTTCACTTTAAAAGACACGCCTTTAACCGCGGTTAGCGGGCCGAACTGTTTAACGAGCTTGACAGCCTCTATGGATGTTTCAGCCAACTCATACCGCCTTATGTGATGGTTCCCGGGCTGGGCTTAAATTCTTGGATTTAAACTTTATCTTCTGGTTATTAAGCTTCACTGGAATATGTAGATTTTAAGGATATAGGTATGACCGGGTCTAGGGTTGAAAAGTATATAGCTAACGTTAGGAGGGTACTAGGGGGGCTTAACGTCGAAACCCTAGCCTCCGAGAGGCCAGGCTTAAACTTTAAACCTCTAGTAGACGCTGCCTCGAGATATGTTAGCGACGCAGAATACTATCTCCGCAAGGGGGATGTGGAGACGGCTTTAGCCGCAGCCTCCTATGCTGAGGGTCTCTTAGATGCTTTAAGGTATCTGGGCGTGGCGCGCATAGAGTGGCCCTCAGAGCCCCTCGAGGAGAAAAGAGTATTTCTAGGCGGCACTTTCGACATAATCCACCCGGGTCACGTGGAGCTTTTAGAGTATGCATCTAGGCTAGGTAAAGTACACGTTGCAGTAGCTAGGGATGTGAACGTGGCTAGGATAAAAGGTAGGAAGCCTCTCCTCGACGAGAATTCCAGGCTTAAACTAGTGTTATCCATTAAGCACGTGTATAAAGCGTTTCTAGGAGACCCCGAGGACATATACAAGTCGCTGGAAACCGTGAAACCCCACATAATAGTCTTAGGCCCGGACCAGCCTTTCAAAGAAGAGCATCTAGCTTTAGAAGCTGAGAAGAGGCTGGGCTATAAGCCTGAGATAATAAGATATCCTGAGAAGAAAACATTCTCAGGGGAACTCCAGGGATCAAGGGACATTGTAAAGGCTATATGCCAGAAAATGTGCCCGGAAACAAAGTAGGAAACCGGGGCTTCAAAGCCCATCTCTATAATGTGAGCATGCTGCCTATGCGGCCTCAGAGCTTTGGCCCCACGTCACTCTTCAGCTTCAGTTTTAACCTTCTTCACAGGCCGTGTTCCTATCTTGTCTTCAGGAGTTTAATTAGCTTTTCTTCTTTCGTGCTTAGCTGGACGCTTATGTAGCCTAGGGTCTCCAGTACTAGTAGGGCTTTTGAGAGGTCTGCTGGGGATAGTTTCCTTCCTTCCTTGTCTAGGTGGCTGTAGAGTGTGGGCTCGTCTATGATGGATTCTTTATCTGCTAGTTTCTTTATAGCCTCTAGGACTGCGTTTATATCCGGAGTCCTAGCCCAGGAGCTCACGGGGTTTTCATCCTCTTAGAATGTTATTGTTGGGGTTGCCGTCTCCCTCCTCTCTTCTGTTCTAAGCTGTCTAGCAGCCTCCATCCACCTGGCGTAGAATTCTAGCATTTGCCTTGTTATGCTTGGCCTGACTTTTCTGAGCGCGTGCTCTATGTGTGTCCACTTGACTATGGGGTTGTTTATGTTCTCTCTTAGAGCCATCATTGATGCTTCCCTAACCAATGCTGCTAGGTCTGCCCCAGTATAGCCTTCTGTGAGTTTAGCTAGTTCTTCAAGGTCTACATCTTCAGCTAAAGGCACTCCTCTAGTGTGTATTAAAAGTATTTCTAGCCTCCCTTTAGCGTCTGGCGGGGGCACATATATGATTTTCTCGAACCTCCCAGGCCTTAGGAGTGCCGGGTCTAGCATGTCAGGCCTGTTGGTGGCCGCTATAACTATGACTCCCTGAAGCTCAGCTATCCCATCCATCTCTGTTAGCAGCTGGCTCACTATCCTCTCCCCCACCCTGCTACTCCCTATATCTGTCCCCCTAACATAGGCTATAGCATCTATCTCGTCGAAGAACACTATTGCTGGAGAGTATTGCCTAGCTTTCCTGAATATCTCCCTTATAGCCCTCTCGCTCTCCCCAACCCACTTGCTTAGAACCTCTGGCCCCCTAACAGCTATGAAGTTAGCTCCTCCCTCAGTAGCTACAGCTTTAGCTAGTAGAGTCTTACCGGACCCTGGAGGGCCTAAGAGTAGGATCCCCTTAGGGGGTCTGACGCCTACTTTAGCGAATATCTCCGGGTACTTTAAAGGCCACTCCACAATCTCCCTGAGCTCCTGCTTGACAGTCTCGAGGCCCCCTATGTCGTTCCACTTAACTTCAGGTATTTCAACCTGGATCTCCCTGAGGCCGCTAGGTGTTATCTCCTTGAAGGCTGCTAGGAAGTCTTCCATTCTAACAACCATCTTCTCCAACACTTCCGCAGGTATCTTCTCCTGCTCTATATCTATCTCAGGCAAATACCTCCTCAGAGCGTGCATAGCAGCTTCCCTAGCTAGGGCTGCTAAATCCGCCCCAGTGTACCCCTTAGTCATGTCAGCCAGCTTAGCCAGGTCAACATCATCTGATAAGGGCATGTGCCTCGTGTGTATCTGCAGGATCTCAAGCCTCCCCTGCTTGTCGGGCAGTGGAACCTCTATCTCCCTATCAAACCTCCCAGGCCTCCTGAGGGCGGGGTCTACAGCGTTTATCCTGTTAGTAGCTGCTATCACTATAACCTGCCCCCTACTCTCAAGACCGTCCATTAGGGCTAGTAGCTGGGCTACAACCCTCCTCTCAACTTCTCCGATGACTTCATCCCTCTTTGGGGCTATAGCGTCTATCTCATCTATGAATATTACTGCTGGAGCGTTTTTCTTAGCCTCCTCGAATATCTCCCTGAGCCTCTGCTCGCTCTCGCCGTAGAATTTACTCATTATCTCGGGGCCGTTTATAGCTATGAAGTACGCGTCACTCTCATTAGCCACGGCTTTAGCTAGTAGAGTCTTACCGTTACCCGGGGGCCCATATAATAGTATACCCTTGGGAGGCTCTATTCCAAGCCTCTTAAACAACTCCGGGTGCCTTAAGGGGAGCTCTACTAGCTCTCTGACCCTCGCTATAATCTGGGTTAAACCCCCTATGTCTTCATATGTGACTTTGGGAACCCTAACTTGAGTTATAGGCTTATCCAGAACATCTACCATAGTATTCTCGGTTATAATGACTACGCCTCTAGGCTTAACATCTACAACTTGGAGTTGGACGCCCTGACCTATAACCTGGACTACTACAATATCACCCTCCATTATAGGGGTTCCTATAAGCCTCTTCTTAACATACTTCTTAAACCCCTCATCAACACTCATATACATTGTAGGTGCAAGCTTAACTTTAACAGCCTGCTTAACGTTAGCCTTCCTAACTACAACCCTATCGCCCACGTTAACGTTAGCGTTCCTCCTAAGGAGCCCGTCCATCCTTATAACGTCAAGCCCGGAATCCTCCGGTAGTGCAGGCCACACTGTAGCTACAGTCTTCTTCTTACCCTCAATCTCCACTACATCCCCGGGCTCCACGCCAAGCTGCTTCATCACGTCAGGGTCTATCCTAACCCTCTTCTTACCAGAATCTCTAGGCTTAGCCTCGGCAACTCTAAGAGGAACCTCTGAAACTTTACCCTCCCCCTCACTCAACCTTATAGACCTCCATAGAACAATAGGCTCCTAGAAACCTTAAGAATTTTAAAGCAAACTCTACTAAAAACACTTCCTATTATAACTTACACTTCTCCTTCCTAGACTTCACGTAATCCATAGTCTTAGCCTCGAGGACGCTCACCAGGTCCATTATTTCAACATTCAAACTACTACCCTCCACTGAAATCTTTAGGAAGCCGAGTTTACCCAGTCTCTTCACAATGTTAAACGCAGTCCTCCTCGTAACACAAAACTCCCCCCTCACAGTATCTAAAACATCCCCCATGTTAACCTTAGACTTCCCATATAGCCTGTAGAGTAGAACAGCGGCAGCCAACTCCCTCCTCCTAATCCTCAAAAAACTCCCCTCCCACTCTAGAACACGAAGATACGAGGGGCGCTATATATGAAATCCTCCGCGCACCCTCCCCAGAAACTAGGAGAGATACATATCCCCGGTCTAACTTGTACAACACTGGAGTATCACCCAGCAAAACTATAACCCCCCGACGGCCGGGGAACCCTGTCGAGACAACACTATGCTCCCCACTAACACCGTTAACAAGCAAAGCCACAGGATCCCTAAAATCTAGAGCCCTCAATGTTCCATAAAACTTCACACTATCACCCCTAACAACCTCCAAAGAGGGGCTCTCAACCCCCACAAAACACCCATCAACCCATGAAACCCTGCTCACGACAAAATATTTGATACTTAAAGGGGGCTCTTCTCTTGTCACCAAGCTCCCGACACCCAGAACGTAAGGAAGCCCCCCACCAGCCTCCACATAAACCATAGAGGGGAACGTTACAGTTAAAGCCTTAACTTTCAAAGCCCACTCAACTAAGCCCTCAAGATCCTCCTCACTAAGACTGAGAATAACCTCTATGGGAATAACTTTAAACCCCCTCTCGACCCTGGGCACCCCACAAACCCCAAACTAAAGTAAAACCTCAAAATTTAAGAACGGAGCTAAGCCTCAAACCTGCCTTCACACTGCTCAGAGTTCTTCACATGAATTATACTGAACGAATACAAACTGTATAGGGTAAGTCTAACCCTAAAAGTTTAACGTAAGGCACACGCACGCGTTATGCTCAACATGTTGCGGGATTGCTCTAATATATACTAAGATTTTTAAGCTTCGCTTTTTTTAAAAAAAGGTGTAGTGGCGTGTTTATGCCTCCCTCTCTCTTCAAAACTCTAGCTTTGCCCATAGTCGCTATTATCCTAGCTTTAACTCCCATGTCTTCTCTGGTTTCATGGGTTGAGGGAGGATCTGAGACTGTATATTCTGGTCCGAGTTATACTGTAATTTATAAGCCTAATTTGCTGAATACACTCACAAGATCCAATGAGACTAGGGTTATAGTTGAGGTTCAAGATGAGAGCGGTAGACCGGTAGGGTTCACAGCCCTCCTCTCGGGGCCAGCATCTAGGGGCGCGGTTGAAGTGGGCAATGTTAGCGGTAAGGGTTATGGTGTTAAAGGTATAGGTAAGTATGTTTCCGAGGTTAAGAGGGTTTTGAGGGAGCTAAACTCGGATCCTGAAAGGTCTGGGCTAGGGATGCTAATACTATTATCTACTATTATAGAGGAGGCCGGCGAATACTATGCTGCTGCGGATGCTATATCAGTTCCAATAATACCTGGAAAAGCTGTGGGAAAAGATGTAATAGTGAAGGTTACTTTCAAACCTATAATGAAATATAAGGTGAGGGGAGAAAACACTTCCACAAGACATTATGAGGAACAGAGCGCAACAACACCACCAAGTAGGATAACTGACTATTGCGTACTAATAGGCCCTAATTACAGTTATTTCTGCTACTACTGGAGGCTCGAAGAGGTAATATACGAGAGCTCTAAATATGAATACGTCCCAGTAGCTATAACGTTTCTAGACTCTAAAACGGGAAACACTGCAGGATTTATCATAGAAGAGCTGGAGATTATACTCACTAGGGGGAGTGTTGAGTATGTAAGTTTCGACTTAAGTCTCGGTTTCAACCTTAACGATAAAATATCATTTGTGGCCCCAGGACCCGGCTACACGTATAAGATAGGAGGAAGCATAAATACTGAAACAATTTATAGGGCTACCTGCGAGATTCATTCAACGTCTTCGCCCTATGGAAGTGTCTGCAGACGTCTTTGGGGGACGCCCGGCCGACCTTGGGAGAATTTTACTGTAAGCAAATTTACTGGTGACGTACTCGTCTCACTAGGATTCCGCGGGAAAATGTGGCTCTTAAGATACGCTTACGTGTACGAGCGTCCTGGGTATATAGAAGTTGTTAATGATAAGGTTGTAGCCTTGTGGCTAGCGCCCACGTTTAACGATTACGGTAAGATTTGGGCTTGGTGGGAGGTTGACGACTACCCTAATGACAGCCGGGGGGCTGCCGAGAAGCTCCTTAAAAACCTGGAATCTAGCAACGCGATCGCCTATCAACTCATAGACTTTGATAAGTTCAGAGAGTATAGCCTTCTCATCCGCACAATTTACGATCATTCCCGGGCATCGCAATGGTTTGGAATTGGCATCCCCATAGGAGCTTTAATATTAGCTATTGGGGGAGTAAGCTTGCCCGTGGCGCTCGCAGCCATCGTCACGTCTCTAGCTGTCGGTATTGAAGCTGGGAGTGTTACAGTAAAGATTTATGAAGGCTATAATTATTTCAGGGTTAGTTTCTTCACTTATGATTACACAGGAATATATTACGCTAAGTTTACTAACACCTACGTGATTAAAGAGGAAGA
This sequence comes from uncultured Sulfolobales archaeon, assembly GCA_937921695.1. GTDB lineage: Archaea > Thermoproteota > Thermoprotei_A > Sulfolobales > Acidilobaceae > DSZV01. The sequence continues at coordinate 11,823 of CAKZTZ010000028.1, read as the reverse complement.
TAACGCTGAAAAAGTGGTACCATTAATGGTTTTCAAGCCGGAAAGATATTAGCCAACACGTTTCCTTAACTCTTTCCCCCCTTCTATATTAATGTTTCTTTTAGACTTCATAATAGTATTTGGTTTTCCCCTTTACGGTTTTAGTTTTCTTGACTTTGGCTTGAGCTTGGCATGTTTTTCTAGTGTTGGAAAGTTTTTAAGGTGTATGGTGTTGCTAGTGTTTAATGGTGTGTTTCGTTGAAGCTTTATGAGTTTGAGGCTAAGAGTGTCTTGAGGAGTTATGGTGTTGAGGTTCCGGCGGGTGTTGTTGTGGAGAAGGGTGAGGATGTGAGGGCTAAGCTTCTCGGTTCCGGCCTTGAGCCTCCTCTTGTTGCTAAGAGCCAGGTTTTGGTTGCTGGTAGGGGTAAGGCTGGGGGTATTAGGTTGGCTAATAGTGTTGAGGAGGCTGTGGATATAGTTTACAGGTTGTTCGATCACCCGATAAAGGGTTTGAAGCCTAGGTATGTTCTCGTTGAGAAAGCTGTAAGCCATGCTGAGGAGCTTTATGCTGCTGTGACTCTTGATAGGGGGAATAGGAGGGTTGCTGTGTTGGCGAGCCTTTATGGTGGTGTTGACATTGAGGAGATTGCGAGGGAGAAGCCTGGGAGTATTGTTAGGTATAGTGTTGATGTTAGCGTAGGGCTTAGGGGCTACGAGGCTAGGGGTATAGCTAGGAGGCTTGGTTTACCTAGAGGGTTGCAGGGGGGTTTCGCTTCTTTCCTCCAAGCGCTCTACAGGGTTTTCATAGACTATGATGCTGAGCTTGTCGAGTCTAACCCCTTAACAATAGTTGACGGTAGATTTGTGGCTTTAGATGCTAGGATCATAGTCGATGATAACGCTTCATACAGGCACCCGGAGCTAGCGGTGGAGAGGGTTGAGGGGGGTGAAACTAGTATTTGGGAGTCTAAGGCTAGGAGTCTCGGGCTGGCTTTCGTGGAGTTGGAGGGCACCGTGGGAGTTATAGGTAATGGTGCCGGGCTAACTATGACTAGTATGGACTTAGTATATGAGCATGGCGGGGTTCCAGCTAATTTCCTTGATATTGGGGGTGGGGCTAGCTCTGAGAGGGTTAAGAGGGCTTTACTCGTGCTCCTAGAATACCCTAAGGCTAGAAGCGTGTTCATAAACATTTTCGGGGGCATAACTAGGTGTGATGAAGTCGCTAAGGGCGTTCTTGAAGCTTTGAGAGAGCATAGGGGGGCGCCTAAACCCATATTCGTCAGGCTTTCAGGCACTAGGGAGGAGGAGGGGAGGAGCATGCTTAGGGAAGCTGGGATAAAAGTATATGATAACCCTATAGATGCTGTTAGAGATGCTATTGAAGCTGCTGGGGGGGTGTGATCCTATGGCTATACTTGTTGATAAGAATACTGTGGTCGTAGTTCAGGGTATAACTGGGAGGGAGGGATCTTTCCACACTAGGCTCATGCTAGACTATGGCACTAGGATAGCGGCCGGGGTAACCCCGGGTAAGGGGGGCTCGGAAGTTCACGGCGTCAAAGTCTATGATAGCGTGGCTGAAGCTTTGGAAGAGCATCCTGAGATAAACACTTCAATATTATTCGTCCCAGCCAGGCTAGCCCCAGACGCTGCTTACGAGGCTATAGACGCTGGCTTGAAACTAGTAGTCATAATAACTGAGGGGATCCCTGTGCATGAGACTCTGAAGCTAGTAGATTATGCTAAGAAGAAGGGCACAGTAATAGTGGGGCCCAACTGCCCCGGCGTCATAACACCCGGGGAGTCTAAAGTTGGAATAATGCCGGGCCACGTGTTCACAAGAGGGCCAGTAGGCATAGTATCTAGGAGCGGCACACTAACATATGAAGTAGCTAATGCTTTAACAAAGGAGGGCATAGGTCAATCCACGGTCATAGGGATAGGCGGAGACCCAATAGTTGGCCTCAATTTCACGGAAGCCATGGAGCTCTACGAGAGAGACCCCGAGACTAAAGCCCTCATATTACTAGGAGAAATAGGCGGGGACATGGAGGAGAGGGCTGCCAGAATGATAATAGAAGGCAAGTTCACGAAACCAGTAGTAGCTTTCATAGCTGGTAGGACAGCTCCTCCAGGTAAGAGGATGGGGCATGCCGGGGCTATAATAATGATGGGTGAGGGGGGCTACGAGAGTAAAGTGAGGGCGCTCGAGAAGGCTGGAGTACACGTAGCTAGGATGCCTTTCGAGATCCCGAGCCTCGTAAGTAAAGTTTTATAGTTGCTTAAAAGGTTTCCATGATAAAGCAGGGCTAGGTGTCGCTCTTTGGCTGCTAGGGGGGTATCTAAACTAGGTAAGGTGAGCGTCTACGATAGCGTTGAGCCCCCAACATGCATAAGCTGCGGCAAGCCTGTAAACCCCTCGGAGAGAGCTGTCTCCTTCTACTGCCCTAATTGTGGTGTAATGCTACTATGGCGGTGCAACAAGTGCAGGACTCAAATGATAACATATAAATGTCCGAACTGCGGGTTCGAAGGCCCCTAAGGGTGGCGCTCATGGCTAGGGTTGCAGTAGCTGTTAGAGTATTCCCCACTGGGGTTGACGTTGACATAAACGATTTAACAGAGAGAATACGCTCCAGCCTACCACCACAGTATAGCCTTGTAAAGAGCGGGGAAGTACCTATAGCCTTCGGGTATAAAGCTTTGAGAATAGTCGTAACAATGCCAGAGGAGACTGAAGGGGGCACGGAAGAGCTAGAGAATGTTATAAGGGGTGTCGAGGGCGTCGAGGAAGTAGAAGTAGAGGTAGTGCACAGATTATAGTGTTTGCATTCTTAAACCTAAAAGTGTTTAAACAGGCTTTAAAACCTTTAGACCCCATACTCACGCTATGGGATCCTAAATGTCTCTAAGAATAAGGGGGCCTAAGGTTAAGAGGGGGGAGAATTTCGACCTAGCCATAGTGGGGGGCGGGCCTGCAGGGCTATCCGCAGCTATATACGCTTCAAGGTTCCTACTTAAAACCATAGTCCTAACGGTAGATGTGGGGGGCCAGCTTAACCTAACTAACTGGGTTGACGACTATCCAGGCCTCGGCCATATAAAAGCTTCAGAGCTCGTAGACAGGTTTAAGAAACACGCTGAATCTTTCGGGGTTAACATAGTCTGGGGGGTTGAAGTTAAAAGCGTGGATAGAGTGGAAGAATCTGTCTTTAAGGTTTCCGGGACTGGAGACGTAGAAGTTTACGCTAAAACTGTGATATTAGCGGTAGGCGCTAGGAGGAGGAAGCTAGGGGTTCCGGGGGAGGAGAGGCTCGTAGGCAGGGGGGTCAGCTATTGTAGTGTTTGCGATGCCCCCCTCTTTAGAGGTAAGAAGGCTGTAGCTGTTGTCGGCGGGGGGGATTCAGCCCTGGAAGGGGCTGGTCTCCTTAGTAGTTATGTTGGTAAAGTTTACTTGATCCATAGGAGGGGGGAGTTTAGGGCTAAACCCGTCCTAGTTGCCGATGTTAAGGGTAGGGGTAACGTGGAGTTTCTCCTGAATAGTGTAGTGACTGAGATAATGGGTGACGACTCTGTTAAGGCTGTTAGAGTAGTTAATAAAGTTACTGGGGAGGAGATTGTCCTCGATGTTGAAGGGGTTTTCATAGAGATAGGCTTCGAGCCCGCTACGGAATTCTTTAAGAGTATAGGTTTAGAGACTGACGACTACGGCTATGTTAAGGTTGACGAGTGGATGAGGACGAGCATTCCAGGCATATTCGCTGCGGGCGACGCTATAAGTAAGTGGAGGGGGTTCAGGCAAATAGTGACTGCGGCAGCCACCGGGGCTGTAGCAGCTTATAGTGCGTACCAGTATCTTATAGAGAAAGGTTTATATAGATCATTCAGTAGAACATAAATAGGGGGTAATACTGGCTAGGAGGAGGCATGTCACTTTACTATCTGAGGGCATTCCTGAGAAGTGGATGCCCTTAGTGGATAGGATGGTTAAGCAGAAGTATCATTTCGTTGGGAGGCATACTGTTGTTAAGAAATGCTATTGGACTCATAGGGCTATGGTTGACGGGAGACACTGTTATAAGTGTAAGTTCTACGGGATAGAGAGCCATAGGGATATACAGATGAGCCCTTCAGCTTTCTGGTGCTGGAACGCCTGCATGCACTGTTGGAGGATAAGGCCTCAAGACTTGGGCGTAGACATGGATGAGACTAAAATGCCATTCTACGACGACCCTAAGATTCTTGTCGACGAGCTGATAAAAGCTCATAGGAGGCTTATGAGCGGGTATAAAGGGCACCCTAAAGTAGACCCCAAGCTCATAGAGGAGGCTTTGAACCCAGCCCATTTAACCCTAAGCTTAACGGGAGAGCCCACCCTATACCCCCTACTCTCCGAGCTTATAAAGGAAGTCCACAGGAGGGGCATGACAACGTTCCTAGTCACTAGAGGTGTTAGGCCCGACGTTCTCGCGAACATGGACGAGGAGCCGAGCCAGCTATATGTTAGCCTCGAAGCTTGGGATAAGAAGAGCTACGATTATTTCACGCGCCCCCTAGTTCCTAGGGCGTGGGAGCTTACTCTTGAAACCCTAGAGTTGATGCCTAGTTTCACAAGCCCAACAGTTATCAGGATAACTCTTGTTAAAGGGTTTAACGATAGTGATGAAGCTTTGAGGGGTTTCGCCAAGCTCATAGAAATAGCTAAACCTACCTATATAGAGGTTAAATCCTATATGTGGCTGGGCTCGAGCAGGTATAGGCTGTTCAAGGATAACATGGCGGAGCACGAGTATGTGAAGAGCGTGGGCTTTAAACTCTCAGAATACACGGGATACCCGTTAATAGGTGAGAGTAGAGCTAGCAGGGTAATCCTCCTAAGCTCCATCCCCGAACCTATAAGATTAGGTAAAGGATGCCCCCTAGGGCTTAAGACCCCGGAGCCGGACACTATAGGAGAATATGATGATTATGACCCGGACACTATGCCATAACTCGTCCTACTTATTTTCCGCTTAAGCTGGTAAGAAACGTTATAACAGGGTTATCAATTGATTTATTAACATAGTTAAACGTTAGAGGGGAAGGTGTGAGAAGTTGAAACATAGGAAACCTATGCCTACAGCTCTCACTATAGCTGGTAGTGATAGCGGTGGGGGCGCGGGCATCCAGGCTGATTTGAAGACTTTCGCCGTCATGGGGGTTCACGGGATGTCGGCAATCACAAGTATTACCGCCCAGAATACTAGGGAAGTTAGGGCTATTCACGATATACCTCCTGAGGTTGTTGCCGCTCAGATAGAGGCTGTGGCTGACGATATAGGTGTTGACTCTGCTAAGACTGGCATGCTCAGCAATAGTAGTATAATAAGGGTTGTAGCTAAGACTGTGGATAAGTATGGGTTCCCCCTGGTTGTTGACCCTGTTATGATAGCTAAGAGTGGAGCCCCCCTCCTTAGGGAGGATTCTATTGATGCTCTCATAAGGGAGATGGTTCCTAGGGCTACTGTTATAACACCTAACAGGATGGAGGCTGAAAGGCTCTCAGGGCTCACTATTAGGACTTTAAGCGATGCTAGGGAGGCTGCTAAGGTTATAGTTGAGGAGTTGGGAGCTGGGGCTTCAATAGTTAAAGGCGGCCACATTGAAGGTCGAGAGTCTGTGGACATCCTCTATTATAAGGGTGAATTCTACGAGTTTAAAGCCCCTAGGTTGCATAAGAAGACAGACCATGGGACGGGGTGTGCTTTCTCAGCAGCTATAGCTGCCGGGCTCGCTAAGGGGAGGGGTGTTGTTGAAGCTGTTAGGGTAGCCAAGCAGTTTATAACTATGGCTGTAGATTATGGGCTTGAACTTGGAGGGGGCCACGGCCCTGTGAACCCTGTAGCTTGGACTGCTATACCAGCTGAAAGATATAATGTGCTCTTGGAGCTTGAAGGGGCCATTGAAATACTCAAGAACAATTCTAGGGTGGTAGCTAAGCTTATACCTGAAGTTCAAACAAACATAGTCATGGCCCTCCCGAAGCCATACGCTAGAACCCCCCTGGATGTGGCTGGGATACCTGGGAGAATAGGGAGGTTTAAAGACATGATAACAATACCGGGGAAGCCTGAGTTCGGAGCTTCAAGCCACATGGCTAGGGCTGTCCTAACAGCTATGGAGTTCGACCCTGAAATGAGGTCGGCGATAAACATTAAATATGATGGTGAAGTGAGGGAAGCCGTAGAGAGGCTTGGCTACACGTGGAGCTACTATGATAGGAGGGAGGAGCCTGAGGAAGTCAGGAGGGCTGAGGGGGCGACAATACCATGGGGGGTGAGAGTGGCTATAGAGAGAGCTGGGGGCGTAGTGCCAGATGTCATATATGACTATGGCGCCCACGGGAAAGAGCCTATAACAAAAATATATGGGAGAAACGCTAGGGAAGTAGTTGAAAAAACAGTTAAAATAGGTTTTGAACTGGGCAGGCTCTAAGCTGTCTTAACCCTCTCCTTTACAAGCTTAATGAACTCCCTCATCCACGCAGGGTTGTCTGGCCAAGCTCTAGAAGTTACAAGGTTACCGTCAACTACAACCTCCTCATCAACCCATATAGCCCCGGCGTTTACAGCTTCAGGCTTAACAGCGATATATGTAGTTACTTTCCTACCTTTAAGTAGGTTGAAGGCAGCCAGTATCTGCGGGCCATGGCATATGGCTGCTACAGGCTTATTATCCTGGAAGAACTTCGTAACTATCCTCTTTACATCTTCCTCAGCATTCACCCTCACATATTCAGGCATCCTACCCCCGGGTATTACGAGGCCATCGTAATCGTCGGGATTAACTTCCGCTAGAGTCTTAGTAACCCATGGGAACCTGTGGCCGGGCTTCTCAGTATATGTTTCCCAGCCCTCTTCGAAATCGTGAACTACAGTTCTTAAGGGTTTCTTTGTGGGGGCTGCCACGTCAACCCTCCATCCTTCTTCTTTGAGCCTGAAGTATGGGTAGAATATTTCGAGATCTTCTGCAGCGTCACCACCTATTATGAGGATTTTAACGTGATGCAAGGCCGGGCACCCTACTTCAACATCATAATAGGAGCCTGGGAGTTTAAAAATCTGCTCGCAGTTCTAGGGCTTCTGCGAACTGGTTACGGTAGGATTTTATTTATCGTATTTAAGGTTAAGTTTACAGTCTCAAGCATTAGGTGGATTTAGTGCCTAGGGAGGTCTACACTAGCAGGTCTGTCAAAGTGCCTGAAGGCGTCAGTGTGGAGGTTGAAGGGTTAAAAGTTAGGGTTAAGGGGCCCCGGGGTGTTGTGGAGCGTGATTTCTCTTTCGCCCGCGGTGTCAACATTAGGGTTGAGGAGGGTAATGTTATTGTTGAGGCTTATTTCCCCAAGTCTAGGGAGCTCGCCCTAGTGGGTTCTATAGCGTCTCACGTCGAGAATATGATCGTGGGGGTTACGAGGGGGTTTAGGTATAAGCTTAAAGTTATCTACGTGCACTACCCTATAAACGTTAAACTGGATAAGGGAAGGCTCGCCATAACAAACTTCCTTGGGGAGAAAAGTGTGAGGTACGTGGAGATCCCGCCTGGGGTTAAAGTTACAGTGTCGGGTCAAGACATTATAGTTGAAGGCTCAGATATAGAGCTTGTGGGTCAAACAGCGGCCGATATTGAGACGGCCACTAGAGTTAAGGGTAGGGATAGGAGGAAGTACATGGACGGCATATACATCTACTCTAGGGAGGTAATGTAGCATGTCCGAGGTACTCAAAGAGAGGAGGAGGCTGAGGGAGGCTCTAAAGGGTAAGCGGAAGCCTAGGTTCATGAGATACCTCTCCTGGGAGTTCTGGAAGCTAGAGAGGAGGGATAGCTGGAGGAGGCCTAAGGGGATTGATAGTAAGATGAGGCTGGAAGTTAAAGGATACCCGCCGAGGGTTAAAATAGGCTATAGGACTCCAAGGTATCTAAGGGGGTTGCACCCGAGCGGGCTCAAGCCTGTTGTTGTGAGGAGCCTCAGGGATCTTGAGGGGCTAGACCCTGGAAAACACATTGTTTATGTCGCTTCAACTGTAGGCCTTAGGAAGAGGGTTGAGATTGTTAAGGCGGCGGAAGAGAGAGGGTTCAGGGTGGTGGGCTAGGCATGCCGGACTATAGTTTGCAGAGGAGGCTTGCAGCCGAGATCCTGGGTGTGGGGGAGAGTAGGGTGTGGATAAGCCCCAGCCCTGATAGCGAGGAGGAGATAAGCCAGGCGGTAACAAGGGATGATGTTAGGAGGCTTATCGAGAAAGGTCTCATAAAAGTTAAGCCTGAGAAGAGCAACTCCCACACTAGGTGGCTTGAGAGGAGGAAGGCTAGGAGAGAGGGTAAACGTAGGGGTCACGGGAAGAGGAAGGGGGTCTCAACTGCTAGGGAAGATAGTAAGGAAGTTTGGATGGGGAGGGTTAGGAAAATCAGGAGGACTCTAAAATGGCTGAGGGATCATGGAGTTATAGATAGGAGGACTTATAGGAGGCTATATAGGATGGCTAAAGGCGGGGCTTTTAAGAGCGTTTCCACACTCAAATCATACCTTGTAGAGTCTGGCTTAGTTAAGGGTGGGCAAAGTGGCTAGAGGCCCTAGGTATAGGGTGCCTTTGAGGAGGCGTAGGGAGGGTAAAACAGACTATTATAGGAGGCTTAAACTAGTTAAATCGGGGAAGCCTAGGCTCGTAGTTAGGAAGACTTTAAACTATATCATAGTCCAGGTTGTTGAAGCTAGGGTTGAGGGGGACAGGGTTATAGCTGCAGCTCATAGCAGGGAGCTCGGCAAACTCTACGGGTGGCTCGGAGGGGGTAAGAATACTTGTGCAGCCTACCTTACAGGGCTCCTAGCAGGCTACAGGGCTCTCGCTAAGGGGGTTAGGGAGGCTGTTCTAGACATAGGGTTAAACGTTCCCAGTAAAGGTAGTAGGGTTTTCGCCGCTCTTAAAGGGGCTTTAGATTCAGGCTTGAAAATACCGCACTCGGAGGAAGTGCTCCCCTCAGAGGATAGGTTGAAATGCGAGCACGTGTCTAAGTGGGCTTCGGAGCTTTCAGGGTCTAACAGGGAGTTTTACGAGAGGCAGTTCTCAAAGTATCTAGCTAGGGGGCTTAAGCCTGAGGATCTCCCCGTGCATTTCAGCCATGTTTTATCTAAGATAAGAGGGGAGTATGAGGTTAGAGTTAAGAGTATGCTTGTGGAGGCGGCTTAAAATGTCTGAGGCGCCTAGCTTGGAAACGTGGACTCCGAGGACTAGGGTTGGGAGGCTCGTTAAAGAAGGTAAGATAACGAGTATAGATGAGATTTTCAGGAGGAACCTCCCTATATTAGAGCCTGAGATAATAGACATGCTACTACCCGGTCTCGAGCACGAGGTTATAGATGTGAGTATAGTTCAGAAAATGACTGATGCAGGTAGAATAACAAGGTATAGGGCTATAGTGATAATAGGGAATAAAGACGGCTATGTTGGAATAGGTAAGGGTAAAGCGAGGCAGTTCAGGTTCGCGGTTGAGAAAGCTGTAGTTAACGCTAAACTGAACATAATACCTGTTAGGAGAGGGTGCGGCAGCTGGGAGTGCGGGTGCGGGGAGCCTCACAGTGTCCCCTTCACTGTTAGGGGTAAGAGTGGTAGTGTGGAGGTAGTGTTGAAGCCTGCCCCTAAAGGCACCGGGCTCGTAGTGGGTGATGTGGCTAAGACTGTTTTGAGGCTCGCCGGGATAAGCGATGTATGGTCTTATACTAGAGGCGAAACTAGGACTACTTATAATTTTGCTAAAGCAACTTACAACGCTCTAAGAGCGACTTACGACATAGTGACTTCAATGGACTGGACTAGGTGATCCTGGCTTGGCTTTATACGCTATAGTTAGGGTTAGAGGAACTGTAGATGTTCCGCCAGATGTTGAGCACGCTTTAAACATCCTAAGGCTTAGGAGGAGGTTTGCAGCAGTAGTCTATCATAGCTCCCTCCCCGGGATAAGGGGCATGCTAGAGTCTATAGCTAGTTGGGCTACTTGGGGTGAAGTTGATAGGGAAACACTAGTAGAGCTTTTAAGGAGGAGGGGCAGGCTCGCCGGGGGGAAGCCTTTAACAGAAAGCTGGGTCAGGGAGAAGCTAGGCTTAAACGGTTTTGAAGAGTTTGCAGGCAAACTATTATCTGGGGATATACATTATCATAAGCTTGAAAGCCTCGGTGTCAAGCCTTTCTTCAGGCTCCACCCGCCTAAAGGGGGGTTTAAAGGGTCTACTAGGAAAGCCTACAGCCAGGGAGGAGAGCTAGGTTATAGGGGTAGCAATATTAACGAGCTCCTAAAATCTATGATCTAAAGGGTGGCGTAAATGGTTGTTAGGAAAAAGAGTAAAACTAGGAAGTTAAGGGGCAGGACTAGAACTATGGGGTGGGGTAGTATAGGCCAGCACAGGAAATCAGGATCCCGCGGAGGCACCGGGGCTGCAGGGCTCGGGAAACACAAGTGGACCTGGACTATAAAATATGCCCCAGACTGGTATGGTAAGAGAGGGTTCACCCCTAGAAGGTCTACAGTAGGGCGCGAAGTGAAAGCGGTAAACGTGGGAGACCTAGCGGAGATAATTGAAAAACTTAAAAGCCAGGGTAAGGCTACGGTAGAGGATAACATGATAGTGGTAGATCTAGCATCTGAGGGGGTGCACAAGCTCCTAGGAGAGGGGAGGATTAGTGTTCCAGTGAAGGTAATAGTAGCTGAAGCTAGCGAGTCAGCAATAAGGAAGATCGAGGAGGCCGGCGGTAAAGTACTCCTACTAGCGAGAGCGGGAGAGCCAGAACATGAGTGAAGAATGCTCTAGAACCCTTTCACCCCCAGATACGGCGCTCCAGGTAGTGAGGCAGGTTAACCCGGGACACTCCAACCCCCTAGGTATAATGCATGGGGGCTATATGCTGGAGTGGATAATAGATGCGGCGACACTACAGGCTATGAGGGTCTCCAGAAGCTATAGTGTGGTAGCGTGCATGGAGGACATGGTCTTCGTGGCCCCTGTGAGGGTTGGCAGCCTAGTTTCAATAACAAGCTGGGTTGAGTATATTGGGAGGAGCAGCATGGAAATATCAGTCTTAGTCGAAACAGAAGACCCGCTAAGCGGAGCCCGCAACCTATCTACATACTCATCACTCACAATGGTAGCGGTGGACGAGAAGCTGAAACCAAAGCCTGTGGGCGCGTGCATAAAGCCCAGGGAGGAATTTGAGGAGGAACTCGTGGAAGCAGCCATTAAGAGAAGGGAGGAGAGGAAGGCTAGGATAGAGGGGAGAAAAGTTAAAACAGGCCAAGTGGACCCCCCAAAGCCCCTCATCGAAGAATACTATATTAAAAGCTATAGGATAGTCAACCCGGAAGACTCGATAAGCCACAACATCCTCCACGCAGGCAAACTCATGCGCATACTAGATGAGATAGCAGGCATAGTAGCAGCCAAATACACGGGAGGAATAACAGTCACAGGAGCCGTAGACGCTACAGACTTCTACGCGCCAATATACGTAGGCGAAATCGTGGAAACACACGCATCACTCACATACGTAGGCTCGAGAAGCGTAGAGGTCACAGTAAAAGTGCTGGCAAGAAACCCCCTAACATGGGAAGCAAGACACACAACAACAAGCTACTACACATTCGTACACATAGGCAAAAACGGGAAAACAACACCAGTAAAAGAATTCAAACCCATAGAAGAATGGCAGAAAAACATACTTGCAGAAGCACAAACAAGAAAGGAGAGAAGAACCACCATAATAAACAAGCTAAAATCAAAAGAATTCCTAGAGAAAATAGAGAAAATTAGAGAAAAAA
>CAKZTZ010000027.1 GCA_937921695.1 uncultured Sulfolobales archaeon | reverse complement strand
ATGTTGTTATCGTTGAAGCTTTAACTCCAGCCTCTAGAGCTCTCCGAGAGACTCTCACGGAAACCCTAGCAGCCTCCCCTCTATCAGCTATCACTACAGCTATATCGGAGCCTAGGCTTACGAGCATGTTAGCTATGTCGGACTCGAAAGACCCGATGTGAGTAGCTGTTAATATTAGGTCCCCGCAAGCCTTCTCAACCCTGAGCCTAGAGAGTGCCTTGAAAAAGGCTACTCTCCTAGATATATCCTCGAGCTCCCCCCTCTTAGGGGTTACGGTTTCAACAGCAGTCCTATAGTCACAGCCCCACTCTAGGAGTTTAGCCATAATGTTGAATGTTTTCAGGCCCGCGTGGGAGAACCTTCTAGAGTCAAATATAATGCCTGAAGCTGCGAGAGTAGAGTCTAAACTGGAAAGTTTGAAGCCTAAACTGTCAACTAGTGAGACTAAGAGTTCTGAAGTTGAAGAAGCAGCCTGGTCTATGAAGCTCAAGTCGGCGAGACCCTCTAGAACGCCGGGCTCGTGGTGGTCGACGAGAACTTTCAGGGGGGCTGAAAGGCATGCATCCCTGTATTCGCCAAGTTGCACGGGGTTAGAAGCGTCGACAACAAAGCAAACTTTGAACTCTCTAAGTTCCCCGCAAACTTCGAAAGCCACATTTAAAGAATATAGGAGGCTCCTAGAAACCTTGGAAACCCCCTCAGGGAATCCAATGCAACCTTTAGAGCCTAGAAACTCTAAGACCCTATAAGCTAAAATAGCCGAGGCTACAGCGTCGGGGTCAGCGTTCGCATGAGTAACGATGAGGACACCGCTAACCCCGGAAACTATTTTCTTGAAAGCTTCGCTAAACCCTCGAATATCACCATACACAACTACACACCTTACAGACTCCACCATAAACTATAACTTCTATAGAGCGTTTTATAAGCCTCTAAGAATCTAAACTCTCCATAGGATTGCGGGGGCGCCGGCAGTTGGCTGAAAGCCCTAGCGGGGAAGCTCCGGAACCCGGGCAGCTTGAGAAGCCGCGGGAGGACTATGGTTCCCAGCTCCTCCCAGCCTTCCTAGCTTCCGCTATCACAGTTTTCATAGCGAGCCTCACACTATCACTCTACATATCCCCACGCCTCACAGAGGGCGGGGGCCATCCTCTAGCGGCGAGTATGACCATAGTAGGGCTCTTAGTAGCTTACCTAGTTCTCGCACTATTCACTACACCTATAAGGTGGATACCCCTAGCAGCAGCCCTAGGAATCCACCTAGGCTCTGTTATGACATATTACTCAAACCCCCTAATACTACCTCTAATAGTCGTGGAGAGGCTCGGCGATAAAGCCTCAATAAACATAGACATAGTACAACTAGCAATCGCATACGAGATAGTAACACTATACCTCACCAGGCCCCTGCAAAACCCTAAGAACGAACAGCAAACCCCAGAAACACCATAACTAGGAGCCCCCTACAAGCATTACTATTACATAGCGCGCCTCCAAGCCAGACACGCAAGCTTCCTATAGAGGGCTACACGACTAGAACCTGGAATTACATTATTCTAAAAGCGAAACAAGCCACCTAGTAAGGGTTTTAAGCTTCAACCCCGATATTAAATATTAAAGGGCCGCGGTAGTATAGCCAGGCCCAGTATGCGGGCCTCTCGAGCCCGTGACCCGGGTTCAAATCCCGGCCGCGGCACCACATAGCGCGGGCGCTATTAGAACCCTTAACCCAACCCAGGGAGCGGGTAATCCTCCACGAAGCTATTAACATATAGGCTCAAAACTCGCGGCGAGCTGGGCGGGTTTAAAGCTTTAACGATGAAACTATTTGTTCTAGAAACTTTTGTTGGGCGTTGTCGACACACTCATTAACACACTTATCCCTCTCCAAGCCTTCCTTGCTGGAGCACATTTCGTAGAGGCACCTCTTCCTAAGCTTTGACTCGTCTACATAGTAGACGCTTATATGCCCCGTTTTCTTCTTGGCTATCAATGTGAAAGCGTTCAAGGAACTTAATATTCTATCTACAACCCCTACGTTCACTAGCCTCTCATCAACTATTAAAGCTCTAAGCTCCGAGGACAGGGAGTCCCTTATCCTAGATATTATGTGCTCTTCGCTATCTTCTCTCAACATTCGCTCCTCAAGCTTAGATACAGGGTCTTAGCTTATAAAGCTACTACAGTTTAACTTCAAAAGTGCAGGGGAAAGAGGGGGAAACGTTTTGAAAATTTTCCATATTAAGGTTTAAGGTTATCTATGTGGTTGCTCATGCTCTGTTTGAGGCGGGTCTCATAGTGTAAGCTCCTGAGGTAGTCTTGTAAGTGTGCTTCTCGTCCTCGTTTTGAAGGCTTCGCCTTTATTGTGGCGGGCTTAAACCCTTGCTTGCGATATCCCGGAACTCTTAAAACTTCTAGTTAAGCCTGCAACATTCTAGGTGCGCCTGAGATAGACGCTATTAGAGAGCCTTTGAAGATTTTTGAGTCTATTGCTAGATGCCCTGTTTGCGGAGGGGAGTCTTTAAAGGTTTCAGTTTACATGTATACTATTCCATATTTTGGCAATGTTGTCATGTCTATTTACTTGTGTGGAAACTGTGGTTTCAAGAGTTCAGATGTTGGGGTTTTAGAGGAGGGGAGGCCTAAGAAAGTCACAGTTAAGATCAGAGGAGGAGGGGGGCTTAGATACCTCATTGTTAAGCCTTCTAGAGCTTCAATAAGGATTCCTGAAGTGCCACTAGAATATACGCCAGGCCCCTACAGTACAGGCTATATAACTACAGTTGAAGGAATACTCTACGAGTTCCAAGAAGCTGTAAGCATAGCCTGCCAGCAGGCTGAAACACCAGAATGCCCTAAGATACTAGACTGGCTGAAGAGAGCCATAGAGGGGGCAGTAGAGTTCACTCTTGAAATGTGCGACTACGAAGGCACAGGTAAAATAGTGGGGGAGGAAGTCGTAGAAACAAGCATAGACGAGTGTAGTGAGACTAGAGGTTAAAGAGTTAGTTTAGCCCCTCTTTAAGCTGTTAGACTCTTTGCTACTGGTCTTTACCTTCATCTATTCTATTTTTACTTTGAATCCTTTATCTCCGGGTTCCTTCTTTTTCTTTATTTTCACCTCTAAGACTCCGTTTCTATAGTTTGCCTTAGCGGTTTCCGGGTCGACTTCTGTGGGGAGGTCTACTATCTTATGGTATTTTCTCTCCTCGGAGTGTGCTTTTATGGTAACTGCGCGCTCCGTCACTTTAACGTCAATGTTTTCTCTTGAGACTCCCGGTATGTCTGCTATTATCCAGATTTCATCATCCCTCTCTATGACATCTACTAGGGGCTCTATCTCTTCTTTTATTAGCGGCCTGCCTCTCCGGCCTCTACCTATGTTTCCAAACTCTTCGACTCGGGGGACTCCATCTGGCCCTATTGTTATTCTAATCCCGTAGAAGTATGGCCCCTTAATCTCTCCCCAGCCTTCTTCTCTTAACCTCTTAAACTCCCTCTCTACGTCTTCATCCATACTCTCTAATCTCTTCTCCAGGTCTCTGAATAGTTCGTCTAAAATGTCGAATATACTCCGCCTTCTCCTTCTAAACTCCGGCATGCCTATCTACCGTTTAATAAGGGTTTCCCCGGGGGTTTTAAGTTTTGGATATTGTCTATATCTAGGCTTAAATACTAGGACTAGAAATAACAGCATGTGAGGGTGGACTGTTTTTGAGGAGCCTTACTTACGATGTGGTTGTAGTTGGGCTAGGGCCTGCAGGCGCCTCCCTCGTCTATCTCCTAAGGAATTCCGGGTTGCGCGTAGCCGGCATAGACTGGGTGGGCCCTGAAGGGGTTTGGGGTAAGCCTTGCGGGGATGCTATAGGTGCTGGTCATTTTGATAGGAACGGGCTCCCACACCCTAGTGGGGAGGCTTTAATGCAGGTTGTCAACGGCGCCTTAGTGTACAGCCCTTCCGAGGAGGGTGTTTTAAGGCTAGTGGGGGAGGGTGCCGGTTACATGATTGACAGGAATAAGTATGGGCTCAGCCTCCTGAGGGAGGCTCAGAAGAGGGGGGTTGACATATACTTTAAGTCTAGGGCTTCCCACCCCATAATTGAGGATATTAAAGTCACCGGGGTTAAGGTTCACAGTGAAGATCTCGGCGACATAGAGTTTAAGGCTAAAATAGTTGTCGACGCTACGGGGAGCGGCGGCGCCCTCAGGAGGAAGCTCCCTAAGGACTGGCTTATAGTTGAGAATCCTCCTGAAACAGATTTCGTTGTTGCTTATAGGAAAGTCGTCGAGGTCAACTATGAGATTGAGAACCCAGACCATATAAGACTCTATTTCAACGAGAACATAGCCCCAGGAGGCTACTGGTGGCTATTCCCTAAAGGCAAGAACGTGGCTAACATAGGCCTCGGAATCCAAATGGGCAGGGGCTATCCTCACCCCGCTAAAGTGTACAGGGAGGTTCTAGCTAAAAGGCCTGACGTCGGAGGGGAGGTTAGAGTTATAAGTGAGGCTGGGGCTAAGATACCTACGAGGAGACCTTCAAACACTATGGTCTGGAACGGGTTCATAACTATAGGGGACAGCGCTTACACCGTTGACCCCATACATGGCGGCGGCATGGGCTACGCTATGACAGCCGCTAAGCACGCTTCAGAAGCAATAATTAAAGCCTTCCAGAACAATGATTTCACGCTAAGAGGCCTCTGGACCCTCAACCTAGGCTATATGAAGACTACCGGGGCCAAGCAGGCGGCCCTAGACGTATTAAGGCAATTCCTCCAGACACTATCAAACGAGGAGATAGAGTGGGCTATAAAGAAGGGGCTCGCAGGCGCTGAAGAAGTCATATCAGTATTTGGAGAAGGAGAGTTTAGTATGACAGCTGGGTTCCTAGAGAAGCTTAATGTCGTCGTGAAACTCATAGGGAAACCTTCACTCTTAATGAAGCTTATGAACGTCAACGACTACATGAAGAGGGTTAAAAGCCTTTACAAGAGCTATCCCGAGGATCCCGATGAGCTACCAACGTGGATAACTAAGGTTGACAGCCTATACAAAGAGTATAAGGGGGCTCTAAACATCCCCTTTTAACCTTAAAATAGAACCTGGAAGTTGACGTGTAGCTAGGTAGATTGTTGAGCCCTCACTATCCATGAGGCCGTGGACTGAGAATACTCCCCCCTCATAAAGCATAGTTGCAACATTATACTCGAAAGACACAACGTAAACCCCATCCAAACTTGAGGCACATGGGGGATATACTAGGGAGCCCCCCTGGCCCCCCTCAATGCTCACCGTAACCCTGGCCTCCCTCACAGGCCCCCTCACTTTGAAGTATTCTCTTAGAGGCTCGCAAAGCTCACCCTCCAGAGGCACCCCAACCCACGTCACGTGAACCCTTCCAATATCAACTCTCCTCCAGGACACGTCCAGCTCAGGGCTGACCTTAAGGCCGCCCAGTTTACTAGATATTAACGGCTTAACCCTCAAACCTGTGAAAGCTTCGTATAACAGCTCTGCAGTCTCGAAACCATAGGCTACTAGATCCACATCTGAGATTTCAGGGTTCTCGAAGGATAACGCTATTGACCCTGTAAGGCCTAGGTTTTCCAGTTTAACGCCGAGGCCTCTCAGCTTATCTAAGACATTTAAAACCTCATAGCTTAGAGGGCTTAAAGGCCCCCTCAACAATCTCTCGAGAGCCTCTCGAGGCGTCACTACTGAGATCGCATCAACCCCCCTCACATAAGGCATTGGAGAATTATAGAGGCCGTCTAGGGTCTCGGCGAATCCTAGGGCTCTAAGAGTTTCCCCGACCCCTCTAGGCCCATAGTCTTGGAGCACCCTGCAGAGGCTTAAGCCGCCCTTAGCCCACGGGCTCTCCTCCCTGCAGAGAACATATTTAGGTATTACTGGTATTAAGCCTTCAGGCTTTGGGACTCCCACAGCTTGACCTATAAGCCCCTCCCTAGTAACAATTATAGAGCCGTGCTCGGGGCTTATTGCTGGTTTAAAAGTCAACCTCCTCAATCCACCCTGTCATGTCTGGGCTAGCTATTATAGCTCCCGTCTTGGTGTTTAAAGTTAACCTTAAGAGGGCTTTATAAATCCCCCTAGGGAGTTCCATGTATCTAGTATGCCATGTTTCAATAGTGACGCCCCCGAAACCCTCAATCTCAGCCTCATACCTGGCGGGTGTTAAGTGGGCCTCGCTAGTATCAAGTATTTTAACTGTAGCTTTATAGTAGCCTAGAGGTATGAGTGCTCCTCTACACTGTTCTCTTTCAAGGGTTCTAAGAACTCTTAACGTGTAGGGGGCCCCCTTGAAGCAGGAGTCTAGGAGTTTTAGTGTTGAGAGTTTTAAGTAAAGCCTCCAGCTCATCATATCTCCAATTTTCCCATATTTCTTTTCAACGTTGCAAGCTCTTATTGAACCTTCATCTCTAAGATCTCTAAGCGTAGCGTAAATATTAGAGTGGTCCCCGTAAACCAGGAGGTCCACATCACTATCCTCCCTCTCCCCAGCTATAGCCCATGATCCTGTGAGGCCCACCCACTCAGGGTCTAAATAGTCTAGGAGCTCTAAAACCTCCCCGTTAATGTCCCCTTTCCTAACTTTGAACGAGCCTTCAGGGTCTAAGACCATTGTCACAACCCTCTCAGATATCCTAGGAGCCTCCCTACCTATGCATGGGATAAACTCTAGAAGCCAGCTTGGGACTTCCGCTAGATCGTATGCTTTAACCCTCTTAGAGCCCCTCATGTAGGGAGTCGCTATGAGAGCCCCATCAGGGTGTGTGTATCCTCTTACAGTCCAGGTTTCCTCTAGGTAGCCTAGGGAAACCCTCACCATCCACCCTTCAATAGCATGTTCTAGCATAGTTCTAGAGCTCTATGTTAGCATGTCTAGACTTCAAATCCTCTTCGTTAGCTCCGAGCCTCAACATTAAAGCGTATATGACCCCATCTAGGAACACTGCAGTAGTATCCTCGAAGAGAGTCCCTAGGGGAGCTAGAGGCTCATGTATCCCCAGTATCTGTCTTGCGAAGAAGTCATCCATACGGCTTGACTTAGCCCTCCCAGGCACCCAGACTACTAGGTCTGCGAGGGCTCCAAGGGGGCTGTCAGGGTATGTGGTGATGGCAACTACTATAGCTCCTACTTTCTTAGCAGCCTCTGCAGCTGTTACTATGAGCTGGGTTCTCCCCGAGCCCGATATCGCTATGGCTAGGTCACCCTTAGATATACTGGGCACTATTGTGTCTCCTAGGACGTAGGAGTTGAAGCCCAAATGTAACAGTCTCATGGCGAAAGCTCTCCCTACAAGGCCGCTCCTCCCAGCACCCATAACTAGGACTTTGCGCTTTTCAATGTAAGCCTTGTAGAGGAGGTCTATTAGGGACTCTATCTGGGATATGTCTAGGGTTTCCGTAGATTTTAATATGAAATATGAAATCTCACGCATAGCCCTGACAACAGGGTGCCAGGTTTCCTCGTTTTCACCCAATTTAGTCCCTGTTATAGGTGGGCTGTCTAAACCTTATAAGGCGTTGGACGCTTATCATGGGGGTTTAAAAGTGGTGATATTGATGTTAACATTATAAGGTTTAGGCTTTAAAGTCTATCATGGTGTCTGAGTATTGTGCAGATAGTAGTGTTTAACACCCTCGGTAGGAGGCGTGAGGTTTTCGAGCCCTTTAAACCCCGTATGGTAAATATGTACACGTGCGGCCCAACCCCTTACGATTATACTCATATAGGCCATGCTAGGACTTTCGCTTCTTTCGACGCGATTAAGAGGTATTTGAATCTTAGAGGCTACAGCGTCTTCCATGTTCAGAACATTACCGACATAGATGATAAGATCATAGATAGGGCTAGGGAGTATGGTAGGAGCTGGGAGAGTGTAGTGGAAGAGTATATGAAGGATTACATGAGCGTTCTCGAAGCTCTCAATATAAGGGTTGACGTGCACCCTAGAGTTACATCGCACATAAGCGATATAATAGAGTTCATACAAGGATTAATAGATAAAGGCTACGCCTATGTTGCCGAGAGCGGGAGCGTATACTTCGAAGTAGATAAGTTTCCAGATTACGGGAGGCTAAGCGGCTCCACTTCTAGGGAAGCCTGGAGGCAGGAAGAAGAGTTTATAAGAGAGAAGAAGAGCCCCTACGACTTCGCCCTGTGGAAGGCCGCTAAGCCGGGGGAGCCCAGCTGGGAGAGCCCGTGGGGGAGAGGGAGGCCTGGCTGGCACATAGAGTGTAGCGTTATGAGCACTAAATATCTAGGCCAGGCTATAGATATACATGGGGGAGGGGCAGATTTAGTATTCCCCCACCACGAGAATGAGAGGGCTCAGAGTGAAGCCTTACTAGGGAGGAGGCCCTGGGTTAAATACTGGCTCCACACTTCCTACCTCACTATTAAAGGGGAGAAGATGAGTAAGAGCTTAGGGAACATCATACCTGTTAAGGAAGCCCTTACCAGGTGGAGTCCCGGGGCTTTAAGGCTCTGGCTCCTCAGCTCCCATTATAGGAGCAACCTCGACTATAACGAGGATAGCATGGCTCAGGTTGACAGACTTTACTCGAGGCTCAGAGACATAGCGTCAAGAGTGGTTAGGAGGCTTGAGAAAACAGAGCCAACCTACTGGCTTAACAAGAGAGACCTGGAGGTCTTAGAGGAGCTTCGGGGAGTGCACTTGTCTTGGCATAGTGATTTAAGCGACGACTTCAACTTCGGCTCTGCAATGAGGTGGGTGTGGGAGCTGACGAACATATATTACAGGGAGTTGGAGGCTAGCGAGAGCCAGGCTCTCCTCCTATATACTTATAGGGTTTTAAGCGAGTTTAACAAAGTATATGCTGTGCTAGACGATATAATTGAGGCCCCTAAGACTCTAGGCCTCGAGGATAAACTGTTAGAGCTTCTAGTACAGGTTAGGGGCGAGCTTAGAGCTCGAAAAATGTATGACCTCTCAGACTACATAAGGAATAGCCTGTCTAAATTGGGCATAAAACTCTTAGACTATAAAGATAGGACGGAGTGGGTTAAAGAGGGGTAGAGGATGAGCCTTGACCTAGAGAAGATAGACATCCTCAGGTACTCGAGGCAAATACCTGTGCTAGGCGCTTCAGGGCAGCTCAAACTCTTAGAGTCTAAAGTTGCAGTCGTAGGCCTTGGAGGCCTTGGGAGCTTAATATCAATGTATCTCGCAGCCATGGGGGTGGGGAAGCTCATAATCATAGACCATGATATTATAGGCGTTGAGAACCTCAACAGACAAATACTATACTCCACCAGCGACTTGGGGAAACCAAAAGCGGAAATAGCTGGGCGCAAACTCTCAGATCTCAACCCTCTAGTAGAGGTTGAAGCTAGAAACATTAAAGTAACCAGGGACACTGTTGGGGAAGCTTTAAAAGGGGCTGACATAGTAGTTGACGGGCTCGACGACTGGAAGACAAGGCTAGTCATAGACGAGTATATATGGGAGCACGGCATCCCATATGTTCACGCGGCCGCCGACACTTACTATGGGCAAGTCACAGTTATAGTCCCGGGTAAGACGACGTGCCTAGCGTGCATAACGCCCAAACCCATACCTGAGCCTGGCTGTAGAGCTATAGTAGCCCCCACTGTGGGCATCGTAGCCTCTATAGAAGTTATGGAGACGTTGAAGTTGATAACGGGGGCAGGCCAGCCTTCCATAAACAAGCTGATAATAGTTAATGTTCTGAAACCTTCTATAGAAGAAGTAAGCATAAGGCCTGATATAGACTGTAACGCTTGCAGGAGAGCCCTCCTAAGTTAAAGGTGAAGTAACCCAGCTTCTACTCTGCCAGCGAGCTTTCCAAAGCCTCCGGCTCCTCACCTCTAGTAATGTAAACTCCTAAAGGCTCCCCTGGAGTGGCGTTTGAAAGTATAACCTCTATTAACGCCTTAACAATCTTCTCAACCCTAAAATCTCTAGGCTCGAAAGGATCCCACTCTATAACCCTACCTCCAACAACTATTAAAGGCCCCATAGAATAGTGGGGCGAAACAAGATCCACATTAACTATGTCAACGAAAACATCGACACCGTAAAGACTCCTCACAATCTCACTAGCTTCAAGGGCAGCCTCAACCTCACTATTATCGCTTAAAAGACTCGTATAGACAGTTATAGTCAGCACGCCCCCTAGCCCTTAAACTTAATAAGCTATCAGGGGGTATTAGTAGAGTCTAGCCCTTAGGAGACTCGGGTAATATTACCTGTGAGCCGTGAAAACGGGAACTCTATGAGCATCCTTATAAAGCCTATATATTTTAAAGGGCTGCTTGAAGCGGCTCTAGCTGCGGTTTTATATTGCTTCAAGCACTTCTATATCTTCAGGTGATAGTCTCCAGCCCATAGCTCCAGCTATCTCCCTCACATGGTCTTTCTTCTCAGCTTTAGGTATTACTACTACTCGGGGTCTCGATATTAAATAGTTTAAGGCTACTTGCGCTGGCGTCTTCCCAGTTTTCCTGGCTATTTCGTTGATGGTCTTATGAGTTAACACTTCCCCTCTTTCTAGTGGTGTATAAGCTTGTATTGTTATGCCTCTAGGCATAACGTATGGTAGTAGCTCTTCTTCCACACTCTTATCCAGGATACTGTATTTAACCTGATTCACTACTACATCATGCCTTCTAAGGGCTTGCCGCGCCCTCTCAAGCTCTTCTGCAGTGAAGTTGCTCACCCCAATATACCTCGTTAAGCCCTCGAAAACTAGAGCCTCCAAGTTCCTAGCTTGATCCTCTATAGTAGCTAGAGTGTCAGGCCAATGTATAAGTATGAGGTCTACATTATTAACCCCGAGCCTTTCAAGGGAGAGTTTCATGGCTTTGAGGGCTGAATCTCTACTCCTAAACCTGTGCGGTAGCAGCTTAGTTGTTATGAAGACTTTATCTCTGCCCACCCTCCTGACAAGCTCTCCTACAAACTTCTCAGCCTTCCCATCATCATACATCTCGGCAGTATCAACATTATCTATACCCAGGCTGAAAGCCTCAATATAAGCAGATAGGGCCCCCTTATAATCCCTAATAGCCCACGTTCCAAGCCCCACCGCTGAAACCGTTTCACCAGTATTACCTACAGGCTTCCTGTCACTCACGTCAACTTCAAACTTAGGCATAGAAACCACCGTGGAATATTGTTGGAGGCTCCAGTTTTAAGTTTAAAACAGTTAAAAGTTCACTATGATAGTGTTTGGCTCGAGCAGCGGGATTTCTCTGAGATGTTATTTTAGGAGCTCTTTTAACGTTCCCCGGGCTCTGAGGGTATCTTAGGTCTCTTGTTTAAACTGTTTAGGTGTGGGGATTATTCTTTTCGAGACCTCAATCTATTTATTGTCTCGCACTCTTCTCTTTCCTTCGGTGTGGAGGGTTTGGGTTTCCAGGATGTTAGAGGAGTTCTTGAGAGTGTAATAAGTCTTATTAACGAGGATAATGTTTGGAGGTTTAGAAACTCCATTAACCTTATAGCTGCCGAGAACGTTATGAGCCCCCTGGCTTTAAAGGCTTATTTGAGTGATTTCATGTTCAGGTATGCTGAGGGTAAGCCTTTCAAGAGGTATTATCAAGGTACGAGGTTTATAGACGAGCTTGAAGTTATGGCCGAGAAGATTATAGGGTCTATGATTAACACTACAATGGTTGACCTGAGGCCCATTAGCGGGACTGTAGCTAACGCTTCAGTCTTCAGAGTTCTAGCTGAGCCTGGTGATAAAGCTGTCATAGCCCCGGTCCAGGCTGGGGCTCACGTCAGCCACACTAAATTTGGAACCCTCGGAGCCCTCGGTATTAGACAGGTGGACTTGCCCTATAACGAGGATGAGATGAACGTTGACGTTGATGGAGCCGTGAAGGTCATAGAATCTGTAAAGCCTAAATTTGCAGTTCTAGGAGGAAGCGTATACTTGTTCCCACACCCAGTTAAAGAACTTTCAGAAGCTGTGCACAGTGTTGGCGGGAAGCTCGTGTATGATGCTGCCCACGTCCTAGGCATAATAATGGGCGGCAGTTGGAGGAACCCCCTAGATCATGGGGCTGACGTTATGACAGCATCAACACATAAAACATTCCCAGGCCCCCAAGGGGGCCTCATAGCTTTCAGAGACGAGGGGGTTTACAAGGCTGTAGGTAAAACCATATTCCCCTGGTTTGTCAGCAACCACCACCTGCACAGGATACCCGCCACCCTAATAACAGCCCTTGAGATGAAAGCCTTCGGCGAAGACTACGCTAGGCAGATAGTAGCTAATGCGAAAACCCTAGCAGAAGAACTAGCATCACTTGGCTTCAACGTTCTAGGGGAAAAACTAGGCTACACCAAAAGCCACCAAGTATTGATAAACGTGAAAGACCTAGGAGGAGGAGCATGGGCGGCCCAAAGGCTTGAAGAGGCGAACATAATAGTAAACAAAAACCTCCTACCAATAGACCCTCCAGAAGCGGTAAAGGACCCTAGCGGGGTAAGACTTGGAGTCCAGGAGGTCACAAGGATAGGAATGAAACAATCGGAAATGAAGTATATAGCAGAACTAATGTATAGAATCTTAATAAAGAGGGAGGACACGAGGAAAATAGCCTTGGAAGTAGTAGAGTTCAGAAAAAGCTACAGCAGAATACACTACTGCTTCGACGAGAAAGACTCCTCTAAAATAATCACACTCCTAGATATACTAACATAACTTAGTGTAGGCACGCCGGCAAAGCATATGGTCATGGAGCATACATCGTTTAAGCAGCCTAGGTAGAGTGTTGGTTATCGAAGGTTTAAGCATGATATAAGTTTTATTAAGTCCAGATACCACTAATTACCAGATGATGTGCTCAGAGATATGGCCCTAGCAGGCAGGAATATAGCTATAATAGCTACTGCTATAATAATCCTTATAATGTTTTAAGGCTAGATTTCGGGGTTACCTTAGGAGCCCCTCAGGGCGTCCCTGTGTCGAACTATGTAAAACTTAGGTTCCCAGCTACTCTGGAGCTTACCCTCTACGCTTTTGTTGTAAGCGTCTTAATAGGTATAGCTACAGGCTTTCTTGCTTCTATGAGGAGAGGCGAGTTCCTCGATAATTCCATGAGATTACATAGTATAGTAGCATACACGCTCTTCATCCCCTGGTTTGGCATGATACTCCAATATGTTTTCGGGGTTAAACTGCATCTTCTCCCGACAGGCGGCAGGATAAGCCCTGGAGTCCATGTTAATGGAGTCACAGGACTTTATACTATAGATGCTATATTAACGGGGAACATGGAGGCCTTAATAGATGCATTATCACATTTAATATTGCCTAGTTTAACCCTTGGAATAGTGCTCAGCGGGGCTTATACGAGGCTTGTGAGGAATAATATGGTTGACGTTCTTGAAATGGATTTCATTAGAAGCTATAGGGCTAGGGGCGTTAGGGAGTGGAAAGTGTACCTTTACGCCTTTAAGAACGCTTTCATACCCACACTCACATTCATGGGCCTCCAGTTCGCCATACTCCTCGGGGGCGCCATACTTACAGAAACTACTTTCAACTGGCCGGGTATGGGGACTTTTATAGTGGACAGGATAGAATATAGAGACTATAACTCTATTCAGGGGGCTATCATATTCTTCGCTTTAATGGTAGGCCTCGTAAGCCTCATAGTCGACATTCTCTACGCTGTAGTAGATCCTAGGGTGAGATATTAAATGCTGTCTCAGACTATTTTAAAATATCCAGGCTCTATTAAAATCGCTGTGGGAGCCCTGATAGTAAGTATAATAGCGCTCTTAGCCTTAACATCTCCTATAATAGCACCTTACGACCCAACTAGGAGTGTTGGAACCCCCTTCATCCCCCCCTCAAGGGAGCATCTCATGGGTACCGATCATTTAGGCTTCGACGTGTTCTCTAGGATAATTTGGGGCGCTCGCACAGTACTTCAAGTTGTAGTTTCAGCTACTATTACAGCTTTAATAGTTGGGGTTACGCTGGGGGTTGTTTCAGGCTATTATGGTGGTATCCTCGACAGGGTTTTTAGCATGATTATGGATAGCCTCTACGCCTTCCCCTCCCTAATCTTAGCTATAGCTATTGCGGCCGTCCTAGGGCCCAGCCCTTATAACGCTGCTATAGCTATATCAGTAGTCTACATCCCCGTCTACTATAGAATGGTTAGAGGTCAAACATTAGCCATTAAAGCCCAACTTTTCGTGGAGGCCGCTAAGGCTTCCGGGGTGAGGGATAGGGTTATAATGGCTCGCTACGTTCTACCTAATATCGCCCATACTATATTCGTGGTTGCCTCGCTTAACATCGCCGACGCTATACTCACAGAGGCTGGTCTAAGCTTCCTAGGTTTAACAGTGTCTCCGCCGACCCCAGACTGGGGCTTTGACCTTAGAATTGGCCAGAGGTTCCTGCTCCTAGGCTACTGGTGGCTTTCAGTATTCCCCGGGCTGGCGATAATGGTCTTAGCCTTAGGTTTTGCCTTAATCGGGGAGGGGTTAAGCGATAGGCTCCAAATTAGAGCTATAAGGTGAAAGCATGTGGCTCTGCTATCAATAGATGGGTTGAGCGTTCACTACTATACTCTCAGCGGTATAGTTAGGGCTGTTGACGATGTATCCCTCAATTTGGAGCTTGGAGAGTGGGTCAGTATTGTAGGCGAGTCTGGTAGCGGCAAGTCTACCCTAGGCTTCTCAACAATAAGACTAACACCTCCCCCAGGTAGAATCGTGGGGGGTAGCATAGTTTTTAATGGGGTTGACATTGTAAAGGCTCCTGATAGCGTGTTGAGGAAGATTAGAGGTAGAGAGATTAGCATGATATTCCAGGATCCAATGACGAGCTTAGACCCGCTGAGAACAGTGGGATCCCAGCTTAAGGAAGTAGTAGAGGATCACGGGATCGGTCGTGGAAAGGAGGCTGGGGAGATAGCTAAGAGGGGCCTGCTCAGCGTCGGCCTACCTGAGAACGCCTTCTACTCCTACCCCCACCAGCTTAGTGGGGGGCAGAGGCAGAGGGTTGCAATAGCTATAGCGACGGTGTTGAGGCCGAAACTACTCATTGCCGACGAGCCTACTACAGCTTTAGACGTTATAGTTCAAAAGTCTATAATGGACCTGCTCGAGGACTATAATAGGAAAGGTATGAGCGTGCTACTTATCACCCACGATGTAGCCTTAGCCTCTGAGAGAAGCCGTAAAATCGCCGTCATGTATGCTGGGGAGCTCGTAGAGTTTGGGGATACGAGGAGCGTTATAGAAGATCCCCTCCATCCATACACACAACTCCTTATAAGGAGTGTCCCCGACGTTGTGGGAGAGAAGAGGCTAACATATATACCTGGAGAGCCTCCAGACCTTAGGAGACCCCCCTCCGGGTGTAGATTCCACCCTAGGTGTCCCTTCGCCGATTCAATGTGTAAAGTTGAGAGGCCTAAGCAGACCGTGATTAGCGGTAGGGCTGTCCTCTGCCACTATGCGGGAACCGTGAAGGTGAGAGATTAATGGTCCTAGTGGAGGCCAGAGACCTTAAAAAATATTTTCCCGTGGAGAAAGGGGTTATCGAGAGGATTCTCGCTAGAAAAGTTAGGTATGTGAGGGCTGTTGACAATGTATCCCTCGAAGTTGGGAAAGGCGAAACTCTAGCATTAGTGGGGGAGTCTGGGTCGGGGAAATCAACCCTAGGCAGGCTCCTCGTAAGGCTGCTAGACCCGGACGGTGGAACCATAACTTTCAACGGCATAGATATTACGAGGCTTAAAGGTGAAAAGCTTAGAAAATTGAGGAGGAGGTTCCAAATAATCTTCCAAGACCCCTACGCCAGTCTAAACCCTAGGATGGTCGTAGGAGAACAGATAGCCCAGCCCCTAACGGAACTCGAGCTGGCCAGCGCGTCAGAAGCTAAAAGTGAGGCTTTAAAAATACTCAAGTCAGTAGGCTTAGTGCCCCCAGAAGACTTCTACAATAAATACCCACATCAGCTTAGCGGGGGGCAGAGGCAGAGGGTAGCCATAGCCAGAGCTCTAATAGTTAAACCAGACTTCATAGTAGCAGACGAGCCCGTATCAATGCTAGACGTCTCCATAAGAGCCTCCATACTAGACATCCTTGAAACATTCAAGAGAGAACTCTCACTATCAACATTATTCATAACCCACGACCTCGCAGTAGCCAGGCTCGTAGGCGAGAAACTAGCAATAATGTACCTAGGAAAAATAGTCGAAGAAGGCCCCACAGAAGACATACTAGAAAAACCCCTCCACCCATACACTAAAGCCCTCATAGACTCTATACCATCAATCAGAAAGAGAGAAAAGAGCAAGCTCGGACTAAAAGACGTAACCCCGGACCCCGTAAACCCGCCTGAAGGCTGCAGACTCTACCCTAGATGCCCGTTCGCCACTGAAGAATGTAAACTCAGAGAACCAAAACTAGAAACGATAAAAGGTAGAAGAGTAGCATGCCATTACCCACTACAATAAATTATTGAAGACCCTTGGAGGTCTCTTATCGAGGACTTCATCACATCTCAGGGCAGGCTACATCGATCATTCCTCGTGTTAATATTGTTTTTATGGGTGGTTTTATGTTTTTGTTTTACAGTGTTCTTCATATTCTTTGGTTAGGTCTACTTCTTCTATTTCTCCTTCTGGCTCTATTTCTCTTAATGTTCTCCCTGGTATTATGTATAGTGTTGTGCCCGGCTTGGTCCAGCATTTTTCTTCTAGTCCTGCTTTCATGCATGTCATGTTGGCGAATGTTTCATGGTCCCAGCAGTATTCTACTGGGACTTCTGGGAGGAGTATTCCTGAGAATAGTCTCCTATAGTATGGTCTTTCCACGTATAGGGCGTCTCTCCCTATTACTATTTCTTTTAGGTTTTTGATCTGTTTTTTGCGCCCGAGGAGTGTTAGGGTTACTACTGTTTCTCCTAGTTCTCTCGGCCTTAGAGGGGGGAATCTTGGGTCGTTGAACGCTGATGATATTGCTGATTCTATTACTGCGATTCCTAGGGGGAATATGGGTTCTATGAAGCCTATGCACCCTCTGAGCTCCCTACCTCTAACCCCCTCTTTTTCTGTTATTTTCTCGAGGGTTATGAAGACTGATGCGTACTTGTCGAGTTCCGGGTGTTTTTCTTTGAGCTCTCTGGGTATCTCGTAGAGTCTTCTATTACCGGTCATGAAATGTTTTATAGCCTCTCTGGCTATCTTAACTAGGGCTCTAGCTAGTTCCAGGCTTACAGAGTTTATGTCTAGGACAGCTTCAGCCCCCTCAGGGCTTTCAGCCGCGTGCCGAGTCATGCTTGGCGCCTCCTCGTCCTCCCTTATAGTATTATGTTCGAGGCTATTTATTCTAGCTGAGGTGAGCGATTATAGCTAAGCTTAAAGCTAGCACTCCTAGAGCTTGGAGGGCTATGTTAACCTCAGAATTATCATAGGGTATGCGGCCAAGGCTAACCTTACGGCCTAGAACGTAGACGCCGTCCGGAGTTAAAGCGTCGAGAACCAAGTGGCTTAGAGCGGATAACTCTAATGCAGCCAAGATTATTAGAGATTCGCGGGCCTCAAACCTTAAAGCTCCAACCACCAATGCTGACATCACAACCGCTAGGGCTGTGACCCCTTCGAGACTATGGAGCAGCCTAGTCCTCCTAGTATACTTCCCCCTATGCTCGTGAGATAAAGCATCTATAATATTCTGCAACAGCAGGCCTGCTAGTGAAGCTGAAGCGATACACGAGAAACTACAGTCTGCTAGTGAAGCTGATAGAGCAGCCACGCCCAGGCCAACAAAGTTATGCGTTAAAAGTTTCAACCCCCACGCCAGCCCAGGGAATACACTCGGTGAGCTCAGCCTCTCTTAACTTTAACGTTCAACTATCAGGGCTGAAAACATAGTGTTAGGCGGGATCCGAGGTTTGTTTAAACGTATTTTAGGCGGGCCTCGCGGTTTTGCCGAGGTTAAAGTTAGCATTATACCCTGTAATAATGGAGGGGTCAAGTTTGTAAGCCTTAAAGAGTTGACTCCCCAGTCTTTAGCAGCCATAGTGGCTGAAGTTTCTAGGGGCCATGAGGGGGTTATTGTCTCAGCTCCTGGTAGGGCTCTTAAGCGTTATGTTGAAGGCCGCCTGGAAAGCTCTAAGCTCGGGACTCTTTCACCCCCTTCGCTCTTAGACCCTTCAGGGTTTCAGGGGCTTAGAGTGATCTTGATCCCTGAGGTTTCCCTGAGAAGCTTGATTCCCAAGGAGGATGTGAGGGGTCTTAGGGAGAGGGTTTTAGAGGCTTTGAGTGAAATGGCTTGTAGTGGGGGCTCTCTAGTAGTCTCTGGTCTCTCCCTGGAAGGCCCCGGAGCCTATGGGAAGCTTGAACTCCCAGGGCATAGCTTAGACCGGGGGTTCATGGAGGTTTTAAGCGAAGAGTTTATTGAGACTTTCAAGACTCTATGGCCTGGCCTGGAGCCTTCGGAAGTTCAGAGGGCTGCCTTTAAACTACTCTCAGTAATGGCTGTTGAGGGGGGCACCCTAATCGTCTTAGCCCCCACTGGCTCCGGGAAGTCGGCGATATTCCAGGTTGCTAGTAGGGTCTTAGCTTCCAACGGGCTGGGCTGCTATACTCTCATAGTTTCGCCTTTGAGGGCTTTAATGAGGGATCAGGTTTACAGGGCTTCAGTTAGGGGGTTTAAAGCCTTCTTTATAGACTCAAGCGTCCCCCCGAGTGGGAGGAAACTCGTATTTGAGGCTGTGAGGGAATGTCTCGCAGACATGCTCTATGTGGCTCCCGAGAGGTTCTTCAGCCTAGAGTTTAGGGAGTTCCTCGAGGAGAAGCCCCCGGCGCTCATAGTCCTCGATGAAGCCCATACTATGGCTGAGTGGGGTTTAAGTTTTAGACCATCATACCTTTACATGGCCGGGGTCTTAGCCAGCTATAGGGCCAGGAGGGGCTTCAAGCCCCCGGTCATAGCGTTGTCCGCCACTCTAACCAGGATGGATTTAGACAGTGTTCTCAAAGCATTAGGCCATAGAGGGGCTCCTCTAGAGTTTGAAGATAGTGTTAATGGTAATGTTGAGATTAAAGCTTCCAGACCAGTCGTCCTCAGGTCCGGGGTTTTAAGGCGTAACATAGCCTTCAGAGTTATCCCAGCCCCCACTGGCTATGAGAGGCTTAAAGTCCTCCTGGAGACCGTCAAGAAACTCGTCGAATGGTCTAGAAGCTTGGGGGCCTCCTGGGTTGGCTTAGTATATACTGGTTTCGTCGAGAGTAACGCTGTAGAGTGGGCTAGGGTTGACGAGGTTGTTAAAGCTCTCAGGGACGCCCTAGACACCCCGGTATATGCTTACCATGGCAAAATGAGCCCTGCCAGGAGGCAGAAAGTGGAGGAACTCCTCACTAGGGGGTCTCTAAGAGAAGCTGTAATGGTTACGACTAAGGCTTTCGGCATGGGTGTTGATGTTAAGAATATAAGGTGGACTATCCACTATTACATAAGCGACTCCATAGAGGAGCTATACCAGGAAGTTGGGAGAGCGGGCAGGGATGGCGAGGGCGCCCTAGCATTCATACTTTACAATCCCAGAGATGTTGAGGTGAAACTAGAGCTAGCTAGGAAGAGCAGGCCTAGGCCTAGCTTCACCTTGAGAACCCTCAATACAATAGCGGCCATAAAGGGGAAACTCCCACAAGACAGGGGGCCTATAATAATCCCCCTGGAAGTATTTAAGTATAAGGGTGTAGCTGTAAAAGCTCTTAACAGCTTGAGAGAGGAGGGTCTAATAGACTTCCACATAGTCCAGAGAGGATCTCTGAGAGTAGAAGGGGAGCCTAGAGGGGAACACTATATGTGGCTCGGAGGCTCCAACTATGTAAACATAGCTGGGGAGGGAAGAGGTAACGTTGATTTTGGAGCCTGTAGTGAAACCCCCCTATTCAACGCTATAACGTTGAGGAAAGGAGGGGAGCCCCTATTAGAGACGGGGAAATGCCCCGGGGGGTGGAAGTTCGTAAACCACAGCCCCATGGCCCTAGTAGAAGTCAATAGTAGACAATTCAAGATAGAAGAATTCCTCCCCCAAAACCTTTACATAAACACTTTAAGAGCTTGGAAGGTCGAAGTAGAGAAACTGAGAACAATGGGGGAAACATTAGAAGAGGCCATAGCTAAGGGAGACCCTCAAGCTTTAGATGCTCACCTTAAAGCTAAAATCAAGGAATACTTCGAGAAAAAGACTAGCAGAGAACCTAGAAGAGGCCTCCTCAGAATCCTAGGTAAAAAACTAGAGTGCATAGCAAAATGCTATAATATAGCAGCTGAAACTCTGGAAGCGCTCAACGCGAACTTCGGAGAAGAAACAGTCATAATAGCTGCGAGCAGGACTCAAGATGTAGAAAAACTCGTCGAAGCATACAGGAAGCTTACAGGGGAAACCCCAAAAAACAAAGTAGTGAGCGCGGCCCAACTAGTAAACACTATAGCTAGAGGGGGCTGGGAGAAGCTAATGGATAAAGGCATCATAATAGCGTTCCTCTATAAACATTCAACAATAACCGAGAGAATAGGGGAAGCCTTAAAAGGCTATCCATACTATATAGCTATAATTAAAAATTGAAGATCCTAAGCGTAGAACCAGGGATATCCACATAGACGCGGAAGCCAGACCTTCGCCTCCTCCATGAGGCCTGAACAGTTGCTAGCTAGAGTGTCAACGCTATTTAAATTCTGTCTGGCTAAATAATTTCAAGAGGTTTCTCGAGGGTGTTTGAAGTGTCGGGTTTTAGGGTTGCTAAGAGTGTTTACGGCTATTACTTGGTTCTTGTTGTTGCTGTTGTTAACATTTCCATGGCTTCGATCCTCGTTAGGATGGCTTTGGGTGAGGGTGTTCACGGGTTTGCTGCTGCCACGTGGAGGTGTATATTCTCTTCTATCCTGACTTGGGCTCTCTTCTTCGGCTTCCACGGTTTTAGGCCTAGTTTTTCTTTTAAGTTATGGGATCTAGTTTTAATGGCTTTCTCCGGGGTTGCTTTAGGGTTTCATTTCGCTCTCTGGATGCATAGTTTAGCTCATATTAATGTAGCCGCTAGTGTCACAATAGTAGATAGTTATCCAGCGATCTTAGCTCTTGTCGGCAGGCTTCTCCTCCTAGAATCATATAGTGTTCCTCAGTATCTTGGAGCCCTCACAGCTATTATAGGTGTTGCGGGGCTCTCAACAGCATCCTATACAGGGCAGTTGGCGCCCCCGGGCGGAGACCCTGTTTACGGGGGCCTCCTAGCTTTCGGGGGTGCTGTCGCTGTAGCAGTGTACTTTACCATAGGGAGAGCCATGAGAAAGAAATACTCCACAGTAGAGTATACTGCTATAGTTTACTCTATGGCAGCCCTAACTACTATAGTTCTAAGCATAGCATGGGATGTGAAACTGTCAGGCTACGAGGTTAAAGCCTGGGCCCTACTAATTCTCCTAGCTTTGATCCCCATGTTAGGGGGTCATACGCTCGTAAACTATGTGCTCGGCAGACTAAGCCTCCTAGCATCCACAGTCCCAATACTCGGGGAGCCTGTGGGGGCTACAATATTAGCTTTCCTAATACTAAGGGAGCCTGTAACACTACCGATAATAGCCTTCATGGCTATAACTCTATCTGGCATATCCCTCACACTTCTATGGGAGCGTTCCACTAGCAGGACTTAGTTATTTTAATTAGCAGGGTTAGCCCTAACTCTTTCATTATTTCGGGGTGCATAGGGCTCCACAGGAGTCCAACGCTAAGGATTTCTATACGTGGATATCTCCAGATATTAGATGCTTATGAATTTACACTTTCCGCTATATAGGACACAGTCCGAAGCTAGAAGCCGAGAGCTTCCGAGGCTAGCGTATAGCACGACTATGAGCTGGCCGTGTAGATTGACTGTCAGAACTCTCCAGCGCTCTCTATTCTTTAGTTTCATAGGGGTTTAAGGAGAAAGGTTTAAATTAAAGTAGCCTGACCGTATTATTTGGTGCCCTCCGTGGCTTCATCTAATGTTGTAGTTTTCATACCGGCTGGGGGTGAGGGTAAGAGATTTAGGCCTTTAACATATTACATTCCTAAGTCTATGATCCCGATTGGTAAGAGTGAGAGGCCTGTCCTCGAGTTTATAATCCTCTGGGTTTCCAGGTGGGGTCTCAGGGATTTCGTTATCTCTGTAGGCTATAAGTGGAGGCAGATTGTTAACTATTTTGGCGACGGATCTAGGTTTAACGTTAACATCAAGTATGTGGCTGACAAGTCTCCGTATTCTAACACGGGCGGGGGGCTTGCGAGGGCTTTCGATTTAAGGCTCCTAGATAGTTATGATGATGTTCTCGTGTGGTATGGTGATATAGTTGCGCCTTTAAACGTTGAAAGCCTCCTAAGCCATCATGCTAGCGGCTCCGATGTGACTCTAGTTCTAGCTTCCGCATATAAGGTTCCAGTAGGGGTGGCTGAGGTTGTAGATGGGAGTGTTGTTAGGCTGGAGGAGAAGCCTACCCTAAACATTAGAGCTACAGTGGGTATACTAGTCTTTAAAGTTTCGAGTTTGAAGAGGGCGGTTAGGGGGCTTGGTTTAGGCTGTGATTTCGACATTATGGGCGACCTTATACCGGCTATGATTAAGGGAGGTATGAATGTTAAAGCTTATATATATGATGGCCCCTGGCATGATATTGGGAGTATTGAAAGGTATGAGAAGATTAACCATGAGGTTTTAGAGGAGATCCTCAACATAGAGGATTCCAGTCTCAGCTACGTATATCTCTAGTGTTCGACTATAGTCGAATTGAAATAGATACAGCACTATTTAACTTTCAGCATAGATATGTTAACATGGGACCCGGGTTTGAGAGAAGTTTACATAGTGGAAGGTGTTAGAACACCCGTAGGGAGGTTTGGAAGAAGCCTCAAAGACTATACAGCGGTCGACCTCGCAAGCTTCACTCTAAGAAAACTCCTTGAAAAGTCTAACGTCAAGCCTGAGAACGTGGACTTCACTGTCATGGGCCAAGTTATAAGAGCGGGAACAGGGATGAACACAGCTAGGCAAGCAGCTTTAAAAGCTGGGATTCCAAAGCATGTTGACGCTATGAATGTTGACATGGTTTGCGCTAGCGGCATGGCCGCCATAGCTACGGGAGCAGCGTACATAGCTGCCGGCTCCTACGATGTTGTAGTTGCCGGTGGCATGGAGTCAATGAGCAATACCCCCTTCATAATCCCGAGTAGGTATAGGTGGGGTGTTAGGCATTTAATCCTTGAGAGGGGTAGGGGCGAGATATTAGATGCGATGGTTCACGACGGCCTCCTAGATCCTATCCTAGGCTATGGTATGGGCGAAGAGGCTGACATGACTGCGAGGAAGTATGGGGCTCCGAAGGAGGAGCTCGACTGGATAGCTTTTGAAAGCCATAGGAGGGCCTTAGAGGCGTGGAAACTGGGGTATATGGTTAAGTATGTTGAGCCGTTTAAGGTTAATGGTAAGACTATCCTGGAGTTCGATGAAGGTGTGAGGGCTGACGTTAAACTTGAGGATATAAAGGCTTTTCAGCCTGTGTTCACCAGGGAAGGCCCTCATACAGCCGCTACTTCAAGCCAGTTGAGTGATGGGGCCGCTGCAGTCCTCCTAGCCTCGAGGGAGGCTGTGAGGTCTTTGGGCTTAGAGCCTAAAGCTAGGATAGCTGGTTATTCTTATGTAGCTCTCGAAACTTGGGAGTTCCCTGTAGCTCCAGTATATGCTGTTAAGAAGCTTCTCGAGAAGGTCGGCTGGAGTGTTGATAAAGTTGACTACTGGGAGAATAATGAGGCTTTCGCTGTAAACAGCTATATCATTAACAGGCTCCTCGAGGTACCCTATGACAGGCTAAACGTCCACGGAGGAGCTATAGCCATAGGCCACCCTATTGGAGCTAGCGGGGCCAGGATAACCATCGAGCTTATAAACGTCCTAGAAACCCACGGCGGCCTGAGAGGAGTAGCTTCAATATGTCACGGGCTCGGGGGCGCGGCAGCGCTAGCCCTAGAACTAGTCTGACAATAACGCCTCCTAAGCCACCCTAAGAAAGCTATGACATGCTCGCTGTGCAGGCTATAAGGGCCTATTGAGAGTGTAGAACTTGCAAACCCCCTAACAGAACCCTCAACCCAACCAGGCATATCCACGTGAGACCCAAGGAAAAACGCAGCCCTACCGCAGGCGAGCCTAGGCTCCCCCATAACATTATACCCTTTCTCGTCGAGCAACACAATTTTGAAACCGTTCCCGACAAGCATGTTCAAGAAAGATTCAAAACCCACTTCTAGGGCGCTTAAAAACCCTGAAGAACCCCCCCTCAAAACCCTAGAAAACTCTACAATAAGACCCCTCTCGCTGAAACCACCGCAACACCCGGGAAGCCCAACTAAAGCCTTAGGAGCTGGAGACCCCAAAAGAAACCCAACAATGCAAGCTCCAGGATCAACGAGAGAGGCAGCATTAAAACACCTAGCTACAACATCAACCCTACCACTAGCACCAGCATAACCCTTAAAAGGGAACAACCCATCACCCCTAGCAGTAGCGCTAACAACAACATAGACCCCCTCACAACGCCCCAAGAAACCCTCAACACTTAAAGTAAAACACCAGTAAAACAGTTTGAAAGCAACATTTAAAACCCCAAAAACTAAAGAAGAGAAAAGGAGCGGCCGTCGTCTAGCCTGGACTAGGACGCCGGCCTTCCAAGCCGGCGATCCCGGGTTCAAATCCCGGCGGCCGCACCACAAAGAGCTCCTGGAACAATATCTTAAAGGTATATTTAGAAGTTAAGGGCGTTTTTCTTACTTATATTTCTAGTATTTATAAGCTTTGTCTACCCCTTAAAACCCTTGCGGGGCGATGGGAGAAGCGCTCCAAGCCTCCCAAAGGGTAACCGAGATGGGAGTCCTGCGCCTTTGGGCTCTACAGCCACCCAAGACCTCACAGCTATATCATTATAGCCGTGAGTGAGGTGGAAGTCCCTGGATATTTGTCCAGGGGCAAACGGTAAGGTTTAATACCTTTGATTATTATCTGCCCTTAGGGGTTTGTGTGGATCTTGGGGAGATTCTTGTTTTGATGGTTTTATATGCTGGGGTTGACTCTATTAATATATGTGCTCTCTCTACTACTGTGCTTCTTTCGCTTTACGCCGCTTCTTTAGGGTTTCATGGTTTGGGTAGGGTTGGTTTGCCTTTTTCTTTTATAGCTGGGGTTTATGTTGGTTATGTTTTGGTTGGCCTAGCTGTTAGCTGGGTCTTAGGCTATGTTAGGTTTCTCTTGCTTCTTGTGGTTCTCTTAGCTGTGTTTCTTCTAGTGCTTGATTTGAGGGAGGCTTTGAGGGAGGAGTTTAAGGCTTGTAGGGTTGGCGAGTGCGTGCCTTCATGGCTTCAGAGGGTTAAGGGTTTACAGCTCTTGTTTGGGGCTTTTGTTTATGGTGTCTTGGTTTCGTGGAGTTTTATGATGTGCTCCGCCGCTCCCTATATTCTGTTTCTCAGTATATTGTCTGCTTATGTAGGGGCTTCCGTTATAAGGGTGGTTATGGTTTTAGCCTACTGTGTTATAATAATAGTCCCCCTAGTTCTAGCAGCTCTAATACCCGGGATAATAGTGGGGAGGCTGATGGTGAGTCTTAGGACGTTGCTCCTGGCTAGGGCGATGGTTATGGTTTTAATTATTGCTCTCGGAGCCTACTATTTAGCGACCCTGTGAAATACTATTAAACTACAGGCGCTCTTGAAGCATTCTTCATATTTAAATGTTAGCTGGAATTAATGATGGGGGAGTAGGATAGTGGGGTCTAAGCTAGCAGCCTATAGATGGGCTCCCCTCATTATAGGACTCATACTCGTAGCTGTAATCTTAGCTATAACCATAGGACAAATATTGAGAAACACGGAGAGCACTCTAGAGTCCCCGGTGAAATGCTCTCTCACAAGCTCTAGCACCCTAGGGTGGGTTAATGTAGAGTATATCGGGTCTTCAGGGTTCAAAACCCTCAAA
Source organism: uncultured Sulfolobales archaeon (assembly GCA_937921695.1). Lineage (GTDB taxonomy): Archaea > Thermoproteota > Thermoprotei_A > Sulfolobales > Acidilobaceae > DSZV01. Next base: position 5,755 of record CAKZTZ010000027.1, on the reverse strand, counting down.
GTTAACCTCTCCGAGTGGAGTGAAATAGCTCGAGAGCTCGAGAAACTAGGGTATAAAGGCGAATGTGTTATAGCCATAGGGCTCACTACATGCCCCTACTGTAGGAGCCTTGAGAGATTCCTATCCCAAAACTACGGAAACATAGCTATGTGGCTCTACATAGATAAAAACGCTGAACTCAGAAACGTAGCATCAACACTTGTAACGCTAGAATTAAAATGGGGAGTGCCTGCAAACGAAGCACTAGCCGTGCCCAACGCTATAATACTAGACAAGAAAGGCGCGCCAAAAGCCATAATAATAGGCGCATACCTCGACAGAAACCTCTGGGACTCACTATTACATAGTTAAAACTATGAAGAGGCCCCTCTTAAAGCGTGTACTACTTTAAAATATACTTGGAGCGATATGGAGGGCTAGGATTCCATAAATTTTTCATTAAGACATTTTAACTCAATTCCACGCTATACGTAGCAGGTGTTTCATGTGGTTGAATATTTGATTGATAAGAGCCCAGCTTATAGCGTCGTCAAGATTAAACTTAACCCTGGCGAATCCTTGACATTAGAGTCTGGGGCTTATCTTCTACATAGGGGCGATGTTGACGTATCCACAAGCACTGGGGGGATCTTAAGTGGCATAGCTAGGTCTATACTTGGGGGTGAAAGTGTTTTCTTGAATACTTTCAGGGCTAGGGGGCCTTCCGAGGTGTGGGCTGCTCCCGGAGTCCCTGGGGATATAGCTGTCGTCGAGATGAGGGGTGAGACTCTATATGTTCAGGCCTCAAGTTATCTGGGGCATATAGGGGATATGAGTGTAAGTGTAGGTTATAGGGGGCTTAAAGGCCTCCTAGCTGAGGGTCAACTGTTCTGGCTTAAAATCTCAGGCCGGGGAACATTGTTCATAAACTCGTTCGGGGCTATAGACCAGATAATGCTAGGCCCTGGGGAGAGGATAACAGTAGATAACGGTCACTTCGTAGCTATGGATGCCAGCCTAAAATGGGGTGCTAGGAAACTCGGCGGTATAAAGACGTTCATAGCTGGGGGAGAAGGTGTTGTATTAGATATTGAGGGGCCTGGGAGGCTCTGGGTTCAGAGTAGGGTGCTTCCATGGTTTGCAAGCCTAATACTAAGGTGGGGCAGGAGCCGTTGAGAAACTGTATGGCAAGGGTTTTCTCACATCTATAATGTTTTCTTCTTGATCGTTTTAGCGTATTCTATAGCCTCTTCTATTAGCGGGTTCCTTATTTTAGGCGGTGTTCTCGGAGCCCCTATTACTAGTAATGTGGTTAGCAAGCTTGCGGCTATTACTGTGAGAGTTATCTTGTATGCTTCAATATTATGTTGTTTTAATGTTTCTAGGAAGATTCCTAGTACTGCTATTGAAGCTCTGATAGTGCCTGCGAGGGGTATCCTGGTAATATTGTAGTGGCTTATATCATAGATTATCTTTTCTACTTCTCTCAGCCCCACATAATCCACTATGGCTGTTGCAGCCTGTCTTGTAGGCTTCAAGTCTAGGTAGCCGTTTATTAGGAAGTTTGCGAAGAGGCTAGAGTCCCCTAGGAGTATAGCTCTGGAAGCCCCGTTAGTCACGTGGAAAGCTATGGGCCTCCCGTCTTCAAGCCTACATATAGCTTCTAACTTTACCCCTGGGGCTCCTCTAGGCTTTAAGGTTGATACTTTAGTAGAGAATATGTTAAAGTCTAGGCACTCGACACTCACTACATGCTCCCAGCCTTTACTTCCAGGTCTCATAACGTATATCGTGTCAAACTCTACTCCTAGAGCTTTATAGAGGTCTCTTAAAATCCCAGTCTCGTCTGCAGCCACTAGAATAAGCCTCCCCTCTTCCCAGAGGTTTACTATTAAATCTAGCTCTTCCCTGGAGAGCCTCTTATCAGGCCCCACTATTAAGAGGCCCGCCACGCCCCTAAGGCCCCTGAGGTCTTTAAACTCCCCTAGCTTCACATCGTAGCCTAAAGACTTTAAAATCTTGTAAAACTCCTGGGACCCCATGGGCCCCGGGTTTAGGGGGCTCGTAGACCGGGGGTTTTGAGCACCTACATAGTAGTCAACCTGGGCGGCGAGAATAAGAGCTAATATTATCATAGACAAGTAGAAAGCTTTCAAGGCCTTTCAAGCCCCCCTCTCCTAAGGGCCTCCTGAACCCTGAAAGCTATAGTTCTCATAGAATCAACTATCTCACGAGAGGGGCCTTCAGCCGAGAACATCCCCTTATTATATATGCTGGCGACCGCCCAAGCATCCTCAACTAAGTTCGAGAGCACCCTGGACAATTCCGTAGCTGTAGCGCCCCTACTTAAGGCTAGCCCTGCTCCCCTTAACGACTCCAAGATAGACTCGTAAGCTCTCCTCAGCTCCAGTCTCAACCCACTATATCTATAGCGGCCTAGAGGCTCCTCGAGCCCCCCGAAACCCTGGGGGCCCCTAATCTTAACAATTTCCACATCCCTCCCCCTGTAAAGTAGCAGGAGCAGTAGGAAGACGATGGCTAAGAATAAAAACATTAATAAAGTCTGGAAGTCTAACCACCCCCCAGATGGCGTCAAGGGCCCTTCGGTCAAAGGCTCCTCTGTAACATTCCATTCTACATTCCACTCTAATATTGGGGATGTCTCTACAGGGAGCCTCAATAAAGGCTCCGGAATCACATGTTGGGGCGTCTCTACGATCGTTTCAGCCCACCTCAGCTTAGAAGTGTCTGGGAGGGTTTAAGTTATTTTAAGTTACCGGTAAAGAGTTTCCAAGATACCTTACCATTTTAAATTTAAATTCCGACCCTCAAACGGTTTTATTAGGGGGCTCACATTGACATCTGCTGTTACAGTGTATGAAGCTATTGTGGGGGAGGTTTCTAAAGTTATAGTTGGCAAGTCTGAGGAGGTCAGGCTCATACTTGCTACTATGATGGCTGGGGGCCATGTTCTCCTTGAGGGTGTTCCGGGCGTCGCTAAGACTACTTTGGCTAAGGCTATAGCTTCAGCTTCCGGCCTGGAATTTCGTAGGATCCAGTTCACCCCGGACCTGTTACCTAGCGACATTATAGGTTCTTTCGTCTATGTTGATGGTCGTTTCGAGTTTAAGAAGGGCCCTGTGTTCAGCGAGATGCTCCTCGTAGATGAGATTAACAGAGCTAGCCCTAAAGTTCAGTCGGCTCTTTTAGAGGCTATGCAGGAGAGGCAGGTTACTGTTTGGGGTCAAACTTTTAAGTTGCCTGAGGTTTTCACTGTTATAGCTACTATGAACCCTGTCGAATATGAAGGTGTTTATCCTCTTAGTGAAGCTCAAGTCGACAGGTTCATGGCCAAGGTTTCAATAGGCTACCCTTCAAGGGGGGAGCTTGTGGAGATAATAGATAGGTTTAAAGTTGTCGAGGAGTGGCCTTTGAAGCCTGTAGCTGGTAGAGATAAGATATTGAAAGCTAGGGAGGACATATGGAGAATTCACGTTGATGAAAACATTAAGTACTACGTGGCCGACATAGTGAAAGCTACTCACAAGAGCCCCCACGTTAGGCTAGGGGCATCCCCTAGGGCTGCTATAGCTATGGTCCAAGTATCTAGAGCCCTAGCTCTCATAGAGGGTAGGAGCTACGTTATACCAGAAGATGTCAAGAGAGTGGCCCTCTCAGTTCTCGCCCATAGGATAGTTTTAAAACCGGAGTCTAAGCTTTCAGGCCTCACTGCCGATGACGTGGTTAGATGGGCTTTAAACGAAGTGCAGCCCCCTTGAGGGTAGCCCCATGGTTAAACCCACTTATAAGGGGTTCCTCGCTCTCTTCATAGCTGTAAGTCTTCTAGCCGCTGGAGCTTTAGGCATATTATACCCTATCTCCACAGCTACGAGTATAACCCTCATTATCGTGTTAGCCTTCTCCTACTTTAATGTTTCAATGCTAGCTACCTCCCTGGGTAAAGTTAAAGTCTTGAGAATAGTAGAGCCTGAGATAGTAGTTGAGGGTTTCGAGGCCCGCGTCAATATAGTGTTGAGCAATGATAGCCCTGAAGACTTAAGGCTCACAGTTGTAGACATGCTTCCCCCGAGAATCTTTACTAGTAGGGTTAAAAAGTTCCTCGTAGAGGTTAAGGGCGGCGACTCTGCTAGGATAACCTACGAGGTTAGGGGAGCCCCGGGGAGGCATGAGTGGAGCGGGCTCTTATTAGAGCTAAGCGACCCCCTAGGCTTTTTCGTGGAGCCCCGGGAGCTTGAGGCTACCGCTTCACTCAACACGGTCCCCAGCTATTTTAATTTAAAGGATATTGTGGCAGATAAAATTGCTGGAATATCCGAGGTTTACTCAAGGCTAAACCCTGGGGAGAGCCTGGAATTCTATGAGGTTAGAGAATATGCGTGGGGCGACGACCCCAGGAAGATAGCTTGGCTAATATCAGCTAAAGAGGGGAAGCTCATGGTTAGAGATTTTAGGAGAGAACTTAGATACGCCCCCTGCATCATCCTAGACTTTTCCAGGAAATCCTGGTATGGGCTCCCAGGAGAGTCCCCTGGAGACTGGATAGCCAGGATTTCACTAGCCCTATCAGCCCTAGCTGCCAGGTCCGGGGGCACAGTGTCATATCTAATCTATGATGGTGCTATCCTCAGGAAAAGTTTAGACTTGAGGGGGTGGGAGGGGCATGAGACCCTCTCCTCTAGGATCGCAAGTTTTAACCCTCTAGAATCCCTTGACCTCATTTATATCCCCGATATTTTAAGAGAGATATCTACGAGCTGCCGGCTCAGGCCAGTTATATTACTAGCAGGCCCTGGAACCCTAATGAGCATGAAGGCTAGCCTAGTGTTAGAAGTAGCCCCCGAACTCCAGGGGAGGGTTGTAGTTCTAGCTTTTGCCCCCTCAAGCCTCAAAGTTATAAGCGACGAGATGCTTCAAGCTTTAAACTCTAAAATTTTAGAACTCTCAAGAGACATGGGAGTGTTGGGGATTAGAGTCTTAAGGGTTTCAAATGTCGAGGATGCGATTATGGGGCTGGTGTGGGTTGTTAAGAGTATGGCGTTTTAACGATCCAAGGATCACTATTCTACCTATAGTTTTAGCGCCTCTTCTCGCGTTGCCTTATCTAAGCTTAGAAAATGCTATTATAGTTCTAGTCTTTTCAAGTATTTCTCTAGTTTTCCTAGCGGCTTGGCTTCCATGGGCCTCGCTAGCTCTAGTTTTCATAGCTAGTCTATACATAGGTGTTGTTGGCGGGCCTCCCAACATAGCCTATCTGTGCTTCTTCCTAGTAATTTTGGGTCTTACAGCTATTGATAACAGGGTTCTCGGCACCGGTGACGTTGTTAAAATGCTCCCCGTTCTAGGATATTCCCTGCTAGTAGCTATTTACTGGGTGATTATAGTTGTTAGGGCTGGAAGCTTGGACCTTCCCCCTGAAGTTGTAAGGGTTCTTTCGCAGCCGGCAGGCTCTACTCTAGCTGGTTTGATCCTAATATATTTAGCTCTCAGCCCGTTGCTAGCATATGGGGGCTCTCTTAAGGTTACCCCTCCTAGGATTCCTAGACTGTTTTCTAGGCCGAGCGCCTCTCTATGGTTTTTCGTGGGTTTCACTATTATCTCAGCCCTCTACGTTAACCCGGGGCTGTTCTCTTTAATATTATTAGCTTTAATATCTTCATTTGAAGATGTAACTTCATTGATAACCGTATTAATCTCTTCAATTAACTCTTCTTTTAATAAAGCTTTCCCTCCAACAGTTAATAATTCTTCTGAACTT
>CAKZTZ010000026.1 GCA_937921695.1 uncultured Sulfolobales archaeon | reverse complement strand
CATACTTGGTTGACCGTTCTTTATCAATATCAAATGCTATATTGTTGGATAAAAATCTGCTAGAAGCCCACGTTCCAAGTGTCGTTTCGAATCCCGGCGCTCCATCCTTGAAACACGTAAAACTGTATGCAATAGGGTTACGTGACCTACTCTTATCTCGACCATTCCTCCATATTGAGCGTTTTTGAAGCTGGCTGGGGCTTGCCACGCTAGGATCATGGTCTGCGATGGTGGGAAGCTCTATAGGTAAGCGTGAAAAACTGTTTGAGTGAAACTTTTCAGCCATACGTGTAGGTTGCGGAGAATGGTATTCCGGGTATTGGTATGATGCCGAATAGGATTTTAGCTTCTATGACCCCTTCAATGGTCAAGGTGAACTTGCCCGCCCTAATGGCTGAGACTACTCCCTCACCTACTCTCGCATGCTCGAGGGTAACTTTCGTCGTCGCATATATAGTTGAACTCGCTGGGATCCTAGTCTGCGGCAGACTCCCACTTCCAACGTATTTGCCGTTCACATATATCGAGTATGAGTCCACCCAGAAGACGGGGGTCTCATATCCAGTGGGGTTCGCGAACTTCAATTTAATCGATAACACGCTGCTCGCCAGCCCAACCTGCTCTATTGAAACATCCACTATTTCAACCTCAACATTTCTAGCAGCAACATACTCTCCGTAAACCACATACCCCAGGAAACCCAGCCCCACTATAACGATGACAGCCAAGATTAAAGCCGAAACCCTCACACGCCTCCCCCCTTCTCTCCCCCTTCTTCAATGCAAGCTCAAACTTAAAAAACTTAAACCTAAAAACACCCAAGATACTATTATAGGAGGGGCGTGAACGTGGAAGCGGAGTTGAAAGAGTTTAAAGCCAAATTCCTAGAATTGTTGAAGAAAGACGAGGAATTCCGCTACGCAATAGCGGGACTAATAGGGATGGAGGAAATACTGAAAAGACTAGACAAAAACGAAAAACAAATAATAAAATTGAGAAAAGACATGAATAAGGGGTTCGCAAGGTACGACGAGGAATTCAAAAAACTTAGAGAGGATATGAACGCGGCGTTCAAGAGGCATGACGAGGAAATAGTTAAAATATGGAGTGAGTTGAAGAGTCTAAGAGAGGATATGATGAAAGGGTTTGAACGCTTAGAGAGGCGTGTTGAAGCTTTGGGGACCCGTTGGGGTTTGATGGCTGAAGAGTCTTTCAGGGAGGGCCTCAAAGCTGTTATAGAAAAGGAGTTCGGCTGGAAAGTTGAGAGGTGGGTTAAGTTCGATAGTGAGGGTTTAGTTTTCGGGAAACCAGCTAATGTAGAAGTTGACGTTGCCATGAGCGATGGGAAAATCATATTGATAGAGATTAAGTCTCATGTGAGTGAGGCCGACGTTCTCCATTTCAGGGATAAAGCTAAGTTTTACGAGAAAGTAGAAGGGAGGAAGCCCGATAGGCTTATAATAATATCGCCGTACGTTAAAGAAAGCGCTCTGGAACTCACAAAAGAACATAATATAGAGGTATACGGGAGAGTTTAAACCTCAACCTAGTTCTAAACCGCCCCTCACAGTATGGAAGCTCTAATTCCAAGGCTTACAAGCTAAGGCTAATGAATCCTAAAGGCTACATATGCCTATCAAAGACCATGCAGCCCCGGAACCTTTGGTTATGGAATGTCGTTGGTAAGCTTACTGTAAATGCTCTCTTATAGTAGCTAGGGGTGATCTGCAATCTATTACTGTCTTTACCTTAATCCAAGCTCTTCAGCTAGAGCTTTCGCTGTTTTCTCTACCGCCTCCCTGCTCGAGTGTTTTGGCTCCCAGCTCGTTTCTCTTGTTATCTTGTTTATGTCTAGTAGCATTAGTTTAACGTCTCCCGGCCATCCTCTGCCGTCTGGTGTTCCGAGTTTGAACTTGTACTCTACGTTTTCTAGTCCTAGTGCCTCGGCTACTATGTCCGCTATTTCCTTTACTATTATCCAGTCTTTGTTCCCTATATTGTATGTTATTGTGTGCTCCCCCGCCTCCTCTATTCTCTTGAAGGCTTTGAGTGTTGCTTCTATAGTGTCTGATATGTGGAGATAGCTTTTCTTCTGTGTCCCGTCTCCTAGTATTTCGAGTGTTTGGGGGTTTTGCGATAGTTTCAATAGAAAATCATATATGACCCCGTGTCTCAGCCTCGGGCCTACTATGTTAGCGTACCTCAGTATGAGGCATTTTAGCCCGTAGAGTCTAGCATATGTTTCGCACAGGATCTCCCCCATAGCCTTAGTTGCCCCGTAGACGCTCACAGGCTTTAGGGAGTAATCTTCAGGCGTGGGTATCACGGTAGCATCCCCGTAGACAGTGCTGCTAGAGGCGAAAACGAAGAATTTAACTCCCGATGCCCTCGAAACTTCGAGAACGTTAGCTGTAGCTGTGACATTCTGATGGTAATGATCCAGGGGGTCTCGGAGGCCATGCATCACCTCAGGGTTAGCTGCAAAATGAAACACAGCATAAGAGCCTTTGAAAAATTCAACCCAAGAGCCGGGATCCCTCAAATCACCCCTAACAACATGAAACCCCGGGCGGCCAAGGAGCCCGGCTAGATTACTAAGACTGCCAGTAGAGAAGTTATCGACAACTATAACGCTGAAACCGGAATCGAGGAGGGCCTCACAGAGGAAGCTACCCATAAACCCTGCACCGCCAGTAACAACAACCCTCAAACACAAGCACCCGAAGAGCCGGGGGAGCTAACGGGAGAGTTTAAAAGCCGCGCTAGAAGCCCCTTGATAAGTAGGGTTTCCCATGATAACTAGTGTTAAGCTTGCCTCCTCAGCTTTAAAGCTAAGAGCTCCGCTAGAATTACCGTTGCAGAAGCTAGGGCTACTAGGATCCCATACTCTGATATTATAGGGCCCTCTATGGAAAGCCTCCTCGTAAAGTCTGGAGGTGTAGATTCTATAGATATGGCTGGAACTAGTGCTGCCCCATCATGCGAGAGGATGCCGTTAACGTTAACATTAACAAAGTATGAGGAGCCTATGAGGGGCCATAGGACCGGGGTCGGGGCTGTGAAAACATCCATAATAATGTGGATCGAGTATAGCGAGAGGGCAACAGCAACATAGGCTAGAGATGGCCTAGAGAAGCGGGCTGTAACGATGAAAACTATAACACCAAAAGCAAAGACCGGGATAAAACTGTGGGTGATCCATCTATGAATCATGAGTAAAGCATCAACATCAGGCAATAAGCCTAAGAGAGCTATAACCGCTGAAACCCTAAACCTGAAAAACCTACTAGCAACGAGAAAGCTAACGGCATAGTGAGCGAGTAAATCAGGCAACACTGCACACCTAAAGTACCTTGAAAAGAGGTGCTCTAGAGGTTTAAATACATAAGCTTAGCTTAAAGTGTTAATAACGAATTGAAGTTGTTTAGGGGGCTGGTGGGGGGGTTGGGCTATTTTGTTTGTGCTTCCCCTTCCTTCTTTGTTTCTGTTTCTAGTTTTTTGAGCTCCTCTTCTATTTCCTTCTCTATTTCTTCTATGGGTTTTGGTGGTGGGGTTGTTGCTAGTGTGTAGCCTATCCATGCTAGTATTCCGAATACTCCTAGGACTCCTATCATTACTGTTAGTCTTATTATGAACTCTGTTATTGTCACGTTGAGTAGTGGGATGTGAATGCTTGGGGGTATGAATAGGAGCCAGAAGTATGCTAAGATCACGATAGCTGAGACAACCATCAAGATTATGCCTATAGTCCTATCGCTGACCATGCCCTACACCTTCTCCTAGGGGGTGTTTAAGGAGTATTTAAGCTTAACTTCCACGGCCCCCCGCTATTTCAGGTTTAAACGAGCCCCCTGGCTAGTGCTAGCTCAGCTATTAGTATTCCTGTGCCTGCTGCCCCTCTTATAGTGTTATGGCCTAAAACTATGTATTTTAATCCTCCAAGCGCTTTATCCTCTCTTAGCCTGCCTACTACTATGCTCATCCCGTTACCCTCCATTCTGTCTAGTCTGGGCTGAGGCCTGTCATTCTCCCTCCTAACTATTATTGGCTTCTCCGGGGCTGTGGGTAGGTTTAAATTTTTAATCTTGTTTCCCCTGAACTCCTCAATTACCTTGACAGCTTCCTGGGGCGGTGCTTCCTCTTTTAGTTTCGCGAAGACGGCTATAGTGTGGCCTTCGAGTACTGGGACTCTGTGGGTGCTGGCTGTTATCTTGAAACCGGCTGGTTTAATATTGCCGCCTAGTATTTCACCCATAATCTTCCTAGACTCTTTCTCCACTTTCTCCTCCTCGCCTTCAATGTATGGTATGAGGTTGTCGTGGATTATCATTGCTGGGAGCCCTGTTAAGCCAGCCCCCGATATAGCCTGCATGCTTGAAGCAACAACAAGTTCTAGGCTGAAAGAGTCGGCTAAAGGCTTGAGGGATAAAGTTAGTATCGCCGTGGTGCAGTTGGGGACTTTAACTATGGCTCCTTCAAAGCCCCTAAACCCCTTCTGAGCCTCTATGAGATCCAGGTGGTCAGCGTTAACCTCGGGGTTTAAAAGTGGAATGTCAGGCTCAAGCCTTAAGGGGCTAGCATTAGAAACTACTAGGAACCCTCTCTTAGCAAGTTCAAATTCATATTCCAAAGCTATATTCGAGGGTAAAGCTGAGAACACTATGTCAACATTCTCGCTCTCGAGCAGCAGGGGGAGCTCCTCAGGCCTAGCATATATAATGTTTAAACCCCTAACTTCCTCCGGCATGCTACCCTCAACAATCCAGTTTACCGTTTCACCATAGCGGGCTTTCGAGACCCTCTCACTACCAGCTAAAACCCTAATTTCAAACCACGGGTGCCTCGATAGTAAGCTAATAAACCTTTGCCCTACAAGACCCGTAGCTCCTAATACTGCTACAGCCCTCCTAGCCATCAACCACCACCTTATGAGCTATGTTTAGAGCTTTAAAAGCTAGGTTTTCAGGGACTTTAAAAGATATAGATGGCTTTTCCACAGTGAACTCCAAAGAATATACTGGGACCCCCCCAGCATCTAAAGCCTCTAAGAGTCTAACTGCAACCTTAACACTCTGAACACCCTCACCTATGAGGGCTATAGTAGGCCCCTTATAGCCTACGAGCTTAGCCCCATTGGAGGCTCCAGCTCTTACCAGTGTGCCCTTACTAGACCATGTGCCTATACGGATTTCCATGTCCTCTTTGAGGAGCTCGGGGGTGAAAGCTTTGGGGTTTAAGCCTTTAACATTATATAGTGAAGCTTCGCGAGCCTCCCTTAAACTCAGCTCCTCTACGAGCCTCACCCCACTAACTATTCTAGGGTCGCAGCTAAAAACGCCCGGCACATCTGTGACCATAAACACCCTATCTATGCTTGAAAGTGAAGCTACAGCTGTAGCCGTATAGTCTGAGCCCCCTCTCCCAAGGGTTGCTATGCTACCATCACTCATCCTACCTATGAACCCTTCTATCACCGGGCTAGCTTTTTCAAGTTCCGCTAGCTCCCTCACTTTAGCTAGGTTCATGAATGTAACCCTATAGTCTATGTAGGCGTCACCATAATCTCCCCTAACAGCTATAATGTCCAAAGCGTTAACATTCAAAACTTTAACCCCCTCAGCTTCTAAAGCTTTAACCATGAAAATCCTGCTAAGCCTCTCACCATGAGACACTATATAGTCTACCAGGGCCGGCCCTCGAGGCGCTGTTGAAGCCAGTTTTCCCAGCCCCCCCAGGATCCCGTCAACCACACTAGCTAAATTAGCCCCCCCAAGTTCAAGAGCAACACTATAATGTAGCTCTCTAAGGAACTCGAGCTCGCCCAGCCTCCCCCAGGCTAGTTTTAACAGCGAGTCCGTAACCCCCCTCATGGCAGACAATACTATGAAAGTTCTCACACCGCTCTCTATGAGAGCTCGAATCTTCACGGCATGGCTAAAATAGGAGCCTGCACTGGAGAGGGTTGAACCCCCTATTTTCACCACTATCCACGAGCTCATATTAACCCCCCAGTTATCGAAACTATATCGTCTAGGAGTGAGTGAGCTGTTTCAACAGGCCCCCCACCCTTACCTATAAGTATGTAGTCGCACACGTCAGTCTCTATGACTGCAGCGTTGAGAAGCCCGTTAACCTTTGAAAGTACACTATCAGAGCTTAGAGTTTCAGGTTTAACCCAAGCTTCGCCTGAGAGCGCGTCAAAGCCGGCTACATGTTTGATTACAGAGTTCCTCTTTAAAGCTTCAACCACATCTCTGAGAGTCACTTTTGAGAGGCTCTCCCTAGCTATGCCACTAATGTTTAGTTTAAGCCCTAAAAGCCTGGCTAGTATTACTAGTTTAGCTGCAGCATCCCAACCGTCAATGTCTAAGCTAGGGTCCGCCTCAGCCACGCCCATAGCCTGAGCTGTTTTAAGAGCCTCATCCAACCCTATAAGGCTCTCATGCATCAAAGTCAATATATAGTTTGTTGTAGCGTTAAAGATTCCGTAAACCTTCTTAACCTCGTGGCTCCTCAAACTTAAAACCGTATCTATAAGGGGGCTACCCCCCATCACTGTAGCCCTAAACTTAACTTTCAACCCCCTAGCCCTAGCAGACCCCATTATATCGTCGAATTTGAGGGCCAAAGGAGCCTTATTAGCTAGCACAACATTAGCTCCACGGCTCAAAGCAAACATAACATTACTCAAGCCAGGCTCCCCACTCACATAGTTTGATGGTGTAACTTCAACGTGAACATCAGGCTGAACACTATCATAGAGAGACTTAAGGCTTAAACCACAGACACCATAAGGCTCGGAAAAACAAACACTAGACCTAGGTACTTCAGAAACTTTCAGGAGCTCAGCCCCGCTAAACCCCTCAGGCTTTAAAGCAGCACCCCTCGAATCCACAACCCCCACAATCTTAACCCTAACGCCAAACCTCCTCTCCACAAGAGAACCCTTCAAAGCAGTAAGCCTAGCAAAAGCCCTACCGACATGGCCAAAACCAACAACTAAAACCCTAACATCCAACCAGCCCACCCCAAGAAGGTTCCTGTGAGATAACACGCTCCACTATAGGAGGAAGTATTCGAGAGCCTGACCCGCCTAAATCACACGCTAGCCTAAACCTGTTTGGCTCAACACTACACCCCTCCTAGATCAAGCGAAAACGCTAAGACTAAAGCTTAAAAACCTAACTATAACCCAACACTAGGACAAGTGAAATAGTTCGCATCCACCTACATTTAATTCACCACTACACGGTAAATTTAAGGTTTGTTTTAGCTCTATCCCTCGTGGTGCCTGTTTTGGATTTCGATACTGTGAAGGCTTTGGGAATACTGGGAGCTGCTCTAATGATAGCTACTATAGTGTTGACCCCTATCTCGTGGCTTGTTGGCGCTATTCTAGTCCTAGTATCTCTTTATTATCTAGCCCAGATTTATGGTGAGAGGGGTATTTTCAACTATGCTTTCTACGGGCTTATACTTGCTTTTGTGCCCGCTCTCCTAGTTCCCTTCATGTTTGTAGCATACTTCACCCCTATGATGCCTATGATGCCCATGCATGCTTACGGCAACTGGCCTTTCACTATTTGGGGTTTCATGGGACTGTGGATCTTTGTTGTCCTCGTGTTTTTCTTTTTGCTTATTCTTTCAAGCTTCTTCTTCTATAAGTCTATGGATGTTCTTGCTTTAAAGTCTAACGTTGACCTTTTCAGGATAGCGGGCATTCTAACTCTTATAGGGGCTGCTACTCTCATATTGTTCTTCATAGGATCAGTTTTGATCTTAGCCTCCTGGGTAATCCTAGCTGTTGCTTTCTATAGTTTGAAAAGACCACCTCCTCCCCCCGAGGTTACCGCTGTGAGGGTTTAGTTTCGCTCCACCTCCTCCTAATATCTCTTATGAGTTCTTCGAGCTCCTCCTCGCTAAGCTCCCCTAGTTTCTCTATCCTCGAAGCTATGCCTCCCGTTTCCCCACCCTTCCTAGCTATGCTAGCTAGGCTAGCAGCTATTATGCCTATGAGAGCAGAGTATACCCCTATACCAACTATCATTGTTAAAACCCCAACAACCTTCCCCAGGCTACTCTGAGGCACTACATCACCATAGCCCACAGTGGTTACAGTGGCGAAAGCCCACCAGAGGGCATCCCAGAAACTCTTCACATTAGAGCCTTGAACCCCGGACTCTGCGAAGTAAACTGTGATAGCGGCCACTATAATAGTGGAACCTAGAGCCCCCAGGACTGTAGAAACTTGTAAACTCTTAGAAGTCTCGAGGAAAGCCCTGAAAAGAGCCCCACCCCTAGCGGAGAGCACGATAAACCTAGCGAGCCTGATAAACCTTAAAACCCTAACAAAACCAAAAACACTACTAGCCTCAACAAGATATATAGCGTAGAGGGGCACTAAAGCAACAACCTCATAGAAATGAGCTAAAAGATAACCCAAAGGCCTCCCACTCCTAAAAGCCCTAACCAGAAGATCTAGAAAAAGCACGGACACGACAAACAAATCCAAAACATACATTTGAAACCTAACATCCTCCGGAACATTAACGAGGAAATCAACAACAATAATCATGAGAGATAAGAGAACAAGATAAGCCAAAACAACCTCAACAACAGGGTGAGCGAAAACCTCCCCCAAAGACCTAAACCCCCCCAACTCGAAAACACCAACAAAAACCACAAGGAAAACAACCCCTAAAAAGAAAATGGTGCGGCCGCCGGGATTTGAACCCGGGATCGCCGGCTTGGGAGGCCGGCGTCCTAGTCCAGGCTAGACGACGGCCGCCCTTCCACAGCTAAACTTTAAGCTCGCTTGAGTTTTTAAATTTTCACTACCCCCTTGTTTAACGTTTTATTACCTTCCTAATAGTGTCAGTAATGTCGCTGTGTAGAGAGTTATTTTTGGGATTGTGTCTATTGTTATGTATTCGTTTGGGGCGTGGGCTCTTCCCCCGTGGCCGGGGCCTGTGGCTATGAATGGTATTCCTAGTTTTCTCGTGAAAAGGTATGATGGTGCTGAGCCTGGTAGTATGGGTATTATGTATGGTTTGATTTCCATGGTTTTATAGGCTTCTATAGCCTTAGCTACTAGGGGGTGTTTGGGGCTTGTTTTACTCCATGTGTATGCGTCGTGCACGTGAACCTCTACAAGGTCTTTTAATCCTAGTTTTTCTATTATTGTTTTTAGCCCTTCTACTACGTGTTCAGGCTCTATGTTTGGGACTAGCCTGAAATCCAGCCTCATAACTGCTTCTCCAGGAGTTATAGTCTTAGTCCCGGGGCCTGTGTAGCCTGAAGTGAAACCGTCTATGTTAACAGTTGGCTTGAAGTGTACCGCTATATACCAGTCTATGTTTTCAAGTCTAGTCTTGCTTATCCCGTAGAGTTCCATAATCTCCTCCCTAGGATTAGCCTCTATAATGTCCTGGATGTACTCTAGGTCTTCGCTAGTAGGTGTTACAGTCTTATCTTCAAGCCATTGAACCCTAGGGCCCATAACAGGGTCTATGAGCTCTGAAGCTATCCTAGCCAGTATAGCAGCCGGGTTATACAAGCCCCTACTCAAACTACTATGAACATCATACCTACTAGTTTTAACCCTAAGCTCCACGAAAACAATACCCTTATTCCCGAGTATGATCGAAGGCTTACCCCTAACCCTCTCAGTGGGAAAAGCAAAGTAAACCATGTCAGAACCCCTAAGCTCCCCAGCCCTATCCTCAACAAACCTAGGCATGGAAGGGCTTCCGAGCTCCTCCTCACCCTCAAGAACAAACACAATGTTAACAGGAGGCTCCCTCCCAAGCCTAATGAAGGACTCTACGCCGAGAAGACAGCTCATAAGAGCCCCCTTAGTATTATAAGCACCCCTAGCTATGATCCTGTCTCCAACTATCCTAGCCTCGAAAGGAGGATACTCCCACTCCTCAAGAGGCTCAACAGGTTGAACGTCATACATATTATATACTACCACAGTCTTCTCAGCACCAACATTAAGCCTCCCATAAACAATAGGGTGACCCCCATACCTCAAGAGGACAGCCTGAACCCCAAGCCTATCCCTAAGCCAATCCCTAAGATAGCCAGCAGTCTCCTCAACACCCTCCCCAGTCCCGGAGACACTGGGCATCCTGAGGAGCTTGCGAACCTCCTCCACAAGATACTCAACATTAGACTCCACATAGGACTTGAAAGGCTCCAAAACCCTAACACCACTAGTGAGGCGCTCAACGGGAAACCTATTAAGCTATTGCAGAAGCAGCTTAAGATTTTCGCGAAAACGTTCTCTCCGTTATTTTCAAATTTAAAGTTTTTGAAAAGCTTATAAGGTTCTCCTTCTAGTTAATATAGCTTAAGGGTGTTTAATTGGTTAACATAATTCAACAGGCTATATCACTTACTGTTTTGTTATTCCTAGTTTCAGCTTTAATTCTTAGGGCTAGAAGGCCTGTAACCCCAGTTTGGTCTATAATGGCCATGGCTTCTTTCGTCATCATCTTAACCGATATTGTCCCCATAGATGAGCTGGACTCCGTGATAAACCTTGATGTTATCCTTTTCCTTATAGGCATGTTCAGCCTCGTATCTATGGCTGAATCCTCAGGGGTTCTAGAGGCTGCAGCTTTCAAGCTGATATCAATGTTTAGGAGCTCTTCCTCGCTAGTATACGCGTCCTCATTCTTCTTCGGGCTCCTATCTGCTATAGCTGTTAACGACACTGTAGCCCTCATGGGGCCGCCGATAGCGTACGCTATAGCTAAGGCTGCTGGGGTGAACCCTGAGCCTATGTTCCTTTTATTAGCTTTCTCAATAACTATAGGCTCCGCTATGACGCCTATAGGTAATCCTCAGAACGTTTTGATAGCCATAGAGTCTGGCATGAGCTCCCCCTTCATGCAGTTCATTAAATACTTGTCAGTGCCCACGTTAATCAACCTCTTCATAACAGCGTTTATCATCAAGAAAATATACAGGATAGACTCGGGGAAGCACTATATTCTAGTTGTTCCAGAGGAGAAGATTACTAATAAGAGGGACGCCACACTAGCTGTGATAGGGCTCGCCGCCGTCATAGCCCTACTCATACTCAACGACATCCTCGAACTCCTCGGCCTCTCACATGTGAACAAGAGAGGCTTCATCCCCTTCGTGATAGCCGCCGGGATCTACATGCTCTCAAGCAACCCTAGAGCAATCCTCCAAAAAGTAGACTGGGGAACCATCATATTCTTCATAACAATGTTCATAACAATGGATGGAATATGGAGAAGCGGAATCCTAACACCCATCATGTCAACACTACTCCCACACAAGCTCGAAGGAATACACAACATAGCCTCCATAATAATAGCTTCACTAACCCTAAGCCAACTCCTAAGCAACGTACCCTTCGCAAAACTATTCATACAGTACATGAACGAGCTCGGCTATACAGGCGAAGACGTTGAGAGCTGGATAACCCTCTCCATGGCATCCACAATAGCGGGGAACCTAACACTCCTAGGAGCAGCATCAAACATAATAATCCTGGAAGCACTAGAATCCAGAATAGGGCAAACAATATCATTCACAAAATTCACAAAAATAGGCATAATAGTAACAACAATAAACATAATAGTCTATACACTATACATACTGGCAGTAACTATGTTGCTAAAACTCTAACTAGTAGAAAGGCTTGAAATATCAAACAATAATTCTAAAGTAAATGGAGGGTTAAAAGTACGTGCAGAGTTAACGGGCTCTCTTTTTAATGAGTAATGTTAGGATCGCTAGTACTGCTATGAATATGATTACGGCAATTATGTAGGGTAGCCGTGTTTCTATGGGTGCGGCCTCCGTGGGGGAAGCTGGTGTAGTCTCTTTCGTTGGTGTTATTGTCTCTGATGCTATGGGTGGGGTTGGGCTTGCTGTTTCTGGTGGGGTGGGTTTAGCTTCCTCTATTGTTGGCTTGGTTGTTGTTTCTGGAGGGGTGGGTGGGGCTTCTTTCTTGACTGTGAACGTTCCTTTTTGCCCGTTAACTTCAACGTGGTGTGTTCCTTCAATGTCTCCTATTATTTTGAATGTTATTAATGTTGACTCTCCCGGCGCTAAAGTCACTTCCCTTAAGGCCTTTATGTTACCGTTAACTTTAAGGACTACAGTATGTGTGCCCGTTATACCACCCACGTTGGTCACGTTAACCGTGATTGTAACCTCTTCTCCGACTTTTACCTCGGACGGGCTTATTGATTTGAGGGTGACTATGAACTCTGCCGGTCTGGGTGGTGCTTTGACTTTGAAATATCCTATTAGACCGTTTACTTCAACCTTATATATGCCCGGCTCCCTCTTGACTATAGAGAATGTCACCACCGTGGATTCGCCCCCAGCGAGTTTTACGCTCTTACTAGCCTCAACTGTACCGTTTATCCTCAAGACTACAGTGTATTCGCCCTCGACGTTGCCCACATTTCTAACTATAACAGATATGGTGACTTCTTCCCCGGAAGCGGCCTCCACAGGGTTAATCGTGAGATTGCTAACTTCAAACAAAGCTTGAGCTGGCGGGGGCGCCTCAACTTTAGCCTCATACTTTACAGATATATAGGCAGGGTTAAGCACTAACTCGGAGCCAGCCCTAAATGCTAGTGTGATCTTCCCAGGCTCCCTAAACTCTAAAACTGCTAGCGTGAGCATATCAGCCGCCCTCATGACAGTAACGTTCGCCGAGCCCTCTAACAGTTTGATGTGAACCTCACCGCTTGTAGGGTGGGCTATGAGGGCATATAGAGCCCCTGGAGAGTCCACGGATAATTTTAGGATCGCGTAACCATCCTCGTTTAATATTAGCGGTCTAGAAGCTACCAAGTTGCCAGGTAACTTAAGTAGGGTCTTGTTAAACTCCTCTGCAAGCTCTTTCGGCACCCGAACCAGGCCACCCAAAAGCCTCGTAATATCCTTATACTCCCATTTGAGCACCCATTCCACAGCGTTTAACAAGAGTATCTCAGCAATATCCCCCTCTACGGCTTCAACTTCAAAACTGAAATATACTGAACGGTAGCCCTTAACATCCCAGTACTTATCGTGAACAACTATCCCAGCAAGCCCGTCATCAGAAATAGCTACAAGCTTAACCGGGACTAACTGTAGAATCTGGTCTAACACCTCCTCAACATTCAGGGTTAAAGTTAAACTCTCATTAACCCCGGGGACTCTAACCTTAATATTGAACGTTGTGTCCGAGAAGTTGGCGCTCACTAATGAGCCATAGAGGCTATTGAGTAGCCATTCTAGGGAAGTGCGAGCATGTAATACTGCATCCTCCGGTAAGTAGGCACCTTGAGTCATATTATTAATGAAACGGGATACCCTCCAGTAAAGTTTCTCGGCTAAAGGTCTCACCTTGTAAGCGCTCTCCCAAGAACTATATGCTAGCGCCCTAGGCATGGCAAGCTGCCAGCCAACCTGAGTGTAAGCGGGCACGTTGAACTCCTCGTACACGCTCGGTATCCTTATGTTAAACTTCTCTGGAATATTCCATCCGACATACCTGGCTTCCCGAGTGACTTTCAGCGTCCCATTGAAAGGCACATATGGGACTTGGAGGGGTGTGGAACCGACTAGCTGCCCTAGGCTTGGATAATACTCACAAAGGGTTTCAGCGGTAGTATCGCGTATTAACTCCCATATGGCTAGCTCAGGCATCCCTAGGAGGGCTGCCACTGTCGGTTCAATAATGATGTTGAAGTCTAAAGTAGAATCTCCTACATGACCTCTAGACCCTACTTTGTAGCGGTCCCCACAGCTTGCCCAGACAATCCAGTCGCTTAAGGTTCCATGTGTAACTATGAGCCCTGCATGCCTCTCCTTCACATACCAGATTATATAGTTGAGAACTCCTAGGTCTCGGAGGTCCCAGCTCCAGATTCCAGTTGTCTCATCTAATTTGAGGCCGACCATCAAGTTGCTCAATATGATTACATGAGGCTTCAAGTTATTTAGAAGAATGCCCGTCCATATATCTGGCCATGCTATGTAGAGGTCATAATGTTTGCCTAGGAGCTCCCAGTGGTGGAATGGTGAGATTCCATATTTGTTGATGGCCTCCGAGATCTTAACTATTAAAGTTAGGTTTTCTATAACCTCCCTTGGCACATCATAATTCACTTTTTCCGCGAGACTATTAGATAATAGTTTAAAGTTCTCACTAAGGAGCCAAAGTTTCACATGAGGGTCTATAATGAAAATTTTAGTGGGACTTTCCCTCTTAACAACATAGTAGAAGCCGAAGGGGGAGGTAGAATTATTTTCATCCACATCCCAAGCTCTCGCACGGAACGTAACGTAAGTTCCGGCGTTCTGCCCGGGTATTTCAGCATAGCCTGCAAACATTGGAATGTAGACTTCACCTAGTTCAAAATCCGGCTTTACCCGCCTTATAGCACTCTCAATACTCTCTATCTGCTTATTAACATCCTCCACGAGCCTAGCCACGCTCTGCATGACAGCCACGTCCACATTTACCGAGCCCTCAATCCACGAGCCATTACCGACCCTATACTCAAACGTTACCTTAGAGATTCCCTTATCATCTAAGGCTAATAGGCGGATCTTAAGAGGCTCTCCCCGGGCCTGGGTCCATCCCCTAGGTCCTAGGCCGAAAGTCTCCCACATTAACAGTACATCCCGCTCCGCCCCATACACTGTGGCACTAACTAGTGGGGGCAGCTTCGCTACATCGCCTTCTAACACTTTATAACTATCTTCGAATATCACCCTCCCATCAACTATAAGCTTGTAGCGTACGCTACTACTAACTTTAAACATCACATCTACAGGCGGCCCTATGGGAGGGCTATATTTAAAACTTATAGTCTTAGCCGGGAGCCCTGGGATTACAGCGATAAACCACCCAGGCGCCCACGATATCGGTAATAGTGGAATATCAGATTTTAATGCACTCAAGGATGGAAGGGCGACAACTGCAGGTTTCAAGTCAACATTAAGAACCACTTCCGCCCTAAGCACAGCTCTAACACTGGTATTTGAGAGCTTAACAAATACTAGTACGGCCTGCCCGGAGTAAACGTCAGCAGGCGTCCTAATGACAGTATCTGAAGCCTGAACATGATTGAAGGATAAGGGGGCCATCATAGCTAGAACGAGAAGAGACACTAGTAAGACTCCAGCAAGAACTTTAAGTTTCCCCACATCTTTAAAAGCATGAAACATCCTGAGCCCCCCCTTTAAGTTAAAACTTTCCTTATTTAAAAATCTGTATTTAATAACTAATATAACAGAAATATGGTGAGAATGTTGAAATCGAGAAAAACTAATATCCTAGTATACCTTTACCTTTCTACCCCCTTCCTTTCTATTCCTTTAGGGAGTTGACTCTAACCTGGATTTGATCCTTTTAGGGAGGAGTGCAAACTTAAAATTCTCTGCCCAACCTTATAAGCTTTACATTTCATGATCTTATATGGATTTATCTCATCCTAAGTGTTTAGAACCCCATCTCACGGCCTTTAAAAGGGAATAGAAAGGTGTAACTTGAAAGACGGGCGGGACTGTATTCTAGTATGTTTAATAACCGGGTTTACTATAAGATTAAATACTATGTTAACAGCTAGGTGGTTGTGGGTGGTTGGAGTGGCTGTTGTGTCTGGCGTGTTTTTGAGGAGGTTTTCCCTGGCTTTGATGTTGGCTGCTTTGACTGTAGCCTTGTCCCCGGTATTTATACCTGTGGGTCCTACTAAGGCTTTGCCTTGGCAGCATATGACTAACGTTATATCCGGGGTTTTGCTGGGGCCTGTTTGGGCTACTGTTATAGCTTTTGTTGTTGGTGTTGTGAGGAATGCTCTTGGTTTGGGCACTATTTATGCTTTTCCAGGCGGTATCCCTGGGGCTGTTCTTGTGGGTGTTGGGGCTTACATGCTTAGGAGGGTTGGGAGGTCTCCTGAGTATGCTGCTTTCCTCGAGCCTCTGGGGACTGCTGTTATAGGCTTCCTCCTGGCTCTCCTCATATTCGCCCCCCTGCTTGGCCATTTTGAGAGGTGGGTTGCAGCCCTTTCTATAATATGGTTGGGGTGGCTTGCTAGCACGCTTATAGGGACTATTATAGGGTTTACTGTCTTGAAGGTTGTGAAGCGTGCGGGAATACTATTTTAGGATTTTAATAGTTGGGGATGTTGGTAGGGGTAAGACTAGGCTCACGGCCAGGATAGCTGGGGCTCTAGCCTCTGTCTACGGGTGGGATCCTATAACAGTGTTGGACTTCGCCCCGGGCCATGAGAAGGCTGGGGCCCCAATAATCCTACCCTCGGAGGCTAGAGTGTTAAGGCCCTTGGGGCTTAAAGCTCCGAGGCTTACGGCTGGAAATTGTGGTGAAATGTGGGAGCTGGCTAGGGCCAACGCTGAGCTCACGGGGGAGGCGTTGAAAGCCTACCTTGAGAGGCCAACGCCAATACTCGTAGTTAACGATGTGACAATACACCTCCACGCTGGAGACCCGAACTTGATAGTTAAAGCTATAGAGGAGGCTGTAATATTCGTTGGAAACGGCTATAGCGGTGAGAGCTTGAGAGATGAGTGCGGGCTTACTGAGAGGGAGAGGGTGGAGCTCGAGAAGATAGCCTCAATGGTGGACGTTGTTTGGCGCTTATAGAACTAGAACAAGTATATTACAGGTACCCCGGCAGCCTAGAGTGGACGCTTAAAGGAGTAAGCCTGGAAGTGTGGGGAGGGAGGATACTAGTAACGGGGAGCACGGGGTCCGGTAAGAGCACTCTACTAAGGGTGATGGCAGGGCTAGCCCCCGGAGTACATGGGGGGGAGCTTAGGGGGCGCGTAGCTTTAAACTCTAACGTAGCCCTAGTCCCCCAGGATTTCGACCTATACATTCTAATGAACACTTTAAGGCTTGAACTCGAATACGTGCTCTCAGGGAGGGGGCTCAGCCTCCACGAGGCTAGGAGGGAAGCCTATAGGATAGCGGGGGAGCTGGGCTTAAAACATTTAATGGACAGGGATGTATTCACGCTATCCATGGGCGAGAGGCAGAGGGTTGCAGTTGCGAGCGCTATAGCCTTGGAGCCTGAGGTTCTAATATTGGATGAGCCTCTAGCATTCATAGACGGTAGGGCTTCAAGGGAGCTCTTGAAATTCATAGAATCCCTTGGGGTTAAAGCTGTGGTTATAGCGGAGCATAAAATATCGAGGCTTGCAGAGTGGGCTGAGAGGGTTATAGTAGTGGAGGATGGAAGGATAACTGCCGAGGGGGGCCCGGAGATTATCCCTAGTAAATTGTATAATTGTGAAGTGGAGGGTGCCGAGATTGGGGGTTTTTACGGTTGAAAACGTGTGGGTTAAAAACATATTGAGGGATGTCACTTTAAACGTTGAGGATAAAGTAACCTCAATAGTGGGGCCTAACGGGAGCGGTAAGACAACACTACTTAGAGTGATGGCGGGGCTGATAAAACCGGACAAGGGGGCTGTCAAGAGGCCCGGGAAAATAGGGGGTTCATGGCAGAACCCCTACTTCTCCTTCACAAAGCCTACAGTGCTAGAGGAGCTCTCGGAAACAGTGGGAAGTAAGAGTGAAGCCCTGGAAATACTGAGGAGTATGGGCCTGGAAAACCTAGCTGGAAAATCCCCCTTCACACTGTCAATGGGGCAGGCTAGGCTAATCTCAATAATCCTAGCGGTAGCCTGGAAGCCTGAAGCAGTAATCCTAGACGAGCCGACCAACGGGCTGAGCTGCGGGTGGAAAGCGAGAGTGTGGAGGCTGCTTAGAAACATGAACACTACAATTATTATAGCAAGCCACGACGTGGAATTCGCCTTCACAATATCGGATAAAATAGTAGTGTTAAACGAGGGCATAGTAGTAGGTGAGGGGAGCCCCAGGGACGTCCTGGAGAAAGGTTATTTGAGAACCCTCGGGCTCCCAGAGCCTGAAAATTGGAGAGGGGGGCTTTGATGGGGGGCCCGGATAGATCGTTGAACCCTGTAATGGCTTTAACACTGTTATTGTGGGGTTTCACCATGATAGCCCTTGGGGAGCCTCTATGGCCCCTCATAATAGCCGTCCCCCTAGCCGTATACTCTAAATTATTATTCGCCCTGCTCCCCGCTTACGCTTGGCTCTCCATACCCCCATTCCTAGTGCTCCTAGTGCTTTACGGTTTTGAAGCAGCCCTAGAGACCACGTTCAGGGTAGTCCTGGTAGCTTTCATATTTACAGCTAGCATAGGCCTCGTAAACCCCCTAGACTATGTGGCCCTAGCTTCAACACTGAAACTCCCCCCGGCAGCCGGCCTAACAATACCTCTAGTCTTCAAACTAACACTATACATGAGATACACAGTGTCGGAAGCGATAGCGGCCCTAACAGGGAGGGGGTTTAAAGGATTGAAACTCTACACGAAACTCCCCATACCCCTGACGGTCCACGTAATAACATCCTCAACAATGCTAGCAGAAGCCCTACACCAGAAGAAGCTGTCGAAACCACCGTGGAAGCCTAAACTGGGCCCCTTAGATGCGGCAGTAGCAGCGTATATTCTAGCGGCAACCTTAATAACACTAATATTCTAGCGGCGGCTTTCCCAAACCCCTTTAAGGCTTTACCCTTTCAATTTCGAAGCCATTATCTCCACAGCCTCCTCTAGCCTCTCTTTAGGCTCCCATGCGAAGCTCAGCCTCAACCATTTCTCTCCACCCTCCCCGAACAGGGTTCCGGGGACTGTGAGCACCCCGTTTTCCACAGCTATCCTCTTAGCCCATTCTTCCGAGTTTGTTTTAAGGTAGTTGGAGAGGTCTACGTATATGAATATTCCTGCAGCCGGCTTCTTGAACCTTGCTCTCGGTAGTAGCTCTTCGAGCGCCCCGGCTAGGGCTTCCCTCCTAGACCTATACTCTTCTATAACCCTTGGCAGGAACTTCTCCCTATATCTGCCCTTTAAATATTCGAGGACGAGTATTTGGGAGGGTAATGGGGCGTTATAGCTTGTAGCCTCCCTAACGTGAGCTACAGCTTCAGCCACATCCTCGCTTGAAGCGACGAAGCCCAGCCTCCACCCGGGGATTCCGGGGTCTTTGCTGAAAGTCCCCACTGTGACCACATAGTCTTGGCAGTAGTTTTCAGGCCACTCTCTGGAAGCCTCATAGTATAACGTGTAGTAGGCTATATCATGGATCAAGTAAACCCTATTATCGCATGAGAGTTCCGCTAGGAGCCTAGCCTCGCCCTCGCTTAAAGTCCTCCCAGTAGGGTTGTCGGGGTTAGCGACTATAACAGCTTTAACCTTGGAGAAAACTTCTATCCACATGTCCTCGCTAACATCCAACCCAGGATATGATGAGACCTCAACAACCCTATTCCCCAGAAGCCTCAGTATAGAGTAGAAGTGGAAGTAGGCTGGAACAACAACACCAACAGGATCCCCGGGGTCCGTTACTGAAGCTATGCTAGTAAAGAGGCCTTCAATACCGCCAGTAGTCACAATAACCCCCCTCGAAGGGTCGGGCTTAACCCTACCGAGGGAAGCTAAATCATCAGCTATAGCCTCCCTAAGCTCCATAATACCTCTAGGCGAAGTGTAAGCATATAGAGATATATCCCCCGACTTCTCCCTCAAAACCCTAGAAAGAAACTCGACAACCCCGCTGGGGGGTGAGATGCCGGGCTGGCCAACATGGAGGCTGTAATAACCCCTCCCAGACCTCCTCAACATAGAAACCATATCTTGAATCCACATAGTGGGGCTAGGCATAATACTGGCAGCCCTACGGGAGACCCTAGCAGCCATCCAGCCCCACCTTTCACAGTAAGCTAAATAAACGACCCCTAATAAACGCCACGGTATGCTATTCCATAAAATTGTAGGGCAACAAGTTTAACCTACGGCTGCAACAAAATGCTAGGGATACCGGTGGGATCCAAAGCCTTACATAGCGGGGCGCTTAAGCCAGCGAGACTCTGGGAGAGCGTTAATGGTAGGGCTAGATGCCTGGTTTGCGAGAGGAAGTGTCTTATACCACCCGGGGGGAGGGGTGTCTGCGGTAGCTATGTAAACGTAGATGGAACACTATACCATTTGGGCTATGGGAGGCTTAGCGCTATAGAGAGTAGGCCTATAGAGATTAAACCTTTATTCCACTACTGGCCTAACAGTACTGCCTTAACTTTCTCGACTTGGGGCTGCAATTTCTACTGCCCCTGGTGCCAGAATTACCATTTGAGTTTCAGGAAGCCCCGCGAGGATGACCCGTTAGTGGAGCCGGAGAGGCTTCTAAAAATAGCTGAGAGCTATGGTGATGAAGGGTTCTCCGCTAGTTTCAACGAGCCTACTGTGAACTACGACTACATACTAGACTTGGCCGGTGCGGCTGTTAAGAGGGGCTTCTATGTTATGATGGTGACTAACGGATATCTAGGTGAGAGGGCTTTGAAGGGGCTCCTAGAAGCCGGGGTTGACGGGTGGAGTGTTGACATTAAAGGGTGCCCAGGCATGAGGAGGGCTTTAGCTAGCATAGATCATAACATTATATACAGGAACGCCAGGACTATATTAGATTATGGGGGCCACGTTGAAATGGTATATCTTATGGTGACGAACACCAACGACTTCGAAGAGTGTATAGACTGGATTATAAAAACACACCTCAACAAGCTAGGCCCCCAAGTCCCCCTACACATAAACAAGTATTATCCAGCAAACTACTGGAAAGAGCCCCCAACGGAAATAGGTAAACTGTTAGAGGCAGCTGAAAAAGCTAGGAAAGAAGGCATAGAGTATGTTTACATAGGGAACATACACAACCCAGACTTTGAAACAACAAAATGCCCGAAATGCGGGAAAACATTAATTAGAAGGGAATACTATAGAGTAACAAGTTTCACTCTAGACAAGGCGGGAGAAGCGTGGAGATGTCCGAGGTGTGGGTATAAAATAATGTTGAAAGGGCTCTACGTGCCTGGAAAACTATGGCATACTGGGTTTCTATGAGATTCTTTTATAGTCTGTTTCAGAGTTTTAACTGTTAGAGGGTTAATTCTTCGCCGCTTTCATCTACTATGGTTTCAGGGGTTTTCGTGTCTTTCAATATTCCCTTGTAGTAGTTCCAGTATATTGGGTTTGACAGTATTTTCTTTATGTATTCTTTTCTCTTATATTTTTCTCCCGGGTTGAATCCTTTGATCTCGCCTGGTGCTAGTTCTGTTTTCTTGTATTCTTTTTGCACATAGTCTCTGTAGATTTCTTCTAGGACGTTGAAGGCGCAGAATGGTATTATTCTCCCGTCTGGAGTTAGGTAGTGTATGTTGCATCTTCTAACTCTTGTGACGTCGTAGTTGTATTTGTCCATGAAGTGCATTGCTCCTATGAAGAGTGATTTGTAGTGGAATTCTTTGATAGCATCATAGTTTCCTTTGAGGAACACTTCTAGGAGTATTTTGGGCATGTTAATGTTTCCAGGCATTTTCCCGATGTCTATGAATTTCCTCATATTCCATAGAATCTTAACTAGGGCCAGCCTCTTCCCTAGGTAGCTCTTAGACTCTAATCCTATCCTAGCCTCATCTAAGTATTCTATGAAGCCTTCAACGTCGAAGAACCCTGTTATGGGTATGAAGCGTTTAGGGACCCCGTTACTGTCGACTTTATCTATGAAAACATATGTTGCAGCCCCACATATTGGGTGGTTGCTTAAAGTATCATAATATCTCCCAGTTACAGAATCTATGAACTTAACAAACTTAGCTACCACAGGCACTGGGAACCAGGAGTCTCTATTTATCTGGCCTCCAGTCTGTTCCTCAACCCTCTCAGCTACATCAGCTATTGTTATCCTAAACCTCTCCCTCTCAGCTTTAGAGACTCTGCCCGTCATACTTATAGGCTGGAAGTTAACACCCCTAACAGTTTCTATGTGTTTCCCAGCAAACCTTACAATATCCCCCAGCTCGTGTTCATTAACAGTTTTTAGAACAGTGGGCACTAGCACCACGTTAGGTAAGCCCCCCCTCTTAAAAGCTTCTATAGCGAATGGGGCTTCATAATGGTTTTTCCAGTTAACCCTCGGGGTTACACCGTCGAAACTCATATATATTACGTCTAACCCCGCCCCCCTCAGCCCCCTCACGTATGCTACGCCTTCTTCAGGGTTTTCTATGAACTTCCTAGCTATTGTTATCCCGTTAGTGTTCAACTGTATATAGTCTACGCCTTCCTCTTTAAGAGCCCTAATAATGTCAGCCAAATCCCCCCTCAGGGTAGGCTCGCCCCCAGTTAGCTGGACATTACTATGTATGTTAGCCCCGTTAGACTGCCTCCTAAGCTGCCTAGCCATGAACCTTAATTCTTCAACGCTAGGCTCGTAAACGTAGCCGGCGCGCTCAGCGTAGAAGAAACAATAGAAACATGAGAGGTCACACCTATTAGTTACAACAATATTAGCTAGGGCAGTGTGATTCTCGTGCATAGAGCAAAGCCCACAACTATAAGGGCAGGGGGCTCCAATACTAGTATAGGCCTTGACCCCCCCTAAACCTTTACCAGTCTCCTCCCACCTCATAAGCCTAAGATACATGTTATAATCGCTAAAATAAAGCTCCTCTACAACACCATGACTAGGACACTCTTTCCTAATATAGAGTCTACCCCCCCTCACAACTATAACAGCTGGGAGGAGCCTGAGACATTCGGGGCAAACACTCAAAGTATACCTAACAAGCCCCTCACCCTCCCTAACCCTAGGGAGGGGACCCCCCAACGGGATCTTCTTCCCGGCAATCTCAACAATGAAACCCCCCTCACAAGCCACTACACGGCCGGGACTGGGGAGAGCCCTGAAGGGGGTCGCTTTAAGGACGCTCCTGTAGTCGAGGCCCAAGGCTACGCGCCCCCGTTAGTTACCTCCAAAATTATTGAATAAGCAGGAGAGGATATATATACATATTTATGTGTATAAATTAGAAATAAGCTAAAACAGCTTAAAAGAGAAACTAAGCTTATTCCCGAGGCTTAACGATCTGGCTCGACCATCTTGAGATATAAGCTGAAAACACTAGAAAACTCCTCTTAGCAGCTTGACTTTCAATACACTTAGTCTCATATTCAACACCTTCAGAGTCGACAACTACAAGCTTCTTCCACCCTTCAGGTTTAAGGCAGTCTTCTAAACGCACATCCCTCAATAGCCCGGCCATGGCCATACCCTCAAGCTCTATTATAGACTTTGAAACCCTGCCAGCCACGCTTAAAGCCCTCTTATAACTCGAGAGTAACGCCTAAACGTATTAAACATATAGTTTTGAGTTCTACTCGGCTTACACGTGTTTTCTTAGTTTCACAACTAGGTTCATTGGCTCATCTCTGAATATGTCTCTATCCATTTCCTCTATAGTCCCTATTATTGGGTTGAACTCCATTTTCGCCAGTATATGTTTTTCCACGTCGATCCCGGGGGCTACCTCTAATAGTTTAAGGCCTTGGGGTGTGAGTTCGAAGACAGCCCTCTCCGTTATATATTTAACTTTCTGTCCTCTCTTGAGGCCTTCCTTGGCGTTCCACAGCACTTTGTATACTCTTTTAACAAACTTCCTCACATCCCCGTCAGACACTATTTTAACCTCCCCATCCACTATCCTCACATCCCTCCTGCCCGCTGTAAACTCTCCAGCGAAATAAAGTCTAGGAGCCCCCTCAGCTATGACAGGGAAGCCCCCGGGCCCCGGCATCCTCCCTGGTAGCATTGAAGGGTTAACATTACCCTCCTCATCAACCTGGAGGAAGCCTAGGGAGGCAGCATCAACTATGCCCCCCTCATATATAGTGAACTGGTCTGGCATTGATAATATCGCGTAAGGGCCTTTAACGGCCCCGAAGTCAGGGCCTAGGAGGGCTAATCCCCCCCAGGGGCCTGACTCTACAGTCACATGTATATAGTCTGAGAGTTTCTCTTCAACTATTAAAGTTGATATCTCAGCAGGTATGCCCACTCCTAGGTTTATGGTTATAAGCCTCCCCTCCTCCTCTACAGCCCTAACAAGCTCTAGGAGAGCCCTCCTAGCTATAACTTTCCTAGTGTCAAGCCCAACCCTGGGAGGCTGGAGAGTATCAAGAGGCGGTATAACCCTCCCAGATATCGTAGGGTCATAGTCTATAGTGGCGGTCTGAGTATGATACTCTCTAGGAGCTAGAACAACATAGTCAACCAGAGGCCCCGGGACTACAACGAGCTGCGGCGGTATACTACCAAACCTCGCCAGCCTCAAAACCTGAGCTATAACAACCCCCTTACGAGGCATAGCCTTAGCCGCTTGAGCTATGCCGAGAACAGTACCGTATACAGCCTCATCCTCCATGCTAAGGTTCCCCAGCTCGTCAGCAGTAGACCCTCTTATAAGGGCTACATTAGGCTTGGGAGCTCTATAGAGTAAGTACTCCTCACCGTTAACTTTTATAATGTCAACTTTCACACTCCTCCTCTCCCTAGCAAGATCGTTAAGAGCGCCCCCATCATGCCTAGGGTCGAATATAGTGCCCAAGCCAACCCTAGTTAAAACCCCGGGCCTCCCGCTGCCAACTTCGCGGAACCAGTAAGCCATAATCCCTATACCCCACGAGTATGCTTCCACTAGATTCTCCATGATAATCTTCTGGAGAGCCTCGCTAAACCCGTAGAAAGGAAATAGTAAACCCCTAATAAACTCGAAGTCGCGCCTCTCAAACATATCCCTAGCTATATAGTCAATCCCCCTACCGGGAGCCCCGGGGAAAGCGTCGCATATCAAGAAAAGGTTCCTCGGATGCCCAACCCTCTTATACATATCGTAAAGCTTCAACAACAAATACTCTGGAAAAGTGGCTATGTTGAAACCCGATACAGCCACAACATCCCCATCCCAGACACTTAAAAGGGCATCACCAACATTTACAACCTTAGACGCGGGCAACCTAGCCCCCTCCTAAACAACTAGTTAAAATTAAATTTAATAAATTTTAAATCCCCCCTATAAGTTAAACTACAACTTTAGAAATACCATAAAACAAACATTTAAGCTCGCCTAGGCAACCCTCAAAGTAAAAGCTACAAACCTAGAACGCGAAGAGCGAAACTTGAAGATCAAGGTTTTAATCGGCGAGAAAGCAGTAGAGAACTAATGTGTATGGACATTTAAAAAGGTTAACGTTTCAACATGCTACATTGCTAGGAAGACTAGGGTTTCAGCAGTGTATGTGACTGCTATGCCTGCGAATAGTGCTGTCCAGAATAGGGGGCTTGTTACTCCTCCAAGTTTTGCTAGTGCTGCTAGGTTTACGTGGAGTAGGGCGTAGACTAGGGAGGCTGAAGCTATAGTGTAGAGTGTTGCTAGTATTATGTCTGCTGTTATGCCACTATAATACACCATAGCCCCGGGTATTACTGGGAGGCCCGCAGCTAGTGCTAGGATCACTAGTAGCATTAGTAAACTCTTTTCGATCTCAGGCTTCCCCCTAGGCTTTAGGAAGAAGGGCCCAGCTATAGCGAAGCCCTCAGTGAAATTGTGGACTGCAAAGCCTATAGTGAAGACTATAGCTGACCCTACGAGACCAGCTAGTAGCGAAGCTGCTATAGCGAAGCCTTCACCCACATTGTGAAGCCCGAGAGCCACAGCTACAATGGAAGCCATAAGCTTCTCGCTGGAAGCCCCCGTATAACCCTTCAACCCCCTCTCAACATAGACTAGGAAAAGCCATGTCCCGATAAGAGCTATACTGGTCACAACAAAAGCTATTATAAGCTCGCCTATAGTCTCCCATGCTATAAAGCCTTCAACAATATCGGCGGCTTCAGCGCCGGCCTCAAGAGCTAAATAAGCGAGAACCCCTCCAGCGAAAGCATTGAGAAAACCAACCCCCTTAGGGCTCAATCTCCTACCAACGAGGATCATGAATATGACTCCAAAAAGCACTGTTATGCCAGCAATAAATCCTAAAACTATTGGAGCATAAACATTTAAACTCAAACCCCTACACCCTAGATTGGTGGGACTAGGAGACTACATATATTTATCTACATACAATTTAAATAACTATAAGAAATTCTAAAAACACACGATTACTAACCTAATCAATTTCCAGAGTAACACATTCTATATAAAATATTTTATAGCTCATAGTTAACAATCCCGCTTTTGACATTAAATGCTCTTAATATTACAATTTAATGTTAAAACTTATAAGCTTCAAAAACCACTAGATAAACATGGTGTGGGAGCATGGCTGAGTGGCTAAAGAAGCCTAGGAACCTGGCAATAACGATAATAGTAATAATAGTGATACTACTCATAATCTGGTGGATATTCTTCAGAGGATAACCGCTACTAACACCCCCTTAAGACCCTACATTTTTAGTTTTTCTCTCTAGATTTACTAAGGTAAATTACGTGATCCTATAGCCTCCTAGAATAGTTTAGAAGAGGGGTCAACATTATAGTATAGGTTTCAATTCCAGTCATAACGGCTATGTTCTCCTCGTTCAAATAGCGTAGTTGCTGTTTAAGGTAGAGTTTCTAAAGGTGGGGGTCGCAGGTTCCTCAAAGCTCTTGGAGGGCGCTTTTAGTGTGGTTTCTAAGTTTTAGTTTTTATTCTAGTATGGGGGCTACGTATATTATCATTTTTTCTCCTCCTGGTAGGTTGAAGCTTATTTGTAGGGGGTAGTTTGTTGAGTATTCTAGTTTTACTGATTCAGCTATTGTGGCTGGTTGTACTGCTATTTCTAGGGAGCTTCTTGAGTATGATGCTGTTGAGGGTTCTTCTATCTCAAGGCTTAGGAGTGGGTCTCCGGGTTTTAGTTCCCACTCGTATTCTTTGCCCTCCCCTGATACTTTGAATTTTACAGCGTCTTCTTGGCTTTCGAAAGTTATAGTGTCCCCTATTATTTTAGCGTCTTGTAGTAGTGTTTTGAGGTCTTCGGGGTCCATTTCGAGTTTTGTCGTGGGTTCTAGTCTGAGTTCTCTAGGCTCTTCTGCTTTCATGCTTACTAGTGGTAGGTTGAATGTTCTACTTATCCCGGTCTTCTTGTCTGTGAGTGTTATTATGAGGCTTTCGCCCTCGCTGTCGAGCTCTATGGTTAGGCTGTCGTTTGCAGCAGCCCTCCTAATGATCCTGTTGAGCTCGTCTACTTTAACTGTAACCCCTAGGGGCTCCTCTACTGAGAGCTCTTCGAAAGAGTGTGGGGGCACATCGACTATGGCCATGCTAACCTTATCCGGGCTCATGAGCCATGCTTTGAGGCCTTCCTCGGAGAATATAAGGTAGCCTTCATCGCTCACTTTAGCCAGAGCCTGGACTATATACTTGAAGTTTGAAGCTCTCCCATAAACTAGCCTTAGCAAAAGACCCACCGTTTAGAATAAGTGTTAGCTTCCAAGGTATTTAAGGTGGATGAGGGGAAGCCTGCCCTAGGCTCTTCCTGGAAACTTTTCTCTGAGTTTTGAGGTTAGTATTGGGAGGAACTTGTAGAGGTCTGCTACAACCCCGTAGTCTGCTTGCTTAAATATGGGGGCTGACTTGTCCTTGTTAACTGCAACTATAACCTTTGAGCCTGAGACTCCAGACATGTGCTGGGGGGCCCCGCTAACGCCGACTGCTATATAGAGTTTGGGCGTTATCTTCTTACCGCTTATTCCTATCCAGGCGTCCTCAGGGAGCCATTTTAAGTCTGCAGCTATGGGCCTAGTGCCCCCAACTTGAGCATTCAGTATTTTCGCTAGTTCGAAAGCTAGTTTAAGGTCTTCTTTAGACTTGAAGCCCCTACCTACCCCGATTACGACTTCAGCCTCTTCAAGCTTAACCCCGCTAAGCTCCTTAGCCCTAACCCCTACAATGTTAACTTTGAGCTCGCCAACATTTAAATCTATAACCTCCCCCCGCCCAGCCTTCTCTGCAGGCTCCACGATCTTAGGGTTCACTAGGGCTATAACTGGGTAGGGGACTTCAGCTTTCATTGTAACCCTCTCACTCATAAACCCCCTCTTATATGTTAAAACACTCCCCCCATCAGAGAGCTCTACAACCTCAGTAACCATTGGTATGTCGAGGCTACCTGCTAGGAGGGCCGTAGCATCCTTCACATTCTTAGTGCTAGGCCCCACTATGATCTTGGGGTTTAAACTCTCATATAGGGAGAATGCAGCCTTATAGAGGGCCTCAGGCCTGTCACTCCTAACCCTGTAAACTCTACAACCGTAAGCTGCAACTTCATCAACCTTAGAGGCGGACTCTTGGAAAGCCAGTATCACAGGCTCCCCAAAGCCTTTAGCTAAAGCCACTAGCTCCCCCGCGTCCGAGGGCCTCTGAGATATAACTAGGGCTTTCAACACCCCCACCCCTCTAAACCCTTAGAACACCCTCCCTCTCCAAGTACTCTAAAAGCTTCTCAACAGCCTTCTCCATGCTAGCCTCCTCAACCAATACTTGTTTTCTAAACACTGTGATAACCCTCATGTCCCTTATGAGCCTCTTAGGCTTAACATCCAAGCCTATATCAGAGAGTTTTAAAGTGTAGAGGGGCTTTCTCGAAGCCATCCTTATCTGTATAAGAGTTGGAGGCCTAGGCTCGTTTATCTCCTGGGTAACGCTTAGCACAGCTGGCAGCGGGGCTTCAAGGGTTTCAACATACTCTTCAACATCCCTCTCTACGACAACACTACCCTCACGCACCTCCAAAACCCTCCTAACATAGCCTACATAAGAGTAGCCTAGTTTAGCAGCCACCCTCCCAGGAACCTGGGATGTAGACTCGTCAACGCTCGCCTCCCCAGCAAGTATGAGGGTGGGCTTAAGCCCCTTCGACTTCAAAACCCCAACTATAGCGTTAGACGTTACTATGGGATCCCCGGGTATAACATTATCATCAACAACAACATAAGCCTCATCAGCAACCTTAGCTAGAGCCTCCTGAACGGCGAGCTTCAAATCCTTATCCCTAGCCTTAGAGGGGCCCCACGTTAAAACAGTTATAGAGTAAACCTTACCCCCGAGGATACCCTTAAGCCTAGCAGCCTCCTCCAGGGCGTTCCTATCAACATCAGATATTTTAAGGGGGGTATAGTCTATGTCGTAGATACCCTCAGAAACCTGCCTCACAATCTCAGGGTTCAGGGAGGCCTTTACGAGGACAGCAATATCCCTCCCCAAGGGAAACACCATGCTACACTCTAGCGTTAACACTTAAAAACGTTTCAAACCATAGTAGAAAATATATATGTCAGCCAGGTCATAACAATATTTAGAAGAAGCTTTTAACACTCGAAAAAGAGGAAACACAGGGGCTTAGATATTGAACATAGCCGTGGTTGGAGGAGGCTTCTCAGGCCTAATATTCTCGCTGAAACTTTTGAAGGCAGGGGCTGACGTGACCCTCTACGAGGATCATATGAGGGTAGGCTACCCTCCACACTGCACCGGGCTCGTATCTGGTAGGGTTGTAGCCCTCATTGGGGAGGCTGCCCGCAAGTCTATAATGTCACGCTATGAAAAGCTAACCCTCGAATCCGGGGGCGTCGAGGTTAGATTGAAAGTTTCAGGAGGAGTTTACAAGCTCGACAGGATCATGTTGGAGGAGCTCCTACTGGAGAAGGCTGAATCTGAAGGCTTAAGGGTTTCAATGGGCTCGAAAGTTTCCAAGGTCAGCCCTAGAGGGCTTGTCGAAGTGGGGGGTGCTGTTAAAGCCTACGACTCCATAATCCTAGCTGAGGGGTACTATGGGTCTCTGCGTGGAAGGCTAGGCATAGGCTACATTAACCCCCCGGTTTACGGGGTTAACCTAGAATATAGGAGGGGCAACACCGACGCTGAAAGCATACTAGTCTCCTTCGACCCCCAAACCTCCCACAAATTCTTCTCCTGGACCCTCAAAGTTGGAGACGCTATACTCGCAGGGACCGGGGTCAGAGACCCGAAACTCTTAAAGCAGAGGGTCCAAGCCCTCGAGAGGAAACTCAGCCTATCAGGGATGATTAAAGCCTATGGAGGCTCCATACTAACAGGACCCCCACCACCCAGGCTGAGCCTGGGGAAAATCCATATCGTGGGCGATGCTGGAGGTTTAAACAAACCCCTCACAGGGGGAGGCCTATACCCTAACTCCCTCGCAGCAGAACTCTCACTAAGACTCCTCAAGAGGATAAGAGAACCTAATGAAACCCTCAATAAAGCCCTAAACCTCATAGCTGAAAGGCTAAGTATGCAGTATAAGATTGCAAAGCTAATACTAGGTGATAGCGAGCTAGTGAAGACAGCTTTAGAAGCGGCCTCCCAAACAAGGCTCAACATAGAGATAGGAGAGTTAGACTACGATAGACACGAGGAGATAATAGCAAAGCTAGCCGCAAACCCTGTGAAAACAGTGGAAACAACAATAAAAACACTTGGAAAAGCCCCAACCACAATGTTAAAAGCAGCATTAAAACTCCTACTAGCCTAAATTTAAACTCGAGCATATTCAAGAGGGGCTCAAACGGTCCGTGAACTCATCAAGACTCAGGAAACCCAGCGCATATCACAGCCCCAATTTCTTCAATATGTAAGTGGACCTTTTAACTCTTAAATCAACCATATAAAATCTAAATTGAAAGAGGGAAAAGCTTATAAACCTCCTGGTGTAACCTAAGGTGAACGAGTGGTGAGACATGAGCAGATCTTATTGGATTCGATTAGCCCTATCCCTAGCCTTAGCTGTAGCTGTGGCTATCGGGCTATTCAGCCCCATAACTGCGAGCTCTCAAGCCCAGACTATTGAGGTGACCATTGGAGCTCTATACCCCATATCCGGCGATCTCGCCACTTTCGGTAAGGCTAACGTTGAAGCTTTAAAGATCGCCCTGGAGGACGTTAACAAGTGGTTCGCGGATAACGGCTACCCGTGGAGGTTCAAACTAGACATTAGGGACTCAGAAACCAAGCCTGAAACCGCTAAAAGTCTCTTCAGGACCCTGCACGCCGCCGGCATAAGATACTTCCTGGGGCCCATGTCCAGTGGGGAGCTTAAGGAGGTAATAACAGAGATACAGGCCGGTCTTAGAGCCGTGGTCATCAGCCCTTCAAGCACAGCTCCAGGCCTCGCACTGAAAGATACCATTTATAGGTTCCCGCCGCCCGACGAGTTTCAAGGCAGAGTTCTCAACATGCTATTCAAGAAGGATGGGGTGACTCACGTAATAATAGTTTACAGGAACGATGATTGGGGTAAGGGCCTCGCAGACTTCGTTGAGAAGTTCTCGAAAGAATTCGGGATAACTGTGGTCGCCACGATACCCTATGATCCAAAGGCTCCGGCTTTCGGCCCCATAATTGAGACTGCGAGGGGTAAAGTTGAGGAGCTTTCCAAAACAGTTCCCCTGGATAAAATAGGTGTAAACCTAATATCCTTCGAGGAAGCCGTGGGATTCCTCGTTGAAGCTTCAAAAATAGGTGTCCTCGCCAAGGTTAAATGGTATGGGAGCGATGGGACAGCCCTAAGTGCTGAAGTCCTCAAAGACCCTGAGGCCGCTAAATTCTCGGCTGCTACAGTCTGGAAGAACACCATAACGTTCGCCGCTACAGACATAGCCATCAAGATCTATTGGACTGCCAAGGACAGGTTAGGATACTCCCCAGACCCCTACTCCTTCATAAGCTACGATTGCCTATGGGTGATGGCCTTAGCGATAGCCCAGGCTGGGGCTGAAGCTGGAGGTAAACTTCCAGACCCTGAGAAAGTAGCGGAGAAGATCCCAGAAATCCTTAAGACATATCTCGGAGCTAGCGGGAAAATCACCGTTAACGAGTTCGGCGACAGGGCTGGAAGCGACTATGCTATATTCGTCCCATTCGAGGCTAGACCTGGCGCGTTCGAGTGGAGGCTCATAGAGCTCTACGACTTCGCCAAAGACACTATAACGACTGTGGCTAAAGACCCGTTCGCAGAGAGGCCGGCCGTGCTACCCGTAGCTATACCCAAGTTCGCCCCGCCAGATAAGCCGCCAGCGCCGACTCCCACACCAACGCCGACGCCAGCCCCGGCAGTTCCATGGACCACCATAGCTGCCATAATAGTTATCTTGATTATAGTAGCTGCAGCCGCATACTACCTGCTTAGGAGAAGGTGATTCCTTTTAAAACCTTAACTTTTTATGAAAACCTTAACTTTTTAATGCCTCTCTTATCGTGTCTTTTGGGGGGTGGTTAAGAGTTAATTAATCCAATCCTTGTGGTTGATAGGGTTTCCAAGTATTTTGGAAAGTTGAAGGCTCTTGACGAGGTTTCGCTTGCCGTGCCTAGGGGTAAGGTGACTTTGCTCATAGGGCCTAATGGTAGTGGTAAGACTACGCTTATCAACGTTATTAGCGGTGTCCTCAGCCCTGACGGTGGCAGTATTATATTTGAGGGTGAGGATATAACGCGTTTAAGCCCCCATGAAAGGTTTAAGCGCGGTATTGTGAGGAGTTTCCAGATTCCACGGCTATTCCAGAACCTCTCAGTAATGGAGAATACAATCGTAGGGAGGGATGGAAATCCTGGGGAGAGTGTGGTGCGCGGCCTCTTTAAGAGCCTGTGGGTGGAGTTTGAGAAAAAAGCATTCTCAGATACTTTCGGCAAACTGGAGTTTACAGGGTTGAAGAGGCTTAGTGAGAGGAAGCCTGGGGAGCTTAGTGGCGGCCAGATGAAACTCTTGGAGCTCTCCAGGACCCTAATGCCCTTAAACCCTAAACTAGTCTTGATAGATGAACCTATAGCCGGGGTTAACCCCGCGCTAGCTCACGAGATACTCGCTTCCATCAAGAAAGTTTCAGCGGAGCTCAACGTAACATTTCTTATAGTGGAGCACAGGCTCGATATAGCCGTCGAGTACGCTGACTACGCGTACGCCATGCACCTGGGAAGGGTTATAGCTGCGGGGGAGCCCCGTAAAGTACTTGAGGATCCAAAGGTTATAGAGAGTTATCTGGGGGTGTGATTATGGTAGGATATATACTCTCAGTGTCCGACCTTAACGCCGGCTACGGGAGGTTTCATATAGTTTTCGATGCAAGCTTCAACCTTGCAGATGGGGAGATTCTAACTATAGTAGGCCCTAATGGTAGCGGGAAGAGCACACTATTGAAGGCGATATTCGGCATAGCCACAGTATACTCTGGGCTCGTGTCTTTTAAAGGATCGGATGTTACGAGATACCCTCCCCATGTTAAGGCGAGGATAGGTTTAGCCTATTTACCACAAACTGATAACGTGTTCGCCGAGCTCTCCGTAAGAGAAAACCTTGTGATGGCCTCCTACACGCTCGAAGAGAGCGAGGCTAGAGATAGGATTGAGGAGGTGCTAAATATATACCCAATATTGAAACAGAAGCTCGACTATAAAGCTAAGAGTTTGAGCGGGGGTGAAAGGCAGATTTTAGCCTTAGCAATGACCCTCATTAGGAAGCCCGAGCTCATAATGCTGGACGAGCCTACCGGTAACCTAGCCCCCATAATAGCTAAGGAACTCCTCAAGAAGATCGTACAGTTGAGGGACGAGCTTAAGAAGACAGTAATCCTGGTGGAGCAGAGCGCTAAGGCAGCCCTGGAAATAAGTGATAGGGCTCTCTTAATGGTCAGCGGTAGGATAGCCTATGAGGGGCCCTCTAAAGGCCTACTGGAGGACGTAGAGCTCGGCAAGAAATATCTTGGTTTAAGGTGAGAGCGGATGGTTCTCCCGAGCCCCGAGTTCATCATATACTCTATAGCTTACGGCTCTAGCCTAGCGCTCCTCTGCCTCGGGCTAACACTCACATATATGACCACTAAAGTCCCCAACTTCGCCCACGGGACTCTAGCTATTGTAGGGGCTACTGTAACATTAATGCTTATAGATAGGGTATATTACCAGTTTAGGGGGGACCCCCTATACTACTCCCTTTACATAGCGGCCCCCCTAATAGCGTTCTTCGTAGTGGGGCTTGTAGCCCTAACGGAGTACCTTCTAGTTTTAAGGCCGCTTGTGAGAAAGGGTATTGGAATTATAGGGTTAATGATAGCGGCGCTAGCGTTCGACATCATACTCGTTAACATACTAACAATGACCCTACACCTCGCCCCCTCCGAGTACTTTGGCAAGCTTATAGGTCAGAGTTTGAAGGGGTTCGATGCGAGAGTATCGCTAGCCGATATTACTACTACCTTCAGTAGGTTGGCTATGCCCGTTGTAGCTGTAATTCTGACTGTGACCTTACACTTATTCCTTACCAGGACTAAGTTCGGGATAGCTATGAGAGCCTCCATAGAGAATCCGAGTCTCGCAAGGGTCCTGGGTATTGATGTGGATAGGGTTTACATAGTCTCATGGTTCCTAGCTGGGGGGCTAGCCGGCGTTGCTGGGAGTTTCCTCAGTTTCATCATAGAGAGTGTTAAGCCGGCTGCTGGAAGCCTAGTTATAGTTAGTATTTTCGCTGGCAGTATACTTGGGGGGCTCGGCAGCATCTATGGAGCCCTACTGGGAGGATTTCTCGTCGGGTTCATGGAGCCCATGGCCACCATAATGCTTCAGAACGCTCTATCAGAATTTCTGGGGAGGACTGTGATAATAACACAGTATCAGAGGCTTTTCAGCCTCCTAGTGGTTATAGTGGTTCTACTCTTAGCCCCCCAGGGGCTGACAGGGTTAAACTATAGGGAGGTTATTGGGAGGGTTAGGAGGGTGGTTGGCGTTGGCTAGCCTTATAGGAAGATACCTGAGGCTTCAAAGCCTCCTAATAGTTGTGATAGCAGTAGTAGCTATAATCCTAGCCTTCCCGCTCCTCGGCCTAACTATAACCGATGTTTTCAGCATAACTACCATATTGATAGTGGTCTTAGCTTTGAACTTCATGGCAGGCTATGCTGGCATCCCGAATTTCGGCATGGCCCTTTTCGTCTACATAGGGGCTTTCGCCCTAGCAGGCGTGGGTACAAGAATTGCGCTAGCCCTAGTAGAGATCGCAAGCCCCGGGTTTATAGAGTTAATGAGATCCTCATATCCCGTGATACTCGGAGACAGCGGCTCCTTCGAGGTCTTTGTTAGAGTAGCGGGAGACCCCATGGTTAACAGGATCATGAGTAGGGAGGTTGAAAGTGTGATCGAGGCGAGCCCCATACTCTCGCTAACACTAACCTTAGCAGTGTTCGGGTTCGCCATGATAGCTGGGGCCCTAACAGGAATATTGGCGAGCCTAGCCGCGGTGAGGCTTAGAGAAGACTATCTAGCCATAGTGCTCCTGGCTTTCAGCGAGCTCATGGTCTCAGTCGTTTTCGACCAGACTGACGCCCTAGCTGGGGGGCCTAACGGGGCCTGGGTTGTTAGGCCCTGGCTTAAGATAAATGCTCTTGAAGGCCTGGCTAGGCTTCTAGGCACTATTCCAGACGTGTTGATAAGCCTGGCCGTGGGATTAGCGGTCCTAGCGGTATGCTTTATATATGTTGAGAGGATAGCTAACAGTCCCATGGGTAGAATGCTTAGAGCTATGAGGGACGATGACCTGGCGATTGGAGTTTACGGAAGAGACGTTGCTATGACGAGGCTTAAAATTATGGCTATAGGCGCTGCCATGGCCTCAATAGCTGGAGCTATACATGCGTCAGTCTACATCCTAGTTAAGGCTGCAGACACTTACGATAGGGTTACCTGGACTTTCATCCCATGGGCTATGATGATACTGGGGGGCATGGCCAACAACTGGGGCGCAGTTCTAGGAGGCATAGCAGTCTATTTGGGGAGGAAGGCTATATACTATTACTCTCCAACAATAGCCAGCGCCATATCCCCAATCCTGGGCATTGAAGCCTCAGTAGCTGGAGATATTCTCAGAGCGCAACTACCAAACATACTAGTGGGGGTTCTCATAATACTAGTATTATACCTGAGGCCTCAAGGCATAATCCCGGAGAAGCCGAGTAGGACGTTAAGCAAAAAAGATATAGAAGAACTCACATAATATTCTAGTTTTAAGAGGGGCGGGCTGGCTGCTTTAATATTTTCCTCAAGACATACTTTAATATGCCCCCATGCTTATAATACTCTACTTCCACAGGGGTGTCAAGCCTAGCTTTAACCTTAAACTCTACAACCCTCCCATCAGGTTTCCTAGCTTTAACATTTAATATTTTTCCAGGATATAGTTCCTCCTCTATTCCCGTTATCTCATACTCCTCGCTCCCATCAAGGCCTAGCTTGTCAGCGTTCTCCCCGGGCATAAACTCTAACGGTAGTATCCCCACGCACACTAGGTTACTCCTATGTATTTTCTCATAGCTCTCAGCTATGACAGCTTTAACACCTAGTAAGTATGGCCCCCTCGCAGCCCAGTCCCTACTGCTCCCTACACCATACTGTTTCCCTGCCAGCACTATTGCTGGGAGCCCGGCCTCCATGTATTTCCGGGAAGCTTCATATATATGGTTCACCTCGCCAGTAGGCCAGTATATAGTCCAGCCCCCGCTCCTATCTTTAACAAGCCTATTCCTAAACCCTGGACTGTCGAAAGTCCCCCGAGCCATGACTTCATGGTTGCCCCTCAGCGCGCCGAAAGTGAGCCCCATCTTAACAGGGTCCACGTTGAACTTAGCCCTAAGATATTCTGCTGCTTTAGATTCTGAAGCTATCCTACCCGCAGGGCTTATGTGATCTGTGTTAGTCCTGTCTGGAGCCCATACTAGGATCCTAGCGTATTTTATATCCGAGACTTTCTCAGGCTCTAATGTGAAATCGTCTAGGAACGGGGGCCTCCTTATTAATATACTCCTCTCATCCCACTCATATAGCTCCCTCTCAGGCGCTGGGAGTTTCTCCCAGTTCTCGTCACCCTCATATATATCCCTATACTTCTCTTCGAATATTTCAGGATCCATGGCTTTCTCCATAGCTTTATTAATTTCATCCCGGGTCGGCCATATGTCCCTTAAATATACGGGGTTCCCGTTGGGATCGTAGCCTAGAGGCTCTCTCTCAAAATCTATGTCTATACGCCCAGCTATAGCATAAGCCACTACTAGCGGGGGGCTTGCAAGGAAGCTACCTTTAACTAGAGGGTGTATCCTGCCGGCGAAGTTCCTGTTACCGCTTAAAACCGCGGTAGCGTAAACATCAGTCTTCTTTAAAACCTCCTCTACAGGCCTGGGCAGGGGGCCACTGTTACCTATGCAAGTAGTGCATCCGAAGCCTACAACGTGGAACTTGAGAGCTTCGAGGTAAGGCATGAGGCCTAGTTTCTCCCAGTACTCTACGACAACCCTACTACCGGGGGCGTTGCTAGTCTTAACCCAAGGCTTCACAGTAAGGCCTTTCTCAACAGCTTTCTTAGCTATGAGGCCCGCAGCTATCATTAGGCTTGGGTTGCTAGTGTTAGTGCAGCTCGTGAGGGAAGCTATAGCTACGAAGCCGTCTTCAACCTTACCTTCAACCCCGTCAAACGATATTGTGACAGCTACTCTCCCCCTCTTCTTCTCTCTCAAATAAGCTTCAATGATCTCTGAGAGCCTCCTCTTAGCCTCCCAGAGGCTTATCCTATCCTCGGGGTTCGCGGGGCCGGCTATGCTTGGCTCCACGTCTCCAAGATTTATCTCTACTACTTCACTATAAGCTGGTAGAGGGTCCTCAAGGCCATACCATAACCCGGTCATCTTAGCATAAGCCTCCACAAGCTTAACGTGAGCCTCGCTCCTCCCGCTCAACCTCAAATACCTTATAGTCTGCTCGTCAACAGGGAAATAACCCATGGTAG
Organism: uncultured Sulfolobales archaeon; assembly: GCA_937921695.1. GTDB lineage: Archaea > Thermoproteota > Thermoprotei_A > Sulfolobales > Acidilobaceae > DSZV01. The sequence goes on along the minus strand of CAKZTZ010000026.1, from coordinate 17,826 downwards.
CCCCATATTCGGGAGCCATGTTAGCTATAGTAGCCCTGTCGGGGACGCTGAGCTTCTTAACCCCGCCCCCAACGAACTCCACGAACTTACCTACAACACCCTTCCTCCTAAGCTTCTCAGTAACATAGAGTACTATGTCAGTAGCTGTTACACCCTCCCTAGGCTCCCCTTCAAGCCTTACAGCTACAACATCAGGGAGCAGTATGTAGTTAGGCTCCCCGAGGACGGCTGATTCAGCTTCAACACCCCCAACACCCCAGCCGAAAACCCCTAAACTGTTAACCATGGGGGTGTGACTGTCAGTTCCTAGGAGGCTGTCGGGGTAAGCCCACAAGCCCCCCCTAAACTCCCCCAGTATGACTACCTGGGCTAGGTGCTCCAGGTTAACCTGGTGTATTATCCCTTTACCTGGAGGCACTACCCTGAAGTTTTTGAAAGCTTTCTGAGCCCACTTTATTAGAGTATACCTCTCGACGTTCCTCTCATACTCCTTCTTAAGATTCATGGTATAAGCGTAGTTCGTGCCGTAATAGTCTACTTGGATACTATGATCTATGATTAGATCCACGGGTATAGCGGGGTTAATAATTGAAGGGTCCGACCCTACTTTAGAAGCTATCTCCCTCATAATTGCAAGGTCTAGGATCGCAGATATGCCAGTTAAATCCTGCATTATAACCCTCTCAGGGTGGAACGGTACTTCTTTCTTCCCAGCATAGGATTTCCACCTAGCTACAGCCTCCACATCCTCATCTCTAACAGTGAAGCCATCGTAATGTCTTATCACGTTCTCAAGGAGCACTCTTATAGAGTAAGGTAGACTATTAAGGTCCCCTAAGCCTGTCCTCTCAATATCCCTGAGCTTTATATAGGATGCTTTACCAGAATACGTTTCAATATAGCCCTTCAAATCGTCTAAAACGCCTTTCAAACCTCCATACCCAACATTTACGTTTAAAACTGGGGTTTAAATATAGTAAATTATAAGTGTAGAATTCGACTAAACTATGCCCGCAACCTTAAAGTTTAGAGGGGTATAGAGCCCATCAACACTAGTTTAGCTAAATACACCACAATTAAAGCTAAGACACCTAATAATACAGTCCTAAAAGCAGACTTTAAGACGCCCTCCCCACTTATCTTCCCCATATAAGCCCCTATCAAGGCTAGCATCACCATCACCATAGCTATTGAGACTGCAAAAGCAACACTTAAACTCAAGACTCCAGAAGCCGCTACAATATAAGGTGTAGCTGCCACCAAAGGAAACACTAGCATCCCCACGAAACTCCATAAAGCCACATAAACTGGGACTACCCGAGCAGCCTTCTCGTAAACAGACCCCTCTAGAGAGCCCCCAAGCTTCTTCTCTAGTTCCCTAACCTCTCTAAGCCTCTCAGCCCTCTCACTCAAATAGACCCCTGCAAGCCCCGAGACAACGCCTAGCGATAGGCTCCCACCGATCATACCCAGCGCTATAATAGCAGGCTCAACAGTCGGGTTGAAGATAGCCACGCTAACCCCCAAGGCTGAAACAAGGCTATCTACAGAGTTTGTTATGAAAAGCCTCCTAGCTATGAACGCGGCGTCAGGCCAAACCCTGAAAGCTTCCCTGAGCAGCCTAGAGAAAATACTAAACCCGCACCCCCCACAGGTAGCGTTAAAAGTTCAGCCTAATAAGTTGAAATGTAATGATAAAAAGTTAACCACAACATTAAAGCCTAAACTTAGAGAAGCTTGGAGCTACGCCCCCGTTTCCAGGAGCTCCACTATGAGACCCTTCCTCCCACTATTACCTGTAGGCTTGCTAAACTCTAGGACCACCATGTCATCCAAGCGCCTCACAGTAGCCTTCTCATCTAGAATCCTGTAACCGCAAGCCGGACACTTATAGAAGCCGCTGACAACCCTTTCAAAGCCCACCCTCTCAACCTCAAGAATATAATCCATAGGTACTTTACACCTAGCACAGAGAACATACAACCTCCTAGACACCTTCAACCCCCAAGACACTCCCAATCAAGCAAAACTTAAAGCTTCAGACTCAGAATATCCTATAGTGGGCCGGGGTGGCCGAGCGGTCTAAGGCGGCGGGCTGCAGAGAGAGCCCCAGCAAAGCCCATCGCGGAGACCCGTTCACTCCCGGGTTCGAATCCCGGCCCCGGCTCCAACAATAAAGTTTTAAAGAGCTCAAACTAAACATATAGGTGGAGCCGCGGTAGTATAGCCAGGCCCAGTATGCGGGCCTTTCGAGCCCGTGACCCGGGTTCAAATCCCGGCCGCGGCACCACTAGGTCTCCTAGAGAAACCTTTAACCCCGGGCTTCGAGCCATCCTCAGCCTAATGGGGGGTAATATTTTTGACTATGCCTGGATAGAATGTTGTTTTCTGTTTTGAGGTTAATAGTAGGGGCCTAGGAGCCATTCGTTTCCTATGTAAACTTCTTTTATCCCGGATTCTTTGGCCGCTTTTAGGGCTTCTTCAGCGTGTTTCCTGCTTGTTGGGGGTAGGTCTCTCATTAAATGGTCTGGGTGGAATGCCAGTAGTACTATTGGTGTGTTTGTTTCGAGGCCCGCTAAGTATTCTGTTATTGACTTGACTTCCTCGGGGGTTACATATCCTGGTACTAGGAGTATGCTAACTACTAGTAGTGGGGGTTCCATCCTCTCTCTCGCCATTGAAGCTAGGAGTTTAGTGTTTTCTTTTAGCCTGTTAACAGCTTTCTCCCCGCTAACCCCTGTTAGTGCTTCGTAAACGCTTGGAGTCCAAGCTTTCCAGTCTATCTTAACTATGCCTCCAGTCTTCAGGCTCAGCTTCCCCATCTCCCTCATTATGTTGGGGTTTGCGAGCCCGTCTGTCTCCCAGCATATCCTCTTATACTTCTGGCCTTTCTTCCCACTCTCCTCTATTATCCTCCTAGACGCTAGTATTAGTAGGGGCATGTGGGGCGTGGGGTCCCCGCCGAAATAACATACGCACGTCACGTTAGGCTCGAGAGCCTCAGCTACTAGGTCTTCAACATCCATAGATCTAGCCCAGGCTGAGAGCCTCCCATGGCTAATCATAGTCTTATGCTCCCAGTTCTGGCAGAAATAACAGTCTAGGGGGCACCCTGCAAGGAATACTGCTAGGTTATAGAAGCCCCACTCAACCCCCCGAGTGAAAGTATATTCTGGAAAACCCCTACCAGTAACCGCGGGGCAGAGGTGAGCCGCAACACAATTAGTAGGGTGGGGATCCAGGTAAGTATGCACAGCAAGCCTCCCCCTACCAGCCACAGGCTCAACCCTACCACCCCTATTAAACCATACGCCACAGAAGCCCCTGGAACCCTCGGGAATCCGACACTCGTTAATGCAAATGCCACATTTAAGCCTCCCACCCTGCGGGGGCTCGAGGGGGAAGCCTATACTAGACCTCCACGCAGCCCTAGTCTTCAAAGCTAGCCTTAAGGATTCAACAGGCCTACTCTTAAGGCATGAATAGCAAACCTGTATAGAGCTACTAACAAGACCTTGAGAGCCGCAGAGACTGCACCTACCGAAGACCCTCACGTTAAACCCTCCCAATACAGTGGGTCTCTCCTAAAACCTTTAAATAACATGCATTCTAACCCATCCCGGAAAGAGTAGGCGCCTTCTCCCGTTGAATAGTGACATCAACATATATGAACCCCAAGCAGACCCCGGGAATAGTAAATAAAACGGGTGAGAGTTATAAAACAACCTCCTCAATACGCTTTTAAGTATCTAAGGGCCTACGGTCATAGTAAGCTGAAGCGTTATTATGCTACCTTCCGAAAGCTTTACAAGTCAAGCCGTGAAACTCTCTCAGCCTATTAGTTCACAAGCTTCCACAACTCCAATAATGGAGAAGGCGCTGAAGAGTTCTAAACATGTTAGTATAAAGCTTAAGCTTACACCGCTTTAGTAACCCTTAAGGGAGCCTTAGGGAGTTGTAGAAACAGTTCTAGCTTCTTAAGCTGAACACTTTAACTCTCCTATACCCTCTGACTTCGAGCTCTTCTGTTAGAAGCCCTATTTTGGAGAGAGTGTCTATGGTTGAGTATACTCCTCTAAGGGTGACTTTTCCACCTAGTTTCCTCCAGACTTCGTATGCTGTGGCTTTACCTTCCCTCTTGACTATTTCGAGGACGGCCTGCTGTGTTCTAGTCAACTTTCTAATCTCTCGGGCAGCGGCTTGGGGTGTTCGCACTTTCTTCACTTCAGTCCCGGTTAGTAGAGCTATACAGTCTTTCTTGTTCTTCGCAGCTACGTATGACGTTGCGGATATAGGTCTTACTCTTAAACCTTTCAATGCTAGTTTCACCACTTCACTAATGATATCCCTATCGTCAACATTCTCTATAGTCACGTGTTTGAGTTTCACTAGGGCTTCTTGAATCTTGGCTTTAACCCTACTCGCGGGCACAGCTACTATTATCTTGGGAATATCCGGGGCTACTCCTAGCTCCGAGAGTTCCATGAAGCCTCTAGCAACGCTATAAGCTAGAATACCTTCTTCAGCTGGAATACTAATACAGTCTACATGGCCCGCCTGCTCGTATATCTCGTAAGCTATAGTCTTAAACCCTTCAACCATGAAAGGGTTCTCATAGGAAACCGTGGGAGCACACTCGCCAAACAATATTCTAGCCCCAAATCTCGCTGAAACCAGTAGCTCCCCCAGCTCTGCGCGGGCCCCCTGAAGGCAAACATCAACATCTGAGCCTGAAGCCCTCAAATAAGCTGTAAGGGATAACGTAAAGTCGGGAGTATAACTTAAAACTGCACTAGTGAACCTTAAAGCGCTAACTAGGACGCTCGAACCCCTATCAATATAGGATCCCGTGGGATTCCTAGTTTCATCTTTAACCTTAACACCTCTAAAGACCCTTAAGGGTGTGTAGCCCTCGTAAAGAGACACTATATTGTTAACTCTGGGAAGCATAGACTTATAACGCCACATACTCGGGGAACCCCTAGCGATGCTCCAGGCTTTCCTAGAGTAAACTTCTAGAGGAGCCCCACACTGGGGGCAGAAAGCCTCACCCCTCCACGTCTCATAGCCGCAGAGACTGCAGTAGAATTTTGCGAGCTCTAAATTCAATAGACACCCCTAATATAGGCTTGGAGGGCTTACCTTTTAACCATATCTATGAGGATCTCGTGGAGGAGGGTCTCCCCGGTAATTTCAGGGTGGAATATTGAGGCTATCATTGAACCTTCAACAGCCACAGCAGTAACCCTACCTATTTCACTATAGTCGAAGCCTGAGAGCTCCTCAGCCCTCCCCCAAAGCTCCACTATAGCTGGGGCTCTTATGAAGGCAGCCCTAACCCTACCATATCCTCTTATATCGAGATCCATCTCGAAAGACTCTCTCTGCCTCCCGAAAGCGTTCCTAAGGACTCCAATAGACATTACCCCCAGGATGGGCTGCCTAGTTTCCCCCACAACCTTGTCTCTCACTTTCTTAGCCATGAGTATTGCGCCCGCGCAAGTGCCTAGTGTTGGCAGCCCTCCAGCTATCGTCTCTCTGAGGTCTTCGATCATGTTAGTCTTCTCTAAAAGCCTCCCTATGACCGTAGATTCGCCCCCGGGTATTATGATAGCATCTATGGATTTGAGGGAGCTCTTATCCTTAACCGTTACCACTTCGCCTGAAATATTCTTAGCTTGGAGGGCTTTCCTAGCAATCTCAACATGCTCTATGTAGTCTCCCTGTAAAGCTAGGATGCCTATATTCAAACCCCCCTCACCTGTAGGAGCTCTTCAGGCTTCAAAGTCTTAATATCTATCCCTAGCATAGCGCTCTTCTCCGAGACCATTCTCTGAGCTTCCAAGACAGCCTCAGGATCATCCCATTTAGACGTGGCTAAAACTATAGCCTCAGCCCTAACCCTAGCATCTCCAGACTTGAATATGCCTGAGCCTACGAAGACACCGTCAGACCCGAGCCACATCATTAAAGCCGCGTCAGCCGGCGTGGCTATGCCGCCCGCAGCAAAATTCACTACTGGAAGCCTTCCAAGGTCTGCTACTAGCTTGACGAGCTCGTAGGAGACTTTAGCGCTCCTAGCGTAATCCCTGAGAAACTCCTCGTCACTCCTCCTCGACGCTAGAGCTTTAACATCATTGTTGAGGGCTTTCATGTGCCTAACAGCCTCGGCAACGTTACCGGTGCCTGCTTCTCCCTTAGTCCTTATCATTGATGCCCCCTCACTTATCCTCCTTAAAGCCTCAGGCAGGTCCCTAGCCCCGTTAACGAAGGGGACTTTGAATATCCATTTGTTAACGTGGTGGGCCTCATCCACTGGGGTTAAGACTTCAGACTCATCTATAAGGTCTACTCCCACACGCTCCAGTAATAGGGCCTCCATGTAATGCCCTATCCTACACTTAGCACTTACAGGTATTGTTATGGCGTTCATAACTTCCTCTATAGCCTTAACATCAGCCATCCTAGCTACCCCACCGCTCCTCCTAATATCGTAGGGGAGTTTATCTAAAACCATAACCCCCACAGCGCCCGCATCTTCAGCTATCTCAGCCTGCTCCACACTAGTAACATCCATTATGACGCCGCCGACAAGCATAGAGGGGAGGCCAGTTTTAACCCTCACAGTGCCGCAAGAGCCTAGAGGGCAGGGGGGCTGACGTTTTAAACCCATAGAGTCTGAAAGCTCAGCCATGTCGTAGAAGAGCCTGCTGAGAGCTTCAAGATAACTCGTCCTACTAAGCCAGCCCAAGGGGAGCCACCGGGAACTATTATAGCTAGCGGGTAAGTTAAGCATTACTGAAACTACAATAGAATTAAAGCCTCCGAGAGAACGGGGGAATGTGAGGTGGGGCGGTTGAAACTCCTAACATTCAAAGTTAGGAGCTCCGAGAAGGTTGGCATACTAATGGAGAACGGGAAAATCCTCGACCTAGCTGGGGCATACACTATATTATTCGAGCACCAAGCCCCGGGGTTATTCCATGATTTGAAGGCCATCATAGAATCCCAAGCTAAAGGCTTGGAACTAGCGAAACTCGTAGAAACCCTTTCAATGAAAGAGATTAAAGCTAACAGCCCTCTAGGAGAGAGACTTGTGGGGGAAGCTGTTTTCAGCCCTGAAAACGTAACATTAAACCCCCCGGTTAAAAGGCCTGGCAAAATACTCTGCATGGCTGTAAACTATTGGAGCCACGCTAGAGAAATGAACGTTGAACCCCCCGAATCCCCATATTTATTCATAAAACTAGCCTCCACCCTGGTAGGCCATAAAAGTAGCATAGTAATACCACGGGGGGCCGAGAAGCCAGACCATGAAGTTGAACTAGCAGTAGTCATAGGGGGAAGAGGCAAGTATATAGAGAGGGGGAAAGCTATGGACTATGTTTTCGGCTACACTATACTAAACGATGTAACACTGAGAGAGAGGCAAGCACCCCTCAAGAAAGGGGCGAGGCTCGGGCTCAGATGGCTTCCAGCTAAGAACTTCGACACATCAGCACCACTAGGCCCCTTAATAGTCACAGCAGACGAAATAGGAGACCCCCACAACTTAAGGCTTCAATTGAGAGTTAACGGGGAGCTGAGACAGGACGGCCGCACGAGCGACATGATATTCAAGATCCCAGAAATAATAGAGGCGGCATCTGAAGGTTTAACATTAGAGCCAGGAGATATCATAGCCACGGGAACCCCCTCGGGAGTAGGGGCGGCCACAGGGAAATTCCTTAAACAAGGCGACATTATAGAAGCTTGGATAGAGAACATAGGATTCCTGGAGAACACTGTAACCTATGAGGTATAAAGCAGGCGGACTCGCCAAGGCGAAAAGAGCGGGGAGCACCGGGCTCTACAACTTTCTCCGGATTTTAATCGCGTAGAAGAAGGTGTGGTAACATATTGCTATTTTTTTAATGTTAGATATTATTATTTAAGTGTTCCCTCATTTAACGCTTACACTATGGTGGAGGGGCTGGAAATGAGAAACATTGTTGTAGAAGAGTCGAGGTTTCCTAATGTTGAGGAGTTAGAGGTTGAGATTGTAGAGAGGAAGGGTTTAGGCCATCCAGACTATATTTGCGATGCTGCTGCCGAGGCTTCTAGTAGGGCTTTAAGCATGTATTATATGAGGGAGTTTGGGAGGATATTGCACCATAATGTTGATAAAGTCCTCCTAGTGGGGGGTCAGTCTAGCCCGCGTTTCGGGGGTGGGGAGGTGCTCCAGCCCATATATATTATTGTCTCAGGGAGGTTGACCACGGAGGTTTCAGAGGGTGGAGGGGTTAGGCATGTTCCTTTCGGGACTATTATTGTAGATGCTGTTAAGAAATGGATCAAGGAGAATTTCAGGTTCCTAGATCCAGAGGCTCATGTCATAGTAGACTATAAAGTTGGTAGGGGCAGTGTTGATTTGAGGTCTATAGTTGAGGCTAAGACAGATATCCCCCTAGCAAATGATACGAGCGTGGGCCTAGCTTTCGCCCCACTATCAACGCTGGAGAAGCTTGTATATGAAGCTGAGAGGAGCCTCAATAGTAAAGCTTTCAAATCTAAATACCCCATGGTAGGTGAAGACGTTAAAGTTATGGGTATGAGGAGAAATAAGAAGATAACGTTAACCATAGCGGCAGCAATGATAAGTAGCTTGCTGGATAACGCTGAAGACTATTTAACGGCTAAAGAAATTATTAAAGAGGAGACTTTAAAACTTGCAGATAAGATAGCCCCCGGTTATGATGTAGAAGTCCACGTAAACACTGGAGACCTAGTAGAAGAGGAGAAGTTCTACCTAACAGTAACTGGGACTAGCGCGGAACACGGAGATGACGGGGCCACAGGGAGAGGAAACAGGGTCCACGGGCTTATAACACCATTCAGGCCAATGAGCCTAGAGGCTACAGCAGGGAAGAACCCTGTAAGCCACGTAGGTAAAGTTTACAATGTAGTAGCCAGAGACATAGCTGATAGAATATACAAACAACTATCCCCGCGGGGCGTTAGCACTGTCTACGTAAGCCTACTAAGCCAGATAGGGAAGCCCATAGATAAGCCTCTAGTAGCTAACATAAAACTTAAAATGAACAGGGGAGTAGAGCTAACAGAGGATATAAAGAGAGAAGCTGAAAACATAGCTAACGAGAGCCTAGAAAAAATAGTGGAGTACACTATTAAAATAGTTAAAGGAGAACTAGGACTATTCTAGAACTAGAGGAGGCTTTTGCGCCAGGCTGCTCACAGTATGCTTAGACCCCCATCTACATTCACACACTCCCCAGTAATCCTCCCAGATCTCCTGGAAGCTAGAAACGCGACAAGCTCGCCAACATAGTATGGCCTCTGAGGCTCTAAACTCCTCAACCTCAACTCTCCAGGCTCTAGGGGTTCAGCTTTCCGGCTCGTAGGGCCGGGAGCTACACATACTACTCTAACTCCTTTAACTGAAAATTCTTTAGCGAGCCTCTTAACCATCCAGGTGAGCCCTCCTTTAGCCGCTGAGTAAGCCACGTTTCCACTAGATATCACGAAAGGGGATGCCGACACAGCTATTATGACGCCCCTCCTACTAACTAGGTCTTCCATGAATACTTTTACAGAGTTGAAGAATCCTAGCACGTTATTCTTGAAAGCCCCTATCATGAAGTCTTCATCTATAGACTCTATAGTTTCTGTTGAGAACCAGCCGCCGGCATTATAAACTAGAATATCGACCCCTCCAAAGCTTTTAGAGAAATCCCTTCTAACCCTTTCTAGGTCATCCTTCCTCGTAACGTCGGCTTCGTAGTATGCGCATTTAACGTTTAAAGATCCGAGTTCTTCACATATTCCTTTAAGTTTACTAGCATCCCTAGCTGTGAGAGCGATGTTAGACCCTTCTCTAGCTAGGGAATACGCTATAGCTCTCCCCATGCCTAGGCCAACGCCTAGAACTATGGAGTTTAAGCTTTTCAGAGACACTTGTGGCACCGGAGTGTTTTAAGGGAGCCTTAGGTTTATATCCCTCTCGTATTAATATGCTTACACTAGCTTTAGATTAAAATTTATTATTTTTACTTACAGTTTTCTCTATACTTGAAAGGTGTGAGGACGTGTCCCAAGATGTAGCCTATACGGTTAGCTATGCCTCGGAAATATTTAGGGCTTTATCAGACCCTACTAGGCTACTCATATTCATGTATCTCGCTAAGAGGGGTGAGGCCACTATTAAGGATATAGCTGAGGCTTTAGGTAGGCCTGAGAACCTAATATCTTACCATGTAAACCTAGTTAAAAGGCTTGGCATAGTGAAGTTTAGAAAAGCTGGGAAGCACGTATACTATAATCTTGCCGATGAGAACATCAAAAACATAATAGAGCTCAGCTTAAACCTAGCGGGGAAAGGAGAACGTTCTGTAAGGCCTAGGGGTTTAAGGTTCAACCTACACAGGGCGCTGCCTAAGCTTAGAGATTAAGCCTTAGTATTCCCCAAGCTCCCTCCTATAGGCTTCGGCTAGTCGTTCTCCCCAGTTTTCCACGTCTTCAAGCCTCCCGAGGAAGAACCTGAGTATTGGCGGTTCATAGAGCCAGTGTAAGCCTTTAACGTAATCCCTATGCTCGTAGAGCCAGAGGATCCTGTCTATTAAATAGTCGGCGTGAGACCTTAGATATGTCTTCCTAGGGAACGCTATTCTAACGAGTTCAATGTCCGGGTATATTTCCCTACCATACTTATCCCTATCCATTGAGAGAGCACCCCTCTCCATCGACCTTATGCCTGAAACCAGGTATAGGGCGGAGGCTAGGGAGCCTGCGGGGTAAGAGGTTCTAGGTAAGTGGGGTAGGAATTCTAGAGCGTCCAAGTGGACTCCGAGGCCTCCAGGTGGGAGAACTACTGGGACCCCTTTCCTGTCGAGCTCCTCAACCACATAGCTTATCAACCCCAGCTCCGACCCTATAAGGCTCTCGTCAACCATCTCTGCGAGGCCCACAGCCATAGCCGCTAGTTCTTTAACGCTCATACCCCCATATGTTAGGAACCCCTCATATACGGGGAGGTGGACAACTAGCTTCTCATAGAACTCCCTACTGTTAGTCGCTATTAGCCCTCCCCTAACTGAAGGCGCTTTCCTGGCGCTCATGTAGACTATGTCAGCATAGCTCAGGAACTCCCTTAAAATATCCTTCAGGCTCTTAGAGCCGTAGCCCGGCTCCCTCTCTTTTATAAAGTAGATGTTCCAGTCTATCATGCTAGCGTCAACAACAAGGGGGACGCCGTGTTTCTCGCAAAGCTCTCTGACATGCTTTATATTAGCCATTGATACAGGCTGGCCCCCGAGAAGGTTGGCTACAGCCTCTATCCTCACATATGCTATCCTGTCTTTAAGTTTTCTAAGCGCCTCCTCCAGTTTAGCTACGTCCATGTCGCCCTTGAAGGGGTGCATACTCCTCCTATCTAGAGCTTCTCTAACTGGGATCTCGAGAATCTCCCCCCCTGCAAGCTCTATGTGAGCCTTAGTCGTTGTGAAATGATAGTTCATGGGGACTACGCTACCCTCCCTCACCAGCGTTTTAGCTAGGAGGTGCTCTGCAGCCCTACCCTGATGCACTGGTATCACATATTTAAACCCCATGAGATCCTCGACCACACTAGCAAGCTCGTAGAAAGACCTGCCCCCAGCATAAGCGTCCTGGGCTGTTATCATGGCTGCAAGCTGCCTGTCACTCATAGCGTTAACCCCACTATCCGTGAGCATGTCGAGGAAAACACTGTCGGCTTTTAAAAGGAAAGTATTCCAGCCAGCTTCACGTATAGCCCTAAGCCTCTCACCAATAGAGGGTAAACTGAGCTTCTCGAAGACTCTAATCCTGAACCCCTCAACCCTTAGGAGCTCCCCAGAACGCGATTTAACAACTATCAAGGAAAACACCTGGCTATAAGGGTGCTCCTTAAACCCTAAATATGCTACACTCACAACATAGGATGGAATAAATGGTGGACCGGCCGGGATTTGAACCCGGGGCCTCTCGGATGCCAACCGAGCGCTCTTCCAGGCTGAGCTACCGGCCCACAGCCTATACTAGCTTAGGAGCTTGAGGCTAATAAGGGTTATGTCAAAAACCCTCATAAACAAGTTTTAAACTCCCGTAGCTCCGCAATGCAGCGGCGACCTAGCATGCACAAGCTCGTAGAGAAAGCTTTGAGGGGGGAGACCCTCTTAGGCACATGGCTCACCATAAACAGTCCTGAGGTTGCGGAAGCGTTGAGCCTCCTACCCCTAGACTTCCTAGTCATAGATATGGAGCACTCTCCCCTAGACTATTATGATGTCGAAGTGATGCTCATAGCCATCAAAAACTCCCAGGCTGCTGGCATAGTTAGAGTCCCCTGGAACGATCCAGTGGCCATTAAGAGAGTCCTGGACCTGGGCCCTGACGGCATACTAGTGCCGTGGGTCAGCAGCCTGGAGGAGGCTAGAATGCTAGAGAAGGCAGTCCTCTACCCGCCTAAGGGGGTTAGGGGAGTGGGCCCCAGGAGGGCTGTCAAGTATGGTCTCGTGGACCGTAGGGAATACTATGAGAAATACCTGGAGGATCTCATAGTGATAGCCCAGGTTGAAACAAGGGAGGCCATAGAGAACCTTGAAGACATATTGAGCGTGGAAACCATAACAGGGATCCTAGTAGGACCGAGCGACCTCTCAGCATCCCTAGGCATGTTCGGCCAGATAGAAAGCCCGCCCTTCACGAAGATCCTAGGAGAAGTGGCGGGTAAAGCCGGGGCTAGGAAGCCCCTCGTAGCAATGTACACGCCAACACTAGAATATGCTAGGAAAGCTAAGGGTCTCGGGTTCAACATGATAGCCCTAAGCTCAGACATTAACGTGCTCCTAAAAGCCTACAATGACATGATCAAAGACTTTAAAACCGGCTAGACGGCACGCGTGACAGCCTAAACTTAAGCCCAAGTTTCACATTTTACCCGCCCCATACCTCATCGCTTCACCTATACACCTCTGGGATATTATGAAGAGGACTGTCATGGATATAGAGAATAGTAGCGTCCTCGCCGCGAAATCGCCCCAGAATATTCTCTGGCCCGTGGCGGTCTAGTATATGTAGGCTACTAGGGTTGAAACTCCCGGGAAACCAAAGAAATCTAACACTACTACCATGACGTCGAGGGGATGAAGAACCCATAAGCTGATGGAGAAGTCTAACCCACCAGACATGGCATTGATGTTAAAGTTGACCTAGTAGGACGCGCTGTTAAAAATTTTAAACTGGATGTTAGGGATAGAAATATGGGTGTAAGCTTGTCGCGTCAAGAGAAGATGAAGGTCTGCTATGAGCTTGGAAGTATAAAAGTGTTATGTCCAGAAAAGTCAGACATTGTGTGTCATCATATTCCGCGTTATGGTGCAGCAGTGTTCTGCAGAGACAGGAGGATGTACATGTTAGAGATAGTATTGTTTATAGTGACGGTTCTAGGCGCTTTCGGCATCTTTCTTTTCACAGATTACCCGCATATGGCAGTGTATGTTGCCGTTATAGGTATTATTCTTTTGGCTATTGTGAGAGCTTATGGTGCCTGGCTTGCCATGAGCCAGTAGTATTGAGCTTCTATGGGTGGCTTGTTTTCCTCTCTTTTGTCTTCAGGCTGTAGGGTTTTCTGAGTTTATCCTCGTGTTTGACGGGATAGTGTTACTGTGATATCACCGTGGTGTCCACGTCTAGCCGGCTTTTTGACTTATGTTTCTTTTGGAGCTGGTGTTTCCCTTGGACTATGTTAGAGATATTTTCGAGTCTGCTTTGAAGTCTAGGGTTTTCAGGAGTAGGGAGAAGCTTCTCCCAGACTATGTTCCCGGGTTTCTGCCCCATAGGGAGGGTGAGATTAGGAGGGTTGCTTCTATCCTAGCTCCTGCTTTGAGGGGTGAGAAGCCTAGTAACATGTTTATTTATGGTTTAACCGGTACTGGTAAGACTGCTGTTGTCAGATACGTCCTTTCTAAGCTTGAGGCTTCGGCTAGGGAGTCCGGGTCTAGGGTTAGAGGTGTTTATGTTAACGTCCGCTATAGGGATACCCCTTATAGGGTTATAGCTGATATTGGCGAGGCTGTGGGGGTTAGGATACCTTTCACCGGGCTTTCTGTGGGGGAGGTTTTCGGGAGGATTGTTAAAAAGATTTCAGACCAAGGCTACATATACATTGTTGTTCTAGACGAGATCGACTTCCTAGTTAAGAAGAGGGGGGATGACGTGCTTTATAAGTTGACTAGGATTAATAGTGAGCTATCATCTTCTAGGATCTCGCTGGTAGGCATAACTAATAGCGTCGACCTTATAGAGTCTCTAGACCCTAGGGTTAAGAGTAGCCTCGGGGAAGTTGAGCTCGTATTCCCCCCTTATAACGCTGAACAGCTCAGAGATATTCTAGAGTCTAGAGCTAAGGAGGCTTTCAACCCCGGGGTGCTAGAGGATGAAATCATACCATTATGTGCAGCCCTCGCCGCCAGGGAGCATGGGGATGCTAGGAGGGCCCTAGACTTGCTGAGAGTTGCTGGAGAGATAGCTGAGAGGCTCGGAGATGTGAGAGTTACTAGGGACCATGTTATGAGAGCTAGGGAGGAGATTGAGAGGGACAGGGTTGCAGATGTGGTTAGAACACTACCATTACACTCGAAGCTCGTACTAGCCTCAATAATAGCTGTCACTGGGGGCGGCCGGGGCTACGCCACTACAGGGGAGGTTTACGATAGGTATAGGGGGTTAACAGCTAAGCTGGGCATAGAGACTGTTACTTTGAGGAGGGTTAGCGGCATAATAGCTGAGCTCGACATGCTAGGAATAATATCTGGGAGAGTTGTGAGCAGGGGGAGGTATGGTAAGACTAGAGTTATAGAGTTGACCGCGGATGTCAACGCCCTAGTTAAAGCCCTCTCAGAAGATATAACAATGGGAGAGTCTGTTGAAGAAGTTTGGAGAGAAGCCCTCGGCAAGCGTGGTAGCATGCGATGACGGGAGGGTTGAGAAACTAGGCTCAGGATACACTATAGTAGCCTGTATACTCTGGAAAAACACCCCATTAGATGTAGCCCTCTCTAAAATTAAGATTGACGGCCTAGAAGCTTCATCAACAATAGCTTACCTAGCTAAAACCCTGACTTTAAAAGCTGGGGGAGAGGTAAAAGCACTCCTAGTAGACTCCCTGACAATAGCTGGGTTCAACATAGTATCCCCCCCAACCATACTAAAGCTAGCGGGCCTACCCCTAATAGCCGTGTACAAGTATAAACCATCAAGCTCCAGGCTAGAAGAAGCTCTAAGAAAACACTTCAAAGACTGGGAGTTGAGAATGAAGGTTTTAAAGCTCCTAGACTCAACAGTCAAAGTCGAAACGAGAAAAGGAGAACTCTACCTAGCAACATGGGGCTTAAGCCTAGAAGAAGCCCTAGAAACAATAGAATCCCTACAAGTACACTCGAGAACCCCAGAACCCCTCAGAATAGCGGACATGACAGCTTCAGAAGCAGCTAGAATAGCTAAGGCTAGGGAGGAGGGAGAGTAAAAGCTGAAACTATGTTACGCCGAGAAGCCTGCGAATCTTAACCCTGAACTCTTCAGGATCCTCCTTCAAGAGGCTTAAAAGACTCTCCTCAAGCTCCCTAGCTAGGAACTCGCTAATTATAGGCCTCAGGAAAACAGTCCTGAAAACATGAATGACAGTGAAAGAACTCTTATCCCTGTAAACCCTCGCTATAACATCTAGAAGCTTCTCGGGATCTTCGAGGAGCAGGCTGACGCAACTCACTCTATACCTCGTGATGCATTCGAGCTCGAGGGCATCATAGAGGCCTGGAGCCCTACTATTAATGATTCTCCTAACCCTATCCCTAACCTCCTCTAAGTTCGACATCATGCTACCACCTCGGTCTAACCCTAGTGGAGGCTTCCTTGACGCATTCTAGGAGATTTTCTTCTGAAAGTATTTGCGGTTTGAAACCCCTTCTCCAAGCGTAGACCTCGTATAAGGGCTCGCGGCTGCCGCCTTCTTTTAATTTTAACCTTAACACTACGTCAGAGAGGGTAGCGTTAACCCTATAAAGCTTCTCGTCGACAACACTAAACATTCTAAAGTTGATAACACCCTTACTTTTAATGTAGGTTTTCTGATTGTAGAGAGCGGGCACATATTCTTTCACGTTGAAAGCCAACATAGGCACATCAACACCGTGAAAGACTACAGCGTCAAACCCTCCCTCTAGCATTTCAAGCTCAAAGGCTGAGAGCTGGCCGAGGCTTATACTAAACGGATTCACGCTCTTAATTTTAAAGTATTTATCGATAAGGGCTTCCATAGGGGGGTCTTCGCCTAAGACGAGCCTAACCAACTCGTCTATAAGATACTTGTATACTCTTTCCGAGTACTTATAGCCGACCACCAGGGTCTTCAACTCGTTAGCTAATATTATCATAACTGGGATAACGCCTGCATAAATGTGGCGGGCATCTGGAGGATAAGCTATTAGTATTGTCTCGCTCTTCCTCAGTTTCCCGGTTTTAGGGCTTAAAGCCCTGGCCAGCTGGCTGCACGGCACGGTTATAGTTTCTTCATGTTCTTCCATTATTTCCTCGAGTAGTGGGGGCGGCCATAGTCTTAATCCCGCCCCCTCTGTTATTGTGAAAGGTATTTCAGCCAAGTTTATAGGTGATCCTCTAGCTTTCCTTATCTCGAGGAGCCTATCTATTAGGCCCCTCTCCACCTTATACTTCAACGCTAGCACTATGTCAGCTATGAATTCTAGCCCTCCCGGCATAGGGGTTTTATATTCATAGGGGGCTTCAGCGACTAGAATAACAATACCCCCCACTATGTTGGAGATGTTGTAGAAGTAGTTGAGAGCATAGGCCCTCTCAGATTCCCTAGCCCCTTCTAGGAGCACTGTAACACTATCTAAAACTATTACCTTGAAACCCCCATCTCTAATCATGCTATTAATGCTCTCAAGAATATCTCCCACGGATATTGTAACGGGAAGCTTAACAAACGCGAATAAATTCTCAGACTCAAGACCTTCAAGGTTCAAGCCAAGCCTAGAAGCTAGCGTGTAAAGCTTAGCTTTATCCTCATAAAAGCTAGCATAAAGGCAAGGATAACCTTTCAAAGCATTAGCATAACACAAGGTAAGAGCCAAAGTAGTCTTACCAGACCCGGGATGACCAGACAATAATATGGTAGACCCGGGCATCAGAGAAGACCCTATCAAAGAATCTAAAGCTTCAACCCCAAAAGTGAACCCGCCGTAACTACAAGAACCCGGGACACCCAACATCCCATACCCTTGTCTAGAGCCGGGAGGAAAGGAACTTAAACTTAAATCAAAGGAAAACTAAAAACACCAAAATGACCCTTTATAAACTATCACATTCAATAAAATGTCAACACCTAACTCAGCAATTCGTTAGAAAAGCAGAAGTAAATATTAAAAGCTAATACTCATTAATTTTAAGGAGAGAAACGGTGAAAGCCTATGAAGAAAGCTTTAAACATATTAAGAGGGAAATGCTTGCATACCTTATTTAACTTAAAAAGACTGAATACATTCCATCAATTAACGCAGACTTGATAAAAACAAACTAACTATAAAACTCCCAGATCATCTAGGCTAAGGGGAAAAAGAAGAATACGAGCCCAGCATGCTCTAGCTTCGCTAAACCCGCTAGCAGGATGATTTTCTAACTTTAATTGTAAAGTGGTGCGGGGGGTGGGATTTGAACCCACGACGGCCTACGCCAACGGGTCTTGAGCCCGCCCCCTTCGCCCTGGCTCGGGCACCCCCGCTCCACTTAACA
>CAKZTZ010000025.1 GCA_937921695.1 uncultured Sulfolobales archaeon | reverse complement strand
TGTTTGCTAGGTTTGTTGAGCTTGAATGTATAGGAATATGGTTGAGCAACTAGTATTATACGCTACTAGGGGAGGATTAAATCCTTCATAAAACTTAGTACACTGAAGTATAGGGAGTTGCGAAGCCTATATTCCCAGCTATCATCACACTACGCATACACAGCATGCCAAGACGCTTCCACAAGGGTTGAGAGTTTCCTGAGGTTGAAGAGGGAGGGGAGAGCCAAGAAGGAATACCCTGAAGTTAAGAAAATATCCATATGGCTTGACAGCCAACTATGGAAACTTGAAAGTTTAACTAAAGTCGGAATACATAATGGGTGGATCCCTGTAGATATAGTTCCGCACGGGAAGTTCTACATTTACATTAAATCAGGGTGGAAACCAGATTCAGAGATGAGGGTGAAACTGCTTAGTGGAGAGAGGAGGCTTATTATATTTTGTTTTCAGAAAGGAAGTTGAACAATACGAGCCTAAGGGTTATGTTACTGTTGACGTTAACGAGAACAATGTAGCAGTCCTGGCTGACTGCAGCCCTTACATCTTTGAGACTGATATTGCTAAGATTACCTTAGGCTACTATTATCGTAGGAAGAGCGTTCAGAAGAAATACGATAAAATCTATGGGATTAAATGCTGTATCAAAAGAAAGACTATGAAGAAGTTTAGGAAAAAGAAGAGGAAAACCAATACAAGATGGAAAGCTGCCAACATTATTGTTAGAGAACCAGTTAAACGCAGTTACGGCATAGTACTGGAGGATTTGGGAGACCAACATGCTAATGATATCCAGAATTGAGAATGAACAGCTCAGGCATAGGATTTTCCAAGCTTCTTTCAAAGGCGTTCAGAAAGCTAAAGAGTATGGCGTTCCACTCATATATGTTGACCCAAGCTACACCTCAAAACTATGCCCAACCGGGGGAGAAAAATGGCATAGAGATGTAGCCGCATGTTTTAACATCCTCTATAAAGCCCTAGGGGGAGATGGGAGCCCCGTTCCGTTGGGCTCTACTGCAACCCATGAACCCATAGTGATCCCTAAATCACTATGGGCGAGGTGGAACGGGAACCTTGAAACGGATTACCCAAGTTCTTTGTGAGTTTTGGGCTGTTATGTTCTTTAAGTTTTTAAAGTTTTGGTTTTGATAGTTTTTGTGGTGTTTAGTGTGGGTAGCGTTCCTAGGGATAGGTGGTCTAGTGATTTTTCGAGGTGGTTTGACTGGGTTATTGAGGAGGCTGAGGTTTACGATTATGGTAGGTATCCTGTTAAGGGTATGGGGGTTTGGAGGCCTTACGGTTTCCAGATTAGGAGGAGGATTTTAGATATAGTTAGGGAGCTCCACGACTCTAGGGGTCATGAGGAGGTTTTATTCCCCCTGTTGATACCTGAGGATCTACTTAGGAGGGAGGCTGAGCATATTAAGGGGTTTGAGGGTGAGGTATACTGGGTTACTCATGGGGGTGTAGATCCTTTAGATGTTAAGCTGGCTTTGAGGCCTACTAGCGAGACTAACATAACTTACTATGAGAACCTTTGGATTAAGAGTTATAAGCAGCTCCCTAAGAAATACTATCAGATAGTCAGTGTTTTCAGGTATGAGACTAAAGCCACGAGGCCTATGATAAGGCTTAGGGAGGTTACAACGTTCAAGGAGGCTCACACTGTCCACGACAGTTTTGAGGATAGTGAGAGGCAGGTTCTAGAGGCTATAGAGATATATAGGGAGCTCTTTGAAAGACTAGGCATACCCTACATAATATCTAGGAGGCCTGAATGGGACAAGTTCGCGGGAGCCCTCTACACCATAGCCTTCGACACTATAATGCCGGACGGGAAACTATTACAGATAGGGACAGCCCACAATTTAGGCCAGAATTTCACTAAAGCCCTGGACTTCAAGATACAACTAGCTGATGGAACCCTAGAATATCCATGGCAGACTAGCTACGGTGTTAGCGATAGAGTCGTAGCTGCACTAATAGCGGTGCACGGGGACGATAGGGGGCTTAAACTCCCGCCTACAATAGCGCCAATACAGGTTGTAATAATACCGATACCCGGGGGAAGTGAGGAGGATAAGGCTAGGGTTTTAAGGGAGTCGAGGAGCATAGAGGAGGCATTGAAATCCTCCGGGGTAAGAGTTGTGGTTGATGAGAGGGAGGATCTGAGGCCCGGGGCTAAATACTATTATTGGGAGGCCCGAGGGGTCCCCGTTAGGATCGATGTAGGGCTGGAGGAGGTGGAGACTGGGATGCTAACAATAGCTAGGAGAGATACTTTAGAGAAGCTCAAGATCCCGAGAGGGAGGCTTTTAGAGGAGTTGAGAGCCCTGTTCAAAGACATTGAAGAGAACTTGAAAGAGATGGCCTGGAATTTCGCTAGATCAATGATAACAAGGGTGGATACTATAGAAGAGGCTGAAAAATGGGCTTCTGAGAAGAAGGGGCTCCTAGAAATACCCTGGTGTGGGAGAGAAGAGTGCGCTAGAACTGTTGAAGAGAAACTAGAAGTCAAGACTATAGGGACCCCGTGGCCTTCCGAGGACGCTCCTAGAGGGAAGTGCCCGTTATGCGGAGCCCCCGCGATAACAATAGTGAGATACGCCAAAACATATTAACCCTAAACAACATAGAGCTTAGAGGGAGCTGATTCTTAATGCCTAAGAAGAGGGAAAGTAGAGGTAGGAGGAAAGGGGATAAAGGTAAAAGCGGGGCAGTGCCCTGCGACAACTGCGGCAGGCTAACGCCAGCGGATAAAATAATATGCGTAACTAGAACATACAGCCCCGTAGACCCCGCCCTAGCCGAGGAACTGGAAAAGAAAGGAGCTATAATAATGAGGTATCCCATGAGAAAATGCTACTGCATAAGCTGCGCCGTCTTCTACGGGATCGTTAAAGTGAGAGCGGAAGAACAGAGGAAGCCGAAAGGACTAGAAATATAAGTTGTACCCCGCCCCTGACACCCGCCCACATAAACTCCGGGGGCTTCCCGGACCCTTTAAAGCGGGCTCTTAAAGCGGGGCCAGTTTTATAAGAGAAAGGTTGCGTTTAAAAACTTTAACGACCTACTAACTATGTTAGAGTATTAAAATGACGAGGAGGGCTACGAGCAACCCATATATAGCTATTCCCTCGCCCAGAACAACTATTAGCAGAAATAACCCTGCAGCCTCCCTCCTCTCCACAATAGCGCTCGCAGCTGCAGCCCCCGCCATGCCTACAGCTATGCCGGCTCCGAGGCCTGCAAGCCCCACTGCCAGAGCTGCCCCTACGGCTTTAGCCAGTGTCCCTGTAGCTTCCTGCTCTGCTAGAGCTGTTATAGTTGTGGATCCGAGTATAGTTATGAGTACTATTAATGGTATGATTTGAGCATTAATGTTCAGGCTAATATTCCCGAGTTTCAACCCTTTCACCTTCAAGTGTATGTTTGAAACAGCTCTTTTAAACTTTAAGCAAAACTCTATACTAGTATCAAGCGTTAAGGCCTTAGATGGCTTTAAAAAATTTAAGGGTTAATCTAGGTTGAGCATTGTGGGGGTTGTTTGTGAAATTCCCTAAGAAGATTAGAACATATTGTCCGAGGTGTAACGCGCACACGGAGCACTCAGTGTCTATATATAAGGGGGGGCAGAGGAGGGCTATGGCTGAGGGGCAGAGGAGGTATTTGAGGAAACAAGAGGGTTATGGTAGTAAGAGGAAGCCTGAACAGAAGAGGCTCGCTAAGGTTAATAAGAAGATCACCCTCAGAATAACCTGCAGCCAGTGCGGCTATAAGAGGCACACGTTGAACGTGAGGCTTAAGAAAGTTGAACTAGTAGAAGCAACTAGGTGAAGCTGTTTGAGCACTCCCGCATTCGAGTATAGGAGGAGGAAGATTCTAATACCTCAACCTAGGAGCAGGTTCCTCCTAGTCATATGCTCTAACTGCGGTAACTCCCAGGTAGTTTTCAGCCACGCTACTTTCCCCGTTAGATGCCAGTCTTGCGGCTACCAGCTTGTCAAGCCTACCGGGGGGAAGGCTGAGATTTTAGGGAAAGTCGAGAGAGTCATGGGGTTTGGGCCCTGATAGTGGCTGATACCTGGTGATATCAGCCTAAGACCTTTTGAGACCCGTTAGACTCCTCCCCCTCCCATGTTCCTCGAAGCTTTCATAGCCCTCTCCTTTCTATTAACCCTACCCTATGAGGAATCTCTTTTCCCCCATCACCCTGTAGAATGTGCCCGGCCCGGGGGAAACTGCACATCTAAAGTTACCATATTTAACTGTCCCTCTCTTCCAGGGCTTTCCCCACTTTGAGGCGGCGGGGCACCCTAGAGCAAAACCCTTATAAACTTTTTATGAAAACCGCTACGGCAAAGCTCCGGCTTAATTTATGTTTTCCCCTCTCTTAGGGCTATACTTTCTACGGGTTTGGCTAGCCCTGATAATATGAGTCCTAGGGCTTCCTCGAGGTTCATGTTGACTAGGTCTCCTTTGTTTAACATTCTACCTTCAACCTCCACGCTCCCAGCGAGCTCTACTAGGAGCTGGTCTCCCCACACTACGAGTAGCCCCGCTATGTACTTGGAGTATATTTCTAGGAGTTTCCTGTAGGCTGCTATTACAGGCTTATCTACGCCCTCGTAGGCCCCGCTAGTAGCTATATCCTCTAGTCTAACAGCAGCCATCCTCGATGAAACCTCCGCTAGGACTTCAAGGTATTTACTGCATAATTCGCTCGGGCTGGCGCAGTATGTTGATAGTTGCCTGCGTGCCTCCCTTAGAGGCTCTAGGGTTTGAGGCTCGTGCATCCCCATTGCGGCCTTAAAAGGCCCGCCTAGAGGCACTCTCTCAGACAATTCTAACTTCACCCGATACAGGCTCAACAACATTCTTAGTAGCTAGGAGTAACGCTATTGGAGCCTCTAAGGTTAATGTCTCCCCAGGTTTAAACAATAGATTATAGCCCAGTATTCTAGCCTCGAGGCCTGTTAGAGCTTTAACTTCCAAGTGCCCGGAGAAGGGTGAAAGACTTGGGCCGGGCTTGAACTCTCCACCACTAACGTCTACAACGAGGAGGGAAGCTTTCCCATTAATACTCCCAACAATCCTAGCTAGCCTTGAAGGGTCTCGGGTCACTTGAACATCTATGGGCATTTGCACCTCTTCAGCTAGGGACTTTAAGAGTTCAAAGTCTAGGGGGCTCCCCGGCGCTACCCCCCTAATTTCAAGCTCGGCCCCCAGCCAGCCCCTCCACCCAGGGTCTTCCCTTGAAGGGGCGGCGGCCTTGAAAGCTTTAGACCTGCTTTTACCCGCCTCTAGGAGAGGGGTTATATAGCCTATGTCTAGCCCTAACCCTGATATGTAGGAAGCTATCTCCCCTCTCTCATCCCTCCCTAGTTTAAGACAGTAGTCGCAGGAGCCTACAACGTGGAACCCTCTGTTGCCGCTGAAGTAGATTGTAGAGGCGGCGTTCAAGTCTCTCTCAAGGATCTTTTTAACTCTAAGGGCGGCCTTATAGCCTTCTAGAAGGCAGTTGTCATCAACCAAGTCCTCACCTCCTACCTTGAACGGTGTGCAGCCTTTAAGGCGGTCCACGTCTATATCTATGAGGAGCTCGGACCCGAGCCACACTTTCTCCTCCATAGACTTAGCTTCTGGGAGCTCGTAGAGGGCTACAGAGTAGTATGCGTGCCTTGGAGCGTTAGAGGCTAAATATTCTTTAAGCTCCTGGAACCCCTTAAAAGCTATGTGCCTCACATAACTCTCGAACTCGAAAGGCTGGAAGGCGAACTCCCTCCTATCAATCATTGTGGGAGGCTTTACCTTAGGCTTTAGAGAGTAATATGCTTGGTAGAGCCTTTTAAGGCTCTTCCGCCCCTCCCACCCTTTAACCTTTAAAACCTTCACATCAACTTTCGCCATAAAATTCTCAACCTTGGAAAGCCCCTCTACTCTACCCTCGGCGACACGTAGAAAGTCAGCCTCCCACCTCCAGGATACTCCATGTCTACCCTGACAGGAGCGTCTTGAGAATACTGGACTGCCACAACGTCAGCAGCCCAGGCAGCGCTCACTATGTCAGCCAGGTACTCTATAGAGCATGTAGACTCGTCGGGGCTATCTACATCCATTTCCAGTAGAGTCTGCTTCTCTAGGGACAGCTCCACCTCGGCACTAGCCACGTCACCCCTCCCTAATAGTAGGAGCCTCTTATCCTCGAAAGCCTTGAAGGTTACACTATCAGCTACAGGCTTGAGCGTGTTAATAGACTCTTTAAACGTGCTCGCCAGCATTTTAGCTTTAACGGTAAACGATATCCTAGGCTCTGGGAGCTTCTCGTGAACAAGGCTTATCTGAGGTATCTTAAACCTCCTAACCCCCCTCCCATGATACTCAACAACTATATTTCCATCCTCTAGGGTGAGGGAAAGCTCATCCTCCTTCCTAGCCCTCCTGAGAATCTTAGCTAGAGCCCCCATGGAAACCCCAATCTCAACCCCTCCAGGCTTTACAGAATACTCTGTGAAAGCCTCAGCAGGATATAATAGGTCGACCATCACAACATGACTAGTATCTAGAGCCCTCAAACTTAAACCCTCCTCAGTAGCGACGAACACACCCTCATCAATTATCTTCTCCACACTCGCCATCATATAACGCCATATTGAAGCATCCTTAAACCTAAAGGTAAACATTAAACCCCCACCAGTATACCGTTAACACCCCAACCTTATAATAGTTGAAGCTTAATAAGGAATCCGAGAGTTAGGGGTAAAACAGGCCGTCCCCCGTCTCAGAGAGTTCTCCAAGCCCGGAATCCCAGTATTTGCCTTCGAAAGTTTTAGGCGGACCTTACACTAGGTTTCGTCCGCGCATATGGAGTGCCGGGGACAGTTTCATTAGGCTCCGACGTCTCAAAAGTTTAGGGTGGGCTAGAATATAGTGTTGTGTGCTGATATTCCCTACGAGATCGACTTGGAAGCTGCGAGGGAGGCTATAGTTAAGGCTGGAGCTGTGAGGGTAGTAGTTCAGCTGCCCGACGGCCTTAAAAAATATGGGGTGAGCATAGTTAATTGCCTTAAAAGCTTAACTCCCGGATCATTGGAGGTTTACTTGCACGCTGACCCTGTTTACGGGTCGTGCGATATACAGTATGGGCAGCTGGCTTCTAGCGTGAAACCCCAGCTAATAATACATGTGGGGCATAGCCCCTACCCCGTGGAGCTCGCGGACCCCGGCTTAGAGTCTCCTGTTAACATTGTCTATGTCCCGGCTTTGAGTAAGCTTGATATACCTGAAGGTAGTGTTGAGAGTTCTATTGAGGTTTTGAGGGGCTATGGGGTTAGGAGGGTTGGTGTTGTTACTACAGCCCAGCATACTCATAGGGTTAAGGCTCTCGCGGAAGCCCTTAGAGAGGGGGGCTTAGAGCCTGTGATCCCCAGAGGCTTCCCCCCATATTTTCTAGATGGTCAAGTTTTAGGGTGCGACTATAGGCTGGCTAAGCATGTTAAGGCTGAGGGCTTCATATATTTTGGAGGAGGAGTCTTCCACCCCCTAGGCCTTTACCTAGCTACTTTCAAGCCTATAGTTAAAATAGACCCTTACGAGGGTAAAACCATAGACTTGACCGGGCTGGGGGAGAGAGTGTATAGGGTTAGGCTCTTCAAAGTTAGCGAGGCTATGAACGCTGACAAGTGGGCTTTAATAGTTGGGGTTAAAACAGGGCAGTACAGGCCGTGGCTTGTAGAGAGGCTTAGGAGGGAGATTGAGGCTAGAGGGAGGAACTATGTTTTAATAGCCTCGGAGAACCTAACACTCCAAAACATTATAGCAGTGGATAACGAGTGGATCCAAGCCTTCACAGTAACCAGCTGCCCCAGAATACCCACAGACGACCTATGGGAATATCATAAGCCTGTTTTAACTCCAGGCGAGACTATAATGGCTTTGAGGGGAGAGCTAGAACCCTACAGGTTCCCATGGTAGTGGTTTCAATGAAGATCCAGAGTCTAGCCGCGATCCTGGAAAAGGCTGCCCCCCCAATACCTGAGCCCCTTAGAGACCTCGAACAATACACAACCCCCTCAGAACTAGCCCTGAGCATAGCCCAGCACGCTAAACTCTCAGGGCTCCTAGATGAATCTATAGTAGTGGATCTAGGGGCGGGGACTTGCAGGCTAGCCCTTGCAGCCCTCATGCTGGGAGCTCCTAAAGCTGTAGCTGTAGAGGCTGACTATAGGCTGGCTAAACTGTGTGTCGAGGCTGCGGAGACTCTAGGCTTGGGGGAGAGGCTTCAGTTCA
The DNA here is from genome assembly GCA_937921695.1 of uncultured Sulfolobales archaeon. GTDB lineage: Archaea > Thermoproteota > Thermoprotei_A > Sulfolobales > Acidilobaceae > DSZV01. The sequence continues at coordinate 31,361 of CAKZTZ010000025.1, read as the reverse complement.
TAACATCCCTGGTGCTACGGGATGAGGGCCCCCTAGCCCCCGGCTATAACTATCTAGTATTATCTAATCCACCCTTCGGAGTATGGAGGAGGGGGGCTGATACTGAAGTTTTACTCTACGGCCTAAAGCTTAAACCCCTAAGGATGTACGCTATTTTAAAGGCTAGCAGCCTCGACTACCATAGGGGGCTCGCTTTGAAAGAGGGGTATAGGTTAGAGGTTTTGTGGAGACGTTTATTCCCAATACCTGCATCCATGGAGCACCATGAGAGCAGGATTAGGAGGGTTGAGGTTAAAATTGTCTACTTCCAGAAAGCTTGAAGTGAGAGTTCAGCCTGGAGATGTTTTAGGAGTCATAGAAGAGTATACCCCGGGGACCGGGGTTTTCACGGATAACGATGGTGTGCTGAGGTCTAGTGTCGCAGGATTAGCTGTTTTCGACCCCAACCATAAAACAGTACACGTCAAGCCTTTGAAAGATGTAAGGCTTCCCAGAGCAGGCTCCAGCGTTCTCGGCGTCGTCACAGCTTTGAAGCACGACTCCGTCTCCGTAGAGTTGTATGGCATACTATCACTCAGCCCCACAGTCTCGTGGGTGGGGGAGCTTTACGGCATACTATCAGGGTTCATACCTATAAGCCAGGTTTCCGCAGAGTTCGTAAAAGACATATACGAATACTTCAGGCCCGGCGACTTAATCATAGCTAGAACTCTCAACTCTTCAAACCCATACCAGCTCTCGACGAAGCAGCCTCAGTATGGGGTTGTTTACACTCTATGCTCCTACTGTCTCAAACCCATGGAGCCCATAACCCAGAAAACCCTAAAATGCCCTATCTGCGGGAGAGTAGAGACCAGGAAGATATCAATACTAGCATCATCTAAAGTCCTCCAAGTCAACGTGAGGAGGCTTATAGCCGTAAAAAGATGGTAGATGTTTCTAAGCTATCCCGGTTTCCGATAGATATGGAGATGAATTACGCCCTGCTGGTATTGTTGAACCTCTATTATAAATAATTTTCTCTATATGAAACTAAAGGTTGGGGGCCGTGGTGTTCAAGAGAGTTGTTAGGGTTATAAAGATCCCTCCGAAAGCTAGGGGTAACCCTCAAGAGTTCCTTGAGAAGCTCGCGGAAGCCCTTAGGACGCCTTCAGCGTCAATATGTTTGAAAGGCGATATTATTAGGGTAGAAGTAGCCGGCCCCCCGCGATCCGTTTATGATACTCTAGGGAATATAACCTCACTACTAGAAGAGTATTCTGAGCAGCCTGTGAGGAGCCTCAAGAAATATAGTTATGAGGCTGTGGAGCGCCTGGCTGGCGTGGGGGTCTCAGTTGAGCTTCTAGGGGAATATTTGAGGCTTAAGGGTTACAGGGTGGCTAGGAAAACTAGGAAGTCTATAGAGACTGATGCTCCAAAGGATATAGTGGTGGATGCTGCTAGGAGGATTGGAGGCGCTCTAGCCAAGGTTGGGGGTGTTAAACTGTCAAATACCGCTTTCAAGATAGTTGTAGTAGCCTCGGCCATGCTAGGCTTAGAGCCCAGTATTGTTGTAGAGAGGGGCTTGGAAGAGGGTATTCTTGAAGCCTCTGCTACTGGGAGTATAAGAGTATCCCATTTTTGGAGGAAGTCTCTGAGGGATTTTCTCGGAACATTAAAGGAACCTTCTAGCTAGTAGAGATTGTGAAGCTTATAAACGCAACTTTAAACCCGAGCTTTAGGGGTGCTGCTGTGTCGAGTAAGGTTAAACTCCAAAGCCTGGGCGGTGGGAGATACGAGTTGACTATATATGGGGAAGACCACACTATAGGTAACCTGCTCGCTAAAACCCTACTATCTATGGATGAAGTTGAATTCGCCTACTATGAGAAGCCCCACCATTTAGAGGATAAAATAGTTGTATTCATTAACCTTAAAGACCCTGAAGCAGACCCTGTAAACGTCCTAGTTAAAGCTCTCGACAGGATCCTCGGGGTTAACAGTGAATTCAGGAAACTCTATGTTGAAGCGTTGAAGGCTAAGGGTTTAACCATTGAAAGCTGAAGCTAGGATACTGGTAACAGAGTGTTCCGATACGTTGTGCGCCTCAGCTATATTGAGAGGGGAGGGTTTCGACACTATAATAATAGCTGGGAACTGTAGAGAGTTATGCTCTAGGCTTGAGGGGGAAGGTTATATTTACGAGCTAAGATACTATCATGGAGACTGCGACTGCAACCTACCACAGCCTCCTAGGAGTCCAGGGAACCTGGAAGCTACTATGGCTTTTCTGAGGAGGCTCTTAGAGGAGATTAGTAAACTTTAATCCCAGCCTTCTAACAGTTTTAACTAGATGTTACATTTGTTTAAACCTTGTTACGTCTCCATTAATTAAAGTTTAAATCCCCCCTGAGCCTCCCATACTATGGAGATGTGAGGTTGCGAAAACTATGTAGAGATGATAGGAATAAGTTGAGGAAACTCCTAGCTAAGGCTAAGAACGTCTTAATCCTAGGGTCGGAGGATTTCGACCCCCTAATAGTTATAGAAAATAAAACTGGGGGGTTAAGCCTTGCAGCCATGGAGCCCGGAGGGTATAAGATCATAACTATAGAGCCCCCCAGTTCCCTAGAGAATCTAGAAAACATACTTAGAGACTCGATAGAGAAATATGTGAAAGAAAAAGCAGTACTAACCCTCGGATGCGACCCAAAGAGAGGAGGCTACTATATAGACGGGTGGCCGGTAGAGAGGAGGAAAGGGAGAGTTTTCTATGGAGACTCGCGAGACTCATACATAACGCTCCTAGCCAGGATACTATGGTGTATAAGCGAGGCGGGAATGGCAGGCTTAGTACTTAGAAGCTTCAAAGGATATAGAGACCCTAACACTGGGCTACCAGTATACCAGATTAGAGTCTACGGGATCTATAAGAAGAATGAAAAAATACAATTACACAAACTACCTTTAAAACACCTGAGAGAAGCTAGAGCAGGACTCATAAAGAAGGGAAACGGGGCTTTAGTAGACCTAGTTGCAGACTTATGCTACGATGATGAATGTATATCTGAAAGCTTAAACAACTAGGCCCAGAGATTCCCCCAACACTGCCCCCATCGTTGCTACGCCAAAACCTCTCTCAAATTCATTGAGGCCCCTAAGCCCATGAACGGTGAAAGAGGCACATCTATATATCAGATTCCCCGCTAACGGTAACCGGCACTTCATTTCCGTTAACTATGCTAGCTCTAACCCTTTCATCAGACCTGGGGACTGTTCTTACTGTATTTCTAGAAATATTTACAAGTTTCCCCGCCTCTATAGTCATGGAGAGCGGTGGGAGCCCCGGTTCCATTAGGCTCAACCGCTACCCATGACTCTATAGTGATAGGAGGTCGCTGTAGGCGAGGTGGAAGCCCCTGGATATAAATAAACATCCGGGGACAGACGGAAACGCTCAAATCTTCCCTCCTTATAGGGAAGAAGTTAGGGGGTTTACTATGAGCCTTAAATGCCTCCAGGAAGCTATGAGGCTAGCCTATTATAGTAGGGATGAGGAGAGAGGGGTGTACGCTACTTTCACATGGCTAGTAGAGGAAGTAGGGGAGCTGGCTGAAGCCCTCCTAAACGGTGATAAGGAGAAGATAGGAGAAGAAGTTGCCGACATCATAGCGTGGACTCTAAGCATAGCCAACTTAACTGGTATAGACGCGTTCAAGCATTTCAAAGAAAAATACATGGAAGACTTAGAGCGCGCTGATTGCTTAAAGTAAAGGTTTTTAGCCTTAAAAACCCTCATGTAAACGGGGGTTGGAAAATGGCTACTAGGAGGAGGAGACATGCAGGGCCTATGAGCGCTGCGGGCCTCGTATCGTTCTATGAGGAGCTCGAGGGTAGAATAAAGCTCAGCCCCTTCACAGTCCTAGCTATTGCCGCTGTCTTCTCGTTCATAGTAGTCCTGGCACACTTACTATTCCCTTAAAGGACCTTAGCGGCCGTCGGAACCCAACACTATGGACATTCATGGATATAGAGCCCCGGCCCCCAGTCCGTTAGAAACTCCACTAGCAGGCACTGGGAGCGCCCCAAACCTGCCTCCCTAACACGGGGCCCATGATGGATAAAGGGGGCCCTGAAATAAATAAACCCCCACAACTCCCGGGCATTGTTATATTCTCAAGTGTTTTATTGATATAACTGCTTAGAGATCCTAGAGGTTTTCTAGAAACAGTAATCTTATAATCGCCCTGAGAGTCTCTCCTTATTCAAGTGGAGGGCTTTCAGGAGGAGTAATTACGAGCCCTTCAAAACAGCTAAAGTAGAATAGAACATGAGCAGGCTTCGCGCTGGGCGGAATAGTTTCATGGCTTCGGCTCTCTTGGAGGATAAAAATGACTGAGGATTTTATTGAGGGGGTTTAAAAAGTTGGGGCCCGCGAGGGCTTAGATAGTAGCGGCTTGACGGGGTTTACCCTCTTCTTATTCTTAAGAGGTTTCCTGAGATGAAGATTATAGCGCCGATAGCTATGGAGACCATTCCCGATACTAGGAATAGTAAGTTCCGCGAAGGCCGCGATTCTTCTTGGGTAGTTTGTGGTGTGTACTCGTATCTTAACGTGTTGGTTTCACTTATGAACCTAATGTTTTTAGCTTCTTGGGGTAGTGTTACTGTGACTGTCATGATCCACCTTATGTCGCTTGTAGCGGCTCTCACGAAAGTGAAAACCAGCACGTTCCCCGTTTGGGCTGATAAGGTTACCTTCTCCTTTTCACTGGCGACTTTAAGCTCCCAATAGTCTTTTTTATTTACCGCGGCGCCTAGAGCAGTGTACGTTACTATGACCCTGTTGTTTGCTTCATCCACGCTTATACTCACGTTAGTCAGCTCCACGTCAGTCCTATAGGATTTCAGTTCCCTAGTCAGCATTCCCAGCGGGTTGTAATAGGCTTTAAACCGGGCGAAAGCAGCTAGGGACATGCTAATTTCCTCTCTAATTTGAGCGTTTCCATTAGGGAGGATAGTTACACTACTCTTATCATTAACTTCCAAGACTACTGGCGGCTGCACTTGAGCTGCAACCTTAACAGGAAATATTAAAGCGGTTATAATCAGCGTCGCGGCCACTAGGAGGGGCAAAAGGCTCCTCATGTCTCCTCACCCTAGCCTGAAAGTTGCAATAATGGATTCGAAGGCCCTAATAGCTTCATTATCGTTAGCAGCGACCATATATATTATAACGAAACCGTAGTTTCCATAATTGAAATACCTAGCAATAATCCCATCAACTCTCCCACCACCCCAATCCAAATTATATAATACGAGCGTTGCAGGCACCCCTCCGGAAACCGTTGCCCCCGTTTCACTCATAACCCTCAGGCTACCGTATTGCTTCAGCCAATCCTCAACCGTCTGCCTTAACTGGTCTACTGAGTACCCCTGTATCCATATTACAGCTAAGTCCCCACGTTCTGAAGATATCCACACTTCGCCAAATGTCGGGTCCGCGCCTGAAGCGTCTAATTCCCAATTACTCGGGTATGATATGGACCATCTAGGCTGGGGGTTTACATAAGTCTGCATTCCGGGAGTCGGTGATGGAGTAGGGGTCGGGGTAGGTGAAGGAGAAGGTGTCGGGGTAGGAGTTGGTGTTGGAGTGGGGGAAGGCTGAGGTGGTGGAGGTGGCGGAGGCGGCGGAGGGGGTGGAGTGGGGGAAGGCTGTTGTGGCGTTGTTATACCCCATTTTTGAAGAGTGTCTGGTGGTAGTTTTTCAAGTTCGGGCGGTGTGAGGCCTAGTGCTTGGAACTTCTTTATGTCTACGAAGATGTGTGGGCCTGATAGTGCCTCTCTAAGTACTTCCATTCCTTTTCTCACTGCTATCTCAAATGGGGGTCTATCATTTAACAGTGTTGTTTCTATAGGTATTAGTTGCCCGCTTTTCGGAAGTTCTATTACTACGAAAGCGTGTCCTGGCATTAGTACTATGTACGCGTTTAAACCTTGAGATATGGCTATGGCTGCGAAGAAAATAGTCGAGTCGAGGCATGTTGCCGCCTTATCTCTTAAAACGTCTCTTGGATACTTAACATATTGGGATATTTTCCCTGACCAGAAGGCTTCCGGCTCAGTCTTATATTGTATGTTGTTGTATACCGATAGCTCCCACATTCCTCTTATGCTTTTTATGGCCTCCTCGTCTGAGAGAGCTGCCCCCGCTCCTCCCGCTAGCTTATTCCCTAAATCTGCATATTGCATAACCACATCGTCAGTCGGCGTTACCCATACTGCCATTAGGGGGTAATTGTTGAAAATGTCGTAGAAAGTGCCCATGTTTTCTTCGGGGGGAAGGCTTGTGAATATGAAATCGTTTTTCCCAAGAACATTTATAGGTCTCTTCTCGAGGATTTCGCGGGGCTCCCCTCTAGGGTCTGTGTAGGTTATTTTAATGTTAACCCTTGAGGGGGTTGGCGTCGTTAATTTAGCCACTTCAGAGGAAATTATCGGGTAATATAAATCTACTACAGTACTGCCAGGCAGGAGAACCGGGTATCTCCCCCCTTCGCTCTCGGGAGAGTACACGTCAATACTATATGATATCTTCAAATTATATGCTGGGGCTGTGCCCACGTTTGTTATAACTACCTTGGCGACCCACATTCCAAGATCGGGCCTACCATAAGCTTTATAGGCTGCAGACACTAAGTCTGTTCTAGTATACACCTTATACTCGATCCTCGGCTCCCCGGAAACCTGTTGAGATTGAGACCCAGATAGTGGCACGAAATAGAGCGCTACTAGCAGTATACCTATTACTATGAAGCCTGCTGAAGCGATTAAGCCTGGTTTTAACAACACCGTTACACCAAGTCTGAGAGGTGGTAGGGGGTATTTAAGTCTTACTACTTATCTAATCATGGATATAGACTTTCTAATCATTACTATAATTGGTGGGCTACATGAGAAGTCGTCAATAGAAAGCGGCGGAGCACCGCCTGGCAAAACGATGACGACCTTAAAAATAGCGGCGACGACACTTCCTCTCAGGCTCATTAGAGGAACATTAACTCCCCAGTCCCAGACCCTACCCCCTGCTCCCTCCAGCAGCTTTCATATAATAGGCTCGGGGAATATTAGAAGCCAGCCGAGAGAACAGATAAACCAGGTTTTCCTGCATGATATGATGCCCGGGAGTTGTGGGGGTATATTTAATTTTTGGCCCCCTTTTACCTGTTGTGGGCCTCCGTGTCTGGGGCGGTTCGGGCGCTCTCCTGCTATTTGAGCCTCTAACGGGCCGGGGCTCTATACTCGCGCGTCCACGGTGTTGGTTCCGGCGGCCCTAGAGTTTTTACTGGCTGGTTGGGGGGGTTGTTTTGAGTAGTTTTCTTAGTGTTGTTGATAGTTTCGTGTTGAGGGATTCCCATATTATTTGTTCTACGTCTCTCGGGTTTGCTTCTAGTTTCCTGTATTTTCCGTGTTTTTTGGCTTCTTCTAGGGCTGCTAGGTGTGGGCATCCTGGTTTTCTCGTTAGTGATCTCGTGAAGTTGCTGCAGCTGCAGTATAGTTTTTCGATCACTACATAGTCTCCCTTGTGGCCTATGTATATCCATAGTTTGTCGCCTAATTTTATGAACCTTGATGATAGCGCTATTGCTAGTATACGCCTTTTGTCTTGTCTGGAGGCGTGCTCGGCTATGTCAACTTCTATGTCTCCCAGTTTTTCTCTCAAACTTTAACACCTTATAGCCGCATTCTCTAAAGCCCACTACTATGTAGTCTGCCAGGCCATGGAATATTCCAGTCTCCACGACTCCAGGGATGTTTCTAAGACTCTTGTCTACAGACTCCGGGTCCCTCATAGGGCCTGTGTGAACGTCAACTATAACCCCGCCCCAATCGCTTAAAACAGGCCCCCTCTTACCCTGAGATTCTCTAAACTCTACTTTAAACCCTAGCCTTTCAACAGCCCTCACCACTAGGAGAGCATAGTCTTTCACAATTTCAACCGGGACAGGCCTCGTGGAGCCGAGAACCTCAACAATTTTATCCTCAGACACTGCGAAAACATTTAAAGGGCTCGAGAAAGCTAGAATCTTCTCCCCAAGGAGAGCCCCGCCCCCACCTTTAATCATCCTCCCAGCACCGTCAACCTCATCAGCACCGTCAACGTAAACTTCCGGGGCTCCAGAGCACTTAGAGTCTAAAACTCTAAAACCGAGAGAAGAAGCCTTAAAAGCGGTGTCTAAACTTGAAACAATAACACTCCAAGAAAGCCCCGAACCCCTAGCAGCATCCAAGAAGAACCCAAGAGTAGACCCCGTACCAAGACCTACAAACTTGAAAGGCCCGAGGCTCGAAAGCAACTCTAAAACACCTAAGGCCGCCTCCCTAGATGGGTCGCAGGACACTTTAAACCCCGTAAACGCTTTCACGACTAAAACTTTTAAACAAAGTGGGCTCCAAAGGAAACAGAGGGGTCTCATTAAAACAAGAAAACCATATAGTCCCCATGAAATATAACCTAGTAAACCCGGCACCCCCTAACTTCCACTGGATCACCACTCCTTAGACGTGAAACTAGAGTAGCCGTAATTATACAAACCATAACAAAGAATAGGTATATCGCTCACACATAACTCCACAGGAAACAGAGGGGTCCCGGGGGCTACTCTTAATCTATGTCTCCTATATTATTAATTAATTATTGAGGGGTTTAGTGGGCTCCACAGGAAACTTAGGGGTTCCATGAGCTGTGGGCTTCGCCTATGTGAGGTATTTTATCGGAGTGCATGCTTAACACTTGTTCTACTCTGAGTTTCAGTGGGAGTTTAAGTGGGGGTTGTGGTTTTCTTCCTTTTGGGGATGTTAGGTGTTTTAGTCTTCCCGGCTGGGGTGTGTATTCTCCTGTGGTTAGGGGTCTCTCTATCCTTATGTTTATCTTATTTGTTTCTTCTTTATGACCGCATTTTGGGCATTTTAGGCCTCCTTTTCTCCCCGTGCTTTCCATTCTTGTCCCGCATTTTGGGCATCTCGGGTTGACTTTTACTGTTTTAGTGTTTACTTTGTTTACTTTCATTTTTTCCACCGCTATTACTGTTACTCCTCTTGGCTTGTATGGTTTCACTGTGCCTAGCACTGTTATCTCATCACCTTCTGATAGCATTCTCGCTGCAGAGTTTAGGGGGCCCGTCTCCCTGTAAAATACTATGTCGACATCTCTACCTCGTGCCAGCCCCCTCACTATAACATGGCCCCCAGCTGTTATCTCTGTGTTCTCTACTGTCACGTCTACTAGGCCTGTCTGGTATGGTTTTAACTCCCCGGTTAACGGTTTCGCGTGGGCATCCGTGTGCTGGTTACTCCTAAAGAGGACCCACATGTCCACTTCCTCACATAATGCTATAGCGTAGCCTGCTAGGGGGGCTATGCAGTCGCCTCTGAACCCTGCGAGCACCGGGTCCCATCCTCCGGGCGAGGCTGCCGCAGACCCTTCATGGTAGTCTATGTTGTTGAAAGTGCAGGGGGGTGTGCGGGCTTCAGCTTCTAGTAGGAGTTTATAGTTTACACACCTTTCAACCCCCCAGTTTTCAGGTTTCCTATAAGCTATCAACTCGAAAGTATAGTCATCCCAGGGCGCTAATGCTGCTAGGGCTGCCGAAGCCCCAATAACCCCCATACCCCCGGCCCACATGCCCCCGGTCTTCTCAACAGCCTTCCTGGCTACATCCACTGTTATAACGTCTGTTAGAGCTTTACTATAGAGCATTCTCAGCCTCTCAACCCCCCACGGTTCCCCTTCAACCACTGCTATCCCGAAATCCTCCTTGTTAGAGTATTCTAGAGCGTAACTCCTCACAACATCTAGGAGGCTCTCGGTGTCTCCATCATAGAAGAGCCTCAAAACTACAGCCCCGTTACCCCTAGTCTTCCAGGGAACTCCAGGGTTAAGCCTGACTAGTAGGGGGAAGTCTGCAAGCTCCACTCTATTCTTGAGAATGTTGAGTAGGAGGGCTGAAAAATGCGTAGTACAGCCCCAATATAGGCTGTCAACACTGTCTAAGGCTAGAGATACTAACCTCATACCTTACCTCTTAATCTGTTTCTTAATAACTATACTTGTAGTAGTACTTTTAACACCCTCGATCTTCCTAATCTTCTGCGTTATCAAAACCCTCATAGAGTCCATATCGGGAGACTCTATAACCGTCACAATATCGTGAACCCCATACACTATATAAACCTCCTTAACCTCGTCAAGCTCGAGGAGCTTATTAAACACATCCTCCTCCCTCCCAATATCCACATTAATCAAAACCACAGCCTCAGCCAAAACTGCACACCACACTTTCAAGAAGATCCTAGCTTTAAAAATTTAAACTTATAGGAGAACATCTCAACCCCCCATCCAATATAAAACGGTGTCCGAGGCTTCGCCACTTGCCATGGAGGACTTCTAGGAGCAAGCGGGGCCCACAACTATCTCCTTCAGCCTACTAGTTTAACAACTCACATATAGAGGTTCAGGCCTTATAACGGCTGATATTAGCCTTAGGCCTCTTGGGCTCAAAGGCTCCTCCTCCAGGCTCCTCGGAAGCATATCATGGTCCTCCTCCCCGTTAACCCCACCCCTAAGGGATCACTTTTCACCACACTATGAGTGGGGCTCAGCCTCCAGGAAACTCATGCATATCAAGGTTCAAGTTAAAGATTATTGCTAGATGTTTAAAGTTAACACTAGCGACTTTAACATATCTTAATATCAACTTTTATAAATTTATATGAAGGTCGTTGCAGCAGAGTGAGGCGTAGGCCTCTGTAACTACTCTCGCACTCTCGGGGCTTTATATTAAGATAGTTTAAGGGATGGATATTTATATTACAGGCTTTTTTAACTTCCGAGCCGGGCTTAAGTGAGCTATTCAGCGGCGGTTTCTAAGTCTATGTGGACTACTAGGTCTATGTTCTCTTTTAATAGCGCCTCTGTTATCTCGTCGACTAGGATGTTGGCTGCTTCTAGGCTTGTTCCGCGGGGGGCTATTATGACTGCGTCTCCCGAGTATTTGCCGGGTATTATCGTCCTTATTCTTAGGCTTTTTACCTTGAATTTCCTGCTTTCTAGGAGTTTTCTCACTTTTGTAGTTATGTCTTTCTCTGTTACATCTGATATTTTAAATGTGAGCTCTTTAGACTCCCTGTATAGGGATGCTAAGAGGTAGGCTAGTATGGCTAGTCCTCCAGCGTAATCCACGATGTATGATAGGGATGCCCCGGCGTATGCTGCGGCCGCAGATACTAGACCCTCAATGATCTCGGACCATGTGAACACAGCTAGTACAGAGCCGCCTATAGGATCCATCCTAGCTAGGATTATGGCGGCCGCGTAGAGTGCCGTGCCGATTAAGGCTGTAACTGAAGCTCTCGAGTCTACAGTGTAAGGCTCCGGGGGGCCTATGGAGATTATTGCGGCCCCCGCAACTATAGAGTATACTATGAGGACCCCCAAGGCCCCCCCATAGGCTATCCTCTCATGCCCGTAAGGGTGGTCTGTGTCTGGGGGGCTTAGCGAGATCTTAGTCGTGACTAGAACTATGAAGCCCCCTAGAGCTGCAGCTATACATGTTAGAGCGTCTACTAGGACTGCCTTGGAGCCGAAGGCTAGGTATCCACTTGTTTTAACTATCCCTCCTCCCAGTATTAAGGCTAGAGCTATACTTAAGACTTTAAACCTCATCCGGCCTCTCATGTTTGACAAGCCCGCCCCACATCCATGTTTAACTATGAGGTTCCGGGTTTAATATGTGGTGAAGTGTCACACGGGGGGCCTCCTCTTAACAACAGCTTCTCTTAAGACCCTCCTAAGCTTTAATATGGTGTCTAGAGCTAGTAGGGCTACCAGGATTGCGAAGCCCATGAACGCTACATAGCCTAGAGCTTCGAAGCCCGGGTAGTATCTTGAGAGCTCCACGATTACATAGAAGGCTAGAGACCCCGATCCTAGAAGTGTGAGGAGCCTTACGAGTGCTGCAGGTATTTTACCGAGAGGCTCTGTTTCCCTAATAAGCTCCCCGTAAAGCCTCATTATTATGAGGCTGGCTGGTAGCAGGGTTAGCAGGCCTATATGCCCTAAGCCTATATAGCTTAAAATAGAGGCTACCGCCGCTACAGCTAATAGGACAACACTAACTTTAGAAGATGTTACCACGACGTTCACACCTATCCTGTAGAGGCTTTCGGGAACCTGGGGTATCACGTCTGTCAAAATATACTTGTCAACGACCCCAGCTATACGCTCCCACCTCAGGGAGGCTATGTTTGAGGCTGATATGGATACTAGGGGTAGCAGTACTAGGGCGAGCGCTAAGTCCTCACCCATGACCCCGCTCATAAACGCTGTTATAGCTACGAGGGGCGCTAGCTCGCTCACACTAGACAAGTGAACACTGAGGGCTGTAGCGTAGTAGCCGCTCCTAAGAACTATAAGGGATGCCAGGAAAACAGCCAACCCCCTAACAATTATAGCTACTATGGCTACTAGAACTATTACCGCTAATACTGTTAACCTCATAGAGCCCGGCGCCGGCAAGAGGAGGCCCACAGCTACCATGTAGATCAACGTGAACAAGTCGGTCAAAGGTCTGAGAAACCCCCCACCCCCCGTGGCCCTCCCGAAGAAGTAGCCTGCTACGAAAGCCCCGAGGTATGGTGAGGCGAAAACGCTAGCTACACTCGCGTATAACAGTGTTAAAACTATAGCGACCGTAGCCTCCTGGCCTCCTAGAGTCTTAATCTTGTAGAATGTAAGCCTGAACACAGCGCCCCCTACTATTGCGAAGGCCACAGTTAACGTTAGGACGACAACGGGGTCTCTATGCCCCCCTCCTACAATACTCAGCCCAGCCAGGAGGGCCACATCCTCCGCAGTGGTTATGGCGAGGGCTAAGCTCCTAGCTTCAGCCATCCCCAGCTTCTCCGTGAGCTTGTATGCTGTTGCCGTGCTAGACGAGAGTATAGCTACAGCTACGACCATACTCTCCAAATACCCGAACCCTGCCAGCCTAGCTATAGCTACTGTAAACACTACTATAATCGTAGCCTCGAGAGTAACAATATAGACACTCCTAGGGTTAAACCCCAGCAGGCCAACCTCCCTACCAGCCTCGAAAGCTATTAGGACGCCCCCTAAGAGTAACAGGGCGGAGCCCAAGTCTGTTAAAACCTCAGGGTTAACCCCTAGAACATCCCCTAACCTGGCAAACTCATATAAAGCCTTGAAAAACACGGCCGCAGCTAGGAAACCCACTAGAGGGAGCACCCTAGCTCTCTCCGCCAAGTACCCTGCAATGACAGCCAAAGCCATGACAAGCGATAATAACAGTAGTACGCTCAACAAGCCCCCTGAACATAATGTGATAAACTATCCTAATAGGTTTAACACAATACTCCTCCACGAACAAGAAACCCATAGCGAAGATTAACCCCTAGCCCTCCACATACTTTAAGACACAGAGGCCCCATAGAGGCAAACACTAGAGACCCTTCCCAGGAAGCTCTAAGATTGCTGACGCCGGAACGCCGGGGCTCTACTGTAACGGCTTTCATAAAGGATCTCTACTCTAGGGTGCCCCGCCGCTTTAAAGTGGGGGAGAATAAAGCCTCGAAAAGAGAGGGGCGGCTATGTATATGGTAACTTTAGATGTGCAGTTTCCCGGGGGCTGAGCTCCACTCATAGTGTGGTGAAAAGTTATCCCTCATAGGGTGGGGCGGAGGAGGCTCCTGGGTGTGGTTAACGCGAAAGGGGAGGAGGGCTATGACATACTCTTAAGGAACCCGGGGGGAGGAGTTTAATGAGTCCTAAGAGGCCTAAGGCTAATATCAGCTGCTATGAGGCTCAAACCCTCACAATGCTTATTGGGAAGAACTTGGAGAAGTCTGAATCCTAGCTCTATGAAGGTTTAGGGTTTTAGGCGTATTCTCTCCAGGTGTGGCCGCATTTAGTGCACTTGTAGAAGCGTGTGGGGGGCTCGTCGGCGGCCCTTGTTTGCATCATCCAGAAGAAGGCTTCTTCATGGCCGCATTTTGGGCAGACTATTCCTTTAACTATTTGAGCTGTTGAGAAGGCTTGTTTACTGTCTAGTATTAGGAGTTTGTCTTTAGGGTTTCTCTTAACCTCGCTCTTGAAAGTTAGGGCTTGCTGGCTTGCTATGTCGGTTACGGTCTCTTCGTAGCCGCATCTAGTGCATTTATACTTAAGCCTATCCCCGCTCTTTATGGGGCCTTTCATTATGCTACCACATTTTGGGCAAAACTTCATACTGCGCGCCCTCTTTGATTCTTAAGTTTAACTGGACCCCGGGTCTTATCAGGTTTAGAATGTGTTTCAGCCGCCCTTAAAAGCTCTAACTATGTCGGCCAGGATCTCCGGGTTCTCCTCCACTATAGTCCCTGTTACAAGCCCGTCCGCCCCAGCCTCAGCTACAGCTTTGGCTGCCTCCACGCTCCTAACACCTCCACCTACTATGACTAGGGCTTCTATGCCGGCTATTTCTAAAAGCTTTTTAGACATTGTTATAGCTTCGGGAGGCACGGGTTTTGGAGCCCCGCTCCCAGCTTCCAGGTATATTATTTTAGACCCCATCATGCCGCAGGCTAGCGAGTGTGCAGCTATAAGATCCGGCTTCTCATACGGTATGGGCCTCGCCCTCACTATGAACCCGGCTGTACCCCCATAGCCTACTATTACGTAGCATGTTGGTATAGGCTCTAGGTTGTGGCTGAGAACTATGAGGGCCCCCTGAACCTGGGCTATCCCATGATAGTATGGGTCGTCACTGTTTATAATGTTAAGGAACAGGGCTGCATCAGCTTTTCTAGAAACGTTGTTGAGCGCTCCAGGGAATATTACTACTGGTATGCCGTATTTTTTAACAGCTTCTATTACGGCGTCAGTGCTCTCAGGGGATACTCCCAGGCTCCCGCCTACTAGTATGAAGTCTGACCCCGCGTCTCTAGCTATCCTAGCTATCTTCTCGACATCCCGCGGGCTCGTCCTATCAGGGTCTACTAGTGTGAAGTGTAGTCTACTCTGTTTCCTCTTCTCCAACATCATACTCCATAGTCTCCCCTTCCACGCCACCCTGTTCACCCTCTCCGGTTTCTCCTCTACACTCTTCCTCCAGTCTACCTTCATAGGCTAAATCTGTGATCCTATTATATACATCTATCCTCTCAATAACCTTGTTAACTTTTATCCTACAGTTGAACCCGCAACTCCCACATGTTACCACAGCTATTTTAACGTCGGCTGAATCACCTTTCTCAAAGTCTACGGTTAGAGTTAGGGATCCACATAGTGGGCACTGATAGTATCTCAGCATTTGCCTTGGAATCGCCCTTTTAACTTTAACTCTCTTCCTCTTACGCCTCCCCAAACTCTACACCAGACTCTAACGTGTTTTTAAATGGTTTTAATTATTAAGGTTGCCTCAATTAAACCATAGTGTGGTGCTCCAGCTTGGGGTATAAGGTTAGAGATATGAGCCTAGCGCCTAGCGGCGCAGCCCAGATAGGGTGGGCTGAGAGGCACATGCCAGTCCTCTTAAAACTCAGGGAGCTCTATAGGGTGGGCGAGCCTTTGAAAGGCGTCAAGATCTCAGCCAGCCTCCACGTCACTAAGGAAACCGCGGTCCTTGTAAGGACTCTTAAAGTTTGGGGGGCTGAAGTGCACCTAGCTCCCTGCAACCCCCTCTCAACACAGGATGATGTAGCCGCTGCGCTAGCTAGTGAGGGTGTGAATGTTTACGCTTGGAAAGGCATGAGCTCTGAGGAGTATTTCTGGGCTATTAGGAGGGTAGGCTCTGAGGGGCCGGACATAGTGATGGATGACGGCGGGGACCTCCACGTGACCCTCCACGAAGAGCTCCGAGATAAGGCTGTGAGAGTGTGGGGCGGGACTGAGGAGACAACTACGGGGGTTATAAGGCTTAAGGCTATGGAGAAAGCCGGGGGGCTCCTCTACCCTGTTATCGCTGTTAACAATGCTAGGACAAAATACATGTTCGATAACAGGTATGGAACAGGGCAGAGCACTGTGGACGGCATATTGAGGGCCACCAACGTGTTGATGGCCGGCAAAACTGTTGTAGTAGCGGGCTACGGCTGGGTTGGGAAAGGTGTTGCTATGAGGCTGAGAGGTATGGGGGCTAGGGTTATAGTCACTGAGGTAGACCCTGTTAAAGCTCTCGAAGCTGTAATGGATGGTTTCGAGGTAACATCTATGGTTAAAGCAGCTAAGCTAGGCGACATTTTCATTACAGCAACAGGGAACAGGGATGTTATAAGGGGGGAGCATATGGTGTTAATGAAAGACGGGGCTATACTAGCTAACGCAGGCCACTTCAACGTAGAAGTGAGTGTTGAAGACTTAAACAAAATAGCGGTTTCCAAGAAGGCGGTGAGACCCTACGTCGAAGAATATATACTACCAGACGGTAGGAAACTATACCTCCTAGCTGAGGGGAGGCTAGTAAACCTAGTAGCAGCTGAAGGCCACCCGAGCGAAGTAATGGATATGAGCTTCTCAAACCAAGCCCTATCAGTACTATATATAGCAGTGAATAAAGGAAAACTACACCCCAAAGTCTACGACGTCCCACAGGAAATAGATGAGACCATAGCAAAACTAAAACTAGAAACTATGGGAATAGAGATAGACGAGCTTACACAAACACAAAAAGAATACCTACAAAGCTGGAAAGTCTAGGGAAAACTATTAAACTCCCAGACAATTAAAAGACATATGGGAGGGCCCGTAGCTCAGCCAGGTAGAGCGCCCGGCTCATAACCGGGCGGTCGGGGGTTCGAATCCCCCCGGGCCCACCAAACCATCCATTCTCACCATAAAACTTAAATGACGGGTGGGAGCCCTAGGAAAGTGTGCCTACACTGATGACCGAGGATCTGATGACACCATCCGGAGTTAAGGACTACGAACCTCCCAAATACCCTAGATGAAAGCCTAGAATAGAAGCCATGATAAGCAAAGTTTATAAACACTGGAGGATAGAAAGTAGAGAGGATTTGCTCCCACAAGGGATGTCGACATAGGGCGATGACGAGACTCCAATGAGGAATATTAAACGGAAACTCCCTAAAGGGAATAGAAAGGCATAAAACCAGGTAGACGAGAGCCCTGGCAGACGATGTCCGAGCCATATAGTACTGTGTATCTATAGCCTCCACACCTTATAAGCCTAAACAAAAACATAAAGGTAGCGGTGAACAGTGATGCCGGGAAGATGTGGAGCTAAGAAGAAGCAGGAAGCAGGAGGCTCGGAGAAAAAGAAAGGCAAATAACGCTCGGAACACTATAATTAAATTTATTTAAAGGATTTCTTCCACTGTTTACATAGCTAAACTATTAAACTTCTAAAGAACAAGAATACATCTAGGCTGTGAAGAGGGTGGAGCGACGCTGAATAGTGAAGACCGACTATCCACAGAGCCCGCAACCCTTCTGAAACCCCTATTAAACACTTCTTCGAGGAGCACTACTTGAATAACAAGTATATGGGATAGTGTTTGGTGGTGGGCCCGCGGGGATTCGAACCCCGGACCTCCGCCGTGTAAGGGCGGCGTCCTAACCGCTAGACTACGGGCCCTTCTCCCGGGTTTTTCTTTTCGTGGAGGTGTTATAAGCTTTACAAGTTCCTCTGGTTTCTTGGGGGTTCCTTGCTGGAGTCGGTTGTTGTTTTCGATATTGATGGTGTTCTTGTTGATAGTAGTGCTAGGTTTAGGGCTTGCCTTGAAGAGGTGGGGCTTGAGAGTCTTGAGGGTGTTAGGGGTTATAGGAGGATGCTTTTCTGGAGGTGTTTTCTCAGCTCTAAATACCTTTATCTCGACAAGCCCCGCTTTGAATATGTTTCTCTCGCCTTGGACTATGCTAAGAGGGGGTATAAGGTTATAGTAGTTTCTGGGAGGAGTAAGGCTATGGAGGCGGAAACTTGGAGCCAGTTGAGGGATATGGGTTTAGATAAGGTAGTATCAGGAGTAATATTGAGGAGGCCCGGGGACTATAGGGAGGAGCACACGTATAAGCTTGAAATATTGAGGGGGCTCGCGAGGAAATATAAGATTGAAGCTATCTACGACGACTCTGAGAAAGTGGTTAAAACTCTAGCTAGAGAGCCTTATGGAGTGAACGTGTTTCACGTCAAGTAGAGAGTAACGTGATCCCCGACTATGTAGGTTAGGGGGGTAATAGGTTTCTAACTCAAACATTTAAATCCTTGCAGTCCAATGTTTGAACGCTCGGACAATTATTTGCAAGCAACTTACTCAAGACCTCCAAGGCTTCATCTAGATTCTTAAAATCCCTCCAAGCTCTGAGGAATGCGAAGGAGCCCCCCAGCCTATCCCTCATACTCCTCAAATGTATATCTCTATCATCAACATATATGATGGCGCAAGGCTCTACACACCCTCTCCTCGAAGCTTCCCGGAGAGCTTCTAAAGCTATAAGACCCTTATCTGGGTGGGGCTCTATTCCTAGATAATCAAATAAATTGATCACGTTAAACGCCTCTAAAGCTCCTATAGCGTTCTCCCTCACATTCCAGCTTAAGGCTGAAACAAAAGCCCCACACTGTTTAGCTTTCTCCACTAGCTTAACCATGTCAACAAAAAGTTTAACCCTAACACCCCTACTGTCAACTATAACGTCTTCCGAAACCCTCCTAAAGGGAGGGTCGAGCATAGATATGTCTAGGTTGTCCCAGAGAGTCCCATCGAGATCCACGAATAATATCCAACAGCTCAATACAAACCCCCTTATGAATCTAAGTGTTCAAGCTTATAGTTTCCACTGTTCTCAAATGTTAAATATATAGTAAAGCTTTTATATGCCAAAGTGGCGATAATATGTGGTGATCCTGTTGAGCCAATGGCTAGGATTTTAGGCTCTCGTGGGAGGGCTTCCCAGTCTGAGGACTTAGTTCCCGAGTTCTGGTATAATATTGTCCCCGACCTTCCAAAGCCTCTGCCCCCGCCTCTACTCCCTGATGGTAGAGTCCCTCCTAGGGAGATGTTTGAGAGGCTTTTCGCTAAAGCCCTCTTAGACCAAGAGTTTAGCGGTGAAAGGTTCATTAGGATCCCTGATGAGGTTAGGGGGGTTTTAATAAGCTTGGGGAGGCCTACTCCATTATTTAGAGCTAGGAGGCTTGAAGAACTCCTGGGAACCCCGGCTAGAATATATTATAAGTTTGAGGGAGTCCTACCTACTGGGAGTCATAAAGTTAACACTGCTATAGCTCAAGCATACTATAATATGGTTGAGGGTGTTGAGAGGCTTTCTACGGAGACCGGGGCTGGACAGTGGGGTTCGGCCTTATCTCTTGCTGGTGCTTTGTTTAAGTTGAAGGTTAGGGTTTTCATGGTTAGGTCGAGCTATGAGCAGAAGCCTTATAGGAGGGTTTTAATGGAACTTTATGGGGCTGAAGTGGTGCCTAGCCCTTCTAAGCTGACTAATGCTGGGAGATCTATTTTAGAGAGGGAGCCCGAGCATCCTGGAAGCCTTGGAATAGCTATATCTGAGGCTATCGAGGATGTTTTATCATATGAGAGGGCTAGGTATAGTCTTGGCAGCGTTCTCAACCACGTGCTTTTACACCAGACTATTATAG
This sequence comes from uncultured Sulfolobales archaeon, assembly GCA_937921695.1. Classification (GTDB taxonomy): domain Archaea; phylum Thermoproteota; class Thermoprotei_A; order Sulfolobales; family Acidilobaceae; genus DSZV01. The sequence continues at coordinate 11,712 of CAKZTZ010000025.1, read as the reverse complement.
GGTTGGAGGCTTTCAAGCAGCTTGAAGAGCTTGGAGAGGAACTCCCAGACTACGTTATAGGCTGTGTGGGAGGGGGCTCAAACTTTGCAGGCCTAGCTTACCCGCTCATGAGGTTTAAACTCTCAGGTAAGAAGAGTGACATGAAGTTCATAGCTGTAGAGCCCAGAGCTTGCCCTTCTCTGACCCGGGGAGTTTACACTTACGACTATGGAGATACTGCAGGCTTAACACCCTTACTTAAAATGTATACCGTAGGCCACAAGTATAGAGTTCCACCTATACACGCTGGAGGACTCAGATACCATGGTGACGCCCCTACACTAAGTCTTTTAGTAAACGAGGGCCTCATAGAGGCTAGAGCATACCATCAGAGTGAGGTGTTCGCTGCAGGAGCTTTATTCTCGAAAGTTGAGGGCATAGTCCCGGCGCCTGAAAGCGCTCACGCTGTTAAAGCTGCGATAGACATAGCTTTAGAGGCTAAGAAGAGCGGCGACACTAAAATAATATTATTTAATCTCAGCGGCCACGGCCTCCTAGACCTCCAGGGCTACATGGAGTATCTTGAAGGTAAACTAAAAGACTATGAGCCTGAAAATATAGACATCTCTTATATACCGCGGGTAAACCCCTAGGAGGTCCCTCTAAAGCCATGATATACGGTAAGCTTAAAATAGAGATAGCCCTAGTAGATATCAGGGAACTTAAACCCCATGAAAAATACATCCCTGAAAGGGCTAATGCAATATTAAACTCTATCGTTAAAAGTGGGGTTTTAAGGAGGCCCCTAATAGTTGACAATAGGACGTTCACAGTAATAGATGGAACCCATAGACTGGAAGCTCTAAAGAAGCTTGAAGCTAGAAAAGCCTTAGCTATTTTAGTCGACTATAAAGACAGTAATATAGTTGTAGATAGGTGGGTGAGGGTTTATGAAATAAAAGACATTAATAAGAACACTATCCTAGGAGATCTCAAGAAAATCTTCGGAACTTCAATCTCAATAGTAGACCACGACCCCCCAACTATTGAAATAGACGAAAAACTAGGGGGAAACGCTTATAGAGCTCTAGAGACCCTTGAACTCTCCCCCCACATAACCGTTAAGTTTAGAGTAGCGAAACCCAGGAAAGCCCCCAACTCCCTCATAGTAATCCCGCCTAGGATCGGTAAAACTGAAGTTGTTAAAGCAGCTTTAAGCGGGGAACTCTTCCCCCCGAAAACTACGAGGCATATCACTGTGCTCAAGAGGGTGGAGTTGAATGTGAGGCTTTCCAAGCTTCAATAGTGTAGGGCGTCCCTCTTTTCACTCCTTACTCTACAGTTGGTAGCTATTAACGCTATGCCGTCCCCGTACCTCCCCCCTTTTAATGTGACTACTATGGCTTTCCCTAAACCTTCAACGTTGACATCATATAGTTTCAAGTTAACCCCTTCCTCTACGCTTAACAGTTCGAGAACGTCTGGGTTATATATTTCCGTGGATCCCACAACTATAGTCCTCCCCATCTTCACTATAACTTCGCTACTCTCCGAAGAGGCTGCGCCAGCTAGCCTCCTCACATACTCCTCTCCTGCAGTAATATAGAGGCAGTCGCTCAAAACTATCAAAGGCACGGGGCCCTCAGAAGACTCCGCCACTAGGAGGGATAAGCTCGAATGATGACAAATTATATGCCCATCCTCCACGTCTATAGCTGGGTGTATAGATAGAAAATCCTCCAGGAGGGGGCTCGGTATTACGCCTTTCTCCTTAATATTAACTCTAACACTGCCGTTCAAAGAAGCCACCATTATATATGAGGCTCAACCAGAACTTAAGATTTAACACCATTGTGTAGGAAAAGTTAACCCCTAACTATATAGATGCGCTACCCGCCCCTGGATCCTAGCTATTTGAATCCAGGGACAAACGGGGGCTAGACTTTCGTGTACACTTCTATTTGACATTCTTTAGCCACGTTTAAAGCACTCTCTTCAACATATGGTGTCACTATCATCAACCTGTCAGGCTTTCTACCCTCGATTTTCTCATAGAATTTTGCTTTCCCGCTGAAAACATGGACGTCATCATCGTCCACATGCGACTTAATCTCTATTAATATTATTTTCCCATCGCTAATAGCTAAGTCAATCTCTATAGTTGCAGGCCTCTTAAAAACGAAACCCTCACTATCAAACCTAACCCACTTCTCCACTTTCCATCCAAACTCCTTCTCTATAAGAGCCCTTATACCCTCCCTGAAAGATTCTTCAGCCATTAAACCCCAACGAGCCCCTAAAGCATCTAAATGTCTCCTCGTAAATGCGAGCTCCTCCCTCATGTCTTCTCTTAGTTTCTTTAACTCTTCATCAGTTCTGGCAAATCCTTTATACATGTCTTCTCTTAGTATCCTCACTTCCTCCCAGAGTTTCTTTAGCTCTTCACCATGTCTAGCGAATCCTTCTTTCATGTCTTCTCTTAGTTTTACTAGTTCTTTCTCGTTTCTATCTAGCCTTCTCAGTATTTCTTCCATTCCTATTAGTCCTGCTATGGTGTAGCGGAATTCTTCGTCTTTCTTTAGAAGTTCTATTATTTTAGTTTTAAACTCTTGTAGTTTCGCTGTCATTATATGCCCCCTCTATTATTGTTTAGGGTCTTTGGGGGTTAAAATCTTCATGTTTTGTGTTTCCGGTGTAGTTCTATGGCTGTGAGGGGTATGAAGGCTAGGGCTATGAATGCTGTTGAAGCTGCTAGTGCGCCCTTATAGTCTCCTGAGATTGTTATGATTAGTGGTGGGCCTATTAGGGATCCAACGTCGAACATTACAGTGTATATGCTTGAGGCTGAGCCTCTCCTCCTTTCGGGGACTCCGAGGAGTGATATTACTTGGAGTGATGGGAATAATAGTCCGAGCCCCGCCCCTACTAGTGCTGCGTAAGCTATGCTTTTAGAGCTTAGAGGGTCTAGGGCTGTGGTGGTGAAGCCTGCGAGGCTTAGAGTTAGACCTGCTAACGCCATCTTACTGGGGTTGAAGCTTCCTGTGAGGGATAAGGCTAGCCTAGACCCCAGGTTGAATAGGGCTAGGGAAGTGAAGAAGTATGCGGTATAATATTTTGGGAGGCTCTCAACCTCATGGAGGGATGGTAGGAAAATATTGAGAGACTGGTAGCCTACAACGTACATAAATAGAGTTAGGGATGCTAAAGTAAATGGGAGAGTAGCCACCCCGCCCCTATCACCGCCCCCCTCAAACCTAGGAGATTTGAAGGAAAAGCCCATAAAGCCCGAAGCTAGAGCTATAACAGCAGCCACAGTAAACATTAAAGCCCAAGAATATATGCTCAATATGAAGCCTGCTACCGCAGGCCCTACAGCGGAGCCGAGACCCCACATAGTGCTCCTCCACAAGATGCGCTTCTGCGCCTCTGAAGGCTCTCCAACACTAGCAGAGTATAGGGATGCAGGTATGAACAAGGCTACCGAAACCCCCTGGATGAGCCTACTAGCGAGGATCATGGGGACGCTAGAAGTCACAGCTAACACTGTCAACGCCAACGCGTTGAGAACACCCCCAAGGAACATTAGTGTGCTCGCATAACCCATATCTATGAGCCTCCCAACTAGAAGCCTTAAGCCTATTGCCGTCACAGCGTAACTAGGCCCTATAAGGGAGACTTCAAAACTCCCCGCTCCAAGGCTTACAGCATACCTGGAGAGATAGGGTACGACCCCCAGGAGGCTAAATACGTAGAGGAGAGTTGAAATATTGAGGACCCAGTCATTAGCCTTTAAACCCCCGCGAGCCCTCCTCAAACCCCTCATCAATCCATAATACCTTAACAGGGTATTGGGGGCTCTCAGAACTTAAATAAGGGTTTGCAGCTCACTCTACCTCTACAAGTATAGTTTCATCCACGAGTTTTATGGAGAATGTAGCGTCTTGGGCTGTTATTATGCCTATTGTGAACGGGACAGTTATTATGTTCATGGAAGTCTTCCTACCGCTTTTTAGCTCTAGCTTTTTAGCTCTAAGCTTCTTAACCCTAGGTATCTTAACTACAATATCCCCACTATCCTCGTCACCCTCGAATTTTATAGATACAACCTGCCCCCTAACGATAAACCCCTCCTTTAAACTAACCTCGCTAATCCTACTCCCCAGAGTGTCAACTTCATATTTCTCGCCTGGCGCTACAACTTTAACCACATCTTCTATGTGGGATTCAACCTGACTATCTAGGGGGAAATAGGCTTCAACCCTAACACGGTCGTGGCTTATGTAGGCGTTAAGCCTGTCAGCCCCTATGAGGAGGGCGTGGCTGCTCTCGTAAACCCTTCCAGCTACTGTGATCCTGTTATTCTCAACTATAACTGTAATATACTGGCTTGTTCTCAGCATTCTTTACACCACACGCTCCAAGGATTAAGGTATTAATGAAGGCTAAAATACATAACTCAATATAAGTCGAAGAGGGTGCGAGCTTTAAAACATAGGGTCCCCTCTACTTTCTTGGTGCCATGTTTTGAGTGTGGGGGTCTGCGAGCTCTGCGGGAGCCCGGCTATTAGTGTTTGCAGTCTCTGCGGGAGGCTAGTTTGCCCCGACCATTACGGGCCTGGTGGGGTTTGCTCTGTGTGCCGTTCAGCTATATGTTCTTTTTGTGGTGTCAGGCTTTCCGTAGCTAGGTGTGTTTACTGTGGGAGGTTGGGGTGTGAGAGTTGCCTAGTTCAAATCGATAATGTTAGGAGGGCTTGTAGGGAGTGTTTGATGAGCGTTGAAGTTAAGGTTGAGGAGGCTCGTAGGGGGCTTGAGAGGCTTAGGTCTATGGTTGCAAAGCTTAAGGAATCTAGTATAGCTTAAAAGCCTGTGTTAAACCCGTTATCCTAGGTGGGGTAATTGTCTATTAGAGGGTTTGACTCTGTGCACTCTACGCTGGAGGCTTTGCTGAGGAAAGCTCCTAGGAAGGGGTTTAAGTCAACTAGTATTATAAACATTATTGTTAGAATAGACTGGATCATAAGGCAGGGTAAAACCCTCTATTTGAGAGCCCAATGCCTTTCAAAAGCTAGAGGCTCATGCATAGAGGGTAATGTGAAAATCTGCAGCTCAGGCTGCGCTAGCATTATGACGGCCGAGGCCCCGGACTATATAAGCGTTTGGAAAGCCCGGGAGGAGCCATTCTCCATAAGAATATCGCCTGAAGGGCTAAACATATCCCATGGAGGCTACAATGTTTCAATACAAGGGGTAACCCTAATAATAACAATGATCACACCCCAGGGAAGCTTAACGGAGAAAACTATAAGGCTCGACGACGCGGACGAAGTCTACGCCAACAGCGACTATGTCAGCATAGCTTTAAAAGGGGTAGAAGAGGAAATACAGTCAGCCCTAAGAAACCTAGCACAATGCGCCAGGCTAGCAGCAATCCAGTGCCCATAAACAAGCATAAACCATAACCTGGAAGCTAACACTACAAGCCACACCCCGGTAGCTTTCACACGTTAAAACCAACGCTCCTATATAGAATATTAAAGTTGTGAGTGCTACCCGGGTTATATGGGCTTTAATAACCTAAAACGCCTGTCGGAATAAAATAGTTTAAGGGCTGAGGGGCCGTTGGGGAGTGAGGCTTTCGAGAAGTCTCTGGATAGGATACTCGACTTTCAAGTTAAAAGGCTCCTTTCAGACTTAAGCTGGGTCGAGTATAAGCTTGCCCTCCTAGGTGGGAGTGAAGAGGATGAAGTTGAGAGGAGGCTCCTCTCAATTCTGAAGAAGAGTATAATAAGTGACTTGGAGCTCCTCCTCTCCTATAAGTCTAGTAGTCTTAAGAAGCACAGTGTAGAGGAGGGTAGTGCAACCTAGGGGAACCTGCAACCTTTATAAGTGAGTATATTTAAAAATTTAGAATAGAACTTAATATAGGGGGGAGAACTTGTCGAGCAAACAAAAGGTTCTAAGTAGGGAGGCTGCGGAGAGGCTTAGAAAACTGGTTATAGAAAAGTATAATGAAATGCAGAACATAATGGAGATAGGGGATATAAGCGTGGCCACAGCCCTAGTAGATGATGACATAGAGAAAATAGTACTAGTAGTCCTCGGGGAGGCGAAACAACCCCTATCATGGAGAGATCTCAAAACAATATTCGGAGGCATAGTAGGAGAAGATAGACTCAGAAGAATACTAGGAAGCCTCAAAGCCAAAAACGAAGTAGCAGAACTAACACACACAAGATACGCACTACCAGAATACGTACCCCTAAGCGAGATAAACAGGGTCAAAAACCCCGGCATAATAAAGAAGATACTAGAACAGAAGGAAGTACAGTAAACCAACAGCGAACAAGAAACAGAAACCCGGAACTTCAAACACTATAAAAATGCATTACGTTAAAGTATTAGATAACCTAGCTCTAGATAAGCCTTAAAAACTTTAAACCCTAAACTAAACTATAATGGAAATGGCGGGGCGATACAGCGGGGTAGGGCAGCCTGGCAGCCCGCGGGGCTCATAACCCCGAGGTCGGTGGTTCAAATCCACCCCCCGCTACCACATATATGTTCGTTCCTCTTAAGGGGTCAGACTGCCTTCATGAACTTTGAAAGACGAGCTTTCAGGTTTATAAAGTTTACTAGTACTACAATTAATATACAGCTAGAGAACCTTAAACTTTTACCTGGCATATGGTTCGCCGTAATTCTTCCGTATGGTGTGTAAGACTCCTCTAATAAATAATAGACTAGTCCTCATTAGTAGTTTCATGGTTTTACTGTTAAGTGGCGTTTATTTTAGGGGGTATTTGGGTTTGTTATTTGTCTTTGGGAGGCTGGCTCTGGGGTGCTCTCGCCCTCTCTCGGGTGTTGTGTTTAAGGGTTAGCTGTGTAGGTGGGGTGCTTAATTCTTTTTCCGAGTATATCTGTTAGTGTTCTAGCTTAAAACTAATATTGATGTCTCAAGTTTTCACAGAGTCTTTAACTTCTATTATTGTTTTTAAGGCTTAAAGCACTTTTATGGTTAAGATGGCGGTTTAGGTTAAGGTTTACTGGCTTGGTGGGTGTGTTGAGGGTTGTCATAGTAGCTGATTGGGATGCTGATGGTGTTGTGGCTGCTGCCCAGCTCTTGTATGCTCAGGAGAAGTTGGGGGTTTTCCCTGTTAGGGGTAAAGTTCATGTGGATCTTATGCCTTCGGGGCCTAGGGGTTTTAGGGATAGAGTGTTGGGGAAGTGCTGGGAGTATGTTATTGTTATCGACATACCGTTTACTGATGATGTTGATTTGGGGCTTAAGAGTATGGTTGATAGCGGGTGCAGTTTCAAACTCTACTATTTCGACCACCATAAGAGTACTGTGGAGAACGTGGAGTATATTGAGAGGGCCTATGGGGGTATTGTTGTCTCAGGCTCCACGTCTACGTCGCTCATAATAAAGAACTTCCTGGAGAAGCTTGGGATAAAGATAACGCCGAGATTGAAACTTTTCATAGAAGCTGTCACTGCAATAGAAGGCGGTAAGAGGACTTCGGCGAGTGAGGGTGTAGTGAAGCTTGTAATAGCGATATCGAAACACTTGAACAGGACTAAAAACCCCGATATATGGTGTAAGTATGTTAGGTGGCTCGCCGACCCCATTCCCTTCGATGATATAGAGCTAATCCTAGGCAAAGAGACGCCGGGGCTCATAGATGAGAGTTTGAGGGTTTCAAAAGAGGCTGACGAGGAGCTTAAAGATGTGGCTGTGAATTTCGCCATGTCGGCGAGGAGGATAGGCTATTTGAGGTTCATAGATGCTAGGGGTAAATGGGCTGGGAGGGGGGCTTCAGCTTTAGCTTCAGCTATACATAAGATAGTTGGTGAGCCTGTAGTTCTTTTAATCGATAGGAGCGACGGGATAACACTAGTTATAATAAGGTCTTCTAAGGGGGAGGCTGGGAGGCTCATAGACATGCTCTACGCTCTAGGACTAGTAGAGGATAGGGGGGGTCATGGTAATATAGCTGTAGGTAAACTCTCTAAGAACGCTTCCCTAAAGGATTTAGAGCTCGCCCTCATTAGGCTCTCTCTCTACATGAGATAGTTGCCGGCGTGCGAGCCTGCTCTCAAATATCTTGTCAACTATAAAGTCGCTATGAACCATAAACTTCCCCCCGCCCCCGGCCAGCTTCTCCCTAACTACCGCTAAAAGCCTACCCTCAACTATGGGGTGTTTAGCTTCTACACTCGCAACACTCCTCTCAGAAACCCCCACAGCTTTGGATGCGTAGAGCCTAGCCTTAGCCTTAGAGTAGCCTAAAGACCTACATATGAGGTAGAGGGCTAGAGCAACCCTAACCCTTAAAGTCCTAGACTTGAGAGTCGGCACCCCGTCAACGAGGTCTTTAACCTCTCTAACCAAATCACTCCCCCTAATAAGGTTTAAAGCCTTCTTATTAACGGGGCTCTCAAGCCATAAAACCGGCGCTACAGGAGCCCTTGAAGCACGCTTACCCCTAGCCTTTACAACACTGAAACCGGGAAGGCTGGAAGCCCCGTCATCAACAGAATACTCTTCAACAACAGAACCGCAAGAACTACATATAGCAACGCCTAAAACATTATCCCAAACTATAGATGTGGAGCCGCAAAACCTACATATCACCTAGCACTACACCCTAGTAATATAAGGGAGGGTAACGGTTAAAACAATGACCGTAACGAGATCCCCTAAGCCCTCGGGCTCGACTGGAACTAATCTAAAAACTGTAAAACTACCTTTAAGCTCTACGTCCTCTCACACTTTCCCGTAAACTGTTTTCTCCAGGATTCGGGTTTCCCTTTATTGTAGAGGGGGATGCTTCTATGTTGGGGGGGCTCCTTTTATTACTGCTTTGAAAGGCTTGCCTGTTCCACCTTCAATTATTTCATAGTTGTAGTTTTCATTGATTAGCTTGAGGAGTTCTAATACTGTGTGTGCGTGTGTTGTGAGTTTAGCCCCGTATATAGTTGAGGTTCCCGGGGCTAGTGCTAAGTATACTGGGATCATGTCTGAGGCGTGCTTGTCTAGGGCTGCCCCGGTCTCTAAGTCCTCTATGAGGCTCCTGGCAGCTTCTTCGCCGACTATTTCAGCCCTCTTCCCCGGGGCTCCGAGGCTGTCGGATCCTAGTACTGTTTCCCTGTATAAGGCCCATATTGTTATCCCGCTCCCGGGGCCTAGGTGGGGGTCTTTGTGTGCCTCGTAGTATTCGAGGTCAATGTTGGGTTCTAGGCCTAGCCTCGATTTGAGTATTGAAGCTGCCGAGTTAGCCTGCCTCTCCGCCACATGTTTTGGGAGTCTTACAGCGTGGCTCCTGATGTGGAGTGCTTCTAAGCCCCCTCTCCTAGTGAATTCTCTCGGCTTGAAAGATCCTGGGGGCTCGTCGACGTTAACTACTACTATTCCGCCCCCTTTAGGGTAGTGTCCCCTCATCTCAACTTTAACTTTGAAGTTGAAGCCTAACATTAGCGTGAGCCTCCTCAACACTTCCCTTATATAATCTATTGTTGGCGCCATAGGCACGTCAGTCCCACCTCTCACCCTTACAGTTACAGGCCCCTTGGAGAACGCTAGTACTGGGAGGAGTGCTTGCAAAACTAGAGGTATACTGCCCGCAGTCCCCACGTCGAAGAAGTAGCTTCCCCCTTTCACCTCTCCAGGGTAGAATTCTAGTGTTAAACTTCCAACTTCCGCCCCTTTAACTCTAGCGTTGCACACGGAGGCTATGGCTTTAACAGCTGTTAAATGTTGAGGCCTGAGGCCCGGGTTATCCCTCTTAACCCTAACATTATATATCCTCACAGGCTTCCCAGTAACTGCTGATAGCGAGATAGCAGTCCTCAGTATCTGGCCCCCGCCCTCCCCCATTGAACCGTCAATCTCCACTAGCTTCAAGGTTACCCCTCGCAATCCTCTTAATCCTAGAGGCGAACCCTATAGTTTCAAGGTCTTCTCTTATAGACTCGGGCACGCACTCCCACCATGCTTTACCGTTTAAAGCTAGTTTCCTAATTAGAGTCCCGTTACATATTTCAGGCTTATACATGGGGGGTCTTAAGGCTGCGAGGCCCGCGTCCTCGAAGAGTATGAGCACTAGCTCGTTACCCGAGACTACGCCCTCAAAAGGTGGGAGGAGGGCTTTAAGATGTTGAACCCATAGTTTGTGCATTTGAATATCCACTACAGGCACTATGTAGATCCTGTCATAGTCTGAGCCTAGCTCGCTTTTAAGAGCTTTCCTTAAAAGCACTATCCTCTCCCCGGCAGTTAGGGGGTTTTTAAATGTGAAAGACTCCTGGGCTGAGCCTATAGCTACTATAGCTTCTTCAGCATGTTCTAGGGCGTATTTTATAGTACTTATATGCCCGTAATGTGGGGGCTGAAACCTCCCGGGGACTACGAGCCTACCATATACAGCCAAAGATTCATACCCCTTACACTATTTTAAAAATAAACTATTAAACTTTAAAGTAACTTGTGAACTCTTTAGCAACTATGTCATCCAGGATTTTAGAAGCACTATCTCTATCTAAAGCTTTCACAGTGTAGAAGCCTGAAGCCAGACCCCCCTCTACAAGCTCCGAGGCTATTCTCAGAGCTTTCCCGAGCTCCAATCTATCGGCAACATCAACCTTGTTGACAGCGACGTAAAGGGGTTTCCCCCCAATTAAACTCTTAACACCCCAAGCTACTTTAACCTGCCTCTCAAGGCTCATGTAGGAGTCCCGCGTAGGGTCTAACATGAATATTACAGCGCCCCTAAGCTCTCCTAAGGCGGCTGCAGCCCTCCTCTCTATAGGGTTCATCTCCTCAACAGGCCTGTCTAGGAGCCCTGGAGTATCTATAACTTGTACTTTAAAAACCCCGTAATCCCTATGGCCTACTGTAACTTGTTTTGTCGTGAAAGGATAATTAGCTACTTCAGGCTTCGCCGTAGAGACGCTCCTCACGAAAGTAGACTTCCCAACGTTAGGGGGCCCGGCAACCACAACTATAGGCTCCTCAGGGTTAATAGAAGGGAGCCCCTGGAGGAAGACTACCAGGTTCTTAAGGATCAAAAGCCCCCTACGACACTTCTTAACTAGAGAAAGCATCCTCCCAACACCCTCCCTCACCACCCCCCTCTCCCCGCCCGCAGCCATGACAATGTAACGATACCTACCCCAGAGCTTGTCAACCATAAACCTAGCCTTCCTCACACACTTGAAAGCCCCCTCAATCTCGCCCCTATCAAACTCAACCTCAACAAGCCTCCAGTAGAAGCTATGCAAACCCTCGAGTAGAGAAGAAAGCTTCACAACACTTTCAGTCCTAGAAACTATAACATCCCTAACAGCCTGAAGCCTACCCTCAGCCCCCCTAGCACGCCCATAAGAGCCTCTAACCTTCTCCAGTATCTCATCGTAAGTATAGATAGTTAAACCCTTAACAAGCTCCAAACACTCAACCCCCCAACTATAGAGGGGCTCGAGCGTAGTTCAAAATCTTTAACCAACTTATTTACCATGTAGGCAGGCGGGCTCTAGTTTAGGGTGGGGTTAACGTTTGGTGAGCAAAGTATTTTAATTGTTTGACTCTCAGAATCTTTCGGTGTGAAGGTTTTGACGAGGCTACCTTTAATTCCGCTGCTGTTTGTTGTTTTAATGTTAGGGTCTCTGGTTTCAGTTGTTCAAAGTTCTCCAGTTGTGTTCGAGTGCTCTCTTAACATTGCTGCTGTAGCTTCT
>CAKZTZ010000024.1 GCA_937921695.1 uncultured Sulfolobales archaeon | reverse complement strand
GGTGTTCCAAAATTTATAGACTTCTATATAAAAGTTTAACAGTGTTAACCCTATTATGGTGGTGGGACTGTGAGCTATGTGGATAAGGCTGTAGAAGTTTTCCTAAATACTGGAACTAGATTCCCTAGGAGAATGATATGGGCGGCGGGCCTAGTCAAGTATGCGGCCGCTAAAGCTAATATGGAGCTCGGCCTCCTTGACAGTTCTAGGGCTGAAGCTATAATGAGGGCTTCCCTCGAGGTTGCTGAGGGTTTACATGATGATAGGATAGTTGTAGATGTTTTCCAGACAGGCTCGGGGACAGGGTTTAACATGAATGTGAACGAGGTTATAGCTGAGAGGGCTTCGCAGATTTCAGGGCTTAAAATACACCCTAACGACCACGTTAACATGAGCCAGTCTTCTAACGATGTAGTCCCTACGGTTGTGAGGGTAGCTTTGGCTTATGAAGTGGGGAGAAGCCTAATACCGGCTGTTGAGAGAACTATAGAAGCACTCTCTAGGCTCTCCGAGAAGGCTAGGAACGTGGTTAAGCCCGGGAGAACACATTTAAGAGACGCCCTCCCAGTCACTATGGGCCAGGAGTTTTCAGCTTACGCTGATGCTTTCTCTAAAGATAAGAGTTTACTGGATAAAACTCTAGAGCTACTGTTAGAAGTACCCTTAGGAGGTACAGCTGTGGGGACCGGGCTGAACGCCCACCCTAGATATGCTGAGCTCGCCGTAGAGGCTCTAGCGGAAGCTACACAGTTGAAGCTTAGACCTGCAGCTAGCACTTTCAGGGCTATGAGGCTCCTCTCAGACGTTGCAGCTTTAAGCTCAGCTATGAAGGTTTTAGCTCTAGACTTGTGGCGTCTCTCCCAGGATTTGAGGCTCATGTACTCAGGGCCATACACCGGGCTCGGGGAGATAGATATTCCTCAAGAGATCCCTGGGAGTAGCATGATGCCGGGGAAAGTTAACCCTGTAACAGTAGAGGCTGCTATGCAGGCTGCATCGCACGTCATAGGCTTAGACCAGACAGTTACAATAGCCTCGCTACTAGGAGAGTTCGAACTTAGCATGGGCATACCTCTAGCTGGCTATGCAACCCTAACCCAGGCCCGCCTCCTAGAGGAGTCCCTCAATAAACTCTCAACACTAGTTATCGAAAAAGTTAAACCCTTAGAAGAGAAAACTAGGTGGATGGCTGAGAGGAGCCAAGCCCTCATAACCATTATAGCCCCAATAATAGGCTATGAGAAAGCCTCAGAGATATCCAAGAAACTCTATGAGGGTAAAAGCATTAGGGAAGCCCTCAGAGAACTCGGATTAAGCGAAGAAGAAGCCAACACCCTACTAGACATGGAGAAACTCACGAAACCCGGGATACCGGCCCTCCAGCTTAAAAAGCCTGGAAAACCCACGAGCTAGAGGTGGCTTGAACATAATGCCTAAAATACTGGTCATAAGATCTGAAAAAGGTAGGATAGTAGAGTCTAAAATAGTCGAGGGAGAACTACAGGAGATAGTGAGAAAAATAACGTTAAAAGCCCTAGAAGAATGGAACCTTGAAAAAAGCGATTTCATAATAATAAAAGAGACAAGAGAGATAGAAGCACAATCAGTAAACCTGGAAACCATAGAAGCACTAAAGAAATATGAAGACCTGAAAATAGAGAAAGATAGAATACAGATGCCAATATACACAATAAGCTTCGACAGCACAATGATTGAAGAGAATAATTACATCGAAAACAAAATCTACCTAATAACACTCTACGTAAACGAGGAGACAAAAAACCTCCTCGAAATAGAAGCGGTAGAAATAACAACTCCAGTCAAAGACCTAGAGGGTATAAAAGATAAAACAGTAAACCGCTAGAATGAAGCAATCGACCTTACCCTTCTTACTTCCTCTGAGGCAGTCAACTATGAGTATGATCAGCCAACTAGCAACATTTATGAGAGCGTTACGGACCGCAGACCAGACGGTGCTCTATATATACCTCTTTAGCTGGATATCTAGTGGGTCGAGTATTATCTTACATGCCTCAGCTAGCTTAACCTCCTTAGATCCCTCCTCTAGGATTCCTTAACTCCTTTGAAAAACGGATTAGCTCGAGCGTGGAAAACTCCTATTTCTTCATAATGTTGTCATGTTCATAACACCTATTATGAATCATGTTACAATTTGAGACCACTCTTAATATTTACTGAAGAATCATGTAATATGGCACGCTCTCTGAAGGAAAGCGATGAAACCTGCCACTGTTGAATTCGCCATCATATAGAGTGCTTGTACCTATCAGAGGTTTTGTTCATCTATATCGCCACGCTCGCTTGATCCTTGCCTTTACCCTGATAGTGTTCATGGCGGCATATAAGTCCGAAATGTCTATTAGTTAGAAACCTAATATAGCTGGTGTCACACTTAACTGCTATCAATGTCCTCGACCCTATCTTCTCTAGAGTAAGGAACGCTCGCCCGGGTTGCCTCCTAGCACACTAGAATACCGCGGCATAGCCCAGTGATTGACGTACTCGGCCACATGGGAACTGTTTAACGTTATAATATTCGTTCTTGAAGTGATGAAATGAAGCCAACACTATCATCAGGGGCACAACTATCACTAACGTTAGGAGCGCTGAGTACTTTAAGTGATTGCTGGACTTGACATGTTGATTTCATATAAACTTAAATAAGTCTAGTTATATTTAAATTATCGTTAGGAGTGTCTTTCCCGAACAGCTTGTTAGAGGGAAAAAGAGGGTTTGCAGTGGGGGCTTTGGCGGTTCACTCAAGTAATTCCTTCAGACCGAGCCTCTCAAGCGTCTCACGGTAAGGCATTCCAGTCTTCTCGCTCCAGCCCATGAGCCTATAATACTCCTTAACCATCCATTTGACATATTTCCTAATATCCTTGTCTTTGGCGGGGCCGGCTACGGGAGGCTCAAGGAACCTCGGCCCTACGTCGGTTACGTCATCTTCAGGCTTTAATCCAAGCTTAACATTGAGAACCCTCTCAAGGTTTATGACTCTCTCGCCAACCTCGAGAGCCTTCTCCCTGGTAAACTTAATGCCCGTTGCTGCCTCTACTGTCTCCGCCTCGAACCCCAGAGCGCCGGGCACGCCCCAGTCGGCGAACCAACATATCCCTATGCTATCTACCCAGTTCTTCTTGAGCTGAGTGTCCCTCACAGCCCTAGGCTTAAGCCTCCAGTCAAAGGGGTTCTGATATGTTGGGTAGCCGATGTCCGGCTCTGTCGCCCACGCATCCACTGCAGGAGCAGGCCAGCTGTACCCGCCACCTATAAGCTGGCCGAGCAGTATGCCCCATGTGAACCGCCAGTCGTGGAGGTTTATACCAGTTCCTTTCACGTGGACTGCTAGGTCCTCAGCCCCTATAGCTTCAGCAGCTCTTTTCGGGCCTAGAGAGAGGAGACGCCCTACGAAGCCGTCCTTCCTCGCTGCCTTAATCAAGAGCTCCTCAACGAGCTTAGGGTCGCCCCACCTCAGCTCGAGCCCTTCCAGCTCTTCCTTACTCACCCTACCCTTTAGGTAAGCCTCTACTAAAACAGCCATCGCGGAGCCTATTGTGCTCGTCTCAAATCCAAGCTTGTCTGCAAGCTCTATCAAGTGGAATATCGCGCCGGGCTCATAGATTCCGAGCAGGGAGGAAACGCCTTCCAGGTTTTCACCGCCGCCGGCGGGCGTGGCGACGGTCCCCTTATATGGGCCCTCAGTAACCTCAACCACGTAGGAGCACGCTATAGGGCAGGCGAAGCAGGCCTTTGGCGTGTACTTAAATTTGGACATGCCCTTAGCGAACTCCGGCGAGCTTACGTCTGAAAAGTTCTTGTCAGAGACCAAGTAATTCTGCTTCGTATACGTATACTCGGTGCGGGGTAGACCGCCTTTTGCAAGAGCGTTCACCACATCACTTTTCCAAAGGTTATCACTCCACAATTTCGCAATTTCTCTTAACCTCTCAGGGTCCTTAACGGGAACCTCACCCTCGCCGTGAACAGCTATCGCTTTAAGCCTCTTGGAACCCATCACAGCACCAACACCTGAATGCGAGAAGGAGTGATGCTTATCATTCCATATGCCAGCCCCTGTACACATATTCTCCCCGGCAGGACCTATAGCCGCCACACTCACCTTAGCTGGATCCAGACCTAACTCTTCCTTGACGAGATCTTCTGTCTCATGTGTGTCCCTACCCCAAAGCTTAGAAGCGTCTCTCAACTCCGCTTCTCCGTCATGAACCCATAGATAGACGGGATCTTTAGACTTACCTACAACTATGATGCCGTCGAAGCCGGCTTTCTTCAGGAAGGGTCCGAAGAACCCGTGTGTATGAGAAGCTGCAGTCGTATACCAAGTATCGGCATTTATAGTGACGGCTGTTGTGTTATTACCAGCCGGGACGGGAAGACCTGTAAGAGGCCCCGTCATGAATATCAGCGGGTTGTGTGAATTGAAGGGCGATATGCTCTCATGACGTTTCAAAGCCTCACGGAGGTACTTATAAAAGTACCACAAACCCAAGCCCTTACCGCCGACAAACTTCTCCAGAACCTCAACGTCGGGAAGGGGTTCATACCAGATCTTACCCCTGGTTAGGTCGGCTATTAAAACTTTACCCACATAGCCCATAATTACACCTCACTAATTCACATATTATGGCCACACTCTAGAACTTATATTTGTTAGACGAATTTCTCCATTGACTAATCATTACATAATCTAGCGGAAGGGTAATAATCTTCTCTTTAAGAAATTCGGCATTCGCCGAATAAACCCGGTCTCCGCAACTATACATTCAGATAAGCATCTATAAGATAGAGGATTAACCCGGAATGTCTCCGCGTCTTCAGTGCTAAGTTAGAACATAGGCATAGCTTTGCATAAATCCCCGGAAACTGTGAAGCTAATCCGCTAAGATCTTTATAGCATAAAGTGGGCTTAACCGTTAATCTCTGCAAATCTAGGGTGAATAAACTCATGCAGGCAGGGTTCCACTTGGATCAAGGCGGATTTCTACACTAACTGTTGCTACTCCTAACTGTAAAACATGAGAGAACACTTGCGAAAAGAGCCTGGGATGCTCAAGTACAAAAGACTGCTAAGCTTTCAGGCAAATAACTTATAACGGGGCAAATAGTTGTATGCCAAAGCTTAAGGCTAATACTGCGAGGACACAAAGGTGAGGGATTTACCCCGTGTTTATGAGTTGTTATACGGAGACGCACGCACAAGCATCATAAACCTGAGTAGCGGATAACCTTGAAACCCTGCTATCGGATACTGGTTTTAGGGTTTGTTTGCATAGTGTTCTTTTGGTTTCTCGGGGTTGGTTGTGGAGGTTCCTGTTAGGGGTTTTAGTTTTAGGGCTTGGGGTCATGTTAATGTTAGGGCTACTCATAGGGGGACTTTTGAGATTACTAGGGAGGATTTCTTGACCCCTAGGGGTGACTGTATTATTGGTGTTAAGAGTGAGGCTGCGGCTGCTGATATTCCTAGGTGGTTTATTGAGGCTGCCAGTAGTGATGACTCCGTCATAGTAGCTGTTCTATGTTCGGGCGGTGTTTGCGACTCTGTTGTTGGTTGGGGGTCTCCGCTTTTATCTATGAGCGACCCTGTTAGGATGGTTTTTAGGAGGTCTTCCTATGTGGGTCCTGAGACTGTGATGGTTAGGGCTTCAAAGTCTGCTTTAGATCTTAGGAGGGATCTTGTTTCTAGGCTCTCCAAGGGTTTAGAGCTCAATGTTACCCTCATGGTTTACCGTTTGGCTTAGACTAGTAACGTTATTTTACTTTAACACGTTCGAATAATAACTGGAGGATCCCCAGTGTCGGGCGAGGCTGTAGGGCTAGTGGTTAAACGTGGAAGTGTCTGGGCTGAGGAGGCTGCAATCAGGGCTGTTAAGGTTTTGGAGGAGCTCGATGTTAAAATATTTGTCGAGTCTAGCGTAGACTATGAGAGCCTCTCAGGATACCCTAAATTCAGCCTTTCAGGAGAGGTCCCAGGGAAGCTTATAGTTGTGGGGGGTGATGGGACCCTCTTAAGGGCTGTTTTAAGGCTGGGCGATAAGAGCCCCATTATAATGGCTGTGAGGGCAGGGAAGAGGGGCTTCCTCCTTGACGTTGAAAGGTACGAGGTTGAAGAGAGGGTTAGGGATTTCATTAGGGGGGACTATAAGGTCGTAGAGTACCCTAAGCAGGGCGTTTACTTGAACGGTAATATTATAGCTTGCGTGCTCAACGATGCTGTAATAGTATCTAAGATGGCGAGGATGATTAGGCTGAGCGTTTCTATAGACGGATATGACGCTATGAGAGTAGACGGGGACGGGGTAATAGTGTCGACTACACTAGGTAGTACTGCCTATAGTTTAAGCGCCGGGGGCCCCATAGTGGATCCAAGGCTCGACATTATGATTATAACCCCCCTGAATCCAGTGCAGCTACACATGAGGCCTGTGGTTGCGCCGGGCGACTCCCTAGTAGAGGTGACATTATCTCCCCAAAGTAATGAAGCCTACTTAAGCCTAGATGGTGAAGTCTTCGGGGAAGCTACGCCGGGCAGCGTGGTAGCCGTTAAGAGGTGTGCCTCCAAAGCTAGAATAGCAAGGTTCAGGTGGTGGGAGAACTTCTATGAACGCCTCCACACGAGAATACTCACATACTGGTAGAGAAGCCCTAATACTAGACACGGGAGCCATAATAGCAGGCCTACCACTAATGACTCCAGTCAAATGCTACACAACAACAAGAGTAATAGAGGAGGTAAAAGATGCGGAAAGCAGGGAGAGGCTAGAGAGGCTATTAGAGTCTGGGAGAATAGAAATAGTAGACCCGAAGACTGAGTACATAGGTAAAGTCGAAGAAACCCTGGAAAAAACTAGATTAAGCGAAACAGACAAAACAATAATAGCCCTAGCACTCCAACTAAAAGACCAAAACATAAACATAACAGTAGCCACAGACGACTACGCAATCCAGAAAATCCTAAAAACAAGATATAAGATAAAAGTAACAAGAGTAAGGTATAAAGGGATAAGGGAATAGAGAAACCCAAAAACCCTCCAGAGAAACGGGGAAGACTTCAAAGTTTATATAACAATCTAAGCTAAAATATTCACAGGGAGACCCCTCACAGCTAAACCAAGGTCAAACCATTGACCCCACGTCAACGGCCTCTCAGGCCTCAGACTATGTCGGCCCTATCATCCCCCTAAACTTTCCCCATTTAAAGGTTTACTCGGAGCTTGCAACCCCTCGTCACCGCTCAGCCTAAGCAGCCTCCTCACAGCTAGGTCTCAAACCCTTTATTCCGGGTGTTTCCGATGCTTAAAAGTTTCCACGCCTATCACGTTAAAAACCTTTACAACTAACATATTAAATGGGATTGAGCTTGGCTCGAGCTAGGGATATGGAGTTTAGGGAGGTTGCTGAGACTTTTCAAGCTCTAGAGAGGATAACTGCGAGGACCCAGCTGACTTTAATTCTCGTTAAGCTGTTTAAAGATACTCCGGTAGAGGTTATAGATAAAGTCGTCTATTTGATACAGGGGAAGCTGGGGCCTGATTGGAAGGGGATTCCAGAGCTTGGTGTTGGGGAGAAGTTTCTCATTAAAGCTATAAGTTCAGCTTATAGGGTTAGCGAGGATTCCGTAGTTAAGCTGTCTAAGTCTGTTGGAGACTTGGGGGAGGTTGCTGAGAAGCTTGCGAGGCAGTTTCAGGATAAGAAGGCTGGCTTACTAGCTTTCGCGGGGGTTAAAGGTAAGCTTACTGTTTCCAGGGTTTTCGATTCCCTGCTGAAGATAGCTTATGCTACTGGCGAGGGTAGTAGGGATGTTAAGATAAGGCTAGTGTCCGGGCTCCTGGTGGATGCTGAGCCTCTAGAGGCTAAGTATATTGTGAGGTTTGTCGAGGGAAGGCTTAGGCTGGGGGTTGGCGATGCTACTGTGTTGGACGCCTTATCTGTGGCTTTTGGTGGGGGGGCTCAGAGTAGGCCTATAGTTGAGAGGGCTTATAATTTGAGGGCTGACCTGGGGATGATAGCTAGGATCGTTGCTGGCGAAGGTGTTGAAGCCCTAGCTAAGATAACCCCTGTCGTGGGGGTCCCTATAAGGCCTATGCTAGCTGAGAGGGGTAAAGATCCTGGGGAGATCCTAGAGAAAGCTGGGATGAAAGCTATAGTAGAGTATAAGTATGATGGAGAGAGGGCTCAGATACATAAAGATGGGGAGAGGGTCACAATATTCTCTAGGAGGCTTGAAAACATAACCTTCAGATACCCGGACGTTGTAGAGATGGCCAAGGAAGGCTTAAAAGCTGGAAAAGCCATAGTGGAGGGTGAAATAGTAGCTTACGACCCCGAGACTGGGGAGCTTAAACCATTCCAGGAGCTCATGCACAGGAAGAGGAAGCATGAAGTAGAGAGGATAGCTAAGGAGATCCCTGTAAAAGTATTCTTGTTCGACGCCCTCTACAGGGACGGCGAAGACTTAACAGATAAACTCTTACCAGAGAGGAGGAAGGCTTTAGAAGAGATGGTAGTGGAATCCGATAACTGGGCTATAGCTAACTACGTTGAGATTGAAGACCCTGAGAGTCTAAACAAGTTCTTCCTAGAAGCTGTCTCGGAAGGCGCCGAGGGGGTTATGGTTAAAGCTGTTCACAATGAAAGCTTCTACGTAGCCGGGGCTAGAGGATGGCTCTGGATCAAGTATAAGAGAGATTATAAGAGCGAAATGGCTGACACTGTAGACCTAGTAGTTGTGGGGGCATTCTACGGTAAAGGCAAGAGGGGAGGGAAGCTCAGCAGCCTCCTAATGGCGGCCTACGACCCTAAGGCAGATGTTTTCAAAACAGTATGTAAAATGGCCACAGGCTTCACGGATGAGGAGTTGGATAACATGAATGAAATGCTTAAACAACACATAATTAAACATAAACATCCGAGGGTAGACTCTAAGCTAAAACCGGATGTATGGGTAAACCCCGTATATGTTGCTGAAGTACTGGGAGCGGAGCTAACACTATCGCCAACACACACATGCGGCATCGACAAGATAAGGGCTGGCGTAGGAGTATCAATAAGATTCCCGAGGTTCATAAGGTGGAGGCCTGATAAAAGCCCTGAAGATGCTACAACAGAAGATGAGATAATAGAAATGTATAGAAGGCAGCTGAAGAAAATTGAAGAAGAACAAGCCCCGGAGACAGAACAGGCTTAAAGAGAAATATAGAGACCTCATAAAACAGAGAATGAACATAATATATAAGATCGCAATAGACAGCGTCAAAAAAGGAGAACAAGAATACGCCAGAAAACTAGGAAACTACATAAGAGAAATGGGTAAAAGAACGAGAATAAGACCCCCAAAACCCTTAAAAAGAAGCCTCTGCAAAAACTGCAACATACCCCTAATACCAGGCATAACAGCAACAGTTAGAGTCAGGAGCCAGAGTAGAAAACATAGATATATAGTTGTGAGATGCTCCGCATGCGGCTACATACATAGGTATGTTTATAAAAAGAGTGTCGAGGAAAAACCTAGCTCCGGAGCCCAAGCTTAAACGGTTATAGAGTTTAAACTGTTAACTTCGACTACTCAACATATATTGCGGGCCTCCCAGGCACGGCCACACGCTTCTTAGGAGAGCTACTCTCCTCCTCCACGTCAACATAGACTTTGACCCCGAGCTCTCTCGATAAGAATTCTTCAGCCTCCTTTAAAGTACCGTATTCTAGGTCTCTCTCAACTAGAACGTTTAAGATGTCGGGGTTCCTGGCTATTATCTGGGCGGTGTTTGAAGCTTCTCTAACGTCTCCGACGGCTTTCAAAGCTTTCCTAATAGCTTCCCTTAGAGGGGTTCCTGTTTCCACTTCTCTCTTAACTTTAAAAGCCAAGTCATACTTCCACCTGGCAGCTACAGTTACAGTCACTTTTCCAGCCTGCTTCACGAGCCTCAGGACTTCCCTACAGTCTTCGAGAACCCTCCTCACTATTTCCTCGGCAACGTCGAGCTCAGGCTTTATCTTGGACTCGTCGGCTTCAGGCCAGGGGTGGGTGGAGGCTAGGCTTCCTTTCCCTATAGCTTCCCAGACCTCGTCAGCTACGTGGGGCGCTACGGGGGCTATTAGTAGTGTCTGGACTTCTATGAACTTCTTTAGAACTTCCCTGTTGGGGGTCCCGGCTCTTTTAAGATACCATTTAAACTTTGATTGGAGGTTGTAGTAAGCTTCCTGCAGGGCGCTCTTATACATAGTGGATTCCATGAGTTCCGTGACTCTCCTAATAGCCTGGTTTATAACCCCCTCAAACCAGTAGTCTATCCTCATCCTGTAGTCTCTCCCCTTGCCGTAGTTCTCTATCGCGAAATCGAGCCACCTGTTGAGCTCCTCGACAGCGGAGTCCGCCATTCTAGGGTCGAAGTTGGGGTCTTCGAGGGTGGCGTCAGCCCCAGCCATTATCTCAGCCCACCTTGTAGCATCCGCCCCCCACCATTCCAGGGCTTCCCTTAAGAGTATGAAGTTGCCTTTACTCTTACTCATCTTCTCTCCCCCAACGTTTATGAACCCGTTGACGCTGATAGCTCTAGGCCATAGTTTCCTCGGAAATATGACTGCATGGTGGAATATGAAGAATACTAGGTGGTTATACATGAGGTCTTTCCCGCTAACTCTAAGATCTACGGGGTACCAGTATTGGAACTCTCTCTTCATATCTTCTATGAGGCTTGAAGGTATCCCGGTAGACTTAGACACTTCCTCGAGAGACCCTATGTCTAGGAATATGTAGTCGAAAAACTCAGGCTTAAGCTGCTCGGGGCGCAGGCCATACTTATCTGGGTTCTGAAGGTATTTAGCTATAGTGTAGTAAGCCATGTATATTGTTGAGTCGCTGAGACTCTCTATAACCCACTCTGGATCCCAGGGTAGCCTAGTGCCCAGCTCGCCTTTATGTGTGAAAGCCCAGTCTCTAAGCCATTCTATCATTTTAGCCATTTCACTCTTAGCCTCCCCAGGATAAATAGTCATAGAGTCTAGAGCCTCCCTAGCTAGAGCTTTCCACTTAGGATCACTATAGAGGAGGAACCATTGATCCCTAACTATCTTAACGTGAGTCCTAGAGCCACACCTACAGTACACCCTTTGGGGTAAAGTATAAATCTTAACAGCCAACCCGTTAGAGGCGAGCCACTCTACAATCTCATCTTTAACTTCAGCTACAACCCTACCAGCCCATCTCCCAGTAACCTCTAGTAGGACGCCTTTATAGAACTCCCTAGAATATACTTCCCTAGTAGCTTCCTCAAGCTTAACCCTATCATCCTGGCTCTCGACACCCCGAGCCTCCACAGCATCCCTAGCGGGGAGCTCAGAGTACCCCTCAACCCTAATCAGCTGAATAGGCTTTATAGAATTCACAACACTAAAGTCAAGCCCATATCTAGCAACTCTCCCAGGATCCCCCTGAAGATCCCTGAGAGCTACATAGTCGTAGGGGGCGTGTGCCGGGACACTCATAACGATGCCTGTGCCAAGCTCCGGGTCCACGAAAGACGCTGGGAGTATGAGTAGCTCACGGCCATCAACAGGGCTCACTACAGTCTTACCTATAAGCTCCCCCGACTTAACAACACCCCTAACTATAGCTTCACGGTTTTGATCCGAAAGCTCCCTAGCAGCGTGCTCGCTCATTACCCATGTTTCCCCGTCAACTTCTACTATAACATATGTAGCCTCCGGGTTAACCCATATGTTAGTAACTCCAAACACAGTCTCAGGCCTGAAAGTTAGAGTAGGTATTACAGTGCCGTCTCTCATCTTGAACTTTATTATTACAGCGTCCACAGGGCTTATGCCCGCATACTCGTCCGGCCTATCATGATCCCCGACGACTTTAGACTCTTTAGGGCACCAAACTACTGGATGCTCGCCTTTAGCTACTAACCCCTTCTCCCTAAGCTTATAGTACTGCCACTCTATAAACTTACTATAGTAGGGGTTGAGGTATGTAGTGTGAAACTCCCTCCTCCAGTCAACGCTCATACCGTAATTCTTCAGATCACCCCTCCATCCCTCTACAAAGAATTTAACCCAATACTCTGGCTTTGAGAATTTACTGATCTCGCCACTCTCCACCCCCATGAGAGTTAAATCCCTTATAATCCTAGGATCGCCCTCCCTAACCCTTAGAGCTGCGGAAACTATTGGACCCCCAGTAGCATGCCATCCCTGGGCGAAAAGCACGTTAAACCCTCTCATCCTCTTAAACCTTGCCGTAACGTCAACCCTTAATATTGTAAAAGCCCCCCCTAAGTGTGGGTAAGCGTTAACATAGGGGTATGGGAATGTGACGAAGAATTTAGGCTTAGAAGGGTCGGGGTCTGCTTCAAATATGCGGAGCGACTCCCATTTTTCCCTCCATTTACTCTCTATTTTCTTAAGCCTCTCTACAAGCCTCCTATCGACTTTAGGCCCGTAAATTTCAAGCCTGCTATTCTCAATTCCAACAGGTTTCACCAGAGGTTCCTCTAGAGGGGGTTAGACTTGGAGCTTAAAAACCTTAATGTGAATAAATTAGGCTTAAACCCACAGCTATGTAGGGGTGTAGGGTTTTGGATAGGGAGAAGAGTTTAACTAAAGTCTATGAAGGCTCGGCGCGGGTGGGAAGGGTTGCGAAAAACCTTGTATCTGTAACCCTCAAGCCTGAAGATTTCAGTAGCCCTATAGCGTTCCAAATGGCTATATCTAGGATATACGAGTCTATGATTAAAATGATCGAGTCGGGAGGCCCCAAACAATCTTACATCGCCGAGATAAGGTTCACGGACGACCTAGGCAATAACATAGTGTTCGGGGTCGACTTCGGCGATAATATCCCCCCATTCTCCTCAGATAAAGTTAAAGCTAGGATACTAGTGGAGATATATGAGGAAGAAGATTAGCGTTTCCTCCTCCCCTCACGCCTCTCCCTACGCTCTTCAGGAGCCTCAGCCACGTGGACTTCAACGCCCATAAGCTTCTTGAACACTTCGTTCACAAACCTTATATGAGAGCCTCTCTGGCCGAGCATTGCCCCCATGCCCTCCCTTGCTACTACGAGTTTCAACGTGTTGCCTGCAAAGTCGAAGTCTACTATGTGCTTGTATATCCACGATACTGGATGTACTGCCCTCACTAGTTCTTTTAGGTCTAGCGTTAGCTGGATTACTCTAAGTTTTAACCCAGCCTCCTTCTCTATACTCTGTATTCTCTCCCCCCCAACACCTATTATTCTACCTAGATGGCCTTCCTTAACTACTATCAAAGCGTCGGGGGCGTGATCACCCGCTATATCCCACCTCTTCTTAGGCTCTGCCATATTAACTACCGTTATTATATCCGCGTCTGGAGCGTGACCCCTGGAAATATCTTTGACCCTCTTCTCAACATCGTCAAGCTCCCTCTTCCTCATGTGGAGTTCTAGGAGTAGTTTAACCCCCCTAAGGGCTCCAGGCCTCACAATGTCTTTAACCCCTAGATCCACTACTATAGCCGTCTCCTCGCCCAAGAGTATTTCCCTAGCTAGGTTAGCGCCCCCCCTCCAAGGCTCTGAAGTCCTCTGGAATATTGGATCTCCAGCTATTATGAGCCTACTATTCCTCCCCATCCTCGTCACTATCTCAACTATAGTCTCAGCAGGCACGCTCTGAGCATCATCCAAGACTATAACTGAATCGTCGAAAGTCCTCCCCCTAAGGAAGTGTGGGTCTGCTAGCACGAGCCTCCCAGAGTCTAGGGCTTCCCTTAGAAGCTTCTCTTCAGCGAAACCCGCGAGTATGTCCCTCAAATATTCTGAAGCTAGCTTAACATAAGTCTCAGGCTCGCTAAACAACGTTATCTCCTTCCCAGTAACAACGTCAACTATGGGCCTAGAGAGTACTAGCCTCTTAAACTTACCCCTATAGACAGCTGAGAGACCGTAAGCTATGGAGAAGAGGCTTTTACCAGTCCCCGTGGGGCCGAAGACGCCTATCAAATCCTTACCTGAAAGTAGGGCCTTCTTAAGCTCCTCCTGGCCTGGACTCTTAGGCTCTAGTTTGTCGAAGAGCTCCTCCAAACCAGCCACGCTAGTTCCCCAGGGTATTCTAAATGAGAATCTAATCCTTTAAACTAGTGAGTTAAACCCCTTATACCAGTAACCTCCCCTAGGATTGTACCGAAGAGGAACGCAGCTATAGCTGTCACGAACAATATAGCTATATTCTCTAAGGCTTCCCTCCTAAACTCCCTATCATTAACCACAGACCCGTAGAACGCGAAGGAGACTATTAGAACAATAGCTAACATTAGGGACAAAGAGAAAGCTAACAACATAGATCTAGTGAGGAAATAAGGGATGGCTAAAGAAACCACAGCAATAATATAAGAAACCCCAGTAGCCAAAGATGAAACCACAGGGTTAAGACTCTTCTCCACACCACCATGCTTAGCCTGGAGATAAGCAGCCCCAGCCATAGCTATAGCAGCTGAAAGCCCAACTATTAAGCCCGCCACGCCAGCCACTAGAGTAGTAGCAGTAGCGCCGAGAAACCCCGCGTGGACCCCCGTGATCTCAACTATGGCGTCCGCCAACCCTAAAGCTATAAAACCTAAATATCTGACGAGACTCTCCCTCTCTGCAAGGCTGTCGAGCCATGCTTTCTCGTGCGTCAACTCATCGTTTATAATCTCTTCAAGCCTCCTCCTATGCTCGCCTTCAAGCTTCCCGAGGTATGTCTTGTAAGCTTCAATAGTCCTACTCTCATGCCTCTCGAGGAGTTTAAGGGTGAAAGTTAAACCTAGAAGACGCCTGGAAACAATTACCATGTTGACTTTAAACCAGTCGGCTGCACTACACTCTCCTGCAAAGCTTTTCCAAAACTCGTAATGGCCTTTCTCGTGTTCCGCGAAAGATTCGAGGATCTTTTTAAGCTCTGGGCTCGACTCTCTCTTAGCTAGCTCCCTATATATTACATAGTCTGTATATTCATCCCTGCAAAACTCTAACTCTAAACTCAAACTTTGAAACACCTCTGGGGCACACTGTGTTAGACTATAAACTAGGCTTAAAAATTTTATTTGGAAAATATTCTATTTAAAACTAGTTCTGACAGCTAACTACGTAGATCCATATAAGATTTATAAGCATTTAGGAGAATAGCCCATTTAGGGTGACTTTTACGGATCCATTGCTTGAAGCCATAATACTATTCACGGTAGGCTTCGCGGGAGGGTTCATAGGGGCTTTAACAGGATTAGGGGGCGCTGCAGTATCAACCCCAATACTAACAGGATTCCTAGATGTGCCTATAAGAGTAGCTATAGGCTCTAGTATAATGATAACAATAGCTAGCAGTAGCGCCGGCGGCGCCAGCTACTTGGCTAGGGGCTTAGCTAATTTAAGGGTAGGCTACTCCCTAGCTATAGCCACTATAGTCGGGTCTATGATAGGGGTCGTATTAAACCTCGTACTGCCTGTGAAAGCCCTCTACATAGTTTTCGGGCTAATACTATTAGTAGCCCCGCTCCCCGGGCTCATCAGGAGTTCGGGCTCGGAATTCGTTAGGATCCACAGAAGCCAGGACAAGATCTCGAGCCTACTAGGTTTGAAGGGGAGCTATTATGATGAAAACAAGAGGATGAACATAGAGTATAAAGCTTCAAAATACCCCCAAGCCTTCATAGCCATGACGGGGGCCGGGGCAATAGCTGGACTACTAGGAATAGGGGCTGGGGCTTTCAAAGTCCTCTCAATGGACTATATTATGGGGCTCCCCTTCAAAGTTTCCACGGCGACAAGCTCATTCATAATAGGGCTTACAGCAAGCGCTGCAGGCATACAGTATGTGATCCTAGGCTATACAGACCCTATAATTGTATCCCTCCTAGTCCCCGGCGTCATAGCAGGCTCTTACACTTCATCCATAATATTGAATAAACTCCCCAGTAAAACACTAAGGATCATATTCACACTAGTAGTCTGGACACTAGCCCTACAAATGATCCTAAGAGGGTTGCAAAGTGCCGCCTGAAGGGGCTGAGAAAATAATATACTATATCCTGACAGCTTCAGTAATAACAGCGTTACTCGTAACCGCGTCAGGGCTAACACTATTATATGTGAAACCAGAAGCCTGGAAAGACAAATACGAGGGCGCGAGCCCAGCAACAATAGCTGAACTCATAGCAAAAGGAAACCCAAGGGGGATACTAGGTCTAACAGCGTTAACCCTCATAGCTGGAGTACTAACATCGGTAATAGCTACGATAGCGTACTCGGCGAAAAACAAGGATAAAACACTACTAGTAATATCAATAATACTCCTAACACTCCTAATAACTTCTATAGCAGTAGGCCTAGCAGTCAGAAACCTTTCCCAATAACAAGCCACACTTAACCCCCACAACCTTAAAGCCCATATGAGAAGACCGCCAGCCAAACATAACCAGTTAACAATAAGTAAGCCCTAAGACCCCCAGACTCGGGGAAGATCCCTCCTGCGGGCTTAACCCCACCTTAGAAGTGGCGCCGGGGGCGGGATTTGAACCCGCGCGGGGTTTCCCCCACCGGCTTAGCAGGCCGGCGCCCTCCCAGGCTAGGCGACCCCGGCCCACTATCTTTTTCAGCTAGTTGAGTTAATATAACTTTATCTCTCTATCTCCAAAGACGGCTTGAGCGTCTTTAAACTTTTAGCATTTCAAGTTGGGGGGCCATGTTTTTATGTGAGCGCGCTACTAGCTTATGCAAGGGCTTCCTCTTATCTGCTACCTTGGAGCTGGGGGGTTATAGGTTTAGTGTTCCCGAGGATAAGCTTTACTATGCTGCTCCAGACGGCTCGGCTATTATTAATGATGACCTCCTCTCTATAGAATATTCACCAGGAGAGTCTATAGATTTAATCGTAACTTCCCGCCCTACAATGTTAATATTCACTATGAGAACTTCAGGGATAATATTCCATACGAGAAGTATCTTGAGTTCACGGGAAAACTCGCTTAGAAAAGCCTATCCCCTTAGATAAGAGTTGGGGCCGTCGGGGCGGAGGAGGCTTTATCCCAGTATATGCCGACATAGTTCATATTGCTGGAAAAGTAGGCTTCAAGTATTTCCCAACAATAATCTGGAACGAGAACAACATATCCAGGAGAACGGCTCGGCAGCTTCATGAAAACAACACCCCACATAATAGCCCCCATAGAGGTCATAGTAATCCTTTACAAGAGCAGGCGGAGAAAGTTGAAGAAAGGAACGTTAGACATTACGGGGTGAGTTCATAGAGTGGGCCAGAGAAAGTAGGGAACCCGGCACCATTCCCAGTAGAGCTCCCAAAAATGTGCTTAAAACTCCTAAGCTACATTGGAGACCTAATAATGCATAGGAGTAGAAGTAAGCAGACAATAATGTGAAATAGCGAAACAAAGACTCATAAAAGAAGCAGTAACATGAAAACACATGTCTTCCCCCCATATAGTATTTTATAGGCTTAATAGTTACTACTAAAACACGCGTGGCAGGTGCTTCTTATGAGAGCCGTGTTACTCTATGGTAATAAGAGGGTTGAAGTCGGCGATGTTCCTAGCCCTAGTTTACAGCCCGGCTGGGCTGTTGTGGAGAGCGAGCTTACAGGTATTTGCGGCACAGATAAGGCTTTCTACACGGGCTCATATAAGCTGTTTAAGGTCCCTCTAGTTCCAGGGCATGAGGTTGTTGGGAGGGTTGTTGAAGGTCCCAGGGATCTCGTTGGGCTCCGCGTAGTCTCTGAGATAAACTTTCCATGTTGGTCTTGCGACTATTGTAGGGGCGGGTTTTACACTCACTGCCCTCATAAGAAGACTTTAGGTATAGATTTTGACGGCGGCATGGCGGAGTTTTTCGCAGCCCCCGCTAGCGCCCTACACGTTTTCAGGGGCCCGCCGGAGCTCGGCATTTTCGTTGAGCCCCTAGCTGCAGTATTGAGAGCCCTATCTCTAAGGCCTCCTAAGCCCCAGGAGAGGGTGGCTGTTATAGGTACAGGTAGCGTGGCTTGGCTTATAGTTCAGGTTTTGAAAGCAGGGGGTTTTAATGTTAATGTTATAGCTAGGAGGGGGAGCTATAAAGCTGGGGCTTTCAAGGGTTTAGCTGAAGTGATTTATATTGATGAGGTTGAGAGTAACAGTTACGATATGATATTCGAGGCGAGCGGAGACCCTGAAGCTTTAGACTTGGCTATAGAAATAGCTAAGCCAATGGGGGTTATTCATTTAAAGTCAACCCCGGGCTCCCGGGCTCAAGCTAGAATGACATGGGCTGTCGTTAAGGAACTCCAGATATTAGGGTCAAGATGTGGGACTTTCAGGGATTTCAAGCTAGCTGTCAAGATGTTAGAAGAGCGCCTTGTAGAGCCTAGGCTCGACAGGATTTATAGTATAGACCACGCTAGAGAAGCTTTCGAGGAATCCTTAAGCCCCAGGTATTTTAAAGCAGCTATTAAACCTTAAAGGGCTCTCCTAAGACTTTAAGGTTTCAAGCTAAGAGTATAGTTTGGGTGGCTGTTATTGGACGGTCTCTCGAAACTATATGAGGGGGCTGGCGAGGGTATAGTTGTTTTCTCAACGGTCGGCGTTGAAAGCCTCCTAGGGAGCGGGGGCGAAGCTTCTAAGAGAGTTTCATTTAGAGTTCCCGCGCTTAGGCTGAGGGGGTGTGGGGTTGAAGCTAGCATACTCTCTATAGGTGTTGCGGCCTCAAACCTTGTCAAGCCCCCGTTTAAGTGGAAGTTGGAGATGGAAGGTTTCACCGTGTCGAGGGAGTTTAAGCCCCAGCTTTCCGTTAGCCTGGAGGATTCAACTTATTATAAGGCCCTCTATGATGTGAAGCCTTTAGTGTCTAGCAGTAGGCATGTGGGGGCGGGCAGTTATACTCTGAGAGCTCTCTACGACTCGGCGCACCCTATATTTCTCAGAGAGGCTTCTCTCTTAATAGTATATTCTAAGGCGGGGTTAAAGTACAGCGCCTCATACATGTCTGGCCTCATAGTCTTAGAGCCTGGGAACGATTACACTATGGAACTATCGCTCCCAGAAGATGTAGGCGGGGATAGGGTCGCCTATGTAACACTAGTTCTCCCATCTCCTAAGAGCGTGCTAAGCATATCGAGCGGCATTGATAATGTTGAACTCGTAGGCCCGGGGTTCAGGCTGGCAGAAGTTAAAGCCCCTAAGGGTCGAAAAGTTACCGTCAAAGTAAGCTATATGCAGCCTCAAATGAAGATCTACCCGAGGAAAGCCCTAATAACAGGGGTGCTCCTAGTAGAGAACGCCCTCCCCACGCCCCGCCTCGACGCAGTAGTAGAGAGTGTAGAGGAGCAAGCTGGCAAACTGAAGATCATAGTTTCAGTAACAAATAGGGGGGAGGAAGCCGCTGAGGAAGTTCAAATAACCCTGAGACATGCCGGCATAAACGTGAAAGAAGTCAAACTAGGCGTTATAGAGCCCGGGGAGACAGCCCAGGCTATATTAGAAGTTGATAAGTCTAAACTACCATCAAAACCCCAGAAGATGTCCCTATGGCTTAAGTGGGCTAGGGAGGGCATAGAGTCCTCTAAAACCCTAGACTTTAACCTGTAATAACTTTAGAGCCTTTAACCCAAGACCCGGGCTCTTCCAACCCCTCAGGCACATCTCTATCAATAGCATAGCATATGCCAGCATACCTACACCTTAAACACTTATAGAGCCCCCTGTCCGGGAAAGGTATCACTCCCCATTCTTTGACAAGCCTAACTTCATCTATAGTCTTGAAGAGCATGGCCACATGATCCCCCGATACTCTCAAGATCCTCCTAGAACCCCTATAGTCTAGGGCGATAACAGCCTCCCTAGCCCCGCGCTTCAAGAGTATAGTAGCGTAAGCTATAGCCTGGAGAGCGTCGCCGAGCCATATGCCTTTAGAGGGCCCCCTGCTAGTTTTAATCTCGAAAACTATAGCTCTCCCGTGGATAACCTTATAATAGTCCGGCCTCCCTTTCAATAATACCTTGCCTAGATCAGCCTCCATAGGCTCCTCTACATTATAGCCTCTAATCCTAGCTATAAACTCGATAACAATATGCGATACTCTCCCAAGGGCCAGCCTAAGCTTCTCCCTAAACCCCCTCTTGAGAGCTATGTGGGTCTCGAAAAAGTATAATCTAGGGCAGTAAGCGTATGTTCTCAGCTCGCTGGGGCGGACTATTGTCTTTGTCTTCAAACCTTCCTCAATCCTATGGTGATAACTTTATCCTCTATATCCCACTCTTTAGAGTATACAGTGCCCGGGGGCTCCTCATAGTTTATCTTTACAGCCCTCGTCTCCCCCTTAACATACTCCTCGAAAAACTCCACGGCTTTAATTATCCCCTCATCCCCTGAAAGCCACACTTCTATCTTATCCTCTATCATGAGCTTAGCCTCTTTCCTCATATGCTGAACCCTCCTCACAACCTCCTTAGCATAGCCTTCAGCCTCCTCCTCGGGAGATATTCGAGTGTCGACAGCTACTGTAGCTAGCTCCGACTCCCTAGCTGAGAGCCATTCGGGGTATTCAACCCCTATATCTACATGCCTAGGCTCCAGCCTCACATTCTCCCCTTCAACTTGAGCCTCATAGTATCCCTTGGAGGTTATTGATCTAGCTATTTCGCCAGCTTTATCCCTCATAAGCTCAACTATTACCGGGGTGAGCTTCTTGAAATCCCTACCCACCTCCCCCATTCTAGGCTTAACAGTGTAAACCCTAAGCTCCTCTAGGAACTCTAAACCTTTAACTTCAACACTCTTAGCGTTAACCATTTCACCTATAACATCAGAGAGCCTCGAGACAGCTTCGAGAACCCTGGAGTCCTTAGCAGCCACTATAACCCTCCTCACAGGCCTCCTAAGCTTCAACCCGGCGGCTGCACGCGCAGCTAGAGCTGCATCTATTATAGACCTAGCTATATCCATGTCCCTCTCAAGCTCCTCATCTATGAGGCTCTCATTGGCTGAAGGCATGTCTAATAAGTGGACACTCTCAGGGGCATTCTTCTCAGCAGGCTTAAACAAATGCTGGTATAAGTATTCAGTTGTGAACGGTATTATGGGCGCTGCTAGGGAAAGCCAAGTCTTCAAGACATAGTATAGAGTAGCGTAGGCAGCCCTCTTACTCAGAGTGTCAGCCTCCTCCCACACTCTCCTCCTCACTAGCCTCACATAGAACCTGCTCACATCATCTAGTATGAAGGATCTAAGAGCCCTCGCAGCATCGTGTATCCTGAGGTCTCCCATAGCTTCATTATATTTCTTTACTAAACTGTTAACCCTCGATATAACCCATCTATCTTCAACCCCCAAATACCCCCTCACAGAGTCTAACGTTACAGCCTCCGGGTCAAACCCGTCTAAACCCATATAAGTGGAGGCGAAGACGAAAGTGTTCCATATAACTGTGAAATCCCTAAACGTATAATCTAAAGCCTTCCACGAGAAC
Organism: uncultured Sulfolobales archaeon; assembly: GCA_937921695.1. Classification (GTDB taxonomy): domain Archaea; phylum Thermoproteota; class Thermoprotei_A; order Sulfolobales; family Acidilobaceae; genus DSZV01. The sequence goes on along the minus strand of CAKZTZ010000024.1, from coordinate 46,919 downwards.
CTGAGATCCTCCCATGTAGTGTTACTAGATACCCAGAGCCTGAAAACATCTCTAGGAACCCTTGATATGAGCTCTTCGAACTCAACATAGTTACCCAGGCTCTTATGCATCTCCCTCCCCTGCTCGTCGAGAGCAAAACCATGGACTAGAACCCTCCTGTAGGGGGTCTTGCTAAACCCTATGACCCCGCTTCTAAGCAGGCTGAAGAACCATCCTCTTATCTGGTCGTGACCCTCAACTATGAAGTCTGCGGGCTCGAGGCTCTCGTAGAGATCCCTCCTCATAGGGTAGCCTAGGCTAGCATAAAATGAGACTCCACTATCAAACCACACGTCTAGAACGTCTGGAACCCTCTCCATTACGCCGCCGCATTTGGGGCATTTAAGTGTAACCTTATCTATCCAAGGCCTGTGAAGGTCTTCAGGCCTATAACCCCCCATTTCCTCGAGCTCTTTAACACTCCCAACAACATGGGTGTAGCCGCACGCCCTACAAGTCCATATTGGTAGTGGTATGCCCCAGAACCTCTGCCTACTTATAACCCAGTCTCTAAGCTCCTGCAACATGTTCATGAACCTAGTTTTAGCCCATTCGGGCCTCCACTCTATCCTATCAGCTTCCCTTATAAGCTCCTCTTTAAGTTTAGTGACAGTTATGAACCACTGGTTCGTAGCCCTCAAAGCCAGGGGGGTTTTACACCTCCAGCAGACCGGGTACCTGTGGACTACTGTAGACTTGTAGAATAAAGCCCCCCTACGCTCGAGATCCTCTATTATAGCTTTGTTAGCTTCAGCCCTGAAATAAAAGCCCTTATAAGCCCCGGACCCCTCACCCATCCTCCCACTATCATCAACGAGGGAAACAATAGGGAACCCGAGCCTCACGCCAATATCATAGTCTATGGTGCCGTGGCCTGGGGCTGAGTGGACGAGGCCTGTGCCCTCATACTCTACTACTCCCTCAGGAGCTAAGACTATTTTATGATAGTCTCTGAGACCCTTCTGCGCATCCACTAGATCCTCCAGGGGATGATCATACTCTAAACCCTCGAGATCCCGGCCTTTAAGCTCTCCTATAACCTCGTAGCTCCCGACTCCAGCCTCTTCCATGATAGCTTTAAGCCTAGCTTTAGCCATTATTAGAACTTCATCTCCAACCTTAACCCTTACATAGTCGAAGTCCGGGTGGGCCATTATGAAAACATTAGCTGGGAGAGTCCAGGGGGTTGTAGTCCAGACTAGGAGGTGTTCCCCAGGCTTCCCCCTAACTGGGAACTTAACATATATAGATGGGTCTTCGAGCTCCCTATACTCTGAAACCTCATAGTCTGCGAGAGTAGTCTCACACCTGGGACACCAGTGTAGAACCCTGTAGCCTTTTTGGAGTAAGCCCTTATCGTGAGCCCTCTTAATGAGCCACCAACCAGCTTCTATATACTCATTAGTATACGTCACATAGGCTTCATCCCAGTCCATGAAGACCCCGACTTCCCTGAACTGCCCCGTCATAGCTTTCATATTCTCTTCTACGAAAGCCTTACAGTAGCTTATGAAATTTTCAACCCCGACTTTCTCATAAATATCTTTCTTGACTTGGAGCCCTAGGCTCTGCTCTATCTTAACTTCTATTGGGAGACCGTGAGTGTCATAGCCAGGCTTATCCCACACGTTATAGCCAGACATCCTATAATATCTCAACACTATATCTTTAATAACCTTGTTCCAAGCGGTGCCAACATGTATGGATTTGGCGGAAGCGTAAGGAGGCCCGTCTAGAAAATAAAACTTCCTAGGCTGCAGCGATGACTTAGCCTTAACAAGATCGTATACCCTGTTCTTAGCCCAGAACCCTTTAACCCAAGACTCTACAATGAACTGGTTATACTCGAACTTAGAAAGAACATCAACAACTTTCAATACTGTCACCCGCTAGTATCAACCCAGTCAACCTTAACCCTAAACTCCCCAGAAACGGAGGAAACCACGCCCCTTATCTCATCCTCTCTCCCAGGCTCGGCGAGGAGAACTTCAAAAAACCTAAACCCCCTAACTACCCTACTAGGGTAATCAATAACAACCACCCCAAACCTTCTCCTAACTTCCTCCAACACCCTAGCATGAGTCTCATCACTATAAGTATTATAGTAAACCCTATAAAGCTTACGCAACCCGACGACACCGCAACAAAACAAATACAAATAACAACCTAAAAGCTTTACAGGGGAAAACACAATAAACCTGAAAACATCTAAAACCTAAATCTTTTTAAGCTCTAGAAGCTAGAAAACAAGGGTGAAACGGAGGGAGAAGAGTTGGAGAAAGTTTCACGCAGAGATTTTATTAGAGGTCTCGTTGGAGGTTTTATAGTAGGTGCCGCCGCAACTACCGCCGGCTTATACCTAGCTGCTCCCGAGTGGTTCAGGAGGAGGATTGTTGAAACCCCTACCCCTACCGAGGTTGAGAAGGTTCCTTCAAGGCCCCTCAAAGTCGGAGTTCAGTTTATGACTAAGGGGGGAGGGGCTGCTTGGGGAGACCCAACATATAAGGGTGCTATGCTAGCTATTAGGGAGATTAATGAGGCCGGCGGCATTCTAGGTAGGAGGATCGAGCCTATAGTTAAGGATGAGGCGGGGGCCGACGATACTGTTAGAGAGTATAAAGCCCTAATAGGTGAGGGGATCGAGGCTTACTTCGGGCTCATAAGCTCCGGGAACACTCCAGCAGTGGCTCCCGTGGCGGAGGAAGCCGGGCTACTCTCGTTCTTCATTGACGGCTGTACTGATATTCTCTTTGAGAAGACCGTGAAAGATCCTAGGTTCGTTTTCAGGATGACTAATATTCAGTCTGCGGATGGGGTTACAGCCGCTCTCGGAGCTATAAAACTCTTAAATCTACAGGAGAAGGATAAGATTAAGATAGCTCACATACATCCTGATTACGCCTATGGTAGGAACGCGCACGCTCACATGCAAATAACGTTTGAGAAAGTGCTGGGGAAGGATAGGGTTGAAGAAGTTTATACAGCGTGGCCTAAACTGTTCGCAGTCACAGACTTCGGGCCGATAATAACCAAGATCATGGAGAGTGGCGCTGACATAGTCGCCTCTTCCCTGTGGGCTACGGATTTCATAAACTTCTATAAGCAAGCGCTCGGCTACGGTTTATTCAAAAAAGCAAAGATGGTGTCGACGATAAGCCATGGGATCACGCCCAGCCTAGTCGAGTCCGACTATCCTGAAGGATTTGTAGCGGGAGTTCACGCAAACTACTACTTCCTATACCCAGAGCACTCCGGCTACCCATTAAACAAGGTTTTCGTGGAGAACTATTACAAGATGTGGGGCGCCTATCCCACTAACGGTGGCGAGGGAGCTTACGTGGCAGTATACCTTTATAAGTCGGCTGTCGAGAGAGCCTACGAGACTCTAGGAAGGTGGCCTGAGCCCGAAGAGACCGTGAAGTTCATCGAGGGAGCATCTATATTCGGACCGGCTGGAATACTATCCATAAGAGCTGGGAAGCCTAACAAGCACCAAGGCTATAAGAACGCTATAGTCGGCATCAGCAAGGTAGACCCGACCTACGGCTTCAATGTCCTAGCAGACCCCCTGAGAATCCCCATAGAGAGAATCACTGTACCAGAAGGCTGGGAAGGAAGTGCCGATCCTACAATGACATATAACTGGATAAGAGAAACCTGGAGAGAAGGAGTACTACCTATATAAGAATCTTGAGAAACATGAGGGAGAGGGAAGGGGAAACAAGCGTTGAGCCTTGACCTTATAGTTTTATATACATTAGATACTTTTTTCTATGCCTCCCTAATTTTCCTCATAGTCTCGGGCTTAAACATAATCTATGGTGTTTTAAGGATAGTTAACCTGGCGCACGCCTCTCTCTTCGCTCTAGGAGCTTATACTATGGCGTGGATCACTTCAACCTATGTTATTAAAATTTTCGGGGACAGTTTAGTCGGCTTAATTACTCTCCCCCTCCTCACAGCAGTTATAGTTACAATAATCGCCTCCTTAGCTTTAGTCATGCCAATACTGACATATGCACACGGTAAGGGCGACGCTTTCCAGCTCATAGTGACTTTCGGCCTCCTCCTGGTTTTCGAAGAGCTTTTCCAAATAATATGGGGTAGAGCTCCCCTCGCTGCTGGCCAGCTTTTCTTCATGCTAGGATTCATAGACATAGTGGATAAGAAGTATCCAGTTTATAAGATCATGGTGATAGCTGTTACAGGCGCTCTCGCAATTATCTTGTGGCATGTAATTTATAGGACGGGATTCGGCTTAGTCTTCAGAGCTATAGCCATGGATCCTGAGATGAGCGCCGCCCTCGGAGTGAACGTTGGCAGAGTTGTCGTAATAGCTATTATTCTAGCTTCAACCCTAGCAGGGCTTGGAGGAGCTCTTTATCTACCAGTAGCCTCTATAGCACCGGGGGTATCATTAGAGTTTCTCATAATAGCTTTCGTAGGCCTTGTAATTGGGGGGCTCGGGAGTTTCACAGGTTCCCTGATTGGAGCGTTTATCGTTAGCTTGTTTAGGATTCTAAGTGTATTATTCATCCCGGAGCTTGAACTAGTCATCTTATTCGCTGTGGCGGCCGTAGTGCTTCTCGTGAAGCCGGAGGGCATAGGGGGTGGTAGGTGATGATGGCTGTGAGCAGGGAGTTGGGTAATAGTTTTAGAGCGTTAATAGCGATAACAGTGTTAATAGCTATACTCTACCCGATAGTGGGATGGCTTAGGCCCGGGTTTGAGGTGATCCTCACTTATGGGGTTATACTTTCAATAGCAGCTTTAGGGTTTAACCTTCTATTCGGCTATACCGGCCTTCTAAGCTTCGGCCACGCAGCGTTTTTCGGGATAGGAGCTTACACTATTGGCCTAACGCTTAAATACCTTAACTTGAGGGTTCTCGAAGCCCAGATTATTATTGCTGTCATCGCCACTCTACTGTTCTCAGCCTTGATAGGCTCTATAGTGGTGAGGTATAGGGGGATATTCTTCGCTATACTAATCCTCGTCATAGCCCAAGTACTGTGGGGTTTCTACGTCAAATTCTACCATATAACTGGGGGCACGGACGGGCTGAAGATCTTGAGGCCTATAATATTAGGGTTTTACGAAACCCGCGGCCTCGGCTATGGTGATTTCAACATGGTCTACCACTACTATGCCCTAGCCTGGTTCCTTTTAATGACTTACTTGATGTGGAGGATAGTTAACTCTCCCTTCGGCTACACGCTTAAGATGATAAAAGACGCTGAAGACAGGGCCCAAGCGCTTGGAATAAATACTTACAAGTTTAAGCTCGCCGCCTTCATAATATCAGCCTTATACGTGGCTGTGAGCGGAGCCCTCTACGCTCCACTAAACAGGATCGTAACGCCGGAGCTAGCATACTGGACTATGTCTGGTAAAATGGTTTTCATGTCGATACTTGGTGGCACTAGCTACTATATGGGCCCCATAGTGGGAGCATTGGTCTACGTGTATTTCGAGAGTATAGCGCAATTCATAACAGTGCACTGGTTCCTAATCATGGGGGTCCTAATAATAGCTACAATGTTCCTAGCGCCAATAGGCTTGATGGGGCTCATTGATAGGCCGGGCTTCAAGAGGATCTTATCTTCCCTCTCGAAACTACCTATATGAGGTGGCTGGAGTGCCCGTGGAACCGATGCTGCAAACTTCAGGTTTACGTAAATATTTCGGGGGCGTTAAGGCTGTAGATGGAGTGTCTTTCTCCATGACCGGCGGGGAGCGCCTCTTCATAGTAGGGCCTAATGGAGCTGGTAAGACCACCCTAGTTAACTTGATCAGCGGCTACATTATACCGGACTCGGGAACCATAATATTTGAGGGGAGAGATGTAACGAGGCTTAACCTAACTGGGAAAGTTAGAGCAGGTATTGCTAGGAGTTTCCAGCTCGTCAACGTCTTCTGGAGCCTCACAGTCCTAGAAAATCTTTTAATAGCTGTGGCTTCTAGGCTTAGAGTAAACATTAACATGGTTAGAGGCCTCGAGTCTTACAAGGAGATCCTAGAGGAAGCCCTAGAGCTGGCGGAACTTTCAGGGCTAACGGAGGTTCTCGAGAAAAAGCCTACAGAGATCTCCCAGGGCGACAGGAAACTCCTCGACATAGCTATTACACTAGCTTTAAAGCCCAAACTAGTAATGTTAGACGAGCCTACAAGCGGTGTCGCTACTCGCGAGAAGTTCGAAGTCATGAATAGAGTGTTGAAAGCCCTAGACAAGCTCGGCGCCACTAGCATCATAGTGGAGCATGACATGGAGATCGTTAAGAGATACGCTGACAGGGTCCTCGTAATGCAGGAGGGCAAGAACATAGGAGAGGGAGCCCCGAGCGACATACTATCCAGAGAGGATGTTAGGAGAGTACTCCTAGGTGGAGCCTATGCTTAAAGTTGAAAACCTCCAAGTATCTATAAAGGGCATTGAAATATTGAGAAACGTGAGCCTCGAAGTAGAAGAAGGCACCATAGTATGCCTCCTAGGCAGAAACGGGGCCGGTAAAACGACAACACTAAAGACAATAATGGGCTTTTACAAGCCCTCCAAAGGTAAAGTTGAAGTCGACGGGTCAGACATAACGTTTAAGCCTGTCCACGAAAGGGTTAAACACAGAATAGGATACGCCCCCGAAGACCTGAAAATATTCCCCTGGCTTACAGTAGAGGATAACATAAAACTAGCGGCTAACGCTGCTAAGACAGATCATGTAAAGGCAGTCAATAAGGCCCTCCAAATATTCCCTGAACTAGAAAAACTACTGAAGAGGGAGGGATACTATCTCAGTGGGGGCGAAAAAAGAATGGTAGCTATAGCGAGAACCCTAGCCCAAAACCCAAAATACCTCCTCCTCGACGAGCTCCTAGAAGGCCTCGCCCCCCGCGTAGCCGAGAGGCTAACAGCATCCCTAAGAGAAATAGCTAGCGAGGGGGTGGGGATACTGATTGCGGAGTCTAACGTTATACTCGCCAAAATGGTTACAAAATACACTTATGTCATTGAGAGAGGCGAAATAATATATAAGGGCTCCATAGAAGATGCCCTACAAGATAATAATGTAGCCCCGGTACTCGGACTAATATGACACATCGAGCTGGAACTAATAGCATTTTAAAACATTAATTTTTGAATCATATAGTTTCTATTATAAGATCTTCCCATACTAGTTAATGCTTGGAGTAGAACTGTTCCCCGCCTGGTGTAAAGCTTAAGCTTATACTAATCTAACAGCCTATAGGAAAAGCTTCGAGCATAAAGCTGTTCAGGGCGGGAAGTGTAATGGGTAGTATTGCTTTAATAGTCTCTCTATGCTGAGTTTTGGCGCCTCCTTGTAGGCTCTATATGATATTTCATTGTATTCGAGTCTTCTTGATTCATAGAGGTCTATTATTTTATGTAGTTTCCCCAGCATGTCCTTGTAATCATCCTCGTCTATCTTCTTCGCTTTCTCGTCTTCCTCTATGTTTATGAACTCGTCTAAGTCTGAGCCGAAGAGCCAGCTGTTCACGTTATCCTCTATGAACTCTAGGCTTGCCCCATCTCGCGATGATAGCACGGGGGTCCCGTTGGCCATGGCTTTCATCTGGCTCGTCCCGCTAGCTTCCCAGCCTGGGAATGGGGTGAAGAGTAGTAGGTCTGCCCCGCTTATAGCGTAGTATGCTATTTCAGTATCATATGTTGGGTGGAAGTATATGTTGTTTTTCCCTCTAGAGATTCTCATGAGCTTCTCTGTTATGCTTCTCCCCCAGTTGTCGTGGGGGTGGGGTTTTCCGGCGGCGAATATGAATATTTTATCTTTCAAGTCCTTCTCTTCCGCTAGCATTTCTAGGAAGTATGGTCTCTTATACTTGACTATCCTCCTAGACCACACTATTATCAGCTTATCATCCACACTTTTCCCTGAAAGGCTGGCTATCAGCGATGCGAGCTCCCTCCTCAATTTAAGCCTTTCAAAAGCTAGGGCTTCAGGGCTTCCAGGGTCCCTTTTGATCCTCTGCCATTTTTCGAGGTCGATAGCGTTAGTCACGTATTTAATCTTATCAGCATACTTGGGGAAGAGTTTCCTGGTTATATCAGCGTGTTTCCGAGACACAGCGTAAACCTCTGATACGGCATCCATGGCAGCCTCGGTCATTGTTTCAACTTCTGGAAGGCTAACCCCTAAAGCTTCCTCGGCCTCGCTATTACAAAGCTTCGGGTGACCCCAGGGGGCCGGGGTGTGTGTTATAAACCTTACAGTGAATTCTGGAGGTAGAAGGTATGGGGCTAGGGCTAAGTGAGCTTCCTGCACGTCAACTATAGCGTTATTGCTTCCATACCTTCTAGCTATTTCCGCTGAGACAGCCGCGGCTGTAATATAGTAAGTGCACTCGTCAGCATGATGCCTATAAACATATTTAAACAGCCTAGAAGCGCGCGGAGGCCTCTTAACCCTATAGAGGACAGCCCTGGCGGAACCGCTCTGGTAGAGATAGAGAGCCACATCAGCTATAAGCCTGCCGTGAGCACCCCTAACACTTAAACCACCCAGAGGCTCCAGCCTTGAAAGAAACTCGTAGCTATGCCTATGTCTAACCTCAACTAGCCTAGACCTGTTAGCTGAAACATAGTCAACATAACCATAGGGGTAGAAGGGGACCACGAGGAAATATGGAAGCCCCAACCTCCCAGCAACATAGAACTTATCAGCCTCCAAAACCCCCAAACCACCAGCATAATTAGCAGACCCCTTAAAAGCAGCCTCCATAGCAAGACTAATAATAACACTCGCACCCACCGAACCCACCTAGACACAAAATTCTACACTCCCACCCCTTTAAAGTATCAAAGCCTATTCCTACTAGAAGATAATTCGAACACGCTGGAACGCAATCCACTGGAAACCTAACTGTAGAGCGAGAGAAGAGCCCGCCTTAACACGCCCACCCATCTTGGGGTCTCAAGCAGCGAGCCTCAAGAAGAGCCCTGTAAAGTGAAAGCCACTAGATACTTTATAGGACAGTGTTTATCCGCTAAAAATGACTATTCCTGTTAGCGGGGAAGCGCCCTCAGTAACACAGGCCTCTCTCATCTTATCAGTTTATCCGGGCGTTCTTCATTGAGCCGTTTTATATTATGGTTTTGAAGGCTTATTTACTTATAGTATTCCTAGAGCTTTCGCCAGGTATGCTAGTGATATCAGCAGGGGGAGCGCTGAGAGAGTCAAGCTTCTTATTATAACTGTTTTCTTAGCTTTCTCGTCTAGAAGACTCGTTTCAGAGTATATTATTTTATTCAACGTTGCCGCCGCTATTGCCGCTGTTATTGAAGCAACCCCTGTTGGGGTCCCGGTGAACGCTACTGATGTAGAGGCTCCTAGTATTGCCGCGGTGGCGTTGACGAACCCCCCGGTTGCTGTGAGTATGTAGAATATTTGTGGTGGAGCCTCCACCATCTCCAGTGCTCTGAAAAGCGCTACTAGTATCGTGTAGGTTATCGTTACTTTAACCGCAGTATACCAGCTTAGGGGGCTTTTCACTGTTATGTTAAGTTGGGGGCTTGAAAGGCTGATCCTAAGGGTGTATGATAGTATTGCTGTAGAGATGAGGGCTAGGACTAAGAGCCCTATAGACTCTCCGATAATCGGGGGGCCTGCGAATATGCTGAGTGCTACTAGAGCTAATAGGGATGCTCTGAGATGCATAGTAGCTATTATTATTGTTGTTAAGACTCCGAGAACCCTAGCTTTATCCTCTGATGAAGTCCTAGACTCTCCCACGAGCCTAGTGACCCCGGCTATCATAGCCTCGCTGTTTACGAGACTCCCTAGGGAAGCTGCATATGAGACTCCCTGGGCTCCCCATATCCTTGCAGCCCCGTAACTTATGAGGCTTAAGGCTAAGACTAGAAGGAAGAATATGTAGATCCTATAAATGTCGATCCACGGGATGAGAGGGGAGTATGCTGCCACTATAGGCCCTATTATGAGGGCTAGGACAGCGACCTCCATTATGGCTGTGAGCTCTTCATATTTAAGCTCCCTAGCCAGCTTAACTGCAGGGTTTTTAATAGCTAAGAGGAGTGTAGCTAGTATGGTTACTGAAGCCGCCTCCATAAGCTTCCCCAAGCCTGCCGTGACACCTATAATGTAAGCTACGAGTATGACAACATAGGTCGTCATACCCGGAGCCCTCCTAGAAGACATTGTGAGATAAGTGTATATGCTGAAGAATAGAGCCATAGCTAGAGTAGCGGAGGAGAATATGATACTCCAAACAATAAGGTCACCCCCAGAAGCTAAAGTAGAAGTCATAGAGGCTAGGCCACCATAAAGACTTATGAGCCCGAAACTCCTAACACCAGGGAGACTCCTAGAACCCCTCTCAGTGCCAACAAGCTGAAGCCTCTCCCTCTCAAGCCCTATAAGAGCCCCTCCAGCCACAGCAGTTAAAACCCTAACAACAAAATCTACATAACTAAGCTCTGTAGCCAGGCCTCGAACCCTAATAATTTAAATGGTTCGAGAACGCTTTTTAACATCACTCCTAGACTGCCAGAGTTTAAAAACACGCGTTAAGCCAGGGTAGATGTGGTTTTCAGGGGAAGAGTCTTAAAGTCTACTCTTTTATTTTCATGCTTTCACTGTCACGTTCTTCTCTAGTATAGTGTTAGGATCTAAGCTTTTCTGTATTGCTTTCTCTTTCAAAACTACTATTTCTTGCCACACATCTTTTAGGAGCGTGTTAGGATCTATGGAGTCTGATTCTATATTGTCGAGGTCTTCTTCTAGCCTCCCCGTGTAGCTTTCGCTTACTAGGTGTTTGAAGTGTCTCGTTAAGTAGTTGTATGTTTCTATCCCGGTTTTCGTGGGTATTAGTAGTCTGTGCCTCTTGCTCTCAACTATGTAGCCGTGCCTCTTGTTAGCTTCTATGGCTTTATGGTATGTGCTGGGTCTTCCAACCCCCTTCTCCTTCATGAGCTTTACTAGGTCGCCGCTCGTGTATAGGCTTATAGGGCTGGATTTTCTGACTGTAGAGCTCTCAACACCGATATCGTCTCCTTCTTTGACTTTGAGGAGCCATCCTTCGACTTTGAAATTAGAGTATATTCTTGTAAAACCCTCATAAATAACGCCCGCTACAACATTTAGAGTTTCGACTCTATCGAGGACCCCTATGTTAACCTTAGCCTTTACAACTCTAGCTTCAACCATCTGGCTAGCTGTGAACCTCCTAAATATGAGGTCGTAGAGGGCTCTGTGAGGCCATAAGAGTTTAACGTGAACCTTCAAGAGCCCCTCACTTAAAGCCCTATCGAGATCTTCCAAGTCTAGGGGTCTCGTAGGCCTTATAGCCTCATGGGCTCCCCCCTCACCCCACCCTCTGGGTTTATAAGCGTCCCCGAGATTTTTCCTATCCAGGTATTCTCTAGCTACAGCTATCCCGGCGGGTGATACTCTAGTAGAGTCTGTCCTATGATATGTTATTAGGCCTGACTCGAAAAGCTCCTGGGCTACTCTCATTGTAGCCTCAGCTGTAAGCCTCAGCCTTCTAGAAGCTTCATATATGAGGGAGTCCGTGGTAAACGGTGGAGGGGGGCTTAGGGTCTCCTCCGAGAGCTCTAAACTCTTAACCTTAACACTGTCTACTCTCATTAGCCTCTCGGCTTCCTCCCTGCTCCCAGTGTAAATACATACCTTGTAGGATACGCTTAGGTTTAAACAAGCAGAGTACCCCATGGATTTCAACCTCTCAGAATACCTGTCCACGATCCAGCCTAGGACAGGACTTTGAACCCTCCCAGCCCCCATCCACCTAGCATTATAAACGCTTTGGAGGACTTCGCTGAGAGAATAGCCAACCCACCTGTCCACGATCCTCCTAGCTATCTGGGCTTCAACAGCTTTAACGTTGAACTCCGAGGCCTCCCTCAAAGCTTTAAGGAAAGCCTCCCTAGTGACTTCATGGAACCTAGCCCTCCTAACGTTGCCGTTGAAAGTTTTGAGGGCCAAGAATATGTCCCAGGCTATCTTCTCCCCCTCCCTGTCAGGGTCTGTTGATATTATAACCTCGTCAACCTCCATGGCGAGCTTCCTGAGAACCTCGAGTATAACCTTAGAATCCCTGAAGTTAGATGAGCCGCACTTGGGGCAAGAGAGGCTATCTATAAACTGTGCCCCGCAGGAGAGACACCTCTTAACAGTACCATATACCGGGGAATACCTGTCGCCGTCGCGGAGAACACCATAAATAGATCCTTGAACGTTCTCCACTAAGTCAAAGATGTGACCCCTAGAAGCTGTAACTTGGAGCAAGTAGACAGTCCCACTCTCAACATCTACAGCTGAAGTCTCATATACTATTAGATTCTTAACCCTCCTCTTCCCAGGCCTCCCCCAGAACCATGCTATAGTCCTGGCTTTCGTCGGCGACTCCACTATGACTAGGACACTCTTAACCTTAAACTCTCTCCCATAGCCGGCCCTACTCTTTTCAAGCTCCCCCTTAACTCTCCCAATGTCAAGGTCTTCATAGTTTGCTAAGCTAGCCTTAGCTAGCCAGTTTAGCTTCAATGCGAAAGCTTTAACGAGGTGCTCCATAGGCTCGACTATAACGCTGAGCCCCAGCGTCAGCCTCCCATCTAGTAGCCTGCTCGTCCTCCCACTAGCTTGTATGTATGTTAGAACATCAGGGGAATACATGTAGTCTCCCCCCTCCTCTCTCGTGAAAACCATAGAGCCTATAGTGTAAGAGTGGGAAGACCCTAGTTTCTCCTTAACCCAGTCTAGAGCTTTCTCATAGACACCCCTATAGGCTCTCACAGAATATTCTAAGGGGCCCTCTACAAAGCCTCTCCTAAGAGCCGCCACTATAACCCCGGGGTCCTCGAAACCCTCAACAACCTCCCTCAAAACCTTAACCATGTCCTCGGAGCCCTCTACACCCTCATCTCTCATGTGCATGGCAACCCTCAACAACCTCTGCGGGTTCAAGAGAGCCTCCTCAACCCTCATTTTCCTAGCCGGGACCCCCACGAAGACAGCATACTTCACAGCCCTAGGAGCGTCGAGACCCCTAACTGCAACCCCGTACCTGCTAGCTACCGAGACTATAACGTCGAGCTCCCCCCTCTCTAGTTTCTCAACACTCCTCCAGGAGCCTGAAAGGGCCTTGCCCACCCTCAAGCCTGTAGCTTCGAGGTTTCGAGCCACAACATCTACTAGTTTGGCTCCGAGGTGTTGGCTCACGAAGACTATACCCCCGGGTCCTAGTTCTTTCACTATGGAAACGTAGGCTGAAGGGTCTCCCGAGATTCTATAAGCGTCTATAACATTCCTAACATAGTCCCCGCTGCCTCCGACTTCAAAGTCTAGGAGTTCCTTGAAGAGCAGGTGTTTGACACCTCGTGGTCTCCCCGTAGCTGAGGCTACTATCAGCTGTCCTCTAGATTCTCCTTTAAGCTTCTCCCTAAGCTTTAACTCGAGCTCGCCCACAGATTCTTCGAGCCTCGCTATTCTATCTGTAGCCCCGGCCTGGAGTGCCTTGTATAGTTTAAGCTTTGCCTTGACAAGGTTCCAGGCGAGCATTATAGTCTCCTCTGTAAACCCTAGGAGTCCGAGGATCCTCTCGACGTTCCTGCTATTCCTGAGTAGGCTGTCAACATCATCAACTACTATGAGGTTGAAAGGTTTCAGAGAACTAAGCATTTCAAACCTCCTCTCGAGGAACCCCGTAGTGATTACGAGGACCTTGAAGCTCCCACTACTAATGAGCTTTAGAGTTTCAGCTTTAGCCTTTGAAGGCATTGTTGAATAATATGCTATAACACCCCCAGTCATAGTTGAAAGCCTCGAGACAGTCTGCCTAGCCAAGTTCTCTGTGGGGACTAGATAGAGAATCCTCCACCCGTGAACTTCAGCTTTATAAGCAGAGTATACGCTGAGGAGAGTACTCTTACCAACACCAGTGGGAGCTGTTATAGCGAAACTGTCGAGCGACAAAAGCCTCCTAGCCCAGCTAGCCTGAGCACTCCACATTTCAAACCCAACTTTAGCCTTGAAATAAGATGAGAAATCCCTGAAACTCCCAGCCATAACCCTAAGCCACTCGAAACCCCCAAGCTTCCCCCCGGCCTTCAAAACCCTAGCAACACTCTCAACGTCAACCCTGGAGGGGGTTCTGGGTAAGCAGTTTTCACAAGGCAAGCCCTCCAAAAGCCTCGACACAACTATAGGGCCGCCGCAGTTAGGGCACATAGACTCGTATATGGCGTTAAACCTTATCAAGACCCTTAAGCCCCCAAGCTCCTCTAGGCTAGCAGCTAATAGAGGAAGGACGCCACAGTGTTACAGAAGTAATGACGAAACTATTAACCCCCAAACACACTAAACTATAAGTGACGGAGGGTGGAAAACTTGAGCTTCTACGCGCCCACAGATATCAGGGAGGCTATCAAAGCGGCTAAGGAAACTATAAACGTGAACATTGAAGGCCTAGAAAAGACCGGGGCCAGGCTAAGCCGAGAATTCTCATGCGACTCCAGAGGCAGAATGCCAACAATAACCTGGACACCCCTAGAAGAAGGAGCTAAAAGCTACGCCATAATATCCTACGATCCAGACGCGCCAATAGGAGTATTCTACCACCTAGCAACATACAACATACCCCCCAACATTACACGCTTAACACACGAAGACCTAGGAAAGACAACAGTACTCCCAAACAGCGGAGGAAGAAGAGACTGGTACCCACTATGCCCCCCAAGAGGCCATGGAACACACAGATACTACTTCCTAATACTAGCGTTGAGCGAGCAGATGCCAGTAAACCTGAGAAGTATAGAAGACCTAGTGAGGGCATTAAGAGGGAGAGTACTAGCATATGGGTGGAATATGGGGACCTATAGCCGATAACTCCTATCCCCCCACACTATTCTTTCTAAGTTAGAGGAGCTTTGAGGCTTCTCGAGGGAGTAGTTATTTGAGCGGGCTTATCCAGCATTTAGGCTAGGAGCTGGCGGTGTGTTCTCATGTTGTGGATGTTTCTATTCTACTCACTATGTCCTCCACTATTTCTTTTATTTTCTTTTTCCCCGCTGTTTCTATGGCTGTTTTCAGGGAGCTTGTCATTATGTCTTCTACTTCCGTGTATCCTGCTTTAAAATACCTCTTTGCTTTCCAGTATGTTGCTATGTTGTCAGCTATTTTAGCTATAGATCCTTCTAGGGTTTGCTCTTTATACTCCATGTATAGGGCTTTCATTTCTTTGGAGACTTGGAGGTTGTTATAGGCCCTTTCCTCTACTTCCTCTTTGCCTGTTAGCTCTGCTCTCTTACTTATATCGCCTATTAGAGCTTCGGCTAGATCATGGACTAGAGCTATTACAGCTGCTTTCTCAGGGTTTACTGGGAGCCCTTTCTTTGAAGCTTCGACAGCAATCTCATAGGCTATGAGGGCTGAGGCGAATAAGTGTTCTGCGACATTTTCAGCTAGGCTGTGGGGGACTCCTCTGAGCATCCACCCAGTCCTAGCTAGGCTAGTGAGGGCCGCTAATACCTCCCCGAGTTTCAACACTATCCCCTATAGGTTTCCGTTGTTTAATGTTTTTAAGCTAGCGTTAATTAAACATTATACCCCGACGTTTGAATATAGACTAATAGTTATGCTGGTGTTATAGTGGCATAGCATTGGCAATGAGACTCTTCAGCTTTAAAGGCTCTAGAATGTCTCCACTGTTAAGTAGGAAGGCGAAGTCCTCCTCATATAGTAAGCCTATCCTAGCTATGTAGAAGGCGCACGTAGGGGTCACTGCTGCCTCAAACAATACTAGGTCCGTCAAGGCGTAAGCAGAGCTCCTAACGTCAGCCCTAGAAAGCCCGCATGCCCCTTCAGGGTGAGTGTGGACTATGCTGGCAGCGTCGACGCCAGGTATTGTCACCCTATGCACATCCCCCTCAAGCATATACGCCAGCCCATCCAACCCGTAAACCACCATGTACTCTAAGCCGTCAACACTAGTCCTTGAGGCGAAAGCTTTGAGAGTAGGAGAGTCAAGGGTCAAGACAATCCTAGGAAGTTCCTCGTAAACCTTCCTAAGAGAGACTCCCCTCACAAGGCCGCCCGAAGGCTTCAAAGCTACAGTTAAACCCAGCTCCTCCAACTCAAACTCCACAAGCTCCGAAAGCTCAGAGCCCCACACGAACACAGTAACCTCCTCAAGCCCTAACAAGTCAAGGACAGCACTGAGGCTTGAAAGGGGCGGATACACATGTATAGAGTCAACATCTAAAACCTCAACCTCGTCCTCTAACCTCCTAAGAACTCCCCCCACGAGTCCTGAAGCCTTAGAGCCTTCTGTAGCAACTACATGTTGCCACTTAACTATACATCCCCTCTCTAGCTCTCTTTTCTCTCAAGGTATTCTATGCTATCAGCGGCGTTTAAGGTTTAAACATTTAACTTCCCAAGCTAGAGGATGGCTGCTCATATAGCCTGGCTGGAAATTTTATAAACTCTTTTACCACGCCTTACATATGGTGTTTGTCTCTTGGATTTCACGTTCACCAGGGAGGAGGAGCTTTTCAGGGAGTCTGTTAGGGAGTTTCTGGGTAAGAGGCTTTCGCCCGTGTGGGAGTCTATTGATGAGAAGAATCTTATCCCCCTAGATTTGATTATGGATATGGGTTCTCAGGGTTTCTTCGCTATACCAGTTCCAGAGGAGTATGGTGGTCAGGGTGGTAGTTTTACTTTGGCTGCTATAGCTGCTGAGGAGGTGGGCTATCATGATCCTTCTATGGCTACTGCTGTTTACACGTTGCTTAACAATTCTTGGCCCTATATCCTTTATCTTTATGGTTCTGAGGAGGCTAAGGGGGAGATATTGCCTCTCGTCGGCTCTGGTAGGTGCTTCTTCGGTATAGCTTCTACGGAGCCTCAGGGTGGTAGTGATATTGCTGGTTTGAGGGTTTCAGCCTCCCTTGAAGATGGGGTTTATAGGGTTTATGGGGAGAAGATTTATATTAGTGGTGTTAGGGAGGCTTTAGAGCAGCTGGATTATGGTGGCTGGCTCCTACTAGCGAGGACTGGCAGGCTTGAAGATAGGCATAGGGGTTTAACAGCTTTCGCCTTCACAGCTAAGAGGGGAGGCTCTATAGTTGATGGTTTAGAGTATAATATACTGGACACTATAGGGAGGCATGGAATATCCACTGGAGTTCTAAACTTGAAAGGGGCCCCTATAGAGCCTAAATACATCGTGGGAGGTGAGGGTAGAGGCTTCTACATTGCTATGGAGGGGTTCAACCTAGCTAGAATACTAGTGGCGGCTGCAAACATAGGCTCAGCCAGGTGGGCCCTGGAGGAGGCTGTCAAATGGAGTAGGGATAGGAGGCTCTTCGAGGAGAGGCCTATAGCAAGCTTCCAGGGGGTCAGCTTCCCCCTAGCTGAGCTAGCTGTGGAGATTGAAGCTGCAAGACTCCTAGTCTACAAGGCAGCCTGGACAGCCGACAGAATATATGTTAGAAAAGAGCCTGGCGTGAAGCCTAGAGACCTAGCCTTCTACGCCGCAGCCTCCAAGATGAAAGCTGTGGAAACATCATTCAAAACATATGAAACAGCCATGAAAACATTCGGAGCCCTATCCTACACAAAGGAAGGCAAACTAGGCAGAGGATTCCTAGGCATACTATCATACATGGTAGGGGCTGAAGGAGCCCAGAACATTATGAGATATATCGTGGCCAGCGAGCTAATAGGAAGAGAATATGTTAGATGAACTTTCTATCCCCTTTAGGGAGACACCTAAACCCTAGCAAGATGCTCCTCAAAACAGCCACACCACTCCTATACCAAGATAGAAAGAGGAGTTTAAGACTCTAACCAGCCCCACTCATAAACAAAACATTAAAAACTTTAAGTAACAAGCGGGAACTATTGAATAGTGTCGGGGTTTAATATGGGAGAGCCTGATGGCGCTATCCGGGGTTCCACCGTGCAAACCATAGTTTCCATCCGGAGTCTGAAGGCTATAGGATGTGGGGGTCTCAAATACTCCGGATGTGAGAGATATTAGGGGGGATAATGGAAAGTAAAATTTATAAGACTAGACTGTAAAAAGTAGCCTATGACGCGCCTTCCTAAAGGGATTTATTTAAATTAGAATAGTCTCCCTAAAGGGAATAGAAAGGTTAAATAGGGTCTGTAACGGTGTTGTAAGCGTTCAGGTTTCCCTGAGAGGTTTCACTTTGAAGATTCCATCGCTGAAGCTCACTATTAAGACTGTATCCCCCGGCGACACCGTAGCCTCAGCGTCCATTTCAGCTCTCCAGAGCTCCCCTTCAACCATTATAATAACTGATCTTCCCCTAGCTTCCACCACTTTAGCTTTCTTATTTATATACGTCTCTATTCCCACTTTCACCTTAGCCTTATGAGCTTCGACTACCTTATATGCTATAAAAGCTATTATTGCTAATATTACTACCCCTATTACTAGCGCTTCTCCAAGTCCTATAATGTTTAGGGTTACGGCGATGAGAGTTAAGGTCCCCACTATTACCGTTACGAGTATCATCTCGTCTAATAGTGCTATTGTTACTTCGACGAGCTTCAATATATCACCATTACCCGCTAAGTTCACCTTTTACCCGTGAGTTTTCTGGCCTCCCTCTCAGTCTCCCTCAGTATCACTATATCCCCTATTCTCACAGCACCTAGAACGTTGCGGGTTAGGATCCTCCCTTTATCCCTCCCTTCTAATATTCTCACTCTAACCTGTGTGACCTCCCCTGTAACCCCTGTCCTACCTATTATTTGTATGACCTCGGCAGGGTAGCCTATGTCCTCTATTATACCCCCTTCGCTTGAGCTCAATCCACTCTACCCCCCATCTCTCAACTGAAACCATAAGCCTATTAAGCTTAACAGTAAACACCGCTAGGAGGGGTGTACGGGTTAATGCCTAAAGAGAGAGTGTGTAGCTTCTGCGGTAAAAGTATAGAGCCTGGAACTGGGATGATGCATGTGACGGTGAGGGGAGAGATATTCTGGTTTTGCAGTAGTAAGTGCCGTAAAAGCTTCATGATGGGGAGGAACCCTGCTAGGCTAGTATGGGCTAGGAGAGCTGGGAGAACAGCCAGGTGAGGGGAGGATTGCCCGTAGAGAGGACCCTCATAGTGGTGAAGCCTGACGGTGTAAGGAGAGGGTTAGTGGGGGAGGTGATATCGAGGCTGGAGAGGAAGGGTCTGAAAATAAGGGCTTTGAAAATGCTCTGGATGACTAGGGAGCAGGCTGAAGAGTTCTACTCGGTGCATAAGGGTAAGCCTTTCTATGATGAACTAGTAAAGTTTACTCAGAGCGGCCCAGTAGTAGCTATTGTAGTTGAAGGGGACTCAGCTATAAGCGTAGTGAGAACGATGATAGGGCCTACAGATGGGAGGAAAGCACCCCCAGGCACTATTAGGGGGGACTATTCACTCTCAATACTTGAGAACATTGTCCACGCTTCAGACTCTGAAGAGTCCTACGCTAGGGAGTTTAAGGTTATATTCAGAGACTCTGAGGTTATGCCGGGCTATTAAAGGCTACTTAGCACCCTCACCCAGCTTCTTCCTCAGCTTTAAAACTACGGGGAGATAGTTTTTATCCCCGGCATTATACTTAGTCTCCACTACCTCCTTTAAGGTCATGATCTCATCCATAGATATCATATCTATAAACTCTGAGACTAGCTTGTTAGCATGCTCTGCAGGCACATCAGTGTATATGATGTCTCCTTCATCAACATGCCTCCCCACAAGTATCCTACCCTGTATGGATATTGCAACGCTAGAGCCGGCCCTCGCCTCTCCAAGGCTCCTATCCCTGTCTTTTATAGCCATTATCCTGCCTAGGGGCTTTCCTTCAGAGTCCATAACAGGATACCCAGGCTTTAATATACCCCCTAGGACTTCAACCCCCACGATCGCGGGGTCACTCCTCCTGAACACATATCCGGGTATTATCCTGGCTTTCCCCGGTCTAACGAGGGTTTCGAGAACCCTTTCTCTCTCCCTAGCCTTCTCCATCTTAACCCACTCTCTATAGTCTTCGAGAAGCTTGTATATAACATTGTTCTGGAATATTGTGACCCCAGAGTTTGAAGCCTCCTCCTCAGCTTCAGCTAGCACTTTCACGTTGAAAGCCAGTATTACCCCCAGGATCCTGTTGAGCTTCATAGTTACCGCAGCGTCTATCACATCACTCCTACTCACAGGGCCCACATCTGCAACCCTCACAGGAATATTATCCCTCCTGAGAGCCTCAACTATAGCTTCGAGTGTGCCCAGCGTGTCAGCCTTAACTACTAAGCCCACGTTCTCAGTCCTGAGTATTACTGATTTAACCTCCTCCCTCACAGACTCTACTATTTTATCCAGGGAACTCTTATCCCAGACAGCGTAGAGGGGGGAGCCTGCTAGGGCATCTTCTAAGCCATCAGCTACTATCCTGACACCGGCGGCTGCCGAGACTTCTTCGACCGGCGCAAACTTCGTCTCCCTAGCTCTAATCTCCTCCAGAGGCCTCGGCATTAGGAGAGCCCTAACACTAGAGACTATAGGTCCCTTCCCGCCAGCCAACACTATAGTATCTCCCACTCTAATAATCCCATCATATATTACAGCGTCCACCACATGGCCTAAACCCACCTGCTCTTTAACCTCGAGGACAACACCCTTCGCCGGCCCCTCAACATATTTAAGCCTATCCCTCATATACTGTTGTGTCAGCCCAGCTATTACCGCTAAGAGCTCAGCTATCCCTTCCCCTGTCTTAGCTGAAACGGGGACTAGGGCGGCCTTCTTAGTGAAATCTTTTATCCTCGTGAAAATATCTGAGGGCACACCCTTCTCATAGAGCTTACCAACAATATCATATATCCTCCTCTCTAGCTCGCCCCTAACACCCTCACTCTGTTTTTGAAAACTGAAAATAAATGGAGTATCAGGCTGGGGCTCCCACCCGTGTATCCTATCGATCTTGTTAACAGCGACTACGAAGGGGGTCCTCCTAGACTTGAGGAGGTCTAAAGCCTCATAAGTCTGGGGCTGAAAACCCTCCATCACATCAATAACTAGGATGGCGAAGTCGGCGACACTACCGCCCCTCCTCCTAAGGTTAGAGAATAGCTCGTGACCAGGAGTATCTATGAAGAGAAGCCCGGGGATAACTAGCTTGATGGGGACAACTTTCTTCAAAGGCTCAGCGAGAGACTCTATAACCCTAGCGGGGACAAAGCTCGCCCCAATATGCTGCGTAATACCACCAGCCTCCCTCGCAGCTATAGCAGTCCTCCTAATCTTATCCAAGAGGCTAGTCTTACCGTGATCCACATGGCCCAATACCACAACTATAGGCTGCCTAAGCCTGCCTAACTCACCACTATGAGCCAAGCCAAACCCCAGTATCCTCTATATCCACCATACTTTTTAAGCAAAAACTGGAGACAAACTAGTATTGAAATGAAAGCAATTTTAGGGGGCGCGCGGGATTCGTTTATCCCCGGATATTAATTAATGCTTTTGTTTAATGCTAGGCTGCAGTTTAACAGTTACTATGATAAAAAGTTTGATTCTACAGGGCGGTAATAAACGACTTCCAAGTGGTTATGGTAAACCCTTGGCAAGCCCGAGGGGAGCCTAGAGAGCCCTGGGGGCCTGGCGGTTAGCATTACGGGGCAAAAGCTGTTATGAGGTCTGAGCTCCGTTAATATTATTAAGGGTTTAAGCTAAGCCTCTAAAGCTTAGAGGGAGGAGAAGGTGTCTGCTAGAGAGAGGCCGCCTCTTAGGGTTGTAGTGTCCGACCCTAAAGCTGGGGGTAAAGTGGTTAGGGTTAAGGTTGTGGGAGTTGATGATATACCGTATTCGGAGGCTATGAGGAAGAGTAAAGAGCAGGAGAGGGTGGAGCTGCCTATAGCTAAGGTTAACAGTAAGCTTTATGAGGATTTAGGTTTGAGCAGTGTGGGAGTTATGACTTTAAGGTTCAACATTGAAGGTAAAAAGGTTAAGATACCTTTCAGGGTTCAAGTAGACAATAGCGTCCCCGAGGGCGAGGTCAGGGTTAATGGAGGCTTACTAGCTGAAGCTGTAGGAGGGTTTGAGGCTGAGGGGGAAGCTTTTAGGGCTAAATCTTGGCAGGTCGCTGTAGATGAGAGCGTAGCTATTAAACTAGCAGGCCTTGAGATCGGTGATTACGTGGATGGGAGCCTCCTAGGGCTTAAAGGTTTAAGGCTTAAGATCGTGGGGGGCTCTGACGCCACGGGGATCCCCATGCATTCAGGGGTCCCAGGCACCGGAAGGTGGGATATCCTACTCTCCGGGCCTCCAGGTTATAGGCCTAGAGAAGAGGGGGAGAGGAGGAGGAAGAGCGTTAGGGGGAGAATGATACCAGACCCTAGAGCTGAGAGGAGGAAGACGGGCCTAGCCCAGCTTAACCTAGTTATAGCCTATGAGGGTTGAGTTGATGGAGAAGAGGCAGCCAGAAGTTAACATAGGCGTCGTAGGCCATGTAGACCATGGGAAGACCACACTAGTCCAAGCCCTTACAGGAACGTGGACTATGAGGCATAGCGAGGAGATCAGGAGAGGCATGACCATAAAACTCGGCTACGCAGACGGGGAAGTGTGGGTGTGCCCCGGTTGCGGTTATCCAGACATGTACACTCCAGAGCCTGTGTGCGAGTGCAAGCCGGGGGAAACCCCGGAGTTCAAGAGGAGAGTATCCTTCGTTGACGCCCCAGGCCACGAGATACTTATGGCTACAATGCTCTCAGGAGCCGCCCTAATGGATGGGGCTCTCCTAGTCATAGCTGCTAACGAGCCTTGCCCCCAACCTCAAACTAGGGAGCATCTAGCTGCCCTAGAGATTATAGGAGCTAGGGATATTGTAATAGTCCAGAACAAGGTTGACGTAGTCAGCAGGGAGAGAGCTCTCAAAAACTACGAGGAAATATTAAAGTTCATAAGGGGGACCATAGCTGAAGACTCCCCCATAATCCCTGTGAGCGCCCTCAAACGCGTCAATGTAGATGCGGTCATAGCGGAGATAGAGGAGAGGATAAAGACCCCGGAGAGGGAGCTTTCAAAACCCCCATTAATGTATGTAGTCAGGAGCTTCGACGTGAACAGGCCGGGCACCCCTCCAGAGAGGCTCATGGGGGGCGTCCTGGGAGGCTCCCTAATCCAGGGGGTTCTAAGGGTTGGGGACGAGCTGGAGATAAGGCCGGGTATTGAGGTTAGAAAAGTTGGGGGCAAGCCCGTATACGAGCCTATACTAACTAGGGTTGAGAGCTTAAGGTTCGGAGACATGCCCGTGGATGAGGCTAAGCCTGGGGGGCTAGTAGCTGTAGGTACAAGCCTAGACCCATCCCTTACTAAAGCTGATAACATGGTGGGCAACGTTGCAGGTAAGCCTAACCAGTTGCCCCCAGTCTTTGATAGTTTAACTTTAAGCTATGGGTTGTTCGAGAAGATAATGGGTTTGAAAGAAGAAGTTAGAGTTGAGCCTCCGAGGAAGGGGGAGCAGTTGGTTTTATCCGTGGGCCCCTCCCTAACCCTTGGGGTCATAACTAATATTAAGAAAGATACTATGGAGGTTAACCTGGCGAGGCCCGTGGTGGCGTGGAAAGGCGCCAGGGTAGCTATAAGTAGGAGGGTTCAGGGTAGATGGAGGCTGGCTGGCTGGGCTGTCGTGGAGGCGTGACTTTAATCCTCGACTCTAACATGGCCATGTATATCGTGAGGGGCCTCATATCAATCCAATCTATAGGTGAAGTTCTAGACTCGAAGTTTGACGTGGTTGTTCCAGTGGCGGTTTTGAAGGAGCTAGAGTCTATTGCCGGGTCTCAAAGCTATAGGGGTAGGGTAGCCTTGAAAGCGTTGGAGGCTCTGAGGAACATAGCGGGCACAGTGGATACTCTCAACATAAACCCGGACGATGCTATAGTTGAGGCCGCCTTGAAGCTTAGAGATTGTAGAATTATAGTAGCTACTAGCGATAGAGAGTTGAGGAAGAGGCTTAGAGCCCACGGCATACCAACACTCTACTATAGGAAGTCTAAGGGGGGCGTAGAACTTGAGTGGAGCCCCCTCTAGCATTATGTTAAGGAGGGTTGTTTATGCGAGTTGATAGTTTAAAATTTATTAGCTTCAAGCTTAAAAGCGTGAGCTAGGTCACGCGGAGGGTTACAACTTGTACGTAGAGTATGAGGTTGAAGAGTGGATAGGAGTGCCTCCAGACAAGGTCTACGGGGACCAAGAGCTGGACGCCACAATACTGAGCATGCTGAGATCCGCTGTAGAAGGCACTACAGACCCGGAGTTAGGGGTCATTATAGCTGTGCTGGAAGCCCGTGTTATGAGCGACGGAGTAGTCCTCCCTATAGCTGGCGACCCTAACGTGTACTACCTAGTTAAATATAGGGTCTTAGCGTTCGAGCCCGTCCTCCATGAAGTTTTGAGGGGCGTAGTTAAAGATGTGAAGGACCAAGGGATATTCGTAGATCTAGGCCCTATAGACGGGTTCGTGCACAGGAGTCAGATAACAGATGAAACCCTAGAAATGCTCCCAGACAGGAGAGGCTTCAAGTCTATGGATACAGGTAGAATAATAGAGACTGGAGACCTGGTCAGAGCGAGGATAACCCAAATATCGAGGCCCACAGGAGGATATATGAGGATCGGGATGACCATGAGGCAGCCCTATCTAGGAAAAGAAGAGCAGATAAGGAAAGGGTGAGAGTGTTGCCTGCTAGGAAAGCCCCTTCAAAAAAGCCTTCATTCAAAGCCTGCAGAGACTGTGGAGCCCTCAACTCTAGAGAGGCGAGCATATGCTCCAACTGCGGCTCCTCAAACCTACTTGAAAACTGGGAGGGTATGATAATAATTCTAAGTGAAGACAGCATACTAGCCTCCAAACTCGGGATAAACAAGCCCATAGCTAAAGCTATAAGAGTAGCGGGCAAAATTATAGTAAAATAACCCCTACAATATAATAAGAGGTCGCAATAAAATTGAAAGCAGCCAGGTTAAGCTTAATCCTACCGGAAGAATCTAGAGAGGACTTCTCACAACCCTGGGGTCCAGTATTCCCAGGCCCTCTAACGAAAACCCTAGAGGAGATACAGCCCACAGGCGTAATATGCGTTGGAGACATAGTCTCAAAACTCTGCCTAGCCGCCTACGAAGCGTGCGGGAAGCCTCAGAACATCATAATAGTCTTCGACTATATCAGTAGGAGGGTTGAGGCTGTAGAAGCCCTAAAAATACCGGGGGAATTCCTAAGAATCAAACTATATAACGAGAGGGGAACACTATCACTGGAAGCCCTAAACACCATGTGTAGCTTAATAGAGAAGGAGAATGTGAAAGCAGCCTTAGAAGTTGAAGGCGAAGAAGACATGATAACACTCGCAGCAATAGCTTGCCTAAAGCCCGGCTGGACTGCAATATATGGAATCCCAGGCTATGGAGCAGCCTTCATAGCTCACAGCATTTTAAACACTAGAATAGCCCAGGGAAGAGTGCTAGGCCTGAAGCCTTTATCGATGGCCCATCACATTTTCAATTAAAGGGTTGAAGGGAGGTTTAAACTTATATGCCCTCCTTTTAAACATTTTCATAGTTAGGTGGTTTGATCTGGAGCGGGGTAAGAGTGTTAGGGTTGGTGATTGGGTTTTGGAGGTTGAGAGCGATAGGTATAACCCGCTTATAGGTAGGAGGGAGATCGTGTTGAAGGCTGGTCATCCGCTCAAGTCTACGCCGAGTAGGAAGGATCTTAGGGCTAGGCTTGCCAAGGTTTACGGTGTGGATGCTAGCAGGCTCTATGTGAGGTCTATTTTTACAAGATATGGCTCTGGAGAGTCTAGGGTTAAGGTTCACATTTACGATGTTGCTGAGAGGGCTTTAGCTTTCGAGCCTGACTATGTTATAGAGAGGAATGGTGGGGTCGAGTTTAAAACTGAATAGTGGGGGTGCTAAGTAGTGGCTGGCGGAGACCTTGAGACGTACGTGCATAAGCTCTACATAGTAGACCTTAAACAGGGCACTGTCAAGCTTAAGAATAAGAAATGCCCGAGGTGCGGGAGTATAATGGGCTATCATAAGAAGCCTGTGGAGAGGTGGCATTGCGGTAAGTGCGGCTACACAGAGTTCATTGCTAAGCCTCGAGTTGGGAAGCGTTGACTTTAATCCTGGGGATAGAGTCTACAGCTCACACTTTCGGGGTTTCAGTAGTATCCTCGGAGGCTCCCTATATTCTATCAGACTCTAGGAGGACTTATTCCCCAAGGCAAGGCGGTATACTGCCGAGGGAGGTTGCACCTTTCTTCTCGAGCGTAGCCGGGGAGACTGTGAAAGAAGCTCTAGACCAGGCTGGAGTTAGGATAAGGGATGTTGACGCTATAGCTGTAGCCCTAGGCCCCGGGATGGGGCCCCAGCTTAGGGTTGGAGCTTCAGTAGCTAGGGCTCTAGCCAGCTATCATGGTAAGCCTTTAGTTCCAGTTAACCATGCTGTCGCCCACGTGGAGATAGCTAGGTTCCTCACAGGGCTCAGGGACCCTATAGTTCTCTATGTTGCTGGAGGTAATACTACTGTAGTCTCTTACTCTGAAGGCCGCTATAGGGTTTTCGGCGAAACCCTAGACATGCCCCTGGGAAACTTGCTCGACACTTTCGCCAGGGAAGCTGGAATAGCCCCACCCTACGTTGTAGGGGGGAAGCATGCTGTAGACGTTTGCTCTGAAGGCGGGGAGTTCATAGAAGGTATGCCCTACATAGTTAAAGGACAGGACTCCTCTTTCTCAGGGCTCTTAACTGCAGCTTTAAGGCTCTTGAAGAGGGGCTCCCGCCTCCAGGATATATGTTTCACCTTAAGGGAGATAGCTTACTCCTCAGTAGTAGAAGTCCTAGAGAGGGGGCTCGCGCACACGGGGAAAAGAGAAGTCTTATCAACTGGGGGAGTAGCGGCTAGCGAGCTCCTCAACGAGAAAATAGAGTCCATGGCTAGGCTGCACGGGGCAACCTTCAAACCTATACCCAGTAAATATAGTGGAGACAACGGGGTCATGATAGCTTTGACGGGCCTAGCAGCATACTTGTGGGGTCAAAGAGTAGATCCTTCGAAAGCATTTATAAGGCAGAGGTGGAGGATAGACCAGGTAGACATACCCTGGTATTTCGAGTTCCCACCTTTAGAGGGTTAAAAGTTGGCGAGCCAGGAGGAAATAGTCTCATGGGTTAAAAGCCTAACTCTGGTAAAGAGAGGGGCAGAGTCTGAAATAAGGCTAGGTGTTTTCATGGGGATACCTGCTGTTTTCAAACTTAGAGTCCTAAAGCCGTACATGCACCCTAAACTCGCCCAAACTCTAGTAGCCCAGAGGACTAGGAAAGAAGCTAAAGTTATAGGCCACGCCCTTAAGAACAATATTCCAGCCCCGAGACTCCTAGCTGTTTTCCCCTCAGCCGGGCTAATAATAATGGAGTATGTTGAAGGCCCCACTTTGAAAGACCTGGCCTTTAAAGACTTAGAGCGCTCCCTGAAACTCTCGCGAGAAGCAGGCATAATACTCGCGAAACTCCACAAAGCCGGGATAGCTCACGGGGACCCTACAACTTCAAACTATATAGCAGCACAGGAGGGGGGTCTTAAACTCATAGACTATGGGCTGGCAGAGTTCACAGAGGATGTTGAAGAGAGAGCTGTAGACATACACTTGTATAGGAGGGCTGTAGAGAGCACTCACGCAGGAATAGCTAACATGATGTTCAAAGAATTCCTAGAAGGATATAGGGAAGTAATGGAGGCCGACGCTAAAACCGTAATCCAGAGGGCTGAAGACATAAGAATGAGAGGTAGATATGTCGAGGAGAGGAGGAAAACAGTATGGGGCCCCCTAAAATAAAACTCTATGTTGTAACAAACAACATTAAGAAGGGGGAAGAGGCAATAAAGATACTTGAAAGCCTAGGGGTAGATGCTGAAATCGCATTAGTCGAGAAGAAAGAAATACAGTCGGAGAAACTAGAGGAAATAGCTTTACACGCGGCGAGAACAGCATACCTGGTACTTAAAAAACCACTAGCAGTAGATGATTCAGGCTTATTCATAGAAGCCCTGAACGGCTTCCCAGGCCCATACAGCAACTATGCTTATAAAACAATAGGAGTGAAAGGCATACTAAAGCTAATGGAGGGGGTTTCAACGAGGAAAGCCTGCTTCAAAACAGCCCTAGCAGTAATAATACCACCACTAGAGAAAGTCTATATAGGAGAAGTATGTGGAACTATAACGACAGAGCCCAGAGGAACAAGTGGTTTCGGCTTCGACCCCATATTCACCCCAGAAGGGGAAACCAGAACATTCGCGGAAATGAGCCTGGAAGAGAAAAACAAGATATCGCATAGGGCAAAAGCCTATAAACTAATGGTAAAAGACCTGAGAGAAACCTGGAAAACCATCCTCTAACCCAGAGAATCCCCACTCCTAGTGAAACTGAAGACAACCCCTCGAGGCCGAGTACCTCCTAAAGGATACTAGCAAGGTTCCTCTAAGGGAAGTAGAGGCCCTTAAGGGGTTAACATTGGAGAGAGTGGCAAAGGCAAACTCTGGAGGGCCCGAGGACTATAGTTGATAATTCTATAATACAGGCTACTAAAATGCTAGACCCCCAGAGAAACCTTACAGGGTTAAAGAAGAGCTCCCCCCTTGCCTCTTAAAATTTGAGGGGAGATTTTGAGAATCCATACTTTGACTTGTTTGAATCAATTCTCTGAGGTCATGTTGTTTAACGTAAAATTTTTAAGGAGAGTGGTAACTGTGCTCACTTGTGATGGTGAAATGGGGCGGGCGGCTGTTTCTAGATCTCTTATAGCCTTAGTTATAGTGGCTTTAGTGGTTTTAGGGACCGTAGTTTTCATGGTTTACAGGCAGGTTCAACCTACTCCAGAGACTGTTACGGCTCCCGGAAAGGTTAGGGTGGCGGTGCTTTTCGACGTTGGCGGCAGGGGCGATCTAAGCTTTAACGATATGGCTGCTTTAGGTGCTGAGAACGCTAAGAGGGATTTTGGGGTTGAAGTCGAGTATAACACGCCTAAATCGTTGGCTCACATGATCCCCTTGCTCGAAGAGCTTAGTAAGAGTGGGAAGTATGATCTATTGATCCTCGTGGGCTTCCTCTGGGTTGACGCCCTCAACAAGACTGCAGACAAGTTCCCCCAACAGAAATACGCTTTAATAGATGCGTCGACGGGAGTTAAGAGGAATAATGTTGCTGAGTTCGTTTTCAAAGAGCAGGAGGGGGCGGCCATAGTTGGCATCCTCGCATCCGGCATGGCCAGGGAGATCCAGAGGGAGCTGGGGGAAAGGGGGCCTATTAAAGTTGGCGCTGTGGCTGGGATGAGCATACCCCCGCTTTGGCGTTTCCACATAGGCTACCTTTTCGGCGTCAAATATTTCGAGATGAAAACAGGCGAAAAGGTAGAGTTCTTCTGGACATATACGGGTAAGTTCGACGACCCAGCCCTCGGATATAGCGCTGCTAGGACATTCCTAGGCCAGGGGGTTAAAGTGTTATACGGACTGGCAGGCTTAACCCATGTTGGCATGTTTAACGCCGTCATAGACTGGAATGAGAGGGGTGAAGGTAAAGCTTTAGCGTTAGGTCAGGACGCGAGCCAGGAATGGTTCAACCCCAAATACATACCTTTAAGCGGCTCTAAGAGAGTTGACGTGGCCACCTATAAAGCCGTAGAAATGGTGGTTAAAGGTGAATGGAAGGGTGGTCTAATAGTTTTAGGCTATGCAGAGCAGGGTGTAGGCGTCTGGGATCTCGAGGGGGTGAAATATTTCGCCCAAATAGCATACGAGTCAGGGCAACTTAAAGGCCTTACTCCTGAAGACGTTGTGAGGATAGTTAAGGATGTCAGAGGTAAATATATAAAGAGCGATGTTGAAGCTATAGCTAGAGAGCTTGAGGGGCTAATAGCAGCGGGCAAGATAGCGTTTAAAGATCCAGCATCGGAAGAAGAATACCTCTCCATAATCCGTGAACTCGAGAAAGGCAACCTCAACGCTGCACTAGCCAAGGGCAGCGTAGGCTAATATCCCAACTCCAAACCCCCAAGATGTGAGGGGCTTTCTTTGACCCCTAGAGAGACCACTGTTTTTATGAAAGGCATAGTTAAAGTATACCCTGACGGGACCCAGGCTTTAAAGGGCGTAGACTTTGAGGCTTCAAAGGGCGAGATACACGCTCTACTAGGGGAGAACGGCGCCGGCAAGACCACGTTGATGAGGATACTCTATGGGGAAATAAAGCCTACAAAAGGGGAGATATATGTTTTCGGCGAGAAAGCCACCTTCAAGAGTCCCAGAGACGCCCTTAGGACTGGTATAGCCATGGTTTACCAGCAGTTCTCCCTGATACCCTCGCTTACAGTAGCTGAGAACATTTACCTAGCAGCGTCTTCTGTGAAAAGAGTCAGCCTTGAAGATGTAAAGGCTAGGACAGAGGAGTTATCGAAAAATCTAGGGTGGAAGGTGCCTTTCGAGTATACAGTAGAGAATCTACCTGTAGGGTTGAGACAGAGGATTGAAATCTTGAAAGCCCTACTCGTAGGGTCCAAGGTGCTCATATTGGATGAGCCCACTTCAGTATTAACCCCCTTAGAGGTTGAAGAACTCTTCAAGGTCCTTGGAAACCTTAGAGACGAGGGCATGACGATCATACTCATAACTCACAAGATTAGGGAAGCGAAAAAGATATCCGACAGGGTCACAGTCCTAAGGAGAGGCCTTAAAGCCGGAACATTCAATACTTTAGAAATAAGCGAAACGAACTTAGCAAGGCTAATGGTAGGGGAAGAGGTAGAGCTGGCTATAAGGGGCGGCGCCTCAAAGCCCGGGACGCCGGCCTTAGTTGTTGAAAAGCTTAAAGTAAAGGATGATATGGGCGTTTTAAGAGTCAAAGAAGCCACTTTAACAGTAAGGTATGGGGAGATCGTTGGAATCGCCGGAGTCCAGGGTAACGGGCAGAGGGAGCTAGTGGAAGCTATAGCTGGTCTTAGGCCGGCGCTAGAAGGTAGAATCCTAGTAGACGGGGTTGACGCCACTAAGCTCACAGTGTCTGAGAGGAGGAAGCTGGGACTCTCTTACATACCGGAGTCGAAGCTAGTAGGCCTAGCCCTTGAAATGAACATAGTTGAGAACAGTATCATGACCTCACTATTACAGTTCACCAGGAGACTCTTAGAGGTCGACTGGGGGAAAGCTAGGAGCGGCGCCGGAGATATTGTGAGAGAATTCGGGGTAGTCCATAGAAGCTTAGACGACCCTGTAAAAAGCCTAAGCGGGGGGAACCAGCAGAAGCTCATGGTTGGAAGAGAAGTTAATAAGAAGCCTAAGATACTTGTAGCCCACGAGCCCACCCAGGGGCTAGACATAGCCACGGCAATCATGGTTAGGAGGAGGCTGCTAGACCTTAGAGATAAAGGCTCAGCTGTATTCTTAGTATCCTCGGACCTAGAGGAGCTCCTCTCCCTGAGTGATAGGTTGCTCGTAATCTACGATGGTAGGATAGTTTCGGAAGGGGCGCCTAGGGATTACGCTTTGGAGAAACTCGGGCTCCTAATGGGTGGTGTTATTGAGGCTGGCCAGGAGTGACATTGGCTTGAAAAGAGTTTACCCCTTATTAGAGTCCCTAGCAGCCCTAATAGTGGGTGTTATTGGGGGGTTCATTGTAGCCGCAGCTCTAGGCTATGACCCTGTAGCTTCCATTAGCCTCATACTATTATCTGGGCTCGGAAACCTAGAGTACCTCTTCTCAATATCTATGCCCCTAGCCCTCTCAGCTCTAGCTTTCATACTTCCTTTAAGGGCGGGGCTTTTCAACATAGGAGTTGAGGGTCAAGCTTATATTGGGGCTCTCGCAGCCATCTATATTTTAAGTCTAGGCTTAGGGTTCCCCCTACCGGTGATCCTAGCGCCTCTAGCTGGGGCTCTTGCAGGCTTCCTTATAGGTGTTTTGAAGGTTTACAGGGGGGTTAACGAGGTTGTATCTTCAATAATGCTGAACTGGACACTATTCTATACCGTTTCCTTCACAGTCTCCAGGTATTTGAGGGACCCCTTGATAGTCCACCAGAGCGTTAGAGTAGATAGGATGCTCCCAGCGCTCGAGGCTCTCATATTAACGCTAGCTATAGTTATTGCTGTCCACATAATCCTCTATAGGACTACCTTAGGCTATCACATAAGAGTTATGGGGAGCTCCCCCGAAGCCTTGAAATACTCTGGAGGCTCAGAGTCTAGAAGTATTATAGTAGCGATGACCCTGGGAGGCCTACTTGGAGGCCTCGCTGGGACACTCCAGGTTTACGCCGTTTCAGGCTTCATAGACGTTACCATGTCAGCGGTTTTCGGCACGGGGTTCATGGGTATAGCTGTGGGGCTGATAGGGAGGGCTACACCTATAGGGGTTCTACCAGCATCTATTCTAATATCCGCTCTTATAATCGGAGGTCACAGGCTTGAACTCAGGCTAGGGGCCCCTCCAGAACTCGCAGACGTCATTATAGGGGTTATGGTGCTAGCCCTATCAGCACCCTACGCTTTAAGACTCTTAAGCCTTAAATTATGGGGATGAGCTTTGGAGCTCGACTTCGCCTTGTTTATAGCATTCTCATCCCTAACGTTCATGACCCCCATACTCTTAGCCAGCGTGGGAGAGATAATTACCGAGAGGAGTGGCATAGTCAACATTGGAATAGAAGGCATATTTATAGCCTCGGCTTTCGCAGCAGCCCTAACAGCTATAATCACGGGAAGCCTCACACTCAGTTTAACAGCAGGCGTCACAGCGGGAGCATTAATAGGCCTAGCACACGGAGCTATAGCAGTATATCTAAGGTCCGACCAGATAATAGCGGGGCTAGCAGTGAACATAATAGCTTATGGGGCTACAATCGTCGGCCTAGCGAGCATATGGGGGGTCCATGGGGCGTCGCCCAGGCTAGAAGTATACATGCCAACAGTGAGCATACTAGGCTACAAGACCCCCCTAGTAAGCCTAGCTTCCATAGCTATAGCTGTAATTGCATGGTATGCTTTAAAAGCGACGAGAGCTGGGCTAGCGTTGAGGGCTTGCGGAGAAGATCCCAGAGCAGCTGAAGCCCTAGGAGTAAACGTTAACAAGACAAGAATCCTAGCCGCAACGCTTGGAGGGGCTTTAGCGGGCTTAGCAGGAGCTTTCCTAGCGATAGAGATAGTCGGCCAGTTCACTAGAGGGATAGCTGCGGGGAGAGGCTTCATAGCCCTGGCCAACGTGGCTTTCAGCGGCTGGAACCCGCTACTAGCAATACTCGGAGCATACACGTTCGGCCTCCTAGAAGCCCTATCAGTATATTTACAACAATACGCCTTAGAATACGCTTATATAGCTAAAACAATACCATACCTAGGAACCCTAACAATAGTAGCAATAGCAGGCTGGAAGGCGAGAATGCCGAGAAGCCTGGCGAAACCATATATTAAAGAGTAACCCCCACATAGGAACCCCAGGCTGCCACCGCTGTTCTCCCTTCAGGGTTTTTCTCCTATCAGCTTAGAGGATTGACTGTTAATTGAAAATTTTTAATGCCCTGGAGTGGAAGATCGAGTGGTGTCTAGTGCTTGAGCTCTCAGGTTGTGCTGTCTGCTAGGGGGTTGGTTAAAAAGTTTGGCGGTGTTACTGCTGTTAATAACGTGTCCTTTGATGTTAGCTCTGGCGAGGTTTTCTGTATTGTTGGACCTAATGGTGCTGGTAAGACTACTACTTTAAGGATTATTGCTGGGATACTCGAGCCTGACAGTGGCGATATATTAGCGTTTGGCGGGAAAGTCCAATGGGGTTCTATAGAGTATAAGAGGCTTATATCATACCTTCCCGAGGATGCCGGGGTTTATAAGAACCTTACTGGCTTGGATTACCTCAAGTTCATGGCTTCAATGTACTTTGACGATTCAGCCTCTATAGAGGAGGCTGTTGAGAGGGGAGTCAAACTTTCAGGTTTAGGGGTTAGGGTCGGGGATAAGGCTGGAGGCTATAGTAAGGGTATGAAGAGGAGGCTCCTACTAGCTGCAGCTTTAATGGTTAACCCTAAACTAGCTATATTAGATGAGCCCACAGCCGGCCTCGATGTAGTCCACTCTGTGGACATGAGGAAGGTTATACTAGGCTATGTTAAAACCACGGGAAGCTCAGCTATAGTGTCGAGCCATAACATGCTTGAAGTTTCATATGTTTGCGATAGGGTAGCTTTGATTAATAAAGGCGTCATAGTGGATGTGGGGACCCCCGGAGAGCTCCTGGAGAAGTATAAGGTGCCTAACTTAGAGGAGGCTTTCATCAAGGCGGTGGGTGGGCTGGATTGAGGAGAGTCCTGGCTATGTCTGTTAAGGAGGTTAAGAGCCTCTTGAAAGATAGGTATGTGCTATTAGCCGTGATTATAGCCCCATTCTTCTCCCTGCTCATAATAGGGTCTATATACTCTATAGGGTTTAGGCAGGTTGTCGAGGAGGCTAGAGAAGCGCAGGTCAGCCTTCCTAGAGATACAGCTATAGTCTTGGAAGACCCTGGAGATTTGATAGCTAAGAGTATAGCCTTAATATTAAACGCTAACACTGTTGACAGCGTTGGAGAAGCTCTAGAACACTATAGGATAATTATAGTATTTCATAGAGGCTTCTCAGAGTCTCTAGAGAATGGAAGGCGGGGTAACGTGAGCTTAATAGTTAAGACGAGCAAACCCTGGAGCCTCTCAGACACTATGATAACAAGTTCTCTAACAACGCTCCTAAGTCGAGTAGTTGAAACATACTTATCTCAAAAATTCAACATAAGCAGAGAGCTCCTATCAAACCCCCTGAACGTGAACGTCAAACCCTACGTTAATGGGAGAGAGTTCAGCCAGGCTGAAGCCGCCTTTTTAACATTAGCCGTCATGGCTACAGTGTTCGCTATCTTAATATTAAGCATGGTAACGTTACAAGTTGGAGCATTAAGCATTGGTATGGAGAGAGAAGCTAGGACAGCAGAGCTACTACTAGCCCTGCCAGCCAGCAGGGCTGAAATAGTCTTCGGGAAGATGGTT
Organism: uncultured Sulfolobales archaeon; assembly: GCA_937921695.1. GTDB lineage: Archaea > Thermoproteota > Thermoprotei_A > Sulfolobales > Acidilobaceae > DSZV01. The sequence continues at coordinate 11,737 of CAKZTZ010000024.1, read as the reverse complement.
GGAGCCGTAACTGTGAGCTTCGCCGCTTTCATAAGCTTCATAGCTGGGGGCCTCGTATACTACTATGCTCTCCTACCTGTAATGATGAGCGAGCTCGGCGAGGGGGCCCTCCAAGCAACCACTATATTCCAGGTATTCAATTTCATCGATATCCGAATAGTCTCCATAATACTTTTAGCGCTAGCCCTACACATTATCAACGCGACACTTACCGGGATACTTGTAGGGGTTCTCTTCGCAGGCGACATTAGAGGGGCTCTAACAGCTAGCAGCTACATAGGCCTAGCCCTAATCGCACCTCTAATACCGGAAGTTACAGGCTTCAGCGTGCCCCCAGCCCTTGAAGCGATCTTCACCCTAACCCCCTACTACCCTCCCTATAAGCTCGTGGAATCAATAATACTAGGACACTATATGAAAGCCCCACTCTACCTAACAATAATAATCGCGTACTTCGCAATCCTAACACTTCTAACGTCAAAACTCATGAGCGGAGAACGCCTAATATATGGAATAGCTGTTAGACGCCTGAAACCACCCATATAAATAGTGAGAGACAACCATAGCTATTAACACTCAAGCTTCAACCCCTAAGGGGCTTTAGCTATCGTTGTTTAAAGAAAAGCTTATATGCCTAGGTCTTAGAGAAAGCCTTTGGTGTATAGCGGTGAACTCGATTTGCTTATTGGGTTAGGCTTGTAGCTTTATCTTCTCTTAGGAGCCATGAGATGGTTGTTGAGGAGAAGGTTTACGAGCTCTCTTATGTTATAAGTGTTGATGGGGTATTAAAGTATCCCATATTAGTGGATTCTAAAACTATGGTGATATTAGACGGCCACCATAGGGTGGAGGCTTTAAAGCTGCTGGGCTGCTCTCTTGTACCTGCTATCTTAGTAGATTATGATGATAGCTGTGTCTCCGTGTCTTCCTGGAGGCCTGGAGTGGTTGTGACTAAGGAGATGGTTAGGGCTAGCGGGCTTTTAGGGCTTCTCATGCCTCCTAAGACTAGTAGGCATAGAGTTTGCTTTGAGATACCTAGAGTTGACGTGCCACTTGAAAGTTTGAGGTGCTCGGGGCTTGGGGGGAGAGGTTAGGGCTGTAATAAAGGCTGGGTTTGGGGGCGCCTCGCTCAGGGGAGGTCTTGTTGATGTGAGCTTTGCTAGGCTTAATATTGTCGATGTTAAAGTTGATAGTGTTCTCTCAGTTTTAGCAGCTTGTTTTGCTAGGAGTATTTCTGAGTCTTCAGGTCTCAAAGAGGTTGAAGTTATTGTGGAATTATACACTGACCTGGACGCTCTTCTAGACGGGCTCTTGGAAGATGCTGATTATCTTGTTGTCAAGGTTAAGGCATCAATTAGCGGGGAAACAGTATTGAAGGGTCTGAGTAACTGCGTGTTTTATAACATGCTTAAGCATAGGATTAGGAATGTTGAGGTGGTGAATCCTTGAAGCTTGTAGCTTTAACCTCCTTAAAGCCTCCTTTAGAATTGTCTATAATGGATGTCCTCGACATTATAGGTTCTATACTCGAGGAGGACTATGTTAGCGGATGTCTCGAAGTAGACTCTGAATTTAACATAGTTGAGGGCCTGGAGCTCTATTGGGCTCTTGAGAAGCTCGGAGTAAAATATGCACCTATAGGTTCTGGGAAGTGTAGGGTGAGCCTGGAAGACTTGGGTTTCTACGATAACATAGTCGGCCCCCAGCATAGAGTTTACTATAGCCCACTAGAACTAGCTGTTAGAGGACTGCCGACCCCCATGGTTATGCTTAGGAGTTTCTCTACTGAGAGCCTTAGAGTCTGGGCTAAACTTGAATGGTTTAACCCCTTCAGTTTGAGCATAAAAGATAGGCCTGCAGTCCACATAGTATCTAGCATAGCGGGGAAAGTTAACGTTGAAGGTAAAATACTGGCAGACGCTTCTTCAGCTAACTTCGGCATAGCTCTGGCTGCTGTCGCACCCCGTTACGGGGCCAAGGCTAGAATATATTTGCCCAGGAGGGCTGGGGAGCATGGCAGGCTAGTAATAGAATTAATGGAGGCTGAAACTGTGAGGACAGAGGCGGAACTCACTGTAGAACTCCTCTCAAGGATATATGAAGATGTTAGAAGGGAAGGGCTTATACACGTTAACCAGTTCATGAACGACTTAAACTTCGAAGCCCACCTAAAAACTACTGCTAAAGAAATAGATTACCAAGCTAGAGCGGTAGGCCTCAAGCTTGTAGGGGCCGCGGGGTCTATAGGGACTTCAGGCCACATGTCAGCCATAAACTTCTATTTTAGGAAGCGTTTCAAAGGATCCTTTAAAACTATAACGGCCCAGCCAGCCCCCGGAGAACACATACCCGGAACTAGGAGGAGCGAGACGGGCATGATATGGCTAGCTATGATCGCGGAAGATTTTAAAATAGTTGATGTAACCCTAGGTGAAGCCTTAGAGGCTGTAGGGAAAGTAGCGAGGGAGGATGGTTTACTCATAGGACCCTCAGGGGGAGCAGCTTTAGTAGCCTTATCTAAATCTCTAGACCTGATAGGGGAGAGTGGCGACGTTGTAGTTATAGTGCCTGATACCGGGTTCAAATACCTGGATTTAATGAAAAAGTGGGTGGAGAAAAAGAGTGCTTAAGTTATTTTAACTCTTCCTCCGTCCTCCTCCTCTTAACCGCTCTATCGAACACTACCCAGTTCCTATACCATTCTTCATTTTCTTTCCTTAGAAGCCCTAGAACCATCCTAGTTAAGTCTCTAGCAGTCACCTCTTCAGCCCCGCTTTCCAATATTTTAGCCTCCACTATTTTAGCTATCTTCCTGGCAATATCTAGGGGAGCCCCGGCTTTGAGGCAGCTGACGACAATCTTCTCATAGGCGAATTCCTCCTTGCTCCCGTCTCTCTTTACTACATAGATAGTTGTCACAGTTTCCACCTCAGATAATATAATGTAAAAAGGTGTTTAAATAAGCTATCTAACTAAGTTATCCCTGGTGGTCTAAGCATGGAACAATGTAAGGGGCTTGTAACAGGGGCGAGTATGGGTGTGGGCTTCGCAGCCTCCAAGGCTATAGCATCTATGGGGTGTGATTTGGCTATAAACGCTAGGGGGGCTGAGAAGCTCTCGGAGGCTGCAAGGCTCATAGCTGGAGAGTATGGCGTTAACGTCACCCCCATACCTGGGGATTTAAGAGTTAAACGTGACGTGTTAAACGTAGTGTTTGAGGCTTTGAAGCATCTGGGCCGTGTAGACTATGCTGTTTTAAGCTATGGTAATCCAAGCAGGGAGCCCTTAAAGCTTCACGAGGCCAAATGGGAAGACTGGATGGAGGCAGCGTCCCTATACATAGCTTCGACAGCCTCGATATTCAAAGCTTTAATAGAGCGGAACAGCTCTAAAGCCACAGTAATAGTTGTTTCAAGCTTCACAGTAGCGGAGCCCATGCCGCCACTAATAGTGGCTGACACTTTGAGAGCGGGGCTCTCAAGGCTAGTTAGGGTGGCTGCGAGAGAGTATCCGGAGAAGTTGAGGCCAATACTCCTACTACTAGGAAGTTTCGACACGCCCGGGGCCAGGAGAACTATAGAGAAGATAGCCAAACAGAAAGGGGAGGAGCCGGAGGAGCTGTGGAAAAAAGAAGTGGAAGGGATAAGCCCCCTAAAGAGAACCGGCACTATGGAAGAACTCTCAAACCTGATCAAAACACTACTCAAATCCCCAGAATACCTCGCAGGGGCAACAATACTTTTCGATGGAGCCACATCTAGAATAGCCTGGCCATAAGACATTATCCTAGTAGTGAAGATTTCTAACAATTTAGGATAACCGTTTAGATATAATAAACGTTAATAACAGCTACACAATATAGTTAAGAAGCACTCCAGCGACAGCCACCCCCAGCATACTACACCTAGAGATTCTAGCATGCCTCCTCAACGCAAAATATAGAGGCCACATGACGCTCTGAAAAGGAGCCAGCCCCCAGCCCAAAGAATTCGGAAAAAGAACTTGAGTAGTTAAGGCTAAGAGTTATTTAGAAAATCAATTTAGCTTAAAAACATTAATTCCGAGCATTTAGCTTAAATATTTCCAGGAGAACTAGAAACTATGGAGGGTTACGGGATGGCTAAGCCTCACCCGACTAATGCAGTGTTAGTAGGTAGGAAGCCCATAATGAACTATGTGCTCGCAGCTCTGAGAATGCTATCTCACGAGGGGCTCGAAGAGGTTGTGATTAAAGCTAGGGGAGCCAACATATATAGGGCTGTAGAAGCAGCAGAGAGAATTAAGAGGTCTATGGCTAACGTTAAAGTTAAAACAGTGAACATTTACAGCGAAGAAATTATGGATAATAAGGGTAATAAGAGGAGAGTATCCTCGATAGAAATAATATTTAAGAAGACGCCCGAAGAAAGGGGGAAACGCTAGCCATCGAATAAGGGTCTCGAGCGATAGTTTCTCCTAAACCACCCACGATTATCGGGTTTCACACCTCCATTACGGCCTCCCCAGCTTGGGCCTCTTTAGAGAGAAACCTACTAGCTCCCCTTATCTTAGGTTGGAGCCCCATGTAGATGTCGCTTTCCATGCTTAGAGGGAAAACATAGATTATCCCGTTAGAATCGTAATCTTATTTTGTGGCGGGCCCGCCGGGATTTGAACCCGGGGCCTCCGGCTTACCCCGCGCAGCCTTCCATGCGCTTAGAAGGCCGGCGCTCTAGTCCTGGCTGAGCTACGGGCCCCCTGTTTGGAGCTGTGGACGCATGGTTATAAACGTTTTCAAAGCTGTTGTTCGAAGCTCCTTATACGAGGCTGGTGCTTGATTGTTTTTCCGTGTTACGGTTATGGATGCTTAGAAAAGTGTTAAGTGGTTTGATGGGATTTTATTCTCTGTGTTTGAATGTTAAGCTTGTTCTCGAACTTGAATCATTATATGATATATTGATAGTAGTTTAAGTTGTTGAAAGAGTACCATCTGCTTTAAATGTTTTAAATTTAAGGTTTATGATAACAGCTTATAGACTCGGGTGGCATGGTTGGATTTATGGGTGTGGTTTAACCAGGTTTTAGGGGCTATTATTTACTACTCTCTCGCGCTATTGATAGTTGTCCCCCTGACTTTAAGGTGGAGGACTCCCTACGTGGCTGCGTCGCTCTATATAGCAAGCTATGTTATAGCACAGTATACAAGCCCCCGCCTAACAACTTTCATGTGGTGGACGGTCCCCGGCGGGAATATTCCCTTCGTGGCTACAGTAGCGCTAATGGATATTATAGTAGTCTACTGGGGTCTCACAGCAGCTAGACAAGTTATAATAGCGGGTTTCCTAGCCCAAATCCTCCTCTACATAACAAACTTAATAACAATACTTACACCTCCAGGCGTTCCCGGTGTTGAAAGCTTAGACCCCGTCTATAGCGTGGCGGGCAGAGTAGCTATAGCAAGCCCAATAGCATATCTTACAGCTGAAATGGTTAACGCCCAGCTAACATGGATATACAGGAAGATCTGGTGGGCTAGAACAGCATATAGCGACCCAATAGCGTTAACAGTAGACACCCTAATATTCATACCAATAGCCTTCTACGGGGAAGTTCAAACAGAGACTCTAATAGACATGATAATAGGGCTGGCAACACTGAAAATAACGCTAATACCATTAAACCTCCTAGCAATATACATATCGAGAAAAACACTAGAAGAGCAACTAGCCAAAAGCAAGTGAAAGAAGAACATAGAACAAGGAGACCCCTCCCTTCAAGGACTAAAACATCAAAATATTAAAAATATAAACCTCCAAAATAACAAGCTTAGAACTGAACGGTGAACAGACCTATGGCTTATCCAGAGGCTAGAAGAGCTTATTATATAGTTGCAGCTATGATCATAGCACTAATCCTCGGGGGCCTCATAGGATATGTTGGTGGTAAACAGGTTCAAGACTTAAAGATTCTAGGAGACGTTTTTCTAAGAGTATTAAGGACTATAATACCGCCCCTCATATTCTTCACTATAGGCTATGCTACAGCCAGCTTTGCTGATTTGAGGAGGCTAGGCCGCTTGTTAGTCTTCGTTCTAATAGTGTTCATCGTTACGAGCGTGCTGGCAGCTAGTTGGGGGGTTTTAGCCGGGCTTTTCTTCAAGCCAGGTGAGGGTATAGGCCTTAAGCCTCCCGCAGGTTACACTCCTCCTAAGCCAGCCACATGGCAGGATATAGTTTTATCTTTCTTCTCTCTGGATTTCGCAGAGCTACTGTCTGTCGCTGGATCCCTCAAACTAATAGTGTTTACTCTGATCTTTGGCTTAGCCGTAGCTCTTCTCGGCGATGCCGGAGCCCCCATAAGGTCTTTCCTCGAGGCTGGTAGTAAGGCTTTTATAAAGATAGTTTCGCTTATAATGTACTACGCTCCTATAGCTGTCTTCGGCTACTCAGCTTGGCTCATAGGATTTTACGGCCCTGAGATTGTTAAGGGCTATGTTAAGCTAGTGGCTGCCTCATATACGTTTACACTATTTCATTTCATAGTAATATATGGTTTACTGGTCTGGCTTGGAGGGCTCAACCCTCTAAAATATTATAAGGAGCAGCTTGAACCTTTCCTAGTAGCCTTCACCACTAGGAGCTCTGCAGCTACACTCCCCGTGAACATGAGGGCTGCCGAGCGCATGGGAATACCTAGAGATGTTTACAACATGACCCTCCCCATAGGGGCTACCATCAACATGGATGGAACAGCTTTATACCAAGCTTTATCAGCCGTCTTCATAGCCCAGCTTTTCGACATAGCTCTAGGGATAGATAAGCTCCTATTACTAGTTCTAGCAGTACTCATAGGGTCTATAGCTACAGCGGCCATACCGGGAGGGGGGCTCATAATGCTCGCATTTGTCCTAGCAACAATAGGCCTACCCCTTGAAGGCATAGCTATAATACTAGCTATAGACCCTATATTAGATGCTATAAGAACTGCGACTAACGTTAGCGGGGACAACGCTTCGAGCGTGCTTGTAACTAGGATCCTTTACAGAGGGCTTAGATTTTCATCCTAGAGTTTCACGTGATTCTTTTTCCCCTTCTAAAAACTTTCTTTTAGTAGAGCCGCGGCCGGGATTTGAACCCGGGACCTCCGCCTTACCAGGGCGGCGCTCTAGCCGGGCTGAGCTACCGCGGCTCCTCTTTCTAACATTAATACTGAACTTTAAATTCTTACCGTTTTATTTAGGTCTTAGTTTACCTGGCTTGTTACGTGGGGCTGTTGGTTTGCATTGGCTTGGTTTTATCGCTTTGTCCGCTGTAGTCTTCCTTGTCTTTAACTTTTACTATACGCTTTTGAAGCCTACCAGGTTAATCTATGTTTTATCTCACGTCCTCGTCGTTATGGTCTATTTGGTTTTCGTCTTCCTATTCTTGTTTAACGATTATAGCCTTTATGTTGTCTACTCAAATTCCCACGAGGGCCTTCCATGGTATTTTAGGGTTGCCGCTAGTTGGAGTAACGGCGGCGGCAGCCTCCTCTTTTTCTCCTCTATAGTCTCTCTTCTAGGCATAGCTGTTGGGTTAAAGTTTTATGGTAAGACGCTGTATTTAGGGTTCACTGCTGTATCTTTGTCAGGCTTATTGTTGGCTTTCGTGAATGAGGCTTTCGCTAGTAATGAGTTTGGAGTTTCAGGCTTGGGTCTTAACCCTCTCCTCGTTAACTTCTGGGTTTACCCTCACCCTTTAACCACTTTCCTATCATATGCTCTAGTAGTCTCATCCGCTATTTTAGCCCTCTCAGGCTTCTATGGGGCTTCAAGGGTTCTTTCGGGGGTCGCATGGGTTTTACTGACTCTAGCCATAACTTTTGGTGGGCTATGGAGTTATGAGACTCTAGGTTGGGGCGGCTACTGGGCTTGGGATCCTGTTGAGGTGGCCCAGTTAATCCCCTGGCTTCTCCTCACAGCGGCAGTCCACGCTATACCTCTTTCTCTCAGGGTTTACGAAGTCCTTCTTCTAGCATCTACAGGCTCTATATACTATGGGTTCCTAGTGGTTAGAGCTGGCCTAACCCCTCTTCACGGGTTCGCTAACCCTCAAGCTTACACAGCGTATATAACGATAACAGCTATAGCTATACTAGCTTTGATAGTTTTAGTGAAAGCAGGAGACGTGGAGGTTAAACTCCAAACATTCTACCATTACACTCTAGCAGCCTCTATAATGCTACTAGTATATTCAGCTTTAACCCTCATAGGAGCACTCCTACCCGCACTATCAGGGAACATTCTAGGATTAGGGCCGGCGAGCGCCCCTGCTTTCGACGCCGGGGTTAAAGTCTATACTACACTATTAGCCCCCGCCCTCATAGCATCCCTAGCTATAACGCCGGCGGGGCTACTCTACGGCTTAACATCGACGAGAACCCTAATAGCTGTAGCCCTGGGAGGGCTTATAGTGGCGTTTGCAGCCGCACTATTATCATGGCTTCTAGGCTTCAAATACTCTCCCCTGAGTAGCATCTACATAAACGTTCTAGGAATTGCTATAGCCTCCCACTCTACATATGTCATGCTAGTGCTCCTAGCGGGGAGCCTAATATGGCTATATAAGAAGAACATATCCAGGAGCCTACAGGCATTCCAGCACGCTCTCCTAGCGCTTATAGTACTAGGAGTAGCGGTAAGCGGCCCCTACGCTTATAACCAAGGCTACTTTGAGACTTTAAACCTTAAGCTTGGAGAAGAACACTCTATGTTAAAACTTGAGGAAACATCCTATGTTATACTAGGGGATACTGTTGACTTAAAGTTTATAGTTGAAAATGATAAGCTCTTAACAGAAAGCTTCTCAAAGATAATGAACCACCTCGCGCTCTTAGCATTTAAAGCCCGAGCTGATATTGAAGAGGCTAGGCTAGTACTGTATAGCCTGGGGATCCTGAATCTAGTGGAGGAGGGCGTGAGCGTAGACGATGTGATTTTGAAAGTTGAAGATTACGGCTTAATATATGTGAGAGATGCTAGAGTTAAAGTGCTTCTCACGCCTCTAGGAGGAGGCGAGGTAGCCCTAGCGCTTATCCTCAAAGGGGAAGTAAGCTCTAGCTTCAGAGAACCTAGGAACCTAGAGGAGCCTCTAACCTTAAACCTTGAAGGCTTAAACATAACCATAGAGAGGGTTGTAGCAGCTAACACCTCAACATTAATAGCTGGGGGGCTAATAAACGGGAAACTAAGGCTCCCAACAATTATGGCCCTAGAAGCTCTAAACACTTACACTTTATACATTGAAAACCAGGTCTTCCGAGAAATCATAGATGGTATTTCAAAGCTTAACCTAGAAGAAACCCCGGGCCTCGAGAAATGCCTTGAAAACGCTGCGAACTGCCAGAGCCTAATCCCAGATAAAGCCTACAAGACTATAGAGATGAGGGTAAAACTAAACATTGGAGAGGCTTCAATAAGATACGATATTGGAGGTGAACTCGCCGGAGTAAAAGGGCTCGTGCCAAGGAGTATCATAGTGAGGAGTGGGGTCTCAGACTACTATATAGGACTTTACCCTAAGATCTATAACCTCACGAAAAACCTAGCAGTTACTGAAGCCGAAATAGCCTATCTCAACTACAACTATGAAGGGTTGGAGGAGTGGCGGAAAATAGCTTTAACAGCCCTACTAGTAACATCTAGGCTTAAATCTGAAATAGGAGACCCCAGATTCCTCGTAGACGTTAACGCGCCGGAATACATACTAGCCACACTAAAACTCTACGATGCGGTCATTAACTACAATTCATCAAACGAAGTAGTAGCCAGAGTTAAAGTAGTTCATGGAGTGTGGCTTTTATGGACGGGAATATTCACAGCAGCGTTCATACAAGTAATCCTCATAGTTCTACGCATTACACGTAGACGATGAATACTCTCATGTTTAAAAGCTAGTGAAACCCTGCAATTGCCCATGACCATTATTTTGTATTGAGACATAGGCTCAACCCAAACCCAGTCACGGGTCATAGGCTTGCTCAAAGCTTTATAGGTGGATGTGGACCTGTCATTGTTCTTCCTTTCGCGTTAACCCCATCCATGGGGGATCATTTGTCACCATGCTATGATTAGAGCTCGGCCCCCAGGGAAACCCGCACATCTAATAAAGTCACCATATGTACCCGCTCCTCTCTCGGGGCTTCCTCTACTTTTGGGGCGGTGGGGCGCTCTAGAGCAAAGACCCTTATAAACTTTATGAAAACCGTTACAGTAGAGCTACGGCTTTACGAGCTTGTAGCTCCTTTTACGGATTATTCTAAAACTATAAGATGACAAGCTTGGGTAAGAATATCCTAGAGTTAGAAGGGAGCTGAAAACATCGTAGAGGGGGAGGCTGTTGAAGAGGCCCGCAAACAGTTGGAAAATCGTGTAGACATTGTTTAAAGTGATCTTAAACATTTCGTAACATTAAAGTTTAATGTTCGAGATGCGGAGCACTAAACTTCCTTCCAAAAGCTAGAGGGGTAGTTATCTAGATATTAGACGCTACTACTATTTTATAAAGGTTCATAGACGCTACAGTATTTCTAAATACCTTAAAATAATAGTTAGAAGCCGTCTTCTTAGCTGAGCTTGGCACTATTTAAGAGCTGTTGGGGAATATGAGAGCGGTGCGGTCTCTTGGAAGAACGCTTGTAGCTTACTGGAAGAGGCTTAAGGGAGCGGCTGAGATAACAGCTGGACTGTCAGCTATGTATATGATTTACTCTTTGCAGATTATCGTTTTCTCCTTGTTATATCCGCTAATCGAGGGTAGGAAGGAAGTTTTAGCGTTACTGCCTGTAATGAATGATTTGAGAGGCGATATTTTCGGGTCTACGGGGGCGAGGATGAATACCGCTATTAACATAGGTGAGGTTAGGGCTAGCTCTTCTAGCTTAATAAGGCTTGAGGCTATGCCTGTTAGCGCGATAACACTACTCATGTCTGCTACTATAATCATAGTTACGTTCGGCTATTCTCTAACCTTAGGGGAGATATTTAGTTTTGAAACTATGATGTTGATAGGGCTCATAGCATCGCTGATAGCTACAATATTTTTACTACCGTATACGGCGTTTATAGTTTCAGAGTTTTTCAGGAGAGGCTGGGACCCGGGTAATGTCATGCCCTCCCTGGTAACTGGTGCCGGCGACCTTATAACACTACCAACTTTAGTTTTAGCTTTCTTCATAGTTACGCGTGGAATACCCCAGCCAGCCTATTCTATATTAACTCTTCTTTTCGCTTCCCTCTCCATATCGGTCTTCATAGCTTCAATATTGTCTGGGGGTTTAAGGACTAGGAGGATTTTAAAAGAGAGGATTCTAGTGTTAACTGCTATAATTGTTTTAGAGCCTATAGCTGGGATTTCGATAGCAGCTTTCGAGGAGGAGCTAGCTAGTAGGGGGTTAATACATATAGTGGTAGCCTTTATAGGGGTTAATGGGGCTCTAGCTTCTATTGCTGGCGTGAGGCTCAGCGTCTTTCTACACCTCTACGGGTATAGAGGCGTCAGGGGGGCCTTAGCTATAATATCCTTCGACATTCTCCTATCAGCTATCCCGGCATCCCTATTAATAGCTCTTATAGGATATACTTTCCTACCCCAAGGAGTAGCCTTCGAGGTAGGCTTGTTTAATTCCATAGCTACAGTTATGCTAGCCACTATAGTAGCTGTGGTGCTCGGCTTGACTGCAGCATTCACAGTAGCTCTCGGAGCCTACAGGTTGAACCTTG
>CAKZTZ010000023.1 GCA_937921695.1 uncultured Sulfolobales archaeon | reverse complement strand
ATTCTTTTAGGTTTCTCTCGAGCTCTTTCAAGTCTTCTTTAGTTGCAACCTCGCCAGCTATAGATCTTAAGAGTGACATCCTCAAGTCTTTGTCAAGAGCTAGTTTCAACATTATGTCAGGCATAATCTCGGAAATAAACTCCTCTCTAGCTTTAGCGTCCTTCCGCAGCTCCTCAATGATCAACGCTAGAGACAAGAGTAGAGAACACCAGAAGATAGAATGTACTTTAAAACTTAAAAACATTAGAGGGGAATTATAAAGATTCGCATCATGCCCGTTAAAGCCTATGTTTACACCATAAGCTAGGAGGATATTCTAGCACACCCTCACCCTATACTTAAAACTACTCACGCCCACCCCATAGACTAAAAGTTGCTAGGTGCGCACTCTACGCTACAGCTCTTAAGTTCTCCAGCTCGCCGTGAGACCCCCTAGTATCCCGTAGAGAGACCGGTAGAGTTAAGTAAGCTGCTATTCAAAAACTCAAATTCCCCATTACCTCTCATACTTAAAGATACCATGGCTCTCCATTCTAGCATCTATGTTGAAGTCCATGCCCAAGCTCCTCCCAACACTTTTTGACTTAACCCTAACGGCGTTTACCGCTAGACGTATAGAGGGAAAGATGGGTAACGGGTTAGGGGCGGGCCGCAAGCTCATAACTACTTCCTATGTCATGTGTGAAGCCCTCCCCCATAACATAGAACACGGGTATATTTGCTTTGGGCTTGCGGGCTGAGCCTCGCGCCGAGCTTGAGCCTAGTGTTCTAATGCGGGTGAACAGGCAGCCTTACACGAGGAGAAAATTATTAGGAGAAGAGAGCGGGGCTCCAGCACCCTAATATCTTGAAGGCCTGAAAATCATTAGAGGCGCTACATTCTCTCCATAGCCCATGCCTATGTATTTGACGGTGTACTCAGCGTAATACCCGTATACCATCAACTTTGTAGTAAGGTCTATCCAGAAGGAGCCGAGACTCGAGTAGAGATTTATAGTCTGACGTCCAGCGCTAATGCTCGAACCTAAAACCATAGTTATAGCTGCTATGATAGATGGAAGACCGCCCGCATAAGCCAATACCGTAGCTCCCAACGCAAATAAAAGCCCGGGAAGTGGGGTCGTCATAGAATAATCATAAATATTTATCATATCAATCCACACCGATCCATAGCCATGTCTGGCGCGCTTATACTCAAATACTGCCCTCACGTTTTCTAAGGTTCTAACTGTAATTGAAGGAGTATCGTAGACATTGTCTACAACCTCCCACGCAGCCTCTATAACTCTGCCTCCCTTAAAGTACGGGGCGACCCACACGGCTACAACATTATCGTCGATGACCGTCACGGAACCCATTATATCTCGGACATACTCATACCTTAAAAGCCACATCTTCCCCCTAAACCCTATCGAGATCACGACATCACCATCAAACTTGCCAGTCTCAATCTTATCTATATAAGGACCGCTTGTCTGGCTAAACTCAAGATAGGCGCATACACTTTGTTCTGTGCTAGATTTAGGAAAAATCATGCACTTAGTACAGTATATCGTATCGGTTTTTACGTCGTTCCTAAGCTCTATTTTGAAGCCATCTAATGCTATTGCAGTCGTAACTCCCCTCGCGCTGAATCCAAGGCTCATGCCAAACGTAACATAGTCGACCTTGCCCCTAGTAAGGTTGATAAGGAGAGATGTATAAATAAACCGTGTCACTCTTCCGAGTTGGGGGTCATCTACGACTGTTATGGCTACTGGAACATAGTCCCTGTCTCTGCTGACGTATAGTGTTTGCTTGAGCCTCCAGTAGTAGCATTCAATATCATATGCTCCGCAAGTGTGCCATATTATAGGTGGCGGTGTTGTCTGGCTTTGCTCCTCGCCGCCTCTCGTGGAGGTGTTTTCTCCGCTTATCTTATATTTTATTATGGGTTTAAATGTGACCTTAACAACTATGTCTTTTCCTACTGCTTTTCCAGGTATTATTATGGCTGATGCTGCGTCTGCTGCAGCATATTTTTCTCCGTTTTCTTCTATTACCGTCGATATTAGTATTAGCATTCCCAGGCCTGTGTTTTCGGGGCTTGCATCTAGCTCTCTTAATGTTCTCTTTACTTCCGCAACATACTTACCTATAGGTATGGTGGCTTGCCCTTTTCCTCTCACTAATCCTATTTCAGCGGCGCCCTGGGATGTCGGCCCTGAGAGGAGGGCTGTGAAAGGTATGGGCTTGCCCCGCTCATCAACAACCTCTATTTTAACCCGGGTCTCATTAGATCCCGCGACTCTATTCAAAACATTAGGCTTGTAGATTACAGTGTAGCCCGGCCCAGAATTCACTATCTCAGACTCACTCTCAACCCAGTATGTTAGGGAGGATATGGGGGTTAAAGCTAGGATCATGGCTGCTATGGAGAGGGCTAGGGCTTTGAAAGGAGCGAAAGGTAGAGCCACCCCACTCACCGTTTTAAAAAAGCTGAAGTTTAAATAGCTTAGTATATACTTGGAGCGGGTCTTCCCGCTGCGCTCCGGGTGCTAAATGTTTTTTCTGTGAGGTTTCGGGCTTCGTGGTGTGAGGGTGTTGTAGGGATTTAGGTTTTGTTTTTAATCTTTGGGTGTTGGTTTTGGTTGTGTAGGGTGTGTGTTTTGGGTGCTAGTGTGAAGAGCCATATGGACTATGCTCATGAGCTGGATCTTGTTGTTAGGCCTGAGTCTAGTGTTCCTTTTCTTGAGAGGGAGCTTGGCTATTATGTTGGCTCTGGGTTTCCATTGTTTAGTATTGGGGGCGGGTATTTTAGGCATGTTCTTCAGCAGGTTCTTGTGGGGTTTCACGCTAGGAGGGGTTATTTGATAGTTGAGACTCCTATTCTGGCTAGCTCTGATCTCTTTAAACTCTCGGGTCACATGGATTTTTACAGGAAGAACATGTTCGTATTAGACATTGAGGGTAAAGAGTATGTTGTTAAGCCTATGAACTGCCCCTTCCACCTCCTAATATTCATGAGCCACCTGGCCAGGTATAGGGGTAAGGTTAAGCTTCCATTTAAAGTCTTCGAGGCTGGGAGGGTTCACAGGTATGAGCCTAGTGGGAGCCTCTACGGGCTCTTGAGGGTTAGGGGGTTCACTCAGGATGACGCTCACATTGTGACCCCGGAGTCTGACTCTAGGGATGTTGTTTTCAGTGTTTACGAGGAGATGATCACCCTGCTGGACTCTCTCTTCAACATTAAGGTTAACTCTGAAAACCTCTACATAAGGCTCAGTGTATCAGACAAGAACCTTATAGGTAGAGAGTTCATGGGGACTGTGGAGGAGTGGGAGGGGGCTGAGGGTGTTCTAGAAAAGGTTAGCAGGCACATAGAGGAGGCTTACAAGATAAGGAGGAGCGTGGGCGTAGGGGAGGCTGCTTTCTACGGGCCTAAAATAGATTTGATGATGGTGTTGAAGGGGGAGGGCGGGGTGAAAGAATGGCAGATGGGGACTATACAGTTCGACTTCAACCTCCCCAGGAGGTTTAAGATATATGATGCTGTGAAGGAGATATACGGGGATCTAAACGTTTACGTTATACATAGGGCACTCCTAGGGTCTATAGAGAGGTTCCTGGGAGGCTACCTGGAGCATTTCAAGGGCAGGCTGCCAGTAGTTCTAGCCCCGCTCCAAATAGCCATAATGGCTATAAAGACTGGAGAAAGAGAGGTCGATGAGGTGATAATGGACAGGTCTATAACGCTCAAATCAAAACTCCTAGAGAAAGGATTTAGAGTAGCCCTCAAAGAAACAACTAAAACCAGCCTCTCAGGAGATGTGAGAAACATAGAGTATACTATGAAGCCGCCCATAATAGCATACATGGGCGCCAGGGAGGTTCAAAGAAACTCCCTAACACTAGCAATATTCAACTACGAATCCTTCAAGAGGGAAACGGAGACGATAAACTATGAATCCATGCACAACGCTGCCGACGCCCTGGAATCCATAGTAGCCGCCTGGGAGGAAAAAGTGGCTAAAATAGCTGGGCCAGTCCTGAGGATACCGGCTGACCTAAGTCACACTATCTGAAAGCTACTATAAGGTTCCCCACTTAAATCCTCTGGAGCCTAGCTAAAGTTATATGCTCTAAGCTGTCAACTTCGCAAGGCGCAGGCTTAAAGTCTGTGTGGGCTTCACCTACCTCTATGTTAAAGGTTTTAACTACATCTTCAAGTTTCCCCGTTAGGTCTCCGAGGCCTATAAGGGCTATCGCCCTGGCTTCTTCAACTTTCTCAACCACATCTCTAACCTGTTTGAGCCCCATGAGGTTCATTAGGAACAATATAGCCCTATTCCTCACTCTAGACTCCATTTGAGCCTCTTCCAGCGTGTACAAGTATGCTAGGCTTAAGGAGCACGGGTCGTAGCTCTCGCCGGGTAAACCTATCACGAGAGTCTCCCCCTGCTCTAGGGAGGCTACAGCCTCTGCTGGCAGCGGTTTTTCAAGCCTTAATAGGGCTATTTTCGTTTTAACCCAGCCGGCGTCTACGGTGAAGCTTTCTATTGAAGCTTTAATCTCTAGTCTCCCCCTTAAACCTCTTATGCTCCCATAAGCCCCACGGGAACACGAGCCACTCCTCTGTTATTTCAGCGTAATAGTCTGGTATAAGCTTAGTCCAAGGTTTAACATATAGGGTGGCGCTCCTAGCTTCTTTGGGGGCGTAGTGTTTTACGACGGATAAGGCCAGCTGGAGAGTTAAGCCTGTATCGCTAACATCATCAACAACGAGGACGTTCCTATCATATATAGGTAAGGTGAGGGGCTGCCTGAGGAAAGGCTTATCCCGCCTAACGCCCGGGGCTTGATAGAATTTTATATCCACAACACCCAGATCCGCTACTCCCAGAGCGTCAGCTATCAAAGTCGCAGGTATTATGCCCCCTCTGAGCACCCCTATAATAGCTTCAACTTTGAACCCAGACTCTTTAACCCTCCTAGACACTTCGAAAGACGTTTTGACAATATCATCCCAACTTAGAAACTTCTCCCTTAAACCCCCATGGCTCACAGGTAAAATAGCGACCTCGACAGCCTTACCCCTCCCGGCGATCCTGTAATCAACCCCGTCAACGAAAGCCAGATATCCTGGCCTAGGCTCCCCCCTCTCATCTATAGCTTCAGAAAGCCTCCCGTGCAAGCTTCTAACTTTAATCAAAGCCTCAACCCAGTCTTCAGAGTCTACTTCAACAAAATCTCTACCTACAGCTTCCCTGAGGTGTCCGAGTAGCCTAACTCTCACAACCATAGAGTAGCACCGTTTCACACTGTCTCCTCTACAGGCTCTTCCCCCTTAGCTTTAGCCCTTCTCTTAATAGTAGCGTTGACGACGTGAGTTATGTAGCCGGCAACCTGGTTCCTCAACTTCTTACTCTTATACTCGATCAGCTGACCCACCACCCTCTTATTGTGCTCGAAGTCACCAGTAAACACGTCAGGGTATGTTTCTAGCAGCCTCCTAACAGTCCTCTTAACTAGGGAGCTCCTAACTTTCCCCATAACCCCTCCCCTCAAAAATTCAAGTATGTGGAGGAAGCCTATAAGCTTCAGGCTTAGAGCTCCACGAAGATACTGGGTTTTCTAAAAATGAGAGATACATGGAACCAGGTATTGGGAGATTACTAGGCTTGCGGGGTTTGAATATCATAGCGGCTGATATTCAGGGGCCTCTTAGGGCTCACCGGCTCCTCCCCCTCTCGAGTTCCTTGGAGGTATATCTTAGCCCTCCTCCCTTTTCCATCAACCTCACCCTATGATGGATCACCTTTCACCACCTTGTAGAAAGTGCTCGACTCTAGGGAAACCGGACATCTTAAGCTAGCACATATACCTAGCTGCCCCCCTCTTTCCGGGGCTTTCCCTATTTTGGGGCGGCGGGGCGCCCTAGATAAGCTTATAAGAGTCTTGAAACCTATACTATGGAATTTGATAAAAACCTTATAAAATTATGAAAACCGCTATAGCAGAGTTCCGCTCTCTAATCTTCTTCCTTCTTCTCTTCTTCTCTCTTACCTTTCTCCTCTGTTCTCTTAGCTGCTATTAGGTCATCTATCCTCAGGATTAGGGATGCAGCCTCTGTGCCGGCTTTTATAGCGTTAGCTTTAACTCTTGCAGGCTCTATTATGCCTGTCTTCAGAGAGTCTAGTATCCCCCCGGTCTCTATGTTTATCCCGGCCCATTTACCTTCAGGGTTCTCATGGGCGCTCCTAATCTTGACGAGAACCTCTATGGGGTCGTGGCCGGCGTTGTGAGCTATTATCTGAGGCAGAGACTCTAAAGCTCTAGCGAACGCTTCAACAGCTAGTTGAACTTTGCCGGGCATTGTCCTAGCATATTCATATAAGTGTTTCGCTATTTCAGCCTCTATAGCTCCGGCGCCCCCAACTATTTTACTGTCCATCACAGCGTCGGCTACAACGCTTAGGGCGTCATGTATAGCTCTATCGGCCTCGTCCACGAGCCTCTCGAAGCCTCCCCTTATCAATATAGTTACGCTCCTAAGGTTCTTAGCCCCTTCTATGAAGACCATCTTATCCTCTCCAACTCTCTTCTCCTCTACGAGCTCAGCATAGCCTAGGTCTTCGGGTTTCAAGTCTTCAATGTCAGTAACTATTTTAGCTCCAGTTGCTCTCGCTAGTTTCTCTATGTCGCTCCTCTTTACTCTACGCACTGCTAGTATTCCTTTCTTGGCTAGGAAGTGCTGGGCTATATCGTCTATGCCTTTCTGTGTTATAACAACATTAGCCCCCGTTGCCGCTATCTTCTCGACTTTCTCTGAGAGTATTTTCTCCTGTTTCTCCATGAGCTTCCTTATTAGGTCTGGGCTTGAAATGCTTATCTCCAAGTCTATTTCAGGCTTCTCTATTTCCAGTGGGGCGTCTAGGAGGGCTATCTTAGCGTTTTCAACCCTCTTAGGCATGTCTGGGTGGACTACTTCTTTATCTATAACTATACCCCTCACTAGCTGAGTGTCCATTAGGCTTCCTCCATGCTTCTTTATAATCTGTATATTCCCAAGGTCAACATACCACTTGTCACCCCTCCTCTCAGCTATAGACCTGACAGCCTCCACAGTGAGTTTAGAGAAATGCTCTCTAGCCTCGCCCACCGCCTTACTGCTCAAACTTGTTAAGGCTACTTTCTCAAGCATGCTAACGTCGTCGATGCTCACAAACTCTGCAAGATTGTTAATTAGCTCTGAAGCTTTCTCCATAGCAGCCTTATAGCCTTCAATTATAACTGTAGGGTGTATGTTCTTGTCTAGAAGCTTCTCAGCCTCCTTTATAAGCTCCCCCGCAAATATGACGGCAGTCTTAGTGCCGTCGCCGGCCTCTTCATCCTGGCCTTTAGCTATTTGAACTAACATTTTACCCGCCGGGTGCTGGAACTCCATCTTGTCGAGTATTGTAGCCCCGTCGTTCGTAGTCGTTATGTCGCCGAGGCTGTCTACGAGCATTTTATCCATGCCTTTAGGCCCGTAGGTTGTCTTCAATATTTCAGCTATAGCTCTAACAGCCATAGCGTTTGTTCTGAAAGCTTCTCTACCATAGGTTCTCGAGGTTCCCTCCTTAAGTATTATAACCGGTATCCCCACAGACTCTGTAGTGGGAACCCTAGCAGCCAATACCTATATCACCCCCCTCCATTCGATACTCCAGGTTTTATTTTAGAGCTACTTCTATATAAGCTTTTCTATTCAACGTTGAAAACCTCCAGGATTAGAGCCCTATATTACCTCCCCCCATAACCATAAACTTGGGAAGCTATGGAGGGGCCGGTGCTCATACTAGTTACGGGGACCCCGGGGACAGGTAAAAGCATAGTATCTAGGCTCTTAGCCGAGGAGCTAGGCTGCACATACATAGAATCATCTACCCTACTAGTGGAGGGAGGGGCAACATCTAAAGACCCTACAGGTAGGGACACTATGATAGTAGTAGAGGATAAAGCTAGGGAAGTTATAAGGAGGTTCATAGAGTCGAGTAGAGGAGCATGCTATGTAGTGAGCACATTACACCCATCTCTATGGCTTGAAACCCTAGGGGAAAACGTGGCTCTAATAGTCCTCCTTAGAAGCGACCCCAGAATACTCATGGAAAGGCTTAGCGGGAGGGGATGGGGTAGGGCTAAGATATTAGAGAATGTGCTGTCGGAAGCTTTCAACACTATAGCTGAAGAGCTCCTAGAATGGAGTGACTGCGTCTTAGAGGTTGAAACAAGCTATAAAGAGCCCCGCCTCGTCTTGGAAGATGTCTTTGATAAGCTAGAAGCGTGGAGTGTCGGTATCAGCATAGACTGGATGAGTGTAGACCCTGAAATCGTGGAGTTCATCACTAGGCTCGTCCACGAGCTGGACTTGTATAAGGAGGGGCTCGGGGTTTGAAGGAGCCTGAACTATAGCCTCCCCGGGGCCCAGCTTATCCAGTATATCCACATAGTCTCTTGGGAGGCTCATAGTTTCAGATATCACATTCTTATCCCTAGCGCTCCTGAGAGCGTGAACTATTTTAACATTAGTGTTTAATAAAACCCCGTTAGGGATGTTTGCCGGCGACTGGGTCGCTATAACTAGGTGTATTCCATACTTCCTCGACTCGGAGAACATTTGCTCTATGAAGGGGGCCTCCTCGCCCCCGAAGATGTTATGAGCCTCATCTATAACTACTATTACCCTCGCGCCTCCCGTTCCAGAGGATCTCTCCATGAACATTTTTGCTAGGAGGAAGAGCGCGTAGGATTTCCTAGCTAAAACGTTCTTTATATAGTCTAGCCTGATAACAGTTACCCCATTAAAATGTAGCCCCCTCGTCTCTCTGAAAGCTTCGTAGGAGCCTCTGGTTAGCATAGCTATTTTCCTTATGAGAGCCCTCTTAACCTCCCTATCCCATTTCGACTCGTCGGGGAGCGATTCAACAGCTTCCTCTAGCTCCCTGAGATTAGAGGGTCCACTGGACTCTAGAGCTTTTAGGAGTATGTAGGCTTGAGGGGGGCTTAGTGATAAAGCTTTAATCATAACACTTACTAGATAGTCGAGATCCCCGTTAAGGTCTAGGGGGTTTATTGAGGCCTCCCCGCTGGCTGGATTATATTCTTTGAAGGGGACACTCCTCGACCTGAGCAGTATTGAATGTTCCCCCGTCCAGTCTAGGATGACCACAGGCGCTCCTAGGATGCTCCAACACCTCTCCGCTATGAGCGATAGTGTTGTAGACTTGCCGGAGCCTGTGGAGCCGAATACGCCAATGTGGCCTTCAATGTCCCCGCTCTTCAGATAGACGTTTTTAGGGTACTGTTTATCTATAGCCTCACCAAGGTATAATCCTTTATCGTCTTCACGAAAATTTCTACTAGCTTGACCCTTCTCAGCTAGAGCTTTATCAGGAACTATTAAAGCGCTCTTAGAGCTGAGCCCTAGCTTTTCAAAGTAGCCTACTATCAGCTGGAACTCTGGAGAATCTATATCCAAGAGTTTTAAACCATCAACCATGCTGGTGAGGAGTGTTTTGAGAACCTCGGCTTCAACGTCAACCTTCCTAGGGTCTCTCGACGTCAAGATTATGAGGGTTCTCTTATAGTCCCCCTCAGCTATGGAAACAACAGTATACCTAACATGGCCCTTAGAAGCCCTCTCACCTATAAACTTAGCCAGGCTCGCAGCAGCCTGCTCTCTCTTATCACCTCTAACTTCAACATCTAAAACCCTGTAAGAAGCTTCCACCCCCCCGCTCGCTCGATTTGAGAAGTGGAGCTGGAAGCCCCCCACCGGTAACTTAGCCCTAACAATATAGGCTAGGGTGGGAGCCACAAAAACTAGAAATAAAGCTAGCGCCTCTAATAGGCTGATAACCCCTAAAACGTAAAGGGTTAAAGCTATAGATGCGAGAGCGGGTAGAACCCTTAAAATTTTAGGGGCCCCGTCGAGCACGCTCACCCCAAACCCCATTTTATAGCTTGAAAACTAGCCGGGGAGGGGCTAGAGCGTCTACTCAAAATATCCAGCGGTGGTAACTGTTAAGAGTGTTTCACGCACAGATAGTATTTCTTGTCCAGCTCCAAACCCACGGGCGGGCTGAACTTAAATATTATGCCCCATATGGAGAATATTGTAGCGTTAAACTTAGACTCGGGAGCCACAATATACCCGTGACCGCAGAACTCGTAAGCATCCAGGTCGCCCGGCTTCTCCTCGCTTAGAACCACTTTCAACTCGTCACCTTCACTAGCGCTAAGCAGGTCGCCGACCACGTCAAACTCTAGTACGCCACCATTTTTCAGCCTGCACGAAGCTATCTTTAAGCCTTCCAAGCTCCCGCTCCTCACCTTCTCAACTTTAGCCTTAAACTCCGCTTTGAAAGCCCCCAAAACCTACACCTCACCTTTAAGTTTAGAATTAAACTTTAAATCCTATAGCTACACTGTTCTACTTTCACTATAGAGGCTCCTATAATGGGGGTTTTAGGGTTAATGCTCAGGCTTTGGCCTGCGAGATAGCATGGGATTATTTTACGATTAGCTGAAACGTTTTCCCTACGTCTTCTTAACCCCTCAGCGGGCAACCCCTATATTCAAATGCTTTCCCCCGGGCTGGAGTATATAAGTATTTAGGAGCTTGGAGATAGCTAATATTTGCGGGATAAGGTGGGTTTAAGAGTGGCTGTTGCTGCAGAGCCGTCTAGGAGGCTGGTAGCTAAACTTAATAGCCTGTTAGAGAAGGGTGTCATTGTTAGGTTGAGTAACGGCAGGTATTATAGGGGTAAGCTTGGGGGTTTCGATACAGGCTCCTTCAACCTAGTCTTGGAGGATGCTGAGGATAATGAGGGTAGAAAGTGGCCTATTGTTTTTGTCGGGGGAGGCTACGTGTCTGAGATTATACTAGAGGAGGGCTCTGTGTTCGACGCTAAAGAGTTTGCTGATTTCCTCGCATCCCAAGGCGGGATCGGGAGGCATCTCATTAAAGTCTACGAGGATATTAACGTTGTAGAGGTGGGTAAGATTATAAAGATATCTGCGAGCGGTGTCGAAGGCTCGGGGCCCATGGCTCAGAAAGTTCACACGCTCTACATGGAGTATCTTAGATCTAAAGGTTTGAAAGTGTGATGCGAGGCGATGTTCACAGTTAAAGACATGGACTTAGCCGGGAGGATCGGCCTACTGAAGACTAAGAGCGGACCCATAGAGACCCCTTCTTTTTTACCTGTAATAGACCCTGCTAGGCAGGAGCTCCCACTTTCCGATATTGAAAATGCGGGGTTCAACCAGGTTATAACCAACGCCTACCTAATACTTAAGAGGTTCGGTGATAAAGCTATAGACCTCGGCATACATGGAGTATTAGGGTTTAAAGGAGTCGTAATGACGGACTCTGGAGCGTACCAGGTACTCGAGTATGGCGACATAGAATATAGCCAGGAAGCCATAATAGAGTACCAGAAGAATATAGGGAGCGACATAGCAGTCATATTAGATGTGCCTACGGGGGATGTGGCTTATGAGGAGGCTAGGCTAACCGTAGAGGAGACCCTTAGAAGGGCTAGGGAAGCCCTTGAGCTGATAAAAGACACTAAACCCCTCTGGGTCCTCCCAGTACAAGGCGGTAAATACTTGGACTTAGTAGCTTTAAGCGCTAGGGAGGCTGCTGAGCTCCCATACTATAGCGTTTACGGCATAGGGAGCCCCACGGTTTTCTTCGAAAGATACGACTTGTCTACAGTTCTAGACATGATTCACACAGCTAAGAGAATACTCCCCCAGGGGAGGCCCGTCCACCTTTTCGGGGCCGGGCACCCTCTAGTCTTCCCTTTCGCTGTAGCCCTGGGCGTTGATACTTTCGACTCAGCATCTTACATATTATACGCTAGAGACGACAGGTATATAGTTAACCACGGCGTCTACAAGCTTGAAGACCTAGACTACCTGCCGTGCAGCTGCCCAGTATGCTCCAGGAGGAGCCCCGGAGACTTCTTAGAGGCCGACCGGGCTGAGAGAACACGCCTCCTAGCCCTACACAACCTCTATGTTATAAAGAATAGCTTAGATAACACGAAACAAGCAATAAAGGAAGGTAGGCTCTGGGAGCTCCTAGAGGAGGTATCTAGGAGGCACCCCAAAGCTTTAGAGGCTTTAAGGAAGTTTAGGAAATACTATAAGTATGTTGAAGCTCAAACGCCCAGAGTTAAGGGGAAAATCTACGGGGTCAAAGTATATGATGTGGAGAGCCTCTGGAACCCTAAAATCCTAAGGTTCAGGCTTAAAACTCTAACAATCCTAGACAGCCTCCTGGAAACAGTGGAATCAATAAACCTGGCGCCCCTAGCGGGGAGCGAGAAAGAGTGCATATTAGACATTATAGACACAGGCGGCTCCATGAAAATATACTATGAGCCTTTCATAGGAATCATACCTAGAGAGCTCTGCGGCACATATCCGACAACGCAACACCTAACGCCGAAAACCATAAACTGGCCCGTCATAGAGGATCTTGTTAACGTCCTCAGAATACTCTATTCTAAAGCGAGAGCCCGGGGGATCCCTGTGACCCTAGTATACTGTGAGAGGGTATGGTGGCACTCTATACTAGCTAGAGAAGCATCCCACCTAGGAGTTAATGTAAAAGTGGAGTGTTGAGAGTTACATGTATATGCCCTTAGCCTCCCTCTCTTCCCTCCTCTCCTGCTCTAGTATCCTAAGCATCCTCTCGATCTCAGCCCTCTGAGTCCTCGCCAGTGCTTCAAGGTCTGCGAGGCTCACTTCCGCTTCTAGCATCTTGTCAGCTATTACTTTAACACCTAGGAGCACAGCATCATAGTCCACTCCCTCCACTAGAGAATATGGGAGAACCATGGCTGCAGGTACTTCAAAGTAGTCGAGGTACATGTATAGTAGGGCTAGGGGGCCCATAACGCCCAGTCCATACTCTAGTTGGGGAGCCTCTAGGAGGGGGCCTTCATAGAACCTGTTTTTAAGCCACCTATAGCCATGGGGGTCTCCTGGGGGCATGAAGTCCCTGCTAAGCCCCCCTACTAGTATTGAGAATTTCAAGTCTAGCTCGCCCATCCACTCGGCGAGCCCCCGGGTATATTCTTCTATTGAATCCCTCTCAGGCACAGCCCTATTGACTATTATGAGGGTTTTAGGCTTCCTCAAATAATATACTTCGAAGGGGTATCCTACGCCGTCTTCCTCTATAGTGACGAATGGGGGCATAGACTCTATTAGAATATAGCCTATCTTATCAGCTTTGAGGGCTAACGCTAAATGCTTGGAAGTCATATATCCTACCATGCCGAAACCTCTAAACCCCGTTACTGCTATGGAGCCTTTAAGGTCGCTTTTCCTAACCCCCCTAAGGGCGACCTCCATCTCTCAAACCTCTCCAGCTAACTTCCTAACCCTCACAATCTCCCCTTTCTCCACGTTTTTAACTGTTAATGGTGGGAGTTTAAGTCTACCAACACCAACAACTATGTCATCCTCGTCAACGACAATAACTTCATCTCCAGGCCTCAAGTCCGGGTCTATATCAACTACAACTGGCCTCATAATGTTACCCTTAATCCTACTAGCCTCCCCCCTCGCTATAACTACTCTAAACTTCGGAGGCTCCACAGCCCTAACTATTATATTGCAAGCTTCAATACCTAAAGCGAACATGCCATCGGAAGCTCTAAGGGTTAAAATCATAGAACCCCCCCTCCACACATACCTCACCCTCCCAGTCCCTGAAAGCTCGACTTGCAATTCTTCGAGGGGGTAGGTTAGAGCCCTAGCTACTTTCTCGTCAAACTGGTATGCTAGGGTCGCATATATACGCCTAT
Source organism: uncultured Sulfolobales archaeon (assembly GCA_937921695.1). Lineage (GTDB taxonomy): Archaea > Thermoproteota > Thermoprotei_A > Sulfolobales > Acidilobaceae > DSZV01. The sequence continues at coordinate 4,615 of CAKZTZ010000023.1, read as the reverse complement.
ACTCAGCCACTGTAGGGGGCCTCCTAGCCATGGACAGCCCCGGGGGAGGAGCTGAACTTCCAAGTCTTAAATAAATACTAGGGAGTATACTAAATTAAGGTTGAACTGTTTAAACAAGGACTTTGGGCTTTGGAGGTTAAAGTCTACCTCGGAATAGACTGGAAGAGCAGGCTTACACGTGAGGTTTTAAGTGAAGTTGAGAGGATTCTAGCTTCAAGCTATGGGTTTAACGTTGAAGCGGATGTTATGGAGCTCCCCCTAGGAGACACCGACCCTGAAGCTGAGGATATGCCGGTAATAGTGGTTAACGGTAGAACAATAGTTAAAGGGAGAACCCCTTCAGCCCAAGAACTCCTAGACGCCCTATTTGAAGCGTTAAGCTCAGAAGTGGGGGAGACTCTATTAGGGTTCCCCCTTCTAGGTAATGGCGAAGAGTCTGAAGAAGAAGTTGAAGTTTAAACGATGAACGCCTGGCTAACGACATCCTGGAAGTCTTTTGGGAGAGTTTTACCCCTCTCAGTATAATAGCCGTAAACTTTCTCAAGGAACTTTGTGAATATGGGGCACCCGTCGAACTTCCCATCCCTATTACACTTACCAACTCTACCTTCAACAGTAGCCATTAGAAGGCATTGGAAAGTCTTCTTGTCGAAATAGGGGCAGAGTTTATGTTGCTTCTTGGCGCTCTTGATCATTAAGGCCACCCACTTCTTCTCCGGGGAGTCCTCAACCGTATTGGGTGGCCTACTCAAAGGCTTTCACCCCCTAAACTTAGCGTGTCTAAGGTTTAAAAGGGAGGGGATTCTTGCGGGGGCGTGCTAGGGTGTTTTAGGTCCACTCACTTTCATCTATTTCAGCCGGGTATAGGAGCCCGTTCTTGTCCATATGGATTTTATTGTTTTGGGCTAGCTTGTTTAGAGTTCTCCTAAGTTTGTCCTCGCTAACTATGCCGGAGAACATGTTTTTAAGCTCGCTGAGACCTGTGCTCCCCCTTTCTCTGACTATGTTCAATATTATTGTTTCAAGCTCGTGATCGTTAGGGGCTACGGTGACGGCGATATCGTCGTCCTCATATATTTTCGCGAGCTTTAAGTTAAAGTTATTGCTACGACCTCTTCTTCTATTCATAGGAATACGCCCTAGAGATCTATAGTCCGCCGGAGGCTATAAAACTGGGGGTTGCTATAGTTTTATTAAAGGTTATACTAGAGTCTACACTCTTTTAACTAGGAGCCCTCAGATGTTTAAAAGGGGCTCCCGTGACTGCTTTCATAGAAGAGTTGGAAGCTGTATATGAGCTCCTACTAGAGTATGGTGAGAAGCTAAATAGGCTAGATGGAAAGAGGGGATTCTCTCAAAACACCCACCATAGCAACCTGGACATAACAGCCTGGAGGTTCCAGATAGCTGCGCTCGAAGCAGCCTGTGCTAAAGTCATAAAGCACTTTTCTAAAGGCGAACATGTTCAAGCTAGGGTGGAGGCTTGCAGTTTAAAGAGTGCTGCCGAGGCCGCGCTAAGGAAATGGGGGGAACACTATCTAATATCCCACCCTAGGGCTTTAATCTTACACTTAATAGTATACTCTAGCAGCCTCTGCAGGGGGGATGGGGATTTCAGCTTAAAAGGTTAGGGCTCCCCTTAACCCTTGGTATTCAAAATGTTGAGGCGCGGTAGGGTTAGCTTATATTCTGAGGTTGAAGAGCCTGTCTCCTGGGTTTTAGCTATAGCTGTGTTAGCGTTCGCCCTCGGAGGTTTAAAGTCTCTCAGCCCCAGCTTCCTACTATCCCCCCTCTTCATAGGGGTTTTAACCGGATTTATAGCCCACGAGCTCGCCCATAGGGGTGTCGCGAGGATGTATGGGATGTCCGCTAGCTTCGTGGCCTTCGTTCCCGGCCTGATTATAACATTCATATCTGGGTTCTTACCGGTAAAGTTCCTAGCCCCCGGCTATGTGAGGACTATAGCTTTTTACAGGTATGACGCTAGGGGCATCCTATACTCGGTGGCTGCGGGGCCCTTAACTAATATAGTCATAGCCTCCATAGCCTTAGCTCTAGCCCAAACATACCCTGGATGGTCCAGGTTCCTAGGCGAGATAGCTTGGGTTAACGGGTGGCTCGCTTTCTTCAACCTACTACCAATACCTCCCCTCGACGGCTCCAAGATATTCATTTTAAACAAGGCCTTTTGGGCGGCCTTAATAGTTGTAGCTTTCGCCCTAGCATTCCTGTTAACATAAAGGATATGGGGGTGCGAGCCTGCAATCCATAATAAATTAAAGATGACCTCTAAACAGCTATGGTAACGGAAAACATTATATCATAGCTAGAGTACACTGTTTTAAAAGCATCAAATACCCCTAATCTAGAGGGAGAAATTTTATGGAGGCTAGAGGGCCGAGGAGAGCTCTCTTATTCGGCAGGTTCCAGCCTTTCCACAAGGGACACTTAGCTATAACTAGGTGGGCTTTAGAGAGGGGGTTTGACGAGATAGTATTCCTCATAGGGATGGCCTCGGAAAACTATACTCCAAGGAACCCCTTCACCGCCGGGGAGAGGATAGAGATGATAAGGCTCTCCTTCAAGGATGAGGGGATACCCCTCGATAAGGCTATAACAGCGACAATAATGACGCTGGAGACGAGCATAGGCAGCGTCTACTACGTCCTATCATATGTTCCTAAGATAGAGGCTATATTGACGCGTAACCCGGTGATCGCTAAGATATTCATAGACGCTGGGATAAAAACAATACAACCCCCCCTATTCAACAGGGAAGAGTGGAGGGGTGAAGTCATAAGGGCGAAGATAGCGAGGGGGGATGAAACGTGGAAAAACGCTGTGTCAAAGTCAACAGCAGAGTTTATAGAGGAGATTGGGGGGGTTGAAAGGATAAAGTGGAGCTCCTCGAGAGACTAGAGGAAGATTCTAGAATCTAAACTTACCCTATAACGTTGTTTTATACCTTAAAATCCCAGCTAGGCCTTCGAAAGTATCCATGAACCATTCAGCTTCAGGCAGGCCTTGAGGTATCACTATTACTTTAGCTCCTCGGGCGCCCCCTTCTTGCTTCCATTTACCCACATCTTCCCTAGCCTGGTGTACTAGGAGTGTTTTTAGGGCTCCCGCTTCTAGTGCTAGCGATACTTCTCGGGCCCCATAGACTGCTAGGCCTGTCATTGTAGCTAGGTGGCTTTTAAACTCTTCCAGGGCCTCCGCTGCTTCCCTGTATATTTGGGCCTGCACTACATCATTAGCTTTCATTACCGCTTCTTTGAGGCCTTCATAGCTCTGGTAGGCCACGTCTACCAGCTCTTTAGATATTAACTGTTGGAGCCTGTAGTCTAGGAAGCCTCCTTTGACGAAATCTATCTTAGCATACCCCGGGCCCCCCACTATTATACCTTTAAGGACCCCCTTCTCAATCATGGGGAGGAAATGCCTGTTAGCTGTTTCCGCCACATTCTTGAAGAACTCCTCTACAAGCTGCTCTATTATCCTCTCATACCTCCTCTGGCTCTGACCCCCCTTCTCATGCTTGCCCGGCACGTAGCCTTCAAGCTCCTCGAGGACCTCTAACCTCCCCCCCTTCAACACCCCTATAGTCGCCTGGTCCCTCTCAACTATTATTATGCCCACAACATCCCTCTCCTCAATCATATCCTCCAAGAATGATGTTACGAAATGCTTCTCAGTCCTATAATAGAAAACTGGAACTTTCTCAGGAGGAGATAACATGTAACATATGAAGTCCCCACTATCAATGTTCTCCCCGCAGAAAACAACGAGACCGTTAGGCGGAACTTTAGGTAGGAGTTGGAGCCTCTCTATAGCAGCTGAGAGAGCCCTCTTAACAGCTTGCCTAGTCCTCTTAAGCTTAATGTTATCCGTTATAGCATACTCCTGCCTCAAAAGCTGTAGTACGTCGCTCAAAGGCCTCCCAGGCGGTATGTATAAACTTAAAAGCACAGTTGCCGGGGCACTCCAAGATTTAAGCTCCTTTATGATCCTAGCTAGATCCTCCCTGCTCACTTGCAGTTTCTCTTCCACTCTCTCCACTTCAACCCCTCATAGTGTAATATTACCCTAAACACTAATAAGCTTTATAACCTACCCACCACTGTTAGCGGTTCCTCTAAAAAGTTAGCTGGAACGCTAAGGTATTAGCAGGGATAATATAGCTTTCTGTATGTGGAGCCTGTTCTCAGCCTGATCCCAAACTATGCTCCGGGGGCCGTCAATAACATCATCAGTAACCTCCTCCCCCCTCTTAGCTGGAAGACAATGCATGAATAAAGCCCGGTCCCCAGCAGCCTCCATAAGCCTACTATTAACCTGGTAGTTTCTGAGAAGCCTAACTTTCTCCTCCCTCAAAGCCTCCTGACCCATACTAACCCAAACATCAGTATAAACTATATCAGCACCCCTAACAGCCTCAAAAGGATCCTCAACAAACTCTATAGTAGCCCCAGTCTCCCTAGAAACCTCAAAAGCATGCCTCAACAAACCCTCATCAGGCCTCAACTGCCAAGGAGAAGAAACAACAATGTGAAGGCCAAGCTTAGAACCAGCCACCAAGAGACTATTCAAAACATTATCCGAGCCATCCCCCACA
>CAKZTZ010000022.1 GCA_937921695.1 uncultured Sulfolobales archaeon | reverse complement strand
AGGTAGAGTTAACATTATGATGGTTATGATGGTGGCATTCAACATACCAATACTCGTAGCGGTCATAGGCATACTCCTAAGACTAGCGTTCGCACCGACACCCTAAGGTAGCATTACTATGCGTTACCGGCATGCCTTCATATTAGTAGAGGGATGTTTTAACCTGCGGGGCTTAATTTTTTAATGGTGGCTCTATGTTTAGGGTTACTATTGTTCAGGTTGGTAGGGTGCCTAATAGGGATGTTTCCGGGATGTTTGAGCTCGCTAGGGGGTTTGCTTTCGAGGCTCCCATGGGGGATCTTGTTGTCTTCCCTGAGAACTGGGTTTCAGCCGAGCCTTTAGATGTTAGGGAGTTTGAGTTTCTTGTGGGCAGGCTTTATGAGGTTTTCGAGTCTAACGTTGCTGGGGGTTTACAGTATGTTGTTGATTTTGACGGTAAGGTTAGGAGTGTGGGGCTCGCCTTCATAGAGGGTTCTCCTGTTAGGGTTTGCGAGAAAATATATCCTTCGAGGGCTGTGGGTGAGAGGGGTAGGGTTGAGCCTGGGAGGCTTCGGGGAGTGTTTAAGGTTAAAGGTTGGACTCTAGGGTGTGTAGCTTGTGTAGACATATTCTACCCTGAGATCTCGAGAATGCTCGCAGCCCTCGGGGCATCTGTGATATATAACCCGGCGAGCATCCCGGACAATAGGATAGGCCTCTGGCATTCAGCCTTGAGGGTTAGAGCTTCAGAGAACATAGCTTACACTATTGGGGTTAACGCTGTAGGCAACAAGTATCCTGATGGGAGGATTGCTGGGGGCTCTAGCGCCATATACAGCCCTCTAGGTAAGATCCTGGCATCCCTAGGCCCCGGGATGGGGGCTTCAACTGTAACCCTAGACTCTGAGAAGCTCGGGGAGGCTCTGGATAGGTGGGCTTTTAAGGAGGATTTTGAGAGGGATTATGCGAGGCTCTACGTGGATTACGCTTCTAAACGCTGGAGTATTAAAATTTAGCTAAAAAGTGTTACACATATAAATTTATTAAGGCCGGGCGCTACAATATATCTCGCCCGTGATAGAGAGATGAGCGGGCGCTTTAAAATAGCCCAACTCCAATATGTAGACCTAGCAGGGTTTTTAAGAGGAGTTGAAATACCCTACGAATCCCTAGAGAACAGCAGGTTCCCGGCAGCCCTAGATGGGAGCAGCGTCTACGGCTTCGCGAAGATAGAGAGGAGCGACCTGCTATTAGAGCCTGTATTTGAAACCCTTAAACCTATACCGTGGCAGCCTGAGGCTGTAAGGGTTTTATCTAGGATATACGAGCCTGGAGGGTCAAGGTATGGGAGGGACCCGAGGCTTTTAGCTGAGAGGGTTAAGAGTTACATGGAGGCTCAAGGCTTTAAACCCCTAGTGGGTGTGGAGGTGGAGTTCTTCCTATATAGGGCTTTAAAAGTTAGAGTCTCAAGCCCCCAGAGGGGCTTAGGCTACAGCATTAAGACCTTAGAGGGCCCCGAGGATAGTAGCTATTTCACCCAGCCTAAGAGGGCCTACCATGCGGTGGAGCCTGCAGACCCCCTCATAGACTTTAGGGTTGAGTTCTCTAAAGCCTTAGAGGCTCTAGGCTATAAAAACCTCATATCCCACCATGAAGTTGCAGTGTCCCAGGTTGAAGTTTCCCTAGCCTCCGGAGACCCTGTGTATGCTGGAGACGAGGTTGTGACAGCTAAATGGGTTGCTAGGAATGTTGCTAGGAGGATGGGGCTTGCAGCTCTTTTCATGCCCAAGCCCGTATATGGGGATAATGGTAGTGGTATGCACATACACGTGAGCCTCTGGGATTTAGAGGGTAAAGTGAACATGATAGCTGGAGATTATGGAGGTTTAAGCGAGACAGCTAGATATTTCATTGGAGGTTTAATTGAGCATGCTAGGAGCCTCGCAGCCATAGTAGCCCCCACTACTAACAGTTATAGGAGGCTCGTCCCAGGCTATGAGGCTCCAGTATACTGCATATGGGGCTATTATAACAGGAGCTCCATAGTGAGGATCCCGGCAACCTCCAACAGCGGAAAACTTAGAATAGAGTTTAGAGCTCCAGACCCCACAGCCAACCCATACCTAGCCCTAGCGGCCACCCTAATGGCCGGGTTAGACGGTATAAAGAGGAAGCTGGATCCCGGAGACCCCTATGAGGGGAATGCCTATAAGCTTTCGAGGGAGGAGCTCAGGAGGCTTGGCATTAAAACCCTACCCTCAAGCCTCACAGAGGCTCTGGAAGAGCTCGGTTCCGACAGGGAGTATCTTAAACCAGTGTTCACAGATGATTTGATAGACACTTATATAGAGGTTAAGAGGGTGGAGGCTGAAGAAGTTAATATGAGGCCTCACCCATATGAATTCTACATGTACGCAAACCTCTAGGAGTTGATGGGGTTTGGCTAGGGTTAAGCTTGAGGATATAGTTAACATAGACTATGGGGCTGTGGAGGCTTACTTATCTAGCTTCCTTAGGGGGGAGCTTGAATCTTCGGGGAGGAAAGGGTATATAGTGGGGCTTAGCGGGGGCTTAGATTCCAGTGTTACCTACGCTCTAGCAGTGAGGGCTTTGGGGGCTGGTAGTGTTTTCCCCATAATAATGCCTGATCCTAGTGTTACCCCCCAGGCTGATGTTGACGATGCTATAGGTCTTGCTAGGCTTTACGGGACTAGATATCACGTAGTTAACATTGCCCCTATAATTGATGTTTTCAGGGGCTCCCTCCCTATCTACGAGTCTGAGGAGGCTGATAGGATGGCTTTGGGGAATTTGAGGGCTAGGGTTAGAATGTGTATACTCTATTATTACGCTAACAAACTCGACTATCTAGTCTTAGGCACTGGGGATAGGAGTGAGATATTAATAGGGTACTTCACTAAATATGGAGACGGGGGTGTTGACGTTGCACCCCTAGCAGTCCTCTATAAGAGCCAGGTTAGGAGGCTAGCGTTACACCTTGGAGTCCCCGAGTCTATAGCTTTCAAGCCTAGCTCTCCGAGGCTCTGGCCCGGGCATGAGGCTGAGAAAGAGCTTGGAGTGAGCTATGGCGAGGTAGACTTGGTTCTACACGCTTTCCTCGACCTGAAACTAGGCAGGGGTGAGATAAGCGGGGCCACAGGGGTTTCAGAGGGGGTTGTTGAGAGGGTTCTAGATATGTATGAGAGGTCTAAACATAAGAGGGCTTGGGTTAAAGCTCCTAGCGTTGAGCCCATAGTGGAGATGATGGTTAAACTAGGATCTAGAAACTAACGCTATAACCATTACTGATAAAGCCGCAAAGCCCAGGGCTATAGTAGAGCTAATAGTAGGGTGTAAAAGAGTGTATGCCATGAGAATATTACCTATAGTCCACCCGAGCCCCATAGATATGAATAATATAGAGTATGCTAGGCTCCTAGCCCTAGCCTCTACAAGCTCTGCGACAGCAGCCTTAGGTAGGACTTCTAAAGCCCCCATAGAGAAGCCCCAGGCTAGGGTGAAAACAGCTAAGCTACCGTTCAGGAGGCTTAGGGTGGCTGTCAACGTTAGTAGGGGTATTAATAGTGAGACTCTCAGCCCCCACTTGTCGAAAGCTAGGCCTAGGGGTATCGCGGCTAAACCATCTATAGCCATTACTAGGGCGTAGAGGAGTGCCACCTGCTCCCCCCCGATCTTTGAGAGTATGTAGGAGGCTTGACCCCAGTGTATGAAAGAGGCCATTGCTAGGGCTACACCTAGAGTGTAGAGTGTGAACTTCCATGTTATAGCCTTCCCCAAGCCTGTCTCGAGACGCTGGGCTGAAGATATTTTAGGGTATGTTATTGAAGCCGATATGAGGAGTATTATTGATAATGCGGCCGGCACCGCTAGCAGTATGAAAGCCTCCCTATAAGACCCCCCGTGAACTGCTATAGAATAAGCTACCACTAGGGGCCCGGCGACACCCCCAACCTGGTCTAGGAGCTCGTGGAGGGCGAAAGCCTTACCCCTACCTATGCCGCTGGAAACTTCAGCTATTATAGTATCCCTAGCTGGGACCCTCAACCCTTTACCCACCCTCTCAACAATGTAGAGGGTGAAAGCAGCCTCCCAGCTCCCGGCGAGAGCTAGGAGCGGGACTGCAACAAGGTTTATAGTGTAGCCTGAGATAACTAAACCCCAGTATGCGAGGCTGGAAGCTGTGAAATGAGCTATAACACCTCCCGCGAGCCTCGCAACATAAGAGACTAGCTCCCCAAGGCTCACTCCCCCAGCTATGATTAGGGAGGCTCCTAAAGCTTCAAGGTAGGCTCCTGAAACGCTCCTAGCCCCCTCATAGGCCATGTCGGCGAATAGTGAGACGAAACTTAGCAAAATGAATACTATGAGGGCCTTCTTCGCTAACGTTCATATCACCGTTTCTTCCTATAAGGTTTAAAGGTTTAAAACTTGGATGGTTAAAAGTTAGGGTTCTAGAGTTGAGCCAGCACAGGGACTTGGCTGTAATAGGAGGGGGCTTTGTAGGGTTAAACACTGCAGTGCACGCAGCCCTTAGAGGGTTTAATGTGACAGTCGTGGATATTAAAGAGGATGTTGTCTCCAGGATAAACAGTGGGGGCGAGCCTCACATCAGGGACCCCTATATTGTTGATAATTGGGGCTCAGTTAAGGGTAGGGTTAGGGCTACAAGCTCCTACTGGGAGGTTAAAGGGTTTAAATACTATGTTGTTGCAGTTAATACTCCTATGAAAGTTTATGGGAGGGCCCTCCTCGAAATGCTAGAGTCAAGCAATAGGTCTATAGATGACTTCATAGACTTCAAACCCCTAGAAGCTGCTGCTAGGAGTTTGGGGGAGGTTGTGGAGAGAGGCTCCCTCATAGCTTCAGAAGTCACAATATACCCTGGGGGCACTATTGAGAGGCTTTCGAGGCCCATAGAGAACATTTCAAAGCTAACCCTTGGGGAAGGATTTTTCATAGCACATTCTCCGGAGAGGATAAACCCCGGGGATAGAGTGTGGAACGTGTCAAACATACCTAGAGTCCTGGGAGCCCCGGACAAGGCTAGCCTAGAGAAAAGCCTGGAATTCTACTCTGAAAAATTAGGGGTTAAAATAGCTAAAGTTACAGGGCTCGTGGAGGCTGAATACTCTAAACTCCTAGAGAACTCTCAGAGGCTCGTGAACATAGCCCTAACTTCTTCCCTTAAAGTAGCTGGGGACCGTGGGGGGCTCAACTATGTGGAGGCCTTAGAGGGGGCTTCAACAAAGCCTTTCGGATTCCAGCCCTACAAGCCTGGATATGCTGGGGGCCCGTGCCTCCTAAAAGATACTGTTATGTTATACGCTTGGATGATAGACAAAAATGTTGAAACCCCGTTCACGAAAATCCTAAGGGATGCCATAGCGGCAAACGAGCTCTACTTAATACACGTAGCTTCTAAAATAGCTGCTAAAGCCCGGGACTCAGGCTATAAGAGAATACTATTCCACGGGCTTGGATACAAGCCGGGATCCCCATACTTCATATCGGAAGACTTAAACTACCCCTGGAGGCTAATGATGGAGCTTAAAAGCAGAGGGTTCGAAGTTAAAAGCTACGACCCGGAGATACCGTGGAAAAGCGACTTCAAAAACTACAGTGAAGCCAGAAACTGGGCTGACATAGTGATAGGCTGGGGTAGAGAAGGAGACTGGAGGCTTGAAACATTCTAACCCCCCCTCACGTATACTCTGCGAGCCCCTAGAGCTTTAACGGCAGCTTCAAACCCTACAAGTGGTAGATCGCAGACCCCTCTCTTACAAGCGTATAGTGTGGGTTTACCCTCAACGGGAACCATGTTTCTAGTGTGTGGGGCTATCTTACCTATCCCGCTCTCCCCCCCAACCACTAGTATTATCTTGTCCGGCTGGTACCGTGTCCACAACTCTCTTATGAGGGGCTCCGCGTCCCCAATATTTTCCGCTGCGATTACGAGCTCTAAGCTATCCCTATATTTGAGGTCTAAAGCTGAGAGCAGGTATGTGAAGGCTGAGGGCGCCCTGGATATTCTATCAGCTATCCCTTTAACCGCCTCTTCAGCTAAGGAGCTATACTTGGGTTCCCCCGTGTACATTGAGGCTTTTATGAGGGCGTGAACAGCCATAGAGTATCCTGAGGGGTGCGCGGAGTCATACGGTTCTAGGACATCGCTCGTTAAGCCTCCCCGTTTTAACTTGAAGATTCTACTCTTATCGTCCCAAAAGTTTCTAACCATGGAGTTTAAAAGTTCGAGGGAGAGTTCTAGGTAGTGTTCCTTGAATGTAGCCTCGTATACATCCATTAGGGCTAGGGATGTGCTAGCGTAGTCTGAGAGCATCCCCTCAATATAGGCTTCTCCACCCCTATAAGAGTGGTATATTATGTTCCCGTCAACCATCCTAGACTCTATGAATCTAGCTGCTTTCAGGGACGCTTCTAAAGCGTTACTATAACCTAGGGCTTGGTATGTTCTAGCTAGAGATGATATCATTAGACTGTTCCAGTCCGCTAGAATCTTATCGTCAACGTCAGGCTTAGGCCTAGACTCTCTCAGCTTCAACAGTTTAACTGAAACTTTATCTATGAACTCTAAGAGCTCCCCAACGTTTAACCCGTAGATGTTCGAGGCATCCCTTAGAGGTAAGCCTATATAAAGAATGTTCCTCCCCGTAAGCCTCCCGGAGGCTTCATCATAGTAGTTACCCTTATCGCTCAAGTTGAAAAGCCTGTATGCGAGTTTAAACTCTTCTCCCCCAAGAGCTTCTCGAAGCTCTTCTATGGTCCAAGTGTAGAAGCCCCCCTCAACCCCTCCACTCTCAGAGTTTAAAGCTGAGTAAAAGCCCCCTTCAGGGCTCCACAACTCTCTGAGGGTAAAGGCTACAATCTTCTCTGAAGCCCACCTATATACGGGGTCCCCCACTATTGTATAGGATTCTATTAGTGTTGCGAGCATTAAAGCCTGATCGTAGAGCATTTTCTCGAAATGAGGTAAGAGCCACCTCCCATCAACAGTATACCTGTGGAAGCCTCCCCCCACAATATCATGTATGCCCCCGGCAACAATGTAGTCAAGCGTTCTCAAAGTCATTTCAACAGCTTCTACATCGTTAAACCTATACCAGTACCTTAAGAGGAAAGAAATATTATGTGGCACGGGGAACTTAGGCCCAGACCCGAAACCCCCATAGACAGGATCATACTCTGAAGACAGGGAAGAGTATGCGGACTTGAAAACATCCTCGAAACTCAAGCTCCCAAAACTGGGGGCCCACATAGACTTTAAAGCCTCCAAAGCCTCAGAAGCTACCCTCTCAACTTCGCCCCTCTCACTCTGCCAAGCCCTAGCTATCTGGAGCAGAACCCATAAAAGCTCCCTCTTACTCATATAAGTCCTAACATAGAAGGGCTTACCGTCAGGAGTAGCTATAACGTTGAGAGGCCAGCCGCAGCTTGAGGAGACGGAGAGACAGTAGGACATGTAGAAACTATCAACGTCAGGCATCTCCTCCCTATCAACCTTAACAGGGATGAAATACCCGTTAAGAACCATAGCAACTTCAGCATCCTCGAAAGACTCCCTAGCCATAACATGACACCAGTGGCACGTAGAATATCCTATGGAAATAAACAAAGGCCTCCCCAAAACGCGAGCCTCCTCTAAAACCTCAGAACCCCAAACCCTCCAATCCACAGGGTTACAAGCATGCTGGAGAAGATAAGGACTCCTAGAACGGGCAAGCCTATTAGGCCTCTCACAAGAAACAACCAAACAACTAACACCTAAAATAGAACCTGGAAACTGAAACTATTCTAAGCAAAGTATATACATAACACGCTGGAACCCAAAAGGGGGTAGCCGAGCATCCCGCCCCAGGCTACTTATAATTGGGAACGCTCAACTATGAACTTCACGGTGTCGGCGTGAAAGCTAGCCTTAAAAGTATCCCTATGACCGCTACTAGTATCGGTATGTTGAAAGCAGCGATCATGAACATTACAATGTTAACTCTAGCCTCAAGCCTAGCAACCCTCTCCTCTAGCCTTCCAACCCTATCTTCAAGCCTTCCTACCCTCTCCTCTAGCTTGGAGATCCTGGCTCCAAGGCTACCCTCAACTCTAGCGATTCCACTCTCAACTCTAGCAATCTCGCTTTTCAAATCCCCCCTAATCTTATCTATTTCATTCTTATACTCTCCCCTAAGCTTTTCTAAATCGCTCTTCACTTCTTCCCTCAGCTTCCCTATTTCGCTCTTCACATCTCCTCTTAGTTTTTCTATGTCGCTTTTTGTTGCTATGTCTCTGAGTACTGCGTTTATTATTGCTAGCCTTATGTCAGGCTCTGAGACTAGGAGTTCTGCCATTCTCTTCCTAGCCCTAACGTCTCTCTAAAAGCTCTACAATGTCGTTGGCTGTGATAGAAGACAAGCATCACACCAAGCTGAAAGATGTGATACTAAGGTTTAAATAGGCCGGTTTTCTAGGTTTTGTGGTTGATTCCTCTACTGTTCCATGCTATTAGTAGGAGTTCTGCTAGGGTTCCGGCGGCTGCGGGGCTTAGTTGTATTGCGTAGAAGCTGTAGAGGGTTTTGTTCCCCGCTATGTATACGGCCCAGTATGCTAGGGTTATCCCGGCGTAGTATAGGGTTGCTGCTAGCGAGTATTCCCTCATGCCCCATAGTATGCCTGTTACTAGTATGTATACGCTGAAAGCTAGGGCTGTGAGGTGTATTAGGGTGTTTAGCTCTGCATACACGGGGGCTGGGTCGAAAGTGTATATGAAGGGGGCTACGTTGAGTATCCAGCCTGAAGGGTTTGAGGCTGGTGGGCCTCCTGGGGGTCTCGTAGTTGTGTGCCATTTGACCGCCCTTATATTCTCATCTACTATCCTCTCAACCCCGAAGTGGGAGGCTAGGGGGGCGTGTATTAGGGCGTATAGGGTTGCAGCGGCGATTATTGATAGTAGGGCTAGGGCGAGCCTCCTCTTAACACTTTCTATCCTGTAGAGGCTCATGAGATAGCCTAGTATAGTGCCGGCCCCGCTTATTTTAACAGACCCGGATAAAGCTGCTATAGCCCCTGAGGCTATGAACCTCCCCCTGGCGGAGAGGGCTATTGAGAGGGATGTTATGAAAGCTAGGTGGGAGTCCAGCATAGCCACGCTGGAAGCTCTATAAACTATAGGGTCTAAGGCTAGAGCTAAAGCTGCTGCAGCCCCGGCGGCCGGGGCTAGGGGGTTTCTGAGAGTAGCGTAGGCGAAATAAAGTATTAGGGGCATGAGGGAAGCCTCTATGATCCCTGGGAGCCTCCAGCATATGGGCTTGTCCCCGCACACTATCATGCTGAGCCCTATCAAATACTTACCTAGGGGAGGGTGTTCCAGGTTGTAGTAGTCGTCTGAAGTCCTGCCACTATAATCGTGGTAGTTGATTTCAACGTGGAAAACTCTCTGGAGGAGCCTCCTAGCGGAATCCACATAGTATATCTCGTCGCTAACATACCTGTCACCATAGGAGGAAGCTAGGGAGTAAGCACTAGTGAATATGTAGATAGAAGACCCTAAAGCTATAGCTAACGTCACAAGATAATACACTAACATTACAAGCCTTAGACTCAAAAACAAACACCAATAGTCAACGAACCCCCCGGGGATTAATAATGTTTTCAAGCCCCTAGACTCTTAAAAGGCTTAAACAAGCGCCTCCACAGTGGGGTTAAAGGTTTGAGCTCCACATGCTCGCCTAGGAGGGATTTCGTGAGGCACATAGCTAACAGGGTCATAGCGGAGTCTTCGGGCAGGATCCCAGTTAATATAGTGGAGGAGCTTAAGGCGAGGCTTGCTAGGGCTGAGGATAAGTTTAAGTTCAGCATATTTAACGGGGATCCTTCCAGGATAGCTGACTTCCTCTCTAGCGAAGAGTGGGCTGACCTCGTAGAGTATGCTAGGAACCTTCACGCCGCATGGGTTCTAGAGGCTGTCTTGAAAGAGTTGAGCGAAGCCTACAAAGAAGAGTGTCCGAGCGTCGCGGAGAAAGCTATGGAGGCTGTAGGGGCTCTCAGCAAGCACAAGGCTGAAATAGTTGGAGAACTCACCTTAGACTCTGTAGCTAGGAAGCTCAGATTCTACGGCTACAGGGTTGAGGTTGGAGAGGAGGACGGCAGGGAGTACATAGAGTTTGAAGAGCCCCTGGTTAAAGTTAGAATCCACGTGTCTGAGGGTAAAATCTCATACACAATATGTAGGGAGGGTAAAGCGTCTACAGTAGACGCACTAATAGCTGTCATGCAGAAGATAAGAGAACTCTAAGCATGCTGAGAGAGCCGCCCGGGCTGCTTGCAGCGATCTTAGCTAGAGAGCCCCACGTCAGCTCCGACCTCAACCATTTAACCCAGAAATTTCTAGGCGCGTTCACAAGAATCTCCTCCCCCCTCCTCCACCCTACGAGAGTAACAATTTTGAGCAGTGCTCTCGAGACGTTGACCTCGCTAACGAGGCTTGACACCCCCCTCAAATACCTCCCCGCGGCCTCTTCAAGGTCGCTTGAACTTCTAAGAGCCTCAACGAGAGCTATGGAGCTGAGCATGGCATACCTGTTACCCTCGCCACTAGTCCTGTTTAAGAGGCCTCCAGCCTCTCCAACCCTTAATACCCCGTCACTATAAAGGTTTATGGGAGCATGTACTTGTAGTGGGGCGCCCCTCTCATCCATTATTCTCCGGGGGCCGCAGACCCTCCTATAGTATGCTAGTGTGAGCTTCCTGAGGAGGCCCCCGTTCTTTAGGGTCTCGAATCCAGCTCCGAGGTTGACTAGTTTACCCTCCGCGTCTGCTGGGAAGACCCAGTAGAACCCTCTGTTTTTAACGTTGAAGTCTATCAACGCCATGTCAGGCTCCCATATACACTCGGCTATGACCCTGAAAGCTGTAACAGTTTCTTCGAGGCTCCTAGAGTATGGGCCTCTAGCATCTACAACAATATTCTTAAAACTGTGGAGGCTTGAAAGTTTACCCTTAAAAATAGAGGCTCCTAGGGATGATGCGAGCTCCCTTAGGGTTTTCACTAGTTTACTCTTATCCACTACAACCCATATAGGGCTACCCATATCTATGTAAGCTACTTCTACCCCCCCAGCTCCTATAGAGAATTTTTTAACGCTCGTAATCATGCTCTCAGTCTCCCTAACTATCCTCCACGTCTCGCCCCTAACGCTCACCACGTCTCCACAAGCTTTCCTATAGGTGGGCGCTACATCATAGCCTGATACTTTAAACCCATGTTTTGAAGCATAGTATGCTAGTGTTGACCCGGCTACTCCTAGACCCGCTATTGTTATGTCGTAGCGCCCTTCACTTTCCGAGCTTCTATTCAACTTTAACTACAGCCTCCTCCCTGTATCCAGTTATCACTCTAATATATCCTTTAAAGGCGGCGTCTAGGGATTCGTCTCCAGTGTCTACTTTGAGGGTTTTAAATGTTCTCAGCTTGCTCTTAGTCGAGACTACTATTAGGTTCTCTGGCCCGACAGCTTTTAAAACCTCAGGGCTTATCTGCTGGTTCCCCCTCCCCAGTATGAACCCCTGACCCCCTATGGGGGATACTATTATTTTAGCTTTAGGGTGCCTCTTGAGGAGCTCGAGGAGCCCGGCCTCGTCCAGGTCTGAGCCTATAAGCCTCCCATTATAAACAGCGTCAACACCGAGAGGGGTTTTCTTAACCCCTAGTTTCGCAGCTATAGCCTCTACAGTCCTCCCAGGGCCTAGTATGTATAACGTGCCCTCCTCCATAGTCTCCACCACGTACTCAGCTATAGCCTCTACAGCTATAGCCTCTACTTCGCTAAACGCAGACTTACCCCCCTCAACGAGGCCCTCATCGGAAGGCACTAGCATGTAACCGTAGAGTTTAACTTTAAGCCTCCCAAGCCTATACTCGTCCTCGTCAACATCCAAGACTTCCCTCTCAACCAGGGGGGCTCCCCGAGTTAGGAAACGCCATACTATTGAAGCTGCAGCCTTAGGGTTGACTGAGAAAACAGAACTGTAAACCTTAACCCCCGACGGGACCCCTAGAACCGGGACCCTCAAGTCAACGCCATCAGCCACATCCCTAGCAGTCCCGTCGCCTCCTACGAAAACTAGAAGTTTAACCCCCGCATCAACCATAGCCTTAGAACACCTCCTAGTATCTAAGGCTGTTGTAGGCCATAGCCTCCTAGGCACACACGGTATTATAGTAGTGTTCCCGGCGTGAGGGGTGTCTTTGACAACATCATACCCCATGAGACCCGGGGGGGTTATGATGTGTAAGCCTGGCTTTAAAGCTTCAAGGAAAGCCCTAGCCCTAGCTGGTGAAACTAGGGGGGCCCCCATGTATAAGGCTTTCAAAGCTGCAGCGCCATCGCTCCCTTTAAATCCAAGCCTGCCCCCTATGCCGGCTAGCGGGTTCACTATTAGCCCTAGGGGCCCCTCGCAGCTCAAGACTCCAGGCTGCCCTCCTAATCCTAGAGGCTAATATAAAGTATATATCCCCGTGTTTATGTTGACCCTTTAAGCTTATAGCTCTTCAGATATCTCTGGAGCCCTAGGGCCTCAACAACTTTCTCCACTATGAAATGATAATTCTTATCGCCCGTTGAGGGTCTAACTTTCCTCTTCCTTAATACGCTCTTGTAAACTATGTTACCTGAACTGTCTAGGATAGTAATGTAGCCTTTAACCCTACCTCTAGGTCCCCTGACTAGCCTGACGTGGGCAGCATAGTCTCCGGGGGATAGGCTAACTTCTATAGACCTAGCATCTCCCCTTGAGTAGACGGGTTTAACTTTAACCCCCTCACCTTTAACCTCCTCTAGCTTAACCCCACCTCTAACAATGAAAGCCAGCTTCCTCTCAGCGTGTAAGCCGCTCCTACTCTTAGAGGCTTCAATAGTCAACTTAACCTTACCCACAACCCCTCAAACCCTCCCCGGGCTATGTCCTATAACGGTAGGGTATAAATCTGGAAATATCCTTTAGTAGGGGCTCCTGGGCATCAACTTCTACGAGGTCTAATGCTCTGTAATAATTGTTAGCGGGGGAGTGTTCTCCGTAATGTATCATATGGTAAGCTTATTAGGTTAAAGCTTTTAGAGCCTACAGGGTAGTGGGTGAAGTATTGTGGATCCAGTAGGGCTTACACTAAAGAGTGAAGTGTTCAAGGATGTGTTTAAACTAGAGGATGATGTTCTAGTTTTCAAGGCTTTTGTTAACGGCGAGTGGAGCGACTACCCTACGAGGATAAATGTTAGGAGCCCCATAGATGGGTCTCTCATAGCTAAAGTAGCTGTCCCCGACTGGGAGTCTATAGATAGGGGTTTAGACCTTATCAGCATTAAGGGGAGGTGGACTATAAGGAACATACCTGGGGAGAGGAGGCTCAGGATAATTGATAGGATAGCTGAGCTCATGGAGAAGTATAGGGAGGAGCTAGTTGAAACATTAATAGTAGATGCTGGGAAGCCTGTGAGAGCGGCGGCTAGCGAGGTTGAAGCTAGTATAGACAGGCTTAGGAAAGCCTCCTTTGACCTTAGGAAGATCGAGGGAGACTATATACCTGGAGACTGGAGTATACACACTTTAGAGAGCGAGGCTATAGTGAGGAGGGAGCCTTACGGTGTCGTCCTAGCAATAATACCTTTCAACTACCCCCTATTCGACACTGTCAACAAGTTCGTGTACAGCATTATACCCGGGAACGCTTTCATAGTAAAACCTCCAAGCCACGACCCCCTAACATCCATACTATTCGTTAAACTAGTTCTTGAAGCCGGGTTCCCCAAAGACTCTATAGCTATAATACCGCTGCCTGGGAGGGAGGCTTCAAAACTAGTAGCGGATAGGAGGATACATGTGATAAGCCTAACTGGGAGCACTAAGACAGGTCTCGAAGTTATGAGGAACGCTGGGATAAAACAGCTTATAATGGAGCTGGGAGGCGGGGATCCCGCTATAGTCCTGGCTGACGCTGAGATAAGCATGGCGGCGCAGAAGACTGCTATGGGCATAGCTAGCTACGCCGGCCAGAGGTGTGACGCTGTGAAGCTGGTTATAGTTGAGGAGCCTATATATGAGGAGTTTAAGAAGGCCCTAGTAGAGGAACTGTCAAAGTTGAAAGTAGGAGACCCGAGGGATAAAACCACTGATGTTGGGCCCTTGATAGATGAGTCTTCAGTGAACGATATGTTGGAGGCTATAAGAGAAGCTGAAGCCTATGGCTGCAAAATACTTTACGGGGGGAGGAGGCTTAACGGCAACTATGTAGAGCCAACCCTCATAGAAGTTACAGAAAAGGGGGTCTTGAAACTACTTAAGCTATATAGGGATGAAGTGTTCGCCCCAATAGCGGTAATAACTAAGTTTAGAGACCTAGACGAGGCTATAGAGATAGCTAATAATAGGAGGTATGGGCTTGACGCGGCTATATTCGGGAAAGACATTGATAAGATAAGGAAGCTCATAAGATTCCTAGAAGTCGGGGCCGTATATATTAACGAGTACCCGAGGCATGGAATAGGCTACTACCCCTTCGGGGGGAGGAAAGACTCCGGTATTGGGAGGGAGGGTATAGGTTACAGTACGGAGTATGTGACAGCCACTAAGTCCATAATATATAATTATAGGGGTAAAGGGATCTGGGAGTACCTCTAAACCCTTATTTTACCCCTCCTCATAACATAGTTTCTTAGAGGCTTAACCAGGTTATAGCATCCCTCACTCCTCTCTATAAACCCCATGGATGCGAGCTTCTTGATAACAGTTTCCGGAGCGTTTATCCCCAGAGTTTTCAAGTCTTTGACGGCCCTCAAGTCTCCTACTGAAACGTTTTCTATGAAATAGTTTAGAGCTAGCTTCTCCTCATGCTCTAAGCTCCTAGCTTTATCTAAGATTTTAGAGGCTTCAGCTAAATACTCCTCCAAACTAGGGATCACACCCTGGGTATTAGCTTAGCTTAAGGGTGGTTATTAAGGTTATGACTAGGGGGAAGATAGTCAAGAGCATAGCTAGGGAAGTTTTAGGGAGCAGGGGGGTTGAAGTTTGGTCGCGCCTAGAACTCATAGGGGATATAGCTGTTATAAAGAAGCCTATAAAGACTTCCCTAACCCTTGAGGATTTCAAGGCCCTAGGTGAAGCTTTGGCACGGAAGATCCCAGGGGTTAAGTCTGTATGGCTGGCTGTCAGCCCTGTAGCAAGCCCCTACAAGACTAGAAGCTACGTTCACCTAGCGGGGGAGGAGAGGGCTTGGACTATATATAGGGAGCACGGGTGTTCTTTCAAAGTAGACATAACTAGGGTCTTCGTAACCCCTAGGCTTGGCTACGAGCATTTAAGGGTTGCGAGCCTTACAGGCAGGGGGGAGGTTGTTGTTAACATGTTCGCCGGCGTCGGCGTGTTCTCTATAGTGATAGCTAAGATATCGAAGCCCCGGGCGGTGCATAGTATAGATATTAATGTTGACGCTTACAATTTAATGGTTGAGAACGTTAAGATCAACGGTGTGGAGGACATTGTGATCCCCCATCTCGGTGATGCCGCTAGGGTTGTAGAGGAGAAGCTGGTGGGGGTTGCGGATAGGGTTTTAATGCCCCTCCCCGACCTAGCTTTAGAATATGCCCCCTACGCTCTCAAAGCTTTAAAAGGGCCTAGGGGCTTCATACACTTTTACCTCCACATGGGCATGGATAAGAAGAGGGAGTTTCTAGGAAAGGCTGTGGACATTGTTAAGTCTAAAGTTGAGAGTTTAGGGTGGAGCATTCCCAACGCTAACTCTAGGGTTGTAAGGAAAGTGGGCCCGGGCTTAGCCCAGGTGGCTGTCGATGCGCTCGTCGAGAAAACTGGATAAATGGCTTAAAGTCAAGGAGGAGGCTTTTAAAGCCATATGGGAAGATAGGGTTATAGGATACTTAGACCCCGGGGCTGAGAAGTTCCTCTACCTATTGAATAAGCCAACCCTAATAGCTACGATTAGCAGTTGCACTGGGAGAATAACTATAGTTGAGGGTAAATGGCACTGGGAGAGGGGCGAGGCTAGAGTAATCTATAAAACCCATGAAAGCCTGGAGAAGAGTGTTCTAGAAAGCCATCTCGCCAAAAACTACTATGAAGACTTGTGGCTTAAAGTGACGGGGCCCATAATACACCTCAGAACCCCAAGGCTCCGGTGCGCCCACCATATAATAAGGCACGCTAGAGTCTCAGGCTTCAAACATAGCGGCATAATATCCCTCAATAATGTTAGGGGGCACGTTGTAGAAGTTATGAGCGGGGTCCAGCTCATGGTACCCCTTAAGAGGGGCGGTAAACTCCTATTTAACTTTGAGCCCCTAGAGGATTTAATATCAATGGCTAACGAAGCCCTAGCTGAAGGTAGGGGGAGGCTTGAAACGCTCGCTTCTAAAGTCTCCTCCGAGCCTGGGCCTTGCGACTTTCATATTCCTCTACAAGATCCATATCACAATCACATATACCCTTGGCCTTAAGGACTTCACACTTGAAGGGCGTATAGTCTCCCAGCCTCCCTAGAGCTTCCGCTAAGACCCCAGCTTCTTCTACTCCCATGCTTCTCAAGAGCTCCTCTAGGTAGCTCCTTGGGGCCCCTATGGTTTTTAGGAATGATAGTAGCACATAAGCCTCCTCATCGCTCAGCCTCCTAGTTTTACCGGCGGCTATTATGCTCTTCACGCATTCCGGGAAGAGCTCTTCGTTGAACCCGGAGGCGGCGCGCTCTTCGAGCTCCCTTAGATCCTTAGAGAGTTTTCTGAAAGCTGCAGCCTCAGGTATTAGAGTGTTTTTAAGCCTCTCCTCTATGATCTTACGTGAGGCTTCGACGACTAGTTTTTCCAGCTTAGCTCTGTCTAGGTAGACGAGCCCTTTAAGGACGAAATTGTTTACGAGCCTCAGAGATTCATCCTTAGAGTTCGACGCGAACCTCAGGAAGTCCTCTACAGGTATTGAGAACCTGAGCTCCCTATAGACAACCTTATCACCCTTCAAAACCCAGGGGAACTTGAGGCTCTCCTCTCCTACTTTCAAGCCCAGGGTTTTAGCGAGCCTCTTCAAACTATCCTCACTCTCCCCCCTCAAAGCCTCCGCTACTCTAGAAAGCTCTGCTTTAAGGACTTTCTCGTAAAGGTAGATGCTGTTAAAAGATTTAAGGGCTAGGAGGGCGAGCCAGAAAGAGATTACCGACTCCTCAGTAGTAGTCTTGGAAAGCTTGGGGGTCTCCTCGGGCTTAAGGGCTGCCACCACCCTCCCATAGGCTAGGCTGCAGAGGCCCTCATCTTCCGCTAGGTCTCCTAAGGCTCCCGCTTTCCCGAGGAGCCTCTCAGCATACTCTACTGGGCTAGCTATGAAAGGGGTATTTTCTAAGGTCCAAGTCTCCCCCCATTTTATAAGGTCTCCACACCCTATTTAACACGGTGAACCCTATGGTAACCCTAGCTAGGAGGCTTGCAGAGTGGGTTGAAGGGTTCACTTTCAAAGACGTTAAAAGCGATGAACTCCTAGAGATTAAGAAGAGGTTCGTGGATACTATGGCTGTAGCTATAGGGGCTTTCCACGAGGAGCCTGTAAAGATAGCTAGGTGGCTCGCAGAATCCACTGGGGGGTCTAGGCTCCCAGCTACAGTCTGGGGCTCCTGTGTTAGGGCTGCATTCGACCATGCTGCTTTCGCTAACGGGTGCGCAGTTAGATACCTTGATTTTAACGACACGTACCTGGCTAAAGAAGCGCTACACCCCAGCGACATGATCCCGGCGCTAGTGGCGGCCGCGGAGATCTCGGATGCCGACGGTAGGAGCCTCGTGGAAGGGATAGCTGTAGCTTACGAGATAGCTGCTAGGCTGGCAGACGCTTATAGTGTTAGGGGTAAGGGGTGGGACCATGTGACTTACATAGCTATAGCGGCTGCCGCAGGGGCATCTAAAGTCCTAGGTTTAAAAGCTGAGAAAGTAGAGCAGGCTATAAACA
Organism: uncultured Sulfolobales archaeon; assembly: GCA_937921695.1. Classification (GTDB taxonomy): domain Archaea; phylum Thermoproteota; class Thermoprotei_A; order Sulfolobales; family Acidilobaceae; genus DSZV01. The sequence continues at coordinate 61,288 of CAKZTZ010000022.1, read as the reverse complement.
TAGCTACTACAATAGCGGCCGCCCTAAGACAGACTAGGGCTGGAGAGATAAGTATGTGGAAAGCTTGTGCAGCCTCGAACGCTGCGAGGGACGGGCTCCTCGCTGCAGTCTTAGCTTCTAAAGGCATGACTGGCCCCTCACCCGTCTTCGAGGGTAAATTCGGGTTCTTCAAAGTAGCTCTTGGAGGGGAAACTTTCAACATTGAAGAGCTTGGGGGGAGGCTTAAAGTCATGGAGACGAGCATAAAATACTGGCCTGTAGAATACCACTCTATGAGCGCTGTAGACGCCGCCCTCAAAGTTAGGGGGAAAGCCGGCCCCATAAAGCCTGAAGATGTGGAGAGCGTTGAGATTAAAACATTCACTGTAAGCTATAAGATAATAGTCGAGGACCCTGAGAAATGGGACCCGAAGACTAGGGAGACTGCAGACCACAGCCTACCATATATAGTGGCGGCAACACTATTAGATGGAAGAGTTTGGCTTGAAACGTTTAACCCTGAGAGGTTCCTAGCCCAAGACGTTAGAGTGGTCATGAAGAGAACTAGGATAGACGTAGACCCCGAGTATGACAAAGTCTACCCTAGAGGAATACCTAACAAGATAAAAGTTAAACTAAAAGATGGGAGAGTATACGAGGAGGAAGTCACATACCCCCCAGGGCATTTCATGAACCCACTAACAGTTGAAGGGGTAGAAGGCAAATTCTGGGCCCTAGCCAGGGGGCTAGTAGAAGAAGAGGGGGCCAAGGAATTCCTAGCCGGCTCTTGGGCTCTCGAAAATGTGGGCGACATAGGGAGGCTCGTAAGGAGGATAAGGGTTAAAAGTGTTTAACGTTTTTTCCTTACAGGCTTCTCTTTCCTAGCCGCCACAGCAGCCTCCATTCTAAGTTTTGAGGCTATGAAGCCGCCTGCAACCCCTAAGACTACTCCTAGGCCTAGGAGCCCTATTGAAATGATGGATTGTCTTTTAAGCGAAGACTCTAGACTCTTTATCTGCGAGTCTCTAATTGAGAGCTCGTTCTGCCAGTAAGCGTCTCTACCTTCAAGCTCTCTAACCTTGCTATTGAGCTTGTCCACGGTTCCAGTTAAATTCTTTATTAGGTTTCCAAGCTCTCTAATCCTAGCCTCTAATTCTATGATTTCAAATATGTCTAGCAGGAATCCTGGGCTAGCCACTATAAGGGCTGGCTCTAAGCCTGCTAGCGCGGCTAGGCGGGCGTTACCCTGCACATATGATACTGTGAACCTAAACGTCTTACTATCCCCTGGAGCTAGTATAGCTGGGCCCGCTATTGCCCTAAGGACAACAGGGGTTTCAACTGTGGTATTTTCTACTTCAAACCCCCTATAGAATACTAGGGTGTAGCTTAGAGGCTCTAGGGGTTTGAAGCCCGCCATATAACGTATTACACTCGTGTTCCCCGGCTCTATAGTCCTTATTAAAGCTGCAGCTTCTAGGGCTGACGCTCTCATAGGAGTCTCAGTCTCTTCGCTAGCTTTGCCCCCAAAATATGAGAGGCCTGAGTCGGCAATAGACATGAGCCAGTCTTTCGGATGCCCATCGTCAACTACTAGGAGCACTTCAGGGCCTCCGAAGGGGCCTTTAAGGGTTATAGTTTCGTTTGAAACGTTTATTAATAAGACCTCGTATTCTATGGAGGGGCTCCAAACCTTAAACTTTACTGTAACGAATACTTGGAGGGGCTCCACATCTTTCAAAGCTTCAGGGCTCGGGGTTAGCTTCACTGTTAGGAGTTCACTAGTGTTAGCTAGCACTTCATAACTCCAGGGCTTATAGGCTAGTGTTGAGAGGGGGATTTTAAGCTTCTTACCCTTATATGTGAACTCGTAAACCCCCGTAAGGTTCTTAGTGTAAGCGTTTAAGAGGACTGAAGCTAGGAAGTCTCCACTACCTATAAGGTTAACAGGGCCTTCCGGAGTTCTTATAGTCCAGTTCACTATTGAAGCGCCCCTCCTAAAATCCATAACGATAGTGTAGAACTGGCTGGAGACTATGAGCCTCCCATCTTTAACCTCTGAAGTTAAAAGTTTAACCTGCCCTTCAACAACACCAGCCTGCATGCAGGCTAGCGCTACTAGAGCCGCTAGAGCCAACCCTAGTATTGTGCTAGGCTTAAACCCCAAAGCAGCCACCAGAGTGCCAGTATGTCTCTCATGCTTATAAACATAGCTCACACAATGTTATATAGGTTAAATAGAGTGCCTGGATAGTGCTATTAAGCATTGTCAAAGGCTAGCTATAAGTTATATGACTCTACGCGATTATGTTGAGAGGGGGTGGGTTAAGCTTGTTACCCTATAGCTGTTGAAGTCTGCTCCTTTAAAGTCTCCCATCAATACTTTACATCCTATGTTTGAGGGTTTTTAACTTAGTAGTTTTTAATGAAAACGTTAAAATTCCAGCTTTTCCCTCTATACTGTGGGTGTTGCTGTTGTTTGAAATAGTAGAGGTTAGAGGGGGGTATGCTCTCGACTCGAGGGGGTCTCCAACAGTTAGGGTTATAGTGAGGACTGCCGGGGGCTCTAAGGGTGTAGCCTTAGCTCCTAGCGGGGCTAGTAGGGGGGCTGGGGAGGCTTTAGAGTTGAGGGATGGAGGTTTAAGGTGGGCTGGGAGGGGTGTCGGGCTTGCTGTCAGCAATGTTAACGAGGTCATAGCTCCTAGGCTTAAAGGGTTAGATGTTAGGATGCAGAGGTATATAGATGGTATACTTCAAGCGTTAGATGGAACTCCTAACAAGTCGAGGCTAGGAGCTAACGCTACTACAGCTACAAGCCTAGCTGTGGCTAAGGCGGCATCAGAACAGTTGTCAACACCCCTCTACAGGTACCTTGGAGGTGTGGGGGCTTCAACACTCCCAGTACCTTTAATGAACATGATTAACGGGGGCGTCCACGCGGGGAACGAGCTGGGCTTTCAGGAGTTCATAGTTATACCTGCAGGTGCTGACAGTTTCATAGAGGCTCTTAGGCTTTCAGTAGAAGTTTACTGGAGCCTTAAGGAGCTCTTAAAAGAAAAGTATGGTAAGAGCTCTTTAAACGTCGGCGACGAGGGGGGTTTCGCGCCCCCCATGAAGATTTCCTCTGAAGCTTTTAAAGCCCTTGAAGATGCTGTTAAACGCGCAGGCTACAGCGAGTCCCACGTGCTCTTAGGGGTGGATGCTGCTGCAAGCCAGCTATACGATTCTGAGTCTGGAACTTACAAAGTTGATGGGAGAGTGTGGACTGCTGGGGAGCTCCTCGAATACTATTTAAGCATAGCCTCTGAGCATCCAATAGCCTACATAGAAGATCCTTTCAACGAAGACGACCTAGAGTCTACGAGAAAACTTACGGGTAAACTAGCTGGGAAAACTTTAATAGTAGGCGACGACCTATACACTACGAACCCTAAACATTTAGCTAGAGGAGTGGAGCTGGGAGCATCAACAGGGGCTATATTGAAAGTCAACCAGATAGGCACTCTAAGCGAAGCCCTAGACTTCGCAAACCTAGCGTTGAAAACCGGGCTAAAAATAATAGTAAGCCATAGAAGCGGGGACACCGAAGACAATTTCATAGCAGACCTAGCAGTAGCCCTAAACACAGGGCTAATAAAAACAGGGGCCCCGGCGAGGAGCGAGAGAACAGCTAAATACAACAGGCTAATAGAGATAGAAGAAGAGCTAGGCCCCACAGCAGTATACCCTGGGGTAAAAGCATTTAAATAAAAACAAAAAGAAGACTTTTAACATAGCCAGGCAGACGCTATGAATTATACATGTAAAGGTACTAGCGCGGGAGCACGCCCGCCACCATGCTATATAGGTATCACCGGTGTTTCCCCAAACCTTGCTAGTTGTATCTTATCCCCAGGCTCCACCCCTTCCAATGGTATTATCCTCACCCCTAGGGGTTTCCTCTTAGACTTCGAGTAAGCTGCTACTTCTAGTATGAGGCCCGCTACACCTTCCAAGTCTGCAGGCACTACTGCGAGGTCTAAGCCCGCTAGGCAAGCCCCCGCTAGTCTCGCCAGGTCTCTCGCTGTGGTGTCGCCCTCGCTCACTCTAGCTTTAAGCTTCGAGTCTTCAGCTACTGGTAGCTGGAGCTGGTTGAAGCCTACAGCCCCTATTTTTGAAGCTACTGTTTCTAGAGCTTCATTTACGAGGCTTACTCCGAGGGCGAAGCCCGGCTTTGGCATTCTAACGCCCGCTATTGTTTCAGCTAGTCCTAGGGAAGACTCTTCCATCCAGGGGGATACGCTCAAGTCTACGCCTCCAGGCTCTGCTTTGACTGTAGACGTAGCTATGTTTAGGGCTTTGAGCGCTACTACCGCAGCTTCTTCGACCGCCTTCTTTAGATTTTCAAGGCCCCCTTTCTGGTAGGCTTCTTTCAAATAGTTTGGGTATGTGAGCGCTACTGTCACACTATTCCCATCCCCCGGGGAGTAGCTTAGGGGATAGTAGGGGGTGTATATTGGGGAGCCTAGGGTGTTGACTCCCAGCCTGACAGCGTTATCCGGGGACTCTTCAGCTATTTCATGGACTAGTTTAGAGAGCCTCCTAGCGTGGCTCCACGAGTGTTCTTCTAAGAGTATTCCAACATAGAAGCCCCTGGAGACAGCTTCTTTAACCTCGTAATCTAAGCTTTTACGCGAGCTCTCCAGGTTTCCTATTGAGACTAAGACACCTTCAGGTTTAACGTTCTCAACAGTATCCATTAGACTTATAGGGTCTACGGGGGGTGGGGCTGTTACTCTCAAACTATCAACTCTAACGTTAAGGCTGGACTCTACAGTGTCTTTAGCCTCTAGAAGCTTATAAACTAGTGTTTCTAGAGCAGCTTCACTCTCAACAGCATCCCTTGAGAGGTGTAAGACTAGAGCCCTCACAGTGAACCCTGCCAATTCTAAGCCGACCCCGAAACCCTCCTAGCTATATAGTCTAGCAATAGCCTGACGCCGAAGCCCGGGGCTAACCCCTTATCAGGCCAGTATGGGGGGGCTATTTGGCCAGCTTCATAGCCCATCCCAGGCCCAGCTATATCCAGGTGGGCGAAAGGCTTCCCGTGTGAGAACCTTTCTAGGAACAAAGCCCCATATATGGCGCCCCCAGTGCGGGTGCCGGAGTTAATTATGTCTCCTATTGTTTTCTGCGTTAGCCACGCTTTATACTCATCCTCCATAGGCATGGGCCACAGTTTCTCCCCCGTGCTCTTAGAAGAGTGGAGGAGCTCCTCCCTAAGCTTTTCATCTCTAGTGAACAGCCCCGCTATTAGGGGGCCCAAGGCGACCACTATTGCTCCAGTGAGTGTAGCGAGGTTTACGATTTCTGAAGAGTCTAGGGCTTTAGCGGCGTAAGCTATAGCATCCCCCACTATGAGCCTGCCCTCAGCATCTGTGTTAGCTATCTCAACCCTAGTTCCATCCCACATCCTTATAATGTCGCTAGGTAAGTAGGAGCTCCCGCTGGGCACGTTGATGACAGCCGGTAGTAGGCCTACAAGGTTGACTTTCAAGCCTAGTTTCGCCGCCGCCCATAATACTCCGAGTACTGTAGCGCCTCCAGCTTTGTCAGCCCTCATGTAGAATATAGACTCTCCAGTCTTCAAGTTCACGCCTCCACTATCGAAAACCACAGTTTTACCTATGAGGGTTAAAGGTTTACCCTCAGCCCCCACGTATTTAACAGCTATTAGCCTAGGCTTCTCCTCGGAGCCCATGCCAACATTAACTATGCCGCCGAAACCCTCCCTGACAAGCCTCTCAAAATCGGAAACCTCAACCTCAACATTTTTAAGGCTGGAGAAGAGGTTCTCCACTGTTTCAGCGAGCTTAGAAGGTGTGAGCTCGTGTGGGGGCGCGTTAGCCACATCCCTAGCTAGGTAGACTCCTTCAGCCATAGCAGTTGCAAACTCTACCCATATGTCATCCCTATCAACCAAGACTTTCCCTAAAACCCTCTTCTTCTCGCTCGAGAAAGCCTCAAACCTATAAGATGCTAGGAGGGCTGCGACGAGAGCTTCAAAAGCAGCCTTAGAGTCGAGACCCTTCAAAGAGAGGAGAGTACACTGGAAGCCCTCAACAATAGACTTTAACCCGGCAGCCACACCCCTCCTAACATTCTCCAGAACCTGGTAGAAATCACCCTCCCTAGGCCCAACCCCGGAGTAGACGACAAGCCTCCCATCAACAACACTCTTATAAACCTCACCCACAGAAGCCTTAAAAACCCCCAGCTCGACAGCACCCCTAAGCTGCTCATTCCTATCGAAAAACCCCACAGAACCCAAATCAACACCCCCGCCAGCCTGAAATACGGGGACGACAATAGATTTACAGTCTGAGCTAAACGGGTCCCCGAGATAAACCTCTACAGAGGGGGGCCTACTATATAGCAAGCCGGACACCACAAACTAAAACTTAAAATAAGCCTTAAAAACAGACAACACCCATAAGTCGAAACCTGAAAGAACTAAGGGTCTGAAAGCTTAGAAGAGGGTTTATGATGTCCTACTATAAAATATATAGCTTCTAGATTCTAACTAGTTCGTGGCGCGGGGCCTGCTAAGAGTCCCGTAGGGGATGCTGTGAGGCTGGCTCCCGCGGGCGCCCTTCATTAAATCATGGAGCTCTAGGTTTTCCATGTACAGCTAAGACTAGCAGGGCGGCGCCTAAGGCTATTGTTGATAGCGTGAGCGAGAGTGTAACCGCTGAGGCTATTATTATTAATGCGAGGACTTTCAAAATATTCTCTCTACTCTTATAAGCTAGGACTTCAAGCCCCCTCCAAGCTTTGAAAGCCCCAGCTAGTATTAAAGTATATGAAGCTAAGAAGGCCAGGAGATGTAAAACACTTAGAGACCCTATAGCGTTAACAGCTGAAGGAATAAGCGTCAACTCTCTAAACCCATAGCCCCCCACTATAATACTGGAGAGGCTTGAAACATAGAAAGTAAACAAGCCGAAACCAGCCATGATAAAACCATGCCTCACATCATCCCACGCCCGGCCCTCCCCATATAACCTATAGAGGACCCTAAAACACTGAAGAGCAAACAAAACACCTAAAACACCTAAAACCAGAGCTACAAAGCCAAGATTAGCCCAAAAGACTAAGGGGGCTAGCAGGAGAAACAAACCCCCAGCAAACGCCTCAACCCTGCCAACCATAAGCCGAGCCAGAGAAAACACCCCTCCCCTACTACCTTCATACAGGGTAAGCCAAAGACACTATTAACATTTAAAGATTAAATACTTACGCCTTAAACTAGGCCACCCTGACTTAACATCTCGCTAGAACCCTCTCACACTATATGTAGACTTTAAGCTGGGTGAAAGTTTTTAAGCTTTCCCAGCTATTATAGGTAAGTCCGCTCGAGAATAACTATAGCTGTTAGAGGCGGGGACACCCCCTCACAATACCCGCAAAAATTGCCTCAGCGGTGGCCGCCGATGAAGCCCTTAATGAGCTCATAACCCATGAACGAGTCTCAAGGATCATGCCTAAAACTCTAAAGCTTCCTAGCTAGAGTTCAAAGAGCTATGTTATCCAAGAGTTGTTAGGGTAGCATTTAAGTTTCCCACGGCTATTTTAAGCCCCGGGGAGGCTCTAGCTTGGAGCTTCTAGAAACTGTTTTAAAAGAGTTTGCAGGATATTTCAGTAAGGGGGCCGATATTGTTGTTTCGGCCCCGGGGAGGCTTGATTTCTTGAACACACACCAGGACTATAAAGGCCTCCCCGTGGTTGGTGTGGGGGTGAATCTTAGGGCTTTTGTTGCTGCTCGTAGGAGGGTTGATAAGATTGTGAGGGTTGCTTCGGGGAATTTGAGGGATGAGTATCTAGAGTTCTCCGATTCTTTTAATGTTGATGGGCTAAGGCTTTTGGGCGGCCGGTGGTTTGGAGATTATTTTAGGGCTGCTTTAATAGCTTTAATGTTGCGAGGCTTCCCTGTTGAGGGTTTAGATGTTTGGGTTAGGAGTAGTGTCCCCATAGGTGGTGGTTTGGGCAGTAGTGGTACTTTGCTTGTTGCTTTTATAGGTGTTGTTAACGAGGTGTTGGGTCTCGGCATGTCTAGGCGTGATATTGCTGAGGTTGCTTATGAGGCTGAGCATGATGTTATGGGTGTTCCTTGCGGCCGCCTCGACCAGTATTCTTCGGCTTATGGAGGCTTAGTTCTTATAGAGACTAGGCCCCCTTATAGTGTTGAGAAGCTGGATTTTAATGGTTTGTTCGCCGTGCTCGACTCGGGGATAAGGCATAGTACAGCTTCTATTCACCCTGTGAGGCAGAGGGAGGTGAACGAGGCTCTCAGAGCTCTCCTAGACTCAAGCCTCCCCTGGGATGTTAGGAGGCTTCTAGGGAGTAACTATTGGGAGCCTAAGTGGGGGGAGCTTAAGGTTGAAATGCTAGAGCCTCATCTCAAGTCTATACCTAGCGTTCTAGCTGGGAGGATTATTTATACTATTAAAGCCCATGAATCTACAGTCATGGCTCTAAAGCTTATTAGGGGGGAGCGTGTAACTGTTGAGAGTATCGCAGACACCCTCAATATTAACGCTGAACATGTAGAGGAGTATGTAAGCAGATATGGTGATGAGAGGATGGCCCTCATAGGCTATATAATGACGTACCAGCATAAACTCCTAAGCAACCTCTACGAAGTAAGCCTCCCAACATTAGATAAGATCGTCGACCTAACCGTAGACATGGGAGCTTACGGGGCTAAACTCTCAGGGGCAGGCCTTGGAGGAGCCGTAATAGCCCTCATACCTTCGGAAAAAGTGGGGGAAACTATAGCTATGAAGGCTGAGAAGGAAGGTTTAATTAAGAGATGGTGGATTGTGAAAGTCGACGAGGGGTTGAGAGTTGAGAAACATAATGGAGCTTAGATGGGACCCGGTGCTTGGAGAATGGGTTATGGTTTCTAGCGTCAGGCACGCGAGGCCCTGGCTCCCGGAAAGTTTCTGTCCTTTCTGCCCTGGGGCTCCGGAGACAGGTTATGGGTGGAAGGTTCTAGTTTTAGAGAATAAGTATCCAATGTTAATTCCAGAGCCTCCTCAACCGCCGGGCCACCAGTTCTACGTTAAATCCAGATCTTCGGGTAGGACTTTAATAATAGTTGAAACCCCGCAACACGACCTTGACGATATTAGCGATTTAGACGTTGAGAGCATCAAAATAGTCCTCGAAACATTAAAGGATCTAGTGGAGGAAGAGAGGGGTAAAAGTTACGCTGAATACCTATTATGGTTTAGGAATAAAGGTGTTGAAATAGGGGTTTCTCTAACGCACCCGCACAGCCAGGTCTACATAACCCCCTTTATTCCCGCTAGAGTTGAAAGGGAGCTCGCTAATTCTAGAAAGTTTACAGAGTCTAGGGGCGGGTGTTTATTCTGTAACATAGTTAGTGTTGAGGAATCTGAGAAGGTGAGAATCCTCTATTCTAACGATAGCTGGGCGGCTTTCATGCCTTTCTACTCTCACTGGCCTTTTGAAGCCCATGTTTATCCTAGGAGGCACTTACAGCTCTTAACTGATTTAGGAGAGGGGGAGCTTAAGCTGCTAGCTTTAACTTTGAAAGCTGTGCTCTGCGGGTTTAAGAGGCTTTTCAGGAAGCCTTCCCCCTATATAATGGTTATGCATCAAGCACCCCTTAAAGGTGACTATAGCTTTTACCATTTGCATTTTGAAATATACGGGGTTATGAGGGGTGAGGGTGTTTTGAAGTATGCTGCCGGCATGGAGATGGGTGGTGGTAACTTTACTTTCGATAGTGTGCCTGAGGATAATGCTTCGAAGCTTAGGGAATCTATACTATTATGTCTTCAGGGCTAATAGTATTCTAGGAGCACCGGCTTAACTTTGGCTCCTAGTTTTTCCAGGCCTTCATATAGCATTTTGAGGGCTTCATAGTCGCTTTTAACAGGGATTGGGGGGTGTTTGAAGTAGAATGCTGAAGCCCAGGGGATGCTCCCCCCTATTTTATGTTCTTTAAGTATTTTAGCTACTCTTATAGTATCTACTAGGACCGGGGTTGCCATAGCTTTATCATCTACTTTAAGCCTCAACTCTATCTCTACTTCGCTCCCGGCGAACGCCTGGACTTTTATATACATGTGTGATATCTTAGTGTTCCCTAGGAATGGTATGTAGCCGCTCGGGCCCGCGTAAACTTTACCTTCCTTAACTAGTGTTTCAGGCTTCTCTTGTGTTGAAGCTACCGCCATTGTCTTACTCACTTTCTTACTAGAGAGCCTCTCAAGTTCAAGCATGTTCTTGAAGTCTGTGTTACCACCTATATTAAGCTGGTAAGTCTCCAGGAGCTTGGCGCCCCTCATTCTTATGAGGCTCGCTAGAGCCCTGTGGACTATTGTGGAGCCCAGCTGCCCTTTAATGTCATCGCCTAGTATTGGAGCTCCTCTCATAGAAGCTTCTTCTACTATCCCGTTACGGGAGCTGGCTATGAATACTGGTATAGCGTTCACGAAAGACACTCCAGCCTTAGCTGCAGCTTCAGCGTAGAACTTTGATGCTTCCTCGCTACCTACGGGGAGCAGGTTTACTAGGACGTCAACATCGTTCTCCAGGAGTTCCCCCACAATATCTTCTAGGCTCGGCTCCGGGTGGGTTTTAGAAGGCCTGAAATCCTCAGCCATGTGTGGTGCTACACCGTCGAGGATTCTTCCCATCCTCACTGTTACCCCTAGCTTGGGGACTTTTAGGGGCATCCTTACAAGGTTTGGATACTCTAGTATGGCTTCTGAAAGGTCTTTCCCTACTTTAGCTTCTGAAACATCTATAGCGTAGGAGAATTCTATGTCTTCTATCCCGTAGCCTCCTATAACCTCGTGTATGAGCCCTTCTCTAGAGTCTATCCTCTTATAGTATTCTATGCTCTGAACAAGCATTGAAGCTATGTTACCTACACCGACTATACCAACTCTTATGCGGGCCAAACCTCCAACCCTCTTTTACAGCTGTAAATATCAGGAGTATTTAAGTTTTACGCCCGTAAATATTAAATGGGGAGGTTCATGAGCGAAACTAAGGCAGTACAGAGGTTCAAGAGAAAAATAACAGTGGAGAACCTGTGGATGTACATTATAAAGATACTCGCGGCCGGCAAGCCCCTGAAAGCCTACGAGGTTAAGAAGAAACTAGAAGAACTAGACATTAAACCCGCCACAATAACAGTGTACATAGTACTCTACAAGATGACTAGAGAAGGACTACTAGAGACTGTAAGCCTTGGAGGCGAAACACTCTACAGGCCCACAGAGAAAGGGCTCAAAGCCCTAAGCGAAGCTAAAAACATACTAGAATGGGCTAGGAGAATCCTAGGATAAATCCCTCAAAACTTTAACAACCATAGGAAGTAGCTTGTAGCCAGCATCTATGAGGCCTAGAGAGCCCTCCCTAAACTCGAGCTCCGAGAACCTCCACCTCTTCTCGCCAAGCCTCGAATGCGATAACATGACTGGCACGGGGTCATCGCTGTGAGCCTTTAAATTCCATGGTGTTGAATGGTCTGAAGTGACTATTACTAGGGTGTTTTGAAAGTCCAGCTTGTCGAGCACAGTCTTGAAAAAGTACCTGTCAATATCCTCTACAGCCCTAACTTTACCTTCGAAGTCACCGTCATGGCCGGGCTCGTCGGGGCCCTTAAGGTGCACGTAGATAGCATCTGAAGACTCTAGGGCCTTTAGGGTTTTGAAAGCTTCAGCCTCAAGTAGCTGGGGCTTGCTCGCGTAGGCTTCAACGTCAACACTCTCAACGTTCATAGAGAGGGCTCTAGCTATCCCAACTTCTACAGGCATCTCAGCTATTGCTGTGAATTTGAGTCCAAACTTCTCGCTAATAGGCTCCGCGGGAGGCTTCCTGTCCCCCGCATCCCTTAGTAGGACAGCGTTAGCTTTTGGGAGCCCCCGAGCTTCCCTCAACTTGTTAACATCGTGCTCCTCCAGGATCTCTAAAGCTCTAAATATGAACTCGTTAGCCAGCTCGGCCGCGAGCTCCGCCTCCACAGTTTCTTCTAGGGGCTTAACTTCCACTATTTTATTCTCGAAAGTTTTAAGGGCGACACTTATAAGCCCCCTCCTCTCATATGCCGGGTCGCTATTAGAAACTCTAGCGGAGAGTCTTAGACCCTCACACTCTAACACTAAGACAGCCCTATGCCCCACTGTAGCTTTAAAGACAGCCCTAGCTTTCCCGCCTGAGAGGCTCATACCGTCGAGAGCCTTAGCCAGCTCCCTCGCCTCCCAACTTGAGAGACTCCTACCAACCCTCCTATCAATAATCCTTAAAGTCCCACGGTCGACAGTAGCGAAATTAGCCCTGAAAGCCACGCAACCCTCAGAGAACACTATGCCAGCCCCCAAAGCCTCAAGAGGGCCGCGGCCAGTATAGTAAACCTGGGGATCATAGCCTAGAAGCGACATAACAGCAACATCACTCTCAGGGGCAATACCAGGCCCCACAGGATACATTAAGCCGCTGAGGCATGTTGAAGCCAGAGAATCTATATTAGGCTTATAAGCATAATCCAAAACCCTCCTCGGAGCGTTAAAACCATCAGAAGCCCCATCCAAAACCACATATAAAACCTTCAATACAAAAACACCTAATACACTAACGTCAGCGGAAAGCTTAAAACAACTTACATAGGGGCTGTTTTCCTAATAGTAGGGTTTAAGGTTTATAAGGGGGGCTTTGGACTATCCAGTATTTGGAGTTGCCTTGATTGAAAAGTTTGTAGCGTTTTTCGGCCATTTTTACCAGCCTCCGAGGTTTAACCCTTGGACTGAGCATGTGGACTTGGACCCCACTGCTTATCCTTTCCACGACTGGAATGAGAGGGTTGACTCTGAATGTTACAGTGTTAATGCTTGGATCCCCGTTTACGGTGTTGATGGCTGGGTTGAGGGTGTTGTTAGCAACTATTCTAGGATAAACTTTAGTTTTGGCCCCATACTTTTAACGTGGTTGAGGGAGAAGCGCCCTGAAGTTTTCAAGGCTATAGTTGAGGCTGACGCGGAGTCTATATCGAGGTATGGGAGGGGTGTGGCGATAGCGCAGCCTTACGCTCACATAATCATGCCCCTGGCTCCTAGGCTTTATAGGGAGCTGTCTGTCTATTGGGGTGTTAGGTTTTTCGAAGACACTTTCGGGAGGCCCCCGGAGGGCTTCTGGCTGCCAGAGGCTGCAGTTGACTATGAAACCCTCGAAATACTAGTTGATAATGGGGTAAAGTTCGTCATCCTAGCGCCACACCAGATTAGCACTGTTAAGGTTGGGGGGAGGTGGCTTGAATATAGTAAGGCTGACCCTAGGGTGGCTTACAGAATATCCCTACCATCGGGGAGGAGCTTAGCGGCCGTAGTTTATGATGAAGGGATATCGAGAGAACTATCTTTCGGGGACCTCCTAGAAGATGGGGGGAAGCTGGCTTCTAGGATTCTAGGTTCTTACAACGAGCTCCTCCAAGAGCCTCAAATTATTACTGTAGCCTCGGACGGGGAGGTTTTCGGCCACCATAAGAAGAACGGGGCTAGAGAGCTTGCTAAAGCCCTCGACATTATAGATAGTAGTGGCGAGGCTAGGCTGACGAGCATAGCGAGATTCCTGGAGGTGAACCCTCCCAGGATCAAAGCAAAAATAGCTGCTAACACTTCGTGGAGCTGCCCTCACGGAGTGGAGAGGTGGAAGTCGGAGTGCGGGTGTGCCTCGGAGATTAGGCCTGGGTGGAGGCAGGATTGGAGGGCCCCCCTTAGGAAGGCTATAGACATGTTAAGCCTTGAAACATTGAAGGCCTACGAGGAGCTCGGGCCCACCCTCTTCAAAGACCATTATAGGGCTCTCCAGGATTACTATATGGTCGTATCCCTTAGGAGCCCCGGGGTTCTAGCGGGTTTCCTAGAGTTCCACCTTAAAGATAGAGATGTCGAATCCTCCATCAAGGCTTTGAAAATCCTCGAAGCTGTCAGGCACTCGCTCCTATCACAGTCTAGTGACGCCTGGTTTTTCGAGGACTTGGGGAGGCCCGAGCCTTTCCAAGTCTTGAGGCACGCGGCTAGAACCGTAGAGCTTCTAAAGGAACTGGGATATGATAGTGTTGAGGAAGCTTTCACGTCCCTGATTGGGGAGGCTTCAAGCAATACTGGAGAGCGGGGCACCATAATATATAGGAGGGCTATAGGCCATAGAGTTGACCTCCTGAAAGCTGCCGCGATCTATGCTGTCAGGAGGAGCATAGGGCTCGCGGGTAAGGAGATGACATTATACTCTTTCAGCTTCTCGGAGACTAGGAGGGATTCTTTCAGAGAGCTCCACCTAGGGATAGTTAACGCTTTATCATTAACTACAATGGACCAGGCTACTATACACTACGCCCTTATAAAGCTAGGACCCACCGACATTTACGTAGGCACAGGGTTCTTGGATAAGCCTGAGGTTTACATAAACCTCCTCAGGAAAACTGTTAGAGCTTTAGAGGAGGGCTCCCAGGCTAAGCTCCTCAACACCCTAGAAGAGGCTTTCCAGCCCAGCATATACACATTACAAGAACTCCCAGCAGACGAGCAAGCCCTAGTTGCCGAGGTAGCAGCTAGTGAGGCTTTAAGAAGCCTAGCCCCGCCCATCGACAGCTGGCTCCAAAGTCTAACCAGCATAGTTAAGTTCTACAGGCTTAGAAGGCTCCCGGAGCCTGAAGAGCTGAAAGCAACGCTCTCCCACACGTTAAACACGAGGCTCCTCGAAGAACTCTTCAGGCCTTCGCCCGACTGGGCCCGAATCAGAGGATGCCTGAAACTAGTTGAAAACCTGGGTTTAACGCTCTACCCAGACGTTAAAACAGTCCTAGCAGCGAAGATAGCTAAAACCATCAACAACCTCTACAGGGACCCCCAAGACACTAGCACTTTAACCGCCCTCCACGACACTGTAGAAGCCTCATTGAGCGCCGGGCTAAGCCTCGAGGATTTAAGTAGCGCAAGGGTTTTGATGGCAGTTCTAAAAAGGAGGTACTACTCGGACTTTAAGAGGGCAGCTGAAGCCGGGGATGAGGCTATGTGGCGGTGGGTTAAGGCTTTCGCCAATCTCTCCGAGATTTTAAAAGTCAGAGCCTAACATTATAGCGGGCACGCCTTGTAAAGCTGGGCTCAGGGCGCCTTCACCGTGGCCTATTCATAAGTTGCGGGTTCACTAGGGGTTTCATAAGCATGCATTGTTAGGGCCTAGGTTAGTCTTAAAAACTTTTACTCAGCCTTGAATCTAGGGTTTAGATTTTGAAGCTCTTCGCCCCCGTTAGTATAGATAAAGTGTGGCTGTTATCTTTTGAGTATTCAGGGCTAGCGAGCCTCGGAGGTCTCGGGGAGGCTGTTAGGGGTAGGGCTGAGGCTCTAGCGTCTATGGGTAAAAAAGTTACTGTCCTCATGCCCTCGCACGGGAGGCATTTAGACCCCCTCCTAAGGTTTAGGCTTGGCCTTAGAGATGTGGGGTTCTCGGACTGCGGCTATAGGAGGGGGGTTGACGGTAGGTTCTACGGCTACTGCCTTGGGGCTGACGAGGTTATATTGAATGGTGTCCGCATAGTTGCGTTTAAGGGTCTCGACAGCGCTACTAGGGAAGTGTTTGACGTGTGGAATATATATGGGAATGTGGAGGAGAAGTCTTCCCTCCTAGCTAGGGCTGTGAGGGCTTACGCTCAGAGGTTTCAAGAACTCCCAGACATAGTTGATGTTAATGACTGGCACAGCGTCTTAGCAGGAGTAGCGGTTAAGCAGGAAGCTGAGAGGAGGGGGCTAGCCCTGCCCCTAGTATATACTATACACTTGTCGGGCTCGCCGAGCTTCCCCTGGCATTACGCCTCCCAGGACTGGTCTGGCCTCTCTAACGGCCCACACCTTGTCTGGAGGTTTTCAAGCCATGAGATTGAAGATTATAGTAGGGTGTGGGATAGCGTTGGGGGTAACGTGGAGGCTTTCGGCGTTAACGAGGCAGACCTTATAGTAACTGTTAGCCTCTCATATCTAAGGGAGGAGCTCCTCCCAAAGTATGGGGGCTGGATATGGGGTAAGTCGTGCGTAGCCTATAATCCCGTGGATGTTAACGTTGAAAGCGTGGAGGCTTTCATAAGAGAAAAGTTTGAAGGTCAAACTGAGGGGGTCGAGTGGAGGGCTATCAGGGATTTAACTGGAGGTTTAAAAGTGTGGGGGCATTTAGAGCCTGGAGGAAACCTAATGACTTCAATAGGTAGGCTTACATGGCAGAAAGGCTTCGACATTGCGATAAAAGCCTTAGACTTCGCCCCCAGCGTTAAACTCTTAATCCTAGGGATACCAATAGGGGACCTCGAATACGAGGATCTAATTAGAAAGCTGGCTGGGGAAAGGCCGGGCAGAGTATCCGTGGTTGTCGGGAAATTAAGCTCGAACACTAAGCTCGCCCTCATAAAACTATCTAAAGCCCTCATAGCCCCGTCGAGATGGGAGCCTTTCGGTCTCGCGGCCGCAGAAGCTACCGCTCTAGGAGTTCCCGTGATCGCCTCCTCCGTAGGCGGCCTCAAGGAGATAATCGTGGATTTAAGAGATAGCGATGAAGGCACAGGGCTCCTAGTTAAACCAGAGGATCCCTGGGAGCTTGGGATGGCTATGGAGTCTATAGCTACAATAGAGGGGGATCCTTCAAAAGCTCCAATAAAAGATCTTAAAGTGGGGGGGCCGGGCTCCCGTGATAGGATTAAGGCGAATTGTTTGAAGAGAGCTAGAGAAATGTTTAGTAAACCAGCCGTATACAGCCAGCTTGAAGCTTGCTATGAGAAAGCGAGGCTCATGGCTTACTATAGGGCTATAACTTGAGGTGCCGCCCGTGCGTGTTGTCCTATTCTTCGAAGTCCACCAGCCCTTCAGGATTAAGCCCTTAGCTGAAGCCCCTCCAGGGGCCCTCATGGGGGATCCTGAGGAGGTTTTCAACTGGGATGTTAACGACATAGTGTTTAAGAGGGTTTCAGAGAGGGTTTACGTTAAAGCCTCCAAAATTCTCCTAGGGGCTTTAAAGGAGAATAAGAGTTTCAAGTTCACAATGAGCGTCTCCGGCATCACCCTGGAGCAGCTTAAGAGGAAAGCCCCCGAGGCTATAGGGCTTTTCGAGGAGATGGTTGAGAGTGAGAGGGTGGAGTTCGCGGCTCAAACATACTATCACTCGCTAGCCTGGCTAATAGATAGGGGTGAGTTCGTGGAGCAGGTTTTAGAGCATGTTAAACTTTTAGAGGAACTCCTCGGCTATAAGCCTAGCTCTGCGGAGAACGTGGAGTTCATATATAACAATGATATCGGCTGCACACTATCGGAAATGGGTTTCAAAGCTGTAGTTACAGAGGGGGTTGAGTGGGTCCAGGGGTTTAAAGGGTATAACCACGTTTATGCTAACCCCCTATGCGGAATAAGAATACTCTTAAGGAATTACAGGCTGAGCGATGACATAGGGTTCAGGTTTAGCCTTAGAAACTGGGACCAGCACCCCCTTACAGCCTCAAAGTACGTCTCCTGGCTTGAAGCATCCCCCGGGGAAGTAGTGGTGGTTGCTTTAGACTATGAAACTTTCGGGGAGCACCAATGGCCGGAAACAGGGATATACGAGTTTCTCGAATGGCTCCCTAGGGAAGCTGAGAGGAGGGGGCTAGTATTCTCGACAGTGACGGAAGCAGCTTCAGAAGTTGAAGCCCGAGGCGTTTACGATGTGCCGCCCTGGAGTACTATAAGCTGGGCTGACGAGAGGGATTTGAGCGCGTGGATTGGCAATGATATCCAGAAGATTGCTCTCGAGAAGCTTAGAACCCTATACTATTATAGTAAAGCGTTAGGAGACAGGGCTTTAAGGCTTTGGAGGCTCTACTCTATGAGCGACCACTTCTACTACCAGGCTACTAAGGCAGGGCCGGCGGGCGATGTTCACAGCTACTTCAACCCCTACGGGAGCCCCTATAAGGCTCAAGCCACTTATATTACAGCCCTAGAAGCATTCTCAAAATGGGTTGTCGAGATGGCTTGGAGAAACTACTGCACTTTCCTGTCTAAGTTCACAGCCCCCGAGAGGCTCTGCTTCTATTTTAAAACCCCCGACGGGTCTTATACGGGGTTTAAAGCGTGTAGTATGGGCGAGCTCCTCGAATCCCTGAATAGGGTGCCGGGGGAGTCTATAGAGTATCATGAGAACAGGGGTGACATAGAGAAGTGGGCTAGGGAGGTTCTCCTGGCTAGGGAGGGTTTCAAGGCTGCAGTTTCTAAGTGTGGTTTACGCTTTAAAGGGGCTGCGCGTAGGCGATGTTCTCGAAGTGCTGCATTTTCTAAGTGTGGACTAGAAGGCTCTCAAGGTTTGAAATAAATATAAATCTACGATGAAATATTATATAGTGGGGTTTAGTTGATGTGAGCGTTACTAAAGCAATCGTCCCCATAGGAGGCCTGGGGACAAGGCTCTACCCTTTAACCGTTGAAACTTCCAAGGCTATGATAAGGTTTATGAACAAGTTCCTAATAGACTTCATAATGGTCAGCCTCATATCACAGGGTGTAGAAGAACTATACCTGGGAGTTAGCGGCTACTTCAACTATAAAGCCCTACACGACCACCTAGGCGGGGGCTTCAAAGTCAGGCTCGCCCCCGGGGTTAGCAGGCTCGTCAGAATCAGATATCAGCCTAACGAGGACAGCCTAGGTAACGCCCACAGCGTCAAGATACTCGCGGAATACTATAAGATCAGGGAGCCCGTGCTAGTAGTTCAGGGGGATACTGTGGCGGGCATTAACATTAAAAAATTCTATAGGAGGCATAGGGAGGCTGAAGCTTTCATGAGCATAGCTTTAAAAGAGATAGATAGTGTGGAGGAGCTACGCCGCTTCGGGGTGGCTGCTGTAGATGAGAGCATGATGATTAAGGGTTTCGTAGAGAAGCCTAAGAGGCCTGAAGAAGCCCCCTCGAAACTAGTTAACACCGGGGTCTACATATTATCGAGGGAAATGATAGACTTCCTGCTCTCAGAAGACTTTGAAGCCATGATTAAGGAGGGTAAAGCTGATTTCGGGGCTCACGTGATACCTAGGATAATAGGTGAGGGTAGGCGCGTAGCCGGCTACTTTATGGAGAGCTTCTGGTTCGATATAGGGACTCCGGAGAGTTACCTTGAGGCATCCCTATACCTCCTTAGAAACTTGGAGCCGGAGAGGCTTGAAGTGTCTATGTCTTATAGGGGGGTCAAGTTTCAGGGTTCAAGCCCCGCTTCTAAGGCTCTCCAAGTAGATATTATAGAGAGGGCGGCCACTAAAAAGTTGATCCTAGAGGGTGATATATTGATTGGGAGGCATGTGAGGATAGGGGATGGGGTTAAGATAGCTAACTCTATAATAGACAATTACACTATAATAGGGGGCGGCTCTAGGATTGAAGAGAGTGTAATAATGGATAGGAGCCATGTGGCTGGCGGGGTCCACATAGAGAATAGCATAGTTGGGAGGCACGTTAAGATTATGAGCGGGTCTAAGATAATAGGAAGCAGTATAGGCGATGACGTTGTAGTTGAGGAGAACGTTGAGCTAGTAGGCTGCAAAGTATGGCCGCATAGGAGGGTGAAGAGAGGGTTAAAGTGCAGCTATGAGAACATAATGTGATCTAATCGTAAACCCCCAGTTCCAAGAGCCCGCCATCCCCCGGGGAAGCTTTAACTATACTAGACTTCCCGGGGATCAACCTCCCTATAACCTCCTGTTTTAAAGCTATCACGTAGGGTTTCCCCC
This sequence comes from uncultured Sulfolobales archaeon, assembly GCA_937921695.1. GTDB lineage: Archaea > Thermoproteota > Thermoprotei_A > Sulfolobales > Acidilobaceae > DSZV01. Next base: position 41,498 of record CAKZTZ010000022.1, on the reverse strand, counting down.
TATCGTCTACGGTTTTCAACAAGAGATCCTTGACTTTAGCGCTCGCCCCGCTAACACTCTCAGAGCCCGGGGCTAGGATTACATAGGCTATGGACCTAGGCTTAACCACCCTCTCACTCCCCACTATTACTAGAGGGTTCTCCTCAGAGTCTAAGGCTACCCCAAGGGCTAAGAGTAGTTTGACTCCTCTCAAATAATTCCTAGCCCCGTAAACCATGAAAGCCCCTGTTTTCAAGTATTCCCCTGGGGGGGCGCTTTTAGACACTTGACTCCCATAAACCCAGTAAACGTCAACACTCCCCAGCCCGGCTTTCCACGCCCTACTATAGCATGCTGCTAGGACTGCAGAGTCTTCCAGGTCTTCTCTTGAGGGTTTCACGCTCCCAGTTCTCAGTATGACTGCGGAGCCTCCTTGTATGTCTGCGTGCATGAATATGTCATCGTCCCTCAAATACCTTCTTACGAGGCTCTCGTTCTGGCTTGCATCCCTACCTCCTATTGCTAGGAGGCCGTTTGAGGTTATAGTCCACCTGAACCTCTCAAACCAGGCTATTTTCCTGAGCGAGGCTCTAGACGCTATGATCCGAGCTCTAGCTTTAACCTCGAGCTCTCCCAGTTTTCTGAGAGCTTCTTCGAAGGCTGCCTTAGCCCTCTCAGCTTTACCTTCAAGCTCCCCAGCTTCCCTGTAGAGTCTAACGATAACGTTTTGAACACTCTCCCCATAGTAGATTTTAACCTTATAGTCTCCGAGGGATACCGTGAAGTAGCCTTCGTTCACGTTAACCTCGGAGACATTACTACAACTGGAGGAGCTCCCAGCCCTCCACCGTCTCATTACACATTCTATGGTGGAGTCTAAAAGTTCATAGTTAGAAGCTGCGAGCTCCGCCGCCCTCCTTAAATACTCAGCTTCAAACCTATACCTAGACTCTAGCTCCCTAGCTTCATCCAAGCTCTTCTCAAGCCTGGCAGCCTCAGCGTCTAAAACACTCCTCTCAGGGATCCTAGAGGAGAAGAAATCGTCTAGAGCCTCGTCAAAACTATTGTAAACCCTCACCCCACCCTCTGAAAAACGCCTAGGCTCGAAGGGGGTAGCCTCTACCGGGAGCCCCTCACTAGAGAACACTACATACCCCCTACCTTCCAGGGACTCCATGTAGAGCGTTTTCAAAGCCTCCAGCAGCCTCTCCACATCCCCACTAGCTAGGCCCCCGGGGCTAGCTGAATAGCTGAGACCAGCCCTATAAACAGCCTCTTCAGCAACCTCCCCGGGAACGCTTAAACCCCTCACAAGCCCCCTAACAACATCCCTACCCCCCCTCAAACCCTCCAATAAACTTTCAACACTAGACTCTACGAAAGGGTTAACAGTCTGGAGGGGCGGAGGCCTATAAGGAGCCCCAGGCTTAACAACCCTATCCCTCATCTCAACCCTAGAAGAAGAAGCCACTATAGAGCCAGAACTATCCACGAGAGCCGCGACACCCCTAGGTAAAACTTCAACATAAAGACTGTAACCCCCCAGAGAAAACCTTACAACCCTATCAAAGCCAAGCTGCTCCACACCCTCAAGCCTAACATTCCTCACAAGCCTCCTAAGAACACCCACAAACCCCCCCAAACCCTCCTCGAAACCCTGAACCCTCAAAGTCCTATGAACCCTCAAACCAGGCTCTAAAACAAGGAATTCAAGCCTCCCAGGACACCTAAACTTTAAGAGAACACCGCCCCCATAAGCATATAAATTATCAACCCTACACCCCGCTAAACCCGAAGCCCCCCTAACCCAAACGTGAACATCAAGATTACTCATTGAATTCCTAGCCACTCCACATCCCTTAAGACAGCCCTAAACGTTGAAACCTCCACTCTAAAAAATCACATTTATAGGTTAAATCCTTGTAAGGATAGATTCCACTTTAAGGCCTGAATAAAGCGTTTTCCCGCTAATGACACGTACCAATAATTTTGCCTATCCTTTAGTGAGGGAGCGTTTTCCCTATGTGTAGAGTGCTCCGCCCCTCGCGGCTGAGCAGTCCTCAAGGGTTATGGCGAGAGTAGGCTCTATGGGCTTATAGCCTTTCTTGCGAGGGGAAACAATTATAGGCTAAAACATTGAGATAACAAGCTTGGGAAAGGATGTCATAGAGTTGTAAGGAGCTTAAAAAGAAAGCTGTTGAATAAGCTGTAGGGAGCGCTACGGTGAGCACGTGGGCTATATTGGTACCTCTATTGGTTTTTAGACGCTAATGATGATATTATTTATTCCTCACTTAGAACTAGCTCGAGCATTTTAGCGTCATCCGCTAAAAACGTTTCCAGCATAATGGCTAGTTTGTAGTAGAAGCTGTCTTTACTAGCTCCTTTCTTTATATCCGAGCAGAACTGGGGGATCCACTTCAGCATATGATCCTTTATAAAGTAGAGCTGTTTCCTGATAAGTTCTTCTAGTTCCTTCTCTTTGCCTTCTTTAAGGGTGTCTAGAGTTTTAGCTGCTAGCCTATACATTACTTCAAGTTCAACTCCCACGTGGTCCTCTAAGAGAGTCTTGTCTTGTAGAGTGTATCCAAGCTCCGCGTAAAGTTTTCTGAGAGATATAGTTACCTCGCTCGCCAAAAGTTTCGAAGGGGAAAGATAGTATGAGGCGTACGGTACAGCTGTCATAGTGGCGGGGTTTGTGAATATTTGAGTATGCTCTACTAGAAGATCGTCTCCCGCCACATCATACTTTAACAGTGACTCTGATAGCGTCTGAGTATAGGGGTTCGCCGGGATCCTGTAAAGGGCTGTTAAAACCCCAGGCTTCGGGCCTAAAATAAATATGCTCCTCAGGAAGTCGTATATTGCCGCTCTTAACACAAACCACCCTACTATTTCCTGGACCTCCTTCATAGGTAACACCTCGGAAAAGAAGGGTGAGAGAAAGGTAAATAAAGAGTGGGGAAAAAGGTTTTAGAGTTTCTCTACTTTTACGGGGATAGCTGTAAAGGCGGGCTGGCCCATTATTGGGCTGAGGTAGTCTGGAATAAATAGCGTGTTGTCTAGTGGTGTATAGTCTTTATGGAGGTATGCTGGTCCGAGCCCTGGACTGAATCTTCCGCCTGTTGCAAATGGTATCTTTACAACGCCCGGTCTAATGCCCTCGCTCACATATGCACGTCCTACGACGTGTTTCCCTAGGGGGTTCACCACCCTTATTAAGTCTCCTGTCTTGATGCCTAGCTTAGCCGCGTCTTCGCTGTTCATCCAAATTGTGGCAATACACCACTCTCCTTCGCGGAATTTCTTTTTACGTATTCTGATACCTTCTGGCGTGTAATCTTCTATTTCAGTTTCAAACTCTTTATTGAGGGGCTGCCAGGTGCCTTCGGACGGGCATTGTCCTAGAGATGCTACCATTTGAGTCCCGCTCATCGCATGATGCACTCTACCGGATATGAACATGAATGGATACTCTGTCTTTAAGCGTGCCGCCTTCGGGTTTGTATATGGGTTGTATTTCTGTTCAAACCAGTAGAATGTTCTGGGGAACTTAGTGAACCCTATCTCTTGGAGTCCTCTAGGTATATCGCCTGCCTCTTCAATCTTAATGTTATGAGGAGCGTATAAGCCCTGCCTCTTCCCGTCTGGCGTGGTGTAGTCCCAGACTAACTCTATCATTCTACTTGGCGTTGGAGGCCAAGCCTTGTTAGGCACCCACTCTTTCTTCTCAGGATCCCATCTCCTGTAACGATACCAGCTCATGGGCCAAACAGCCACCCCCTTATGCTCCCTCAGCCACTTAACAGTTAAGAGTCTACCTCGGATCACTTTCTTCTCATGGTCTATAGTGACCTCACCTTTTTCAAGAGATTCTGGGTCGCCGAGTATAGTGTAGCCCTCTGGATACTGTGGGTATGGGAGGGGCTGCCCTGTGTTAGGTCTTCCCGGGGCAACCGCGAGCATTTCGTTGACGAAGTCTTCCTCAGTCTTGTATTTCTCCCAGAAGTCTTCAGGCTTTATGTCTGTGTCGCCTAGCTCGTATAGTCTCTTCGCTAGCATGTTCATTATCTCTGTGGGCTTCTTCGATTCATGTAAAGGTTCTATAACAGGGTCCCTCAGGAAGATCATTGGATATGTGGGGTATATGTCTGACAGGCTCATCCTCTCCAGGTAGCTCGCCTCGGGCAGAACGACGTCAGCGTATAGGGCTGACTCCAAGAATATAGTGTCAATATAAACAACTAACTCTACCTTATACTCTCCCCTCTCATCTTTCGCTGTTAGAGCATCAATCCAGTCCCATGGAGCGCCGGCTGTTATGACAGAGTTACCAGTCCTCAGGATGTAGGCTTTGATAGGATACTTGTGCCCGCGGAAGGGTCCATACCTGATCGTGACGCCTTCTCGGAACCTTCTGGGGTAGTCGCCGACAACATCGTCCCAGGCAGCTGGCCAGTCGCCATAGTGATCCATGTGGAGCTGGGCTACTGTTCCCTCTACCTCCTTACCATTAACTATCCTCTTAACCTTCCTACCCAGCATCCATCTGCCTGTTGCTGTTCCACCTTTGCTAGACTTTGTTATCTCAGTATCTATCGCTCCTCCCGGCGCGTCGAAGTTGCCGGTGATAATGTTGAGGACTGTTCCTAGTATTGAAGCACAGTAGCCGTTGTAATGGTGCCCGGGAGCTTGCATGCCCCAGATGAGAGCGGCCGGCTTCGTTATTCCAAACAGGTGAGCTAGCTCCCTAATCTTCTCTTTAGGAATACCAGTACGGTTCTCCGCCCACTCGAGTGTGAAGTATTTCAGCCCGTTAACAGGGTCTACTTTATCCCACCACTCTCTGAACGCCTTCTCGAAGTCTTCCCACCCGATTGAATACTTCTTAAACTCCCAGTCAATATAACGTCTTGCGGGATCCTTTGGATCATCGTTTTCAAGTATGTAGCGTAGCATTGCCGCGAAGAGGTCTGCGTCAGTTCCCGGTCTTATGGGGATCCATTCATCAGCATGTGTGGCCGTGTTGCTGAACGAGGGATCTACCACGATTACCTTACAGCCGTTCTCCACTTTGGCCGCTACTGTTCCTCTACTTTCCCAGGCTATTCTCGTGGCGAGGAACGGGTTCCACCCAACATAAATAATTAGCCTAGCCTTCTGCGTAAAGTCCCACGCTAGGCTACCGTCTGGCTGTCTCACCAGCCTTGGCACCATGATATCAGGCTCTATCCTCTTACCGTTAAGCATGAGCTTGGGGCCATGTCGTCTCGGCGTGTCGCATATGGAACCGTGCTCAACACAGTTTGGAGTGCCGAACGCGAAGAAGAGACGCCAGTATTGGTCCCTATCTGTTACGTCGCCAGTGTCCATTATGACGGATTCAGGCCCATATTTCTTCTTGATCTCTACGAGTTTACGAGCTATATAGTCTATGGCTTCCTCCCAGGAAACTTCCTTGAATTTACCTTCGCCCCTCTCGCCAACCCTTATCATCGGCTTCTTTATCCTATATGGAGAGTAGACTAGACCTAGACCGGCCGCGCCTTTCCCGCAGACAGCCCCGTAGTTGTGGGGGCTGGCATAGTTGCCGTAGATGCGTATTGCTCTACCATCTTTGACCCATACTTCTAACGCGCACTCAGACGGGCACATTACGTCAGCCGTGTATTTCACTTGGACTCCATCCTTTGCTTCTAATAGGCTTTTACGCTCCTCCTCCCCAATCTCTCTTAGGGCGAACTTGTCTATGATGGGCTTATAGCTATACGCAGCTACAGCACCTAAGCCTGCTAACGCCAGGCCTTTAAGGAAAGTCCTCCTACTTACCATCTCACCCGCCACCTCCCGCTAAGCGCCTCCACGGGAGCAGCCAGATTAATACTATATATATGATTAGGGCCAGGACTGTGACCCCGACTCCGATAGTGAGCTCGGTGGTAGATATTAACACAGGGGTCAATGTGGGGATTAAGGTCGGCACTTTAGCAAACATCTGCCCGGCGAGTAATACTCCCAGTTTTACCGAGAAAGCCCCTATTAAGACTAATATTGAAGCTGCGAGGAGAACAGCTACATTATATCTTCCCTGCGGGATAGCTAATAGTATCGCTGGTATCACCGCGCCCAGTATAGTTCCTATTACTAGGAAAACATACAGGTTTATCCCCGTGAATAACGCTGAAACAGACAACTGTCTATAAACGCCTGAGTGAACAGCGGCCAAGTATTCAACCACGTTTACTACAAGGAATGCGATTAGAATCACCAGTATAATAGCTGCTAGTCTAGACAACATGTCCATATGTAGCTCCTTCTCTCTAGTAAAGTACTTGTTCACAATGATCCACACTAGCATGACAAAAGCGAGGCCTGACGCAACCGATAAGAGCATATATAAGAGCGGTACTGCAGGGCTATTCCAGAGGGGCCTCGATTTGAGGACTGCCATTTCAAAACCCTGCAGCAACAAGACTAGAAGACCTAGCAAGAACACTACCCCGAAAATAACTCTAGCTATTCTCGTATATGACTTCTCAGCTTCAGGCGTCACAGCACCGGGTAGTTTGTAGAGCGCGAGCCAGCCTCCTACTAGCAATAGTATAATGTATAATAGAAGGGTCCAGCCGACCAAGGACATGGGAGAAGTTGTCAGGATCGTAGTAAACATGGTCAACCCGCGGAGTGGTTGGAGGAGGTGGGGGAACACGAATAACGGTGTTAATATGGCAAACACTATCGCTGTAATAATCGCTAACCCAGCTACTGGACGGAAAACTTTGACCCCGAAAGCTAATGGTAAGCTCGCAAGAACAGCAGCCCCCACACTTATGCCGGATGAGAAGAAGTAGAAGGCTATTAGAACATCCCAGTCGAGCGGGGCGGGCATGATCATATACTGTTCACCTCCCTAATACCCGTTCTGGGCGATATCGCTATTATCTTACCGGCTGCACCCGTAACTAGCACTTCGTCAAGCCCAATGTAGAATACCATCGGGTCCGTTCCCATTTCTGGTTTCAGGACATGCACTTTATTCTCCCTAATGAGCTTGGAAACCACACTATTAGGATCTGCTAAGTCTCCAAAGTATATAGCTTTACCAAAACAGTTAGTCGCGCAGGCTGGGAGAAGCCCTTGAGCTAGCCTGTGCTCGCAGAGCGTGCACTTGTCAGAAGTTCCTCTATCAGGGTTCTTATATATGGCCCCGTAAGGACATGCCTGGACGCAATAACCACAACCAATACATTTAGAACTATCTATTAAGACTACCCCATCGCCCCGCTTATATATGGCTTTAACAGGGCAGACAGGCACACACGGCGGGTTATCACAATGGTTACACATACGTGGGAGGAAGAGCCTTCTAACCCTAGGATACTTACCATACTCATACGTTTCCACCCACATTCTAAAGCCTTCATAAGGGATGCCATTCTCCATCTTACAGGAAACTTGACACCCGTAACAGCCCACACACCTCCTCAAGTCTATTACCATAGCCCACCTCTTCCTCATCTCGCCACGACTGAAACGTGGGAAATTCTTATAATACCTCTCAGTTTCAGCTTTAACTCTCATAGAGCCAGGAAGCAGTAGTGTAAGCAACGCAACCGCGTTCAGCAACCCAAACACTTGCAGAAACCTTAGAATAACATTCCTCCTCGTATCAGACCTGGGAGCTGTGCTTCCCATGCAACCTCACCTTTTTAAGGTTACCCAATCCAGATCGCTATTATATATAATAAGCTAGGTTAATTAGCTTTAAATACATATTATTAATATTTAAATATGTATATATAACGTAAAAAGTTAAACTATAGCTATAAATGAGATCAAAACTCATTCTATTAATCTCAGGGTTCAAGATGGGAGAGTTTTCCAGCAAAGAACATTATGCTTTAAACAATGCCACTGTGGCAGGCTTAATAGTTCGAGTGTAAAACTCTCTATATGGCTCGTGTTAGGGCTGGGGATGTTGTATGTTTAGGTATTTTAGGAGGGGCATAGCGTTAGCGGGCGTTGTAGGCTTGGTTTTAGGCTTTGTTTTCGCTCTTGTATCCCTCTATGTTAGGTTCTCCTATTGGGATCCTAGGGCTCCGGTGGTTCTAGCTGTTACTGGTGTTACTATTAATTTGATTGTCATAGCGGCGTTGTCTAGGGTGTATTTGAGGCTTTCTGGGGCTGCCTGGTCTTGGGGGGCTCTAGTGGAGTGTGGGGTGGCCCAGCTTCTGGCTTTCCTGGCTTTTTGGGCGGTGCTCTTTGATGCTCTCAGCTGAGAACGTTGTCTGTGATGCTGTTATGGTTGTGTGGGGAAGCTTTATGCTTAGTTGGTTTTACGGGTGGCTAGGTAGTTTGGGTATGTAGGGCTTGTCTCCTTTCCCGTATTTTTCTGTAGCTTCTTTTATAGTTTCTGTTATGGTTTTCTCTACGTCTTCGAGTGTTAGATTGTTGTTTGTTAGTGTTCCTTCATATACTGCTGTTTCCCATTTGACTGACACGAATTTAGGTTTAGCTTTTCCTTCAAGTATTTTTTGGAGGCTGACGTCGTAGCCTACTATGTCGCCGTCGGGGGGTATGTCGTATATTCTGTAGCCTCCTATAGTGGCTATTCTCATTATGGAGTCTGGGGGTTCTTTGAAGCGCCTGGCTATGATTGGGAGGTGTCTCGATACTGTTCCTAGGAGGAGGGGCCAGTCGCTACCGAAATTCCCGACCCCAGCTAGGCTGGTTCTAGTTCTACCGTATAGTAGTATGTTTGTTAGGGGGCATGAGACGCATTGTAAGCCTATAGTGGTAGTATCATCGTCTATACAGTGTACTGGGACGATCCTAGATGGGTATGGGGGTTCCCCGAAAACTTCTTTGAAATCTTCAGCTTCAGACCTGCCCTCCCCCATGTGCAACCCTATTAATCCCCCCCTCTGGGAGGCGAGCCTCAAGGCTTCACCTATAGTGTTTCTGCCTGCTAGGCGGATACTGTGAACGAAAACCCCGAGCCTAGCTAGGCCGTCGCCAACCATCATGCTAACCCTCTGGTAGTCTCTTTTAACTTCTTCTACAGTCCACCCTTCCCTATCCATAACAGTAGGTAGCATAACAGCCTTAGGCCTTGGAGTCATAGATATCCAGGCTTTAACGTTAGCAGCTAACCTGCCCGTAAGAGATATGAGCGTAGTACCTTCGAGGAGAGCCCTATAGAAAGTTAAGAGTGCTAGTTTTGAAGCTAGATTTAAATCCCTCCTAACCATAACCTCGTCAACAGCGAGATCCCTATTCTCAATCCAGTCATAGGAATCACGCCATAAAACCCCGGGCCTTAAACCACCATCGACAACCTGAGGGTGGGCGTGGCCATCACTAAACCCCGGCACTAAGACTACCTTGAAATACAAGTCTTCCCCGAAAGGTATTCTGAAGTTCTCGACAACCCTCCCATGTACAACTGCAATGTCAGCCTCTATAAACCCCATAAACCAGACACCTGCAAGGCCGACTCTGCTAACTTTAATTCTAAAATATAGAGACTGAACCTATTAAACGTAAATTTAAACTTAACTAGCCCCTAGAAATAAAAGGTCCACGCATTTAACATAATGAGGGACCAATCTTGGGGGGCCCGTGCAACAACCATTTCGAGGGCACTGTTTTCAGCGGAACCGGAGAAGGAGCTTTCTACGTAAGCATATATACTAGGAAGTTCCTCGAAAGACTAGGGTTCAAACCATACCCTGGAACCCTAAACTTGAAACTTAACAGCAGCCATGTTGACGCTTACAAAGAGTGTATTAATAGCGTTAAACCTATCTTAATAGAGCCCCCAATAATACCCGGAGCCCGCCTAGGCTCCGTCTACGCTTATAAAGCTGAAGTTGCCGGGCTAGTTGAAGTCGAGGTTTACATAGTGAGGCCTGTCATAACAGTTTACAAGGCTGACGTTGTCGAGCTCCTGTCACCCACCCATATAAGGTCCGCGCTCGGACTGTCAGACGGAGATAGGGTTAGGTTTAAAGTTATAAGTGTTCAGGTCTCATAGTTGTTGATATCAGCCTGAGACCCTTGGGGCTCAACAGGCTTCTCCCCTTACACGTTAACCCTTCCCGGGGCTTCCTCCCCCCATCATAGGAAGTTTTAGCCGCCACACTATGAGTAGGGCTCAGCCCCTGGAGAAACCCGCACATCTTATACCAACCTTTATAAACTAGTATGAAGGTTATAGCAGAGCAAGGCTTGGAGTGTTAGGGGGGTTGAGGGTTTAAAAATGTGATAAGCAACATTTAACAGTGAGGGCTGTCTGGAATGCCTAGGAAGGGAGCTAAAGGGGAGGGGTATCTTACATGCCCTAAATGCGGCTCTAAAGTTCTAGAGCCTGTGAGAACATGGACTATGGTGTCCCCGATTCCTGATAGGCAGGGTAGGGTTACGGTTACGATTATGGGCTCATTTATATGCGGAGAGTGCGGCCATAGGTGGAACGCTCCAATGAAGAGGATTAAAAGTGGGGGGGAGGAGAGCCCGGGCGAGCCCCTGGAGGCTGGAGAGCCTCAGGTCATAGAGTTGGATATAGAGGATATTATGAGGGAGAGGATTTAACCTACTCCCACTCTATAGTAGCTGGGGGCTTGCTAGTCAAGTCATATACTACTCTTACGACGCCGGGCACCTCGCTCGTTATTCTTGAAGCTATGGTTTCTAACACCTCCCATGGTAGCCTAGCTATAGAGGCTGTCATGGCGTCAACGCTTATAACAGCTCTAACAGCTATTACGTGGCCGTACACTCTCTCATCGCCTTTAACTCCGGTGGCTTTAGATTCTAGGAGTACTGTGAAGTATTGCCATAGCCTGTCTTGGAGTCCCTCTTTTTCAACCTCCTCCCTGAGTATAGTGTCTGCTTTCCTCACTATCCCTATCTTCTCCCTTGTAACTTCACCTTCAACCCTCACAGCTAGGGAGGGCCCGGGTATGGGCTGTCTCTTTATAATCTCCTCCGGCACCTTGAGCTTCCTAGCTATCCTCCTAACCTCATCTTTATAAAACCATTTGAGGGGCTCCACTAGCTTCAGCTTGAAAGTTGAGGGTAGCCCTGCAACATTATGGTGGGTCTTAATTATGCTGGCCCCCGGTCTCGCGCCACTCTCTATAACATCGGGATATATTGTTCCCTGGACTAAATACTCTGCCTCCACCCTCTCAGCATAATCTTCAAGCACCTTAGCGTAGACAGCTCCGAAAACCCTCCTCTTACCCTCAGGGTCCCTAACGCCTCTAAGAGCCTCATAGAACCTATCGCTAGCATCTATAAGCTCAACCTCCAAGCCTATCTTTCTAAGTAGCTCAATAGACCTCCAAGGCTCCCCTTCAGGGTGAAGCCCGTGATCTATGATTACCGGGTGCAACCTAGAACCTAAAGCCTCACGCGCTATTAACGCCGCTACTGTAGAGTCTACACCTCCACTCACAGCGGCCACAGCTTTAGACTCCTTAACAGCCTCCCTCACTTTAGACACGAGATTTTCAACCATAACCTCGGGGAGCCAGTTTCTAGGAGTTCCAACTATTCTAAGCCAGTTGTTTAAAAGCTCTATCCCATACATTGTGTGTGCAACCTCAGGATGCCACTGGACACCGTAAACCCTACTTCCAAACTTGAAAGCTGCTACCGGGCTATTATTGCTGGAAGCTAGCAGAAGAGCTCCTTTAGGAGGCTCTAGAACAGAATCATTATGGCTCATCCACACGGAGATGAATTTAGGGATCCCGGTGAAGAGGGGGTCTTTAGCCTTTATAGTTACAAGGGTGGGGCCAAACTCGGGTTTAGGAGCTTTACCTACAACCCCCCCTAGGACTTTAGCTATTAGCTGGTGCCCATAACATATCCCTAGGAGGTGTTTATCCTCCTTCAAAGCCATCTCCACAATGTAGTCGTGATGCTGCTCCCACACGCTACCAGGGCCCCCGCTTAGTATGACGCCTCGAGAGCCCCTCATAAGCTCTTTAAGCTCCTCAAGGCTAGCGTAGGCGCTAACAATCTCGCTGTAAACATTTAACTCTCTGATCCTGCGCATTATTAGGTGGGCATATTGGCCTCCAAAGTCTATCACAAGAATGTAATCCACCACAGCTCTCCATGAAACAATATCTGGGTGGAGCCTAAATATCGTTACGCTAGAGCGCCCGCCATTCCAAAAGTAGAGGAAGCCCGAGAGAGGGGCGGCTATATATTAGCTGTAGATGAGCGGGTTTCCCGGGAGCCGAGCACAACCCATAGTGTGGTGAAAAGTGACCCCTCATAGGGTGGGGTTAACGCGAAGGGGGGAAGAGCTATGACAGCCCCCGGGGAACCCGGGAGGGGGGGAGGAGCTGTTGAGACCTAAGGGTCTCAGGCTGATATCAGCCGCTATGAGACCCAAATCCCAAATAGTTTTGACATAATATAACTTAAAAGTAAGGGGGGTTTAACTCTAGACAGGGGTTAGTTAGAGGCTGAAAAAGGAAAGCCTATGAGCCTCATCAGGGTGGCCCTCCCCTGCCTAGGTTTCGTTTTCACAAGGTTGTATAAAATTCTGAAAGCCCTCCTTAGAGACTGGCCTAAAGGTAGTAGTGCGTCAGTCTCCCCCTAGGGGGCTGGGTGTTTGCTTCCAATGTCTCCAGGATGGTATTAGGTGTCTTCAAACCCACCGTAGAGACATGGAACCCCGGCCTAGAGTGTTCCGAGACCGTCACGCAGGCCCATCAACCTCATACCCCGAAACCCTCCAGGAAATCCAGAGCTTCTACTACCTATACAGTTCTAGGTATCTCTAGCTTTCCCCCTAGAATTTTCACATACGTAAAATTCTAGGCCTAGCTCTCCCCCTTAACGTTAGCAAGCTACACAAGTTTGAGCTACATGATTTCAAGCTACACGGTATGAGTGTTTCTAGGAGGCTCATAAAATACTATGAGACTCTAACACACACCATAACAGAGGCTTTAGAGCTAGACCTTAAGCCAGACCTAAGAAGTGAAATCCTGGAAACACTGAGGAAGGTTAAGAGAGATAGAAGGAGCCCTAGCTGAAACCCAGAAACAACCCTGATATATTAACAAACTAATATATTAACATTTTACACCCCCAGGCTGGGGGCTGCATTTAAATTTAATTGTAACCCCAGGCCAGCCCTATGGCCTCCCAGGGGCTAGCCTTTGATTTGGCGTATGAGAAAACTGATAGTAAACATGTGGGGTAAGTGTAGCACGTGTTTACATGTTAGGGGGAATGTCAGCCTTAGGCCCGGCCTTGAGGCTATGAGCGTTAACCTAAAGCCCGGGGTCTCAAAGCCCGGACCTTCAGCCTCTAGAAACCGTAATATTATGAGACTCATAAAGTTATGGGTTTTATGGGAGCCCCGGGACCCGGGGTTTCCCACTCATCAACACCCCGGGGCTGGTGGGATACCCCGGTCCTATGGGTCAATGTGTTTGGGTAGATTTAGCTTAACTCAACCCTCTGGAAATTCATGGTGGGATACCCCGGCCCCTAGGGGTGTTCATGCTGGGGTTTCGGGAGGGGGGCTTTTCTAAAGCGTGGGGATTAAAATGTTTAAGCTTAATATTTAAGGTTATGCTTCCATAAACCTCCTATCTGGAGCCTGCTGTTGGTGGTTTGATTTGTCCGAGCCCGTTAACCCTATAAGGTATCTGAGGGAGGCTGTTAACAGTAGTATATATGTTAAGTTGAAAGATGGGAGCGAGTATCTTGGGGTTTTAAGGATTACGGATAACACTATGAACCTCATACTCGACGAGACTGTGGAATTAAAAGGTGGGAAGACTAAAGTTGCTAAGATAGGGAGGGCTCTTATAAGAGGTAGTATGATACAATACATTAGTTTCAACCCTGACATAGCAGCGGAACAGGCGCTCACAGGGTAGGGGGTTTAGAGTTTGAATGTCTACGGTGTTCTTCGAGCCTAGAAGTGTAGCTATAGTCGGTGCTAGCGATAGGAGAGGCTCTCTCGGTTGGGGCTTAACTTTCAATGTTCTCTCTAGTTTTCCCGGCAAGGTTTACCTTGTGAACGTTAAGGGGGGATCTATTGAGGGTAGGACTGTTTATAGAAGGGTTAGCGATATAGGGGAGCACGTGGACCTCATCCTTATAATAACGCCTTCGAAAACAGTCCCAGAAGTTTTAGAAGATGCGGGGGAGGCTGGCGCCGGGGCTGCCATAGTTTATAGTAGTGGTTTCAGCGAGGCTGGCTTCAAGGATCTCGAGGATTACACGGTTAAAGTGGCTAGAAAGCATGGTATGAGACTCCTGGGGCCCAACTGTGTTGGCGTAATAGATAGCTGGACGCCGTTGAACGCCACGTTCATATCTATGGAGAGGCAGATGATGCCTCCTCGGGGCTCAATATCAATAGTGTCCCAGTCGGGAGCCCTAGGCTCCCTTATAATGGATCTTATGGGTGAGAGGCTTATAGGGCTGAGGAGGTTTGCCAGCGTAGGTAATGCTGCCGATGTTAAAATGTGGGAGCTCCTCGAGCTTTTCGGAGAAGATCCCCTAACAGAGGCTGTAGGCTTATACTTTGAAAGTTTGAGCGAGGGGAGGAAGCTTATAGATAAGCTTTCAGAACTTTCGGAGCGTAAACCAGTAGTAGTCTTAAGGGGTGGTGCGAGCGAGTCAGGCTCTAGGGCCGCGTCGACTCATGTAGCGGCTCTCTCAGCCCCAGCTAGGGTCGTGGATGGGCTCCTCAGAGGATCCGGGGTCCTGAGGGTTGAGAGTATGGGCGAGTTCATAGCTGTCTTAGAGCTCTTGAGTAGAAAGCTTCCTAGACCCTCTAAGGGTAATGTTATTGTTGTCACAAACACTGGCGGTATGGGTGTTTTAGTGTCAGATTCTCTGGAGTTTAAAGGTTTAAGGTTGAAGAGGCTCTCCGAGGGCTTAGAAGCTAAACTTAGGGAGATTCTCCCATCTTACGTCTCCATAAATAACCCCTTAGACCTTTCGGGAGGGGCTCCCACAATCGTTTATAGGGAGGCTGTCAAGATAATACTAGACTCCCAAGAGGCCGGGATCCTCCTAGTTGTTAACCAGCCGCAAACCATAGCCATGGACTCCGAGAACTTCATAGAGTTCGCAGGCGAGCTTAGAGAGCTTAACATCCCGGTGATAGTTTTAGTAGAGGGGAGCGGCTACTCACGGGAGCTCGCTAACCACCTGAGACTCAGGGGGCTCCCAGTAGCCTCCACGCCGGAAGAGGCGGCTGCAATGGTGTGGGCTCTATCAGCCTCCAAGCGGAAGAGGCTTGAAAAGCCTCCGGAGCATCCACTTGAGGCTAGGGCTGAAGCCCTTAAGATCATAGAGGCTGCTAAGCGCGAAGGTAGGGGAGTCCTCCTAGAGCATGAGGCTAAAGCGTTAGCTAGAGCCTATAGGCTAGAGACTCCTAGAGGGGGGCTAGCTTCTAGCGTTGATGAAGCTGTAGCCCTAGCCGACAGTATAGGCTATCCCGTCGTAGCTAAAATAGCCTCCCCAGATATCCTGCATAAGAGCGATGTCGGGGGCGTTATTCTAGGCTTGAAGAGCCCCAGGGATGTTAGAAGTGCTTATGAGAGGCTCCGGGAACTAGCGGTTCGGTTTAAAGCTAGGTTCACAGGCGTCCTTGTAGAGGAGATGGTTCCCGGGGGTTTTGAAGCTTCTATTGGAGCCCTCAGAGATCCTTTACTGGGCCCTGTTGTTATGGCTGGTCTTGGGGGGGTTCTTGTTGAGCTTTTGGGTGATGTCACGTTTAGAGGGGCTCCTCTAAGTGTTTTCGAAGCTCTTGAAATGATAGGGGAGACTAGGCTTGGGAGGCTTGTTGAAGGTTATAGGGGCTTTAAGGCTGACGCTCGCAAGATGGCTGAGGCTATAGTTAATGTTAGCCTCTTAATATCCGGCAACCCTGAGATAGCTGAGGTCGACGTTAACCCTCTAATGTTGCTAGATGATAAGGTTAAAGCCTTAGATGTTAGGGTTAAACTAGCATACTAGAATTTATTACTGCATGGGGTTAACTGTTAGTATGGGGATGCGGGATATGCATGGGGGGTTCCGCCTCTCGCCAGTGTCTTTCAAAACCTTCCTCTTAGCTTCCATAGTAGCCTTGCTAGTTATCCCAGCAGTTCAACTACTAGCTGAGCCTAGTAGAGAGCGGGGTTTAGAAGTTTCTTTCGAGCCTGTGAATGTCCTCGTTGAAGGCAAAGTGTTGCCAGGCGACCTTTACAGGGTTAACGTAGTGTTGAGGGCGGATGTTCAAGTGTTACGGGTTAGTGTAGCTTATATGATATTCTATGTGGACCCTTCAAACGACGTTGAGAGGACTCTAGATAGGGGGCTTCTAGAGATACTGTTTAAGGATGGGGTTGGGTTGGGGCACGTTGATTTCACCGTGCCCTGGACTCCCAGGGTTATAGTTTTATTCGAAGTGCTGGAACCCGGCGAGCTGGCAGGCCTTAAAGCCTCTTCGGAGCTTCACGTGAGTCCTGAGGTTAGAGTTGAAATTAGGGGTCTCAGGCCTTTAATGGAGGCTTTCGAGGAGGGATGGCTAATATTACCGGTGACTCTCAGAAGTAACCTCGTTGAAGGCTATGGCACTATAATAGTTAGGGATAAGACTTTAAACGTTGAGCTTAAGAGGGTTAACGTGAGAGTCAAAGGAACTATTACTCACGATGTTTACGTTAAGCTTCCAGAGAACCCTAGAAGGCTCTATATTTTTAAAGAATGGTCCCTAGTGCGCACCATAGAAGTCATTTATGAAGGCCCAGACACTTATCCCGATAACAATCGCGAGCCCATATTAGTAAACGTTAAAATCAAAGAGGAAGTTTGGAGGATACCGGTAGCTGTTATGATAGCGTTAGCGGGCATAGCTGTCATAGTAGCTTTACTGGTCTTTGCTGGTAGGATAGTTTTCAGTTAAGCCTTTAAACCCCAATCTCTCACGACTGCAACTATTGTAGGTGTGGATGCTAGGGCGAAGAGGGTTGCAGTGGTTAAAGCTAGGATTTCTATCCCGTAAAGTTTGAAGACTAGACCTCCTAGAGCGGACTCCCCAAAAGCTATGCCTAATGCTAGGGCAGTCACGTAAACCCCCATTTGGGGCCCTCTGAAACGGCTTCTATCAGTGTAGTCTGCTAGTAGTGCTAGGAGGGCTGGGGGCAGGGTCATTGCTGGAGTAGCTAGTAGTGCTAGGACTGGCATGTAGAGGGGGTTTAGGAGGGTCTCGTGGAAGAGGCCTCCAACGGCTACCGCTATGGATAGGGAGGCTGACCCTAGAATTAAAGCTTTAACCTTGCCTATCCTGGAGGCTATATGGCTCCCAACTATGAGGCCTATGGATGCTGCTATCAACACTAGTATGAGGACCGGGCTTACTGCCGCCCCGCTCTGCGCATCTAGGGAGATCTTTATCTCGGCTTCCACCAGTATTTTGGGGGCCATGAAGCCGACCCCTATTAGGGAGGCTATTCCAAACCATAACGGTAAAAGCTTTAAGGCACCCCTCTCAACAGTGAAAACCATAACATTACGCCCTCCGCCTCGGGGGGCTGTGAGGGAAGCCGCTAGCGCCGCTAAGCTTAGAAGGGCTGGCACTGTGAAACCCCTAAGGGCATCTAGGAGTTCTAGTGACGCGGCTACAGCTAAGCCTAGAGCGTAGCCTCCAAGGTTTGAAGCTTCGAAAAACCCCGCCCCATAAATCCTCCCAGCATACCTGCCCCTAGTCTCCTCTCCTAGAATAGATAAGCTCGAAGCTAGTGTTAAAGCAGCGCTCACTCCCCCAACACAGTTCAATAATGCTAGAGCCACGGGATCCTGGAAGGCACTCATAGCGGTGTAGACGAGAGTCAACAATAGCGTAGCTAAAACTAGGGAATGGCGAAGGCCCAACCTCTCATAGAGACCCCCCATTATGAAACCAGTAAAACCCTCAGCTAGAGCGTAAGAGGCTAGTATAAGTCCGTGGACTAGAGGCGATATACCGGGGAGCGTTAGAGCCAGCGAAACAATAAAAACAGCGTTTGAAGACCTAACCAGAGCCACTACTGCGAAGACTGGAAGCAGGCTTGGCAAGCGCAAACTTAGCCCCTCCCGGGGGGCTGGGAGGGTTAACCCCTATATGCTTGGAGGTTCTCCAGCCTTAGGCGCCCCAGGTTTGAAGTTTTTCTCCTTAGCTTACGGGTATGTTGCTGCTAGTTTTCTGGCTGTTTTGCGGGCTTCTTCAACAGCTTTCTCGTAGAGGCTTCTGGTTATTAGCTCTTCTCTATAGGCTTTCTCGAGTTCCCCTATATCTATGATTTCAGGGTCTCTTCCAGGCTTTTTAACGATGTCAACGTGGAGGTCTAGGTATCTTAAGCCTTTAAACCCTAGTTCCGGCGGGGTGTTTATGTTAGCGTAGACTCCTAGGAGTTTGCCTTCCTGGCTGTAGTATTCGTGGATTATATGCCATGAGCTAGTATCTACTATGGTTTTAGAGTAGTCTCCAGGCCTCTTCTCTACATCTAAACCATCTAAGACCCCCCGCGTCTTGAAAACTCTACTCAGCGCTAGTGTTATTCCCGAGTCTGAGAGTGAGAAACTGTCTACTGTGAAGGGCCCTAGTGTTAGCCTGTTCCCGTTTGGGAGCCTGTGGTCTATGTTTATCTTCCTCCCTTTAAGGTTTGAAGCTATATAGGATAATATGGCTATCCCCGCGTCGCTCGTAGAGTAGCCGAGCCTTATAGATTCTTCACTATAGTCTACTAGCGTGGACCCCTCGAAGCCCCCAGCTTTCAGGGAGTGGTGGAATTTAACTGTAGGGTATAGTTGGGCCCTGTAAGAGTCTAGTATTTGTTTAGCGGGGGAGGGCACGTATATTATGGAGACATATTCTCCCCTAGACACTAGGCTTGGAGTGCTTGAGGGCTCCTCGCCCGCTAGAGCTTCAGCCTTCGCCGCTAGACTTTCAGCTTCTAAAGCTACCTCGCTCGAGCTCCCATATTTACTGTTACTCCTAAACCTTGCATGTACTCTGGAGAAGTTTACTTTCCCCCTAACAGCTTCTAGGAGCTCCTCCCTCTTATGCTCCTCTTTTAAGTGCTCGCTGAAACTATAGTCTTTCCCCGGCGTGTAGACTGTAACGTAAACGCCTACAAGAGCCACCCCGGGCCTCACAACAGGCTTATCTTCCCTAGATAGTGAGTCTTTAACCACATAGCCCCTGAAAGCCTCACCCTTAGGGGGGCACTCCCCCTGAACTATGCCCTCTAAACCTTCAGGTAACATCGCCCTACACTCTCCCAGGCTCACCGCGTCGACTACAGTGTAGAGGCCTAGCCTCCCCCTCCTAATGTTAGCGTATGAGATAGCGCCCACTATAGACTCTTCGACTTTAACCCCCGCCTCCCACGGATTCCCTATTATTAGGAGGGAGTCCGGGTCTGTATCAACACTCTTAACAGTAACATCCGCCGGGCCCTCTGAGAAAGGCTGGGACAGCCTGTTTTTAATAGCTTCACTAACATCGGCCAGCAGGAAGCCTTCCTCCGCTAGTAGCCATGTCAGTGCTGTCGCATATATACCTCTAACTCTAACCCTCCACATCAAAGAGCCTCAACCTCAATCTTTTACAGTCTCCAGGATAGATATAACTTGCCATATTTTAGTCCTAGCGTGGAAGGGCATGTTAGGGTCTTGGCTAACTTCATCTAAAACACTTACAGCGTTAGCAGCCCTAACTCCTAGAGATAGCTTAGTGTCTCTAAGCTGTGTGAGAGCGTTAACAGCAGCCCTCCTAATGTTCCTCGGTATGCCGGCATCATTAATTATAGACGTTAGTAGGGCCATGGCGTACTTGACTTTAGCCTCATTAGCCTGAGCGGTGTCAACAGACACCCTAATCACCTCCCACTCTCCACTATCGTGTATTGTAGAGTGGAACCCTTAAACGCTAATCTCTCCAGCTCCCCACTAGTGCGGCTGTCATGGCTTGGATATATTAGGGGCGAGTTAAAGCCTTTAACAATGGTGGTTTCAATTGCTAAAGTCTAGGAGGCCCCTCCCAGATATTGGGGAGCTTGTTGTAGGCACTGTAGCTGAAGTCCACGAGTACGGGGCTTACTTGACCCTGGACGAGTATGGGGGTCATAAGGCTCTCCTCCCATGGAGCGAGGTTGCGAGCAGGTCTGTTAGGAGCATAGATGAAGTTGTGAGGCCCGGCCAGAAAGTCGTCGTTAAAGTCATAAGGGTTTATAAGGGTAAAGGGCACGTGGATGTAAGCCTTAAGAGGGTCATGGAGGGGGAGAGGAGGAGGAAGATGATGCAGTATAAGCGTTACGTAAAAGCATCAACACTAATAACGACACTAGCACGGAAGATTGGGAAGAGCGTTGACGAAGCATACGAGGAAGTCATATGGAGACTCGAAGACACATACGGCGACCCCCTAGCAGGCCTTGAAAGAGCAGTGTTAGAAGGCGAGAAAGCGTTGAAAGCCGCAGGAGTCCCTGAAGAATGGGCGAAACACCTAGTAGAGCTTGCGAAAACCCATGTGGAAGTTAAAACAGTCAGGGTCCTAGGAATACTAACATTGAAAAGCACGGCGGGAGACGGTGTCGAGAGGATTAAAACAGTCCTAGAATCCGCTAGGAAAGCGGCTGAAAAACCAAAAGTGAAACTAAGACTATACACAGTGGGAACCCCGAGATATAGGGTAGAGCTTGAAGGACACGACTATAAAACACTAGAAGAAACCCTCAAATCCCTCATAGAAGAAGCGGAGAACAAAGCCAGGAAACTAGGGGTGGAGATGAAATTCGAGAGAATAAAAGAGTAAACCTCCAAGCCCGAGCTATAAACGCGAAAACAAGAGCAAAGTGTAAACCCCTAGATTATTATTAAATACAACGCTCTACTCTAAGAGCGGCGAGCCCGGTGCTCGAATATTGGGGGGTGCGAGTTTAGATAGTTTAAGCTCTCACATAACCTCATGAACTCTACGCCTGAGACTCACCCACTATAGAGTCTCCATAGCCGGTTCCAAGTCGAAGTTTAACCTTGAGGTTAGTGCTGGGAGCCTTAGGGGCGATGTTTATGTTTTAGCTTCACTCTAGATCTTCAGGGCTCCAGGGGCCTTCTTTCCACATTTTCCTTGCGAGTTCCCCGTTGTACATTATTATTTTTATGAGTTCTCTCGCTTGTTCCCTCCTGCTTCTATGTTCTTCCAGGAAGTTGTTGAGCTTCTCTACTAGGTATTCTTTTAGTTCTCCTGTTAGCATTTTTCCACCCCTATACTCTTCCTCTATTTTCTTTAGTTTGACATCGTCGGGCTCGAAGTATATGTGGAGCCACTGGAATGATATGTCTATTTCGGGGTTTCCCCCTAGTTTTCTGTGGAGTTCTATTGTGGGCTGGCCTCCTGAGAATGCGTACTTCATTATCTTATATCTGACTGTTTTGGGGTCATCGTGGAGGAATATGGCTGTTTCAGGCTTTGAGGAGCTCATCTTACCTTCTAGACCTGTGAGGGGGGGCATGAATTTAGAGTGTAGCGCTGCAGTCTTATAGTAGCCCATGCTCTCAGCTATGTCCCTCTGGATTCTCCAGTATGGGTCTTGGTCTATTGCTGCCGGTATTAGGCACCTCTTTTTCTCGAAGAATGTTGGGACTACTTGGAGGGCTGGGTAGAATATGAGGCCTATGTTTGTGGAGCCTGTGAAGCCGAATACTGCTCTGGCGGTGTTGAAGTTTATCCTCTTAGCTACTTTTACAGCCATGGGGTAGAGTTTCCCTATATACTCTATGTCGTGGAATATGAATGTCCTGTCTGGGTCGAAGCCCACAGCTATTATGTCTAGAGTGTTCTCATAGGCCCACTTTTTAACCTCTGAAAGGCTCATGCCTGGCTCGTCGAAATACTTCTCATCATCCGTTATCATTATGTAAACGTTAGCCCTAAACTTTTCCTGGAGCCACCTGGTTAATATGAAGGGTATTATGTGACCTATGTGCATAGGGCCCGAAGGCCCCCTACCAGTATATAGGAAGAAGCCCCTCCCCCCCTCATAATCTTCTAACACTAGATCTAAATCCCTATGCGAGAAGAATACCCTACGCCTTAAGAGGACGTGGAGCTCCCCAGCTAAGGCTTCAATCTTCTTAAACAGCTCTTCCCCTATAAACTCTGTTCCGAATATTTTGACGAGCTTCTCATAGTCAACCCTACCCTTAACCTCCCAAGGCGTGACTGTGAACTCCTCAGCCACAATACTTAAGCCACCGCATTCTAGAGCCTGGCGAGAAGCCTATAAGCTTTAAGCGTCCAGAATTTTAAGGGGCGATGCCTTGAAATCCTCGGAATACGAGAACCTAGTCTCCGAGATCCTAGCCTGTAAGAAGTGCCCCCTATACAAGTCTAGGACTAGAGCAGTGCCCGGGGAAGGCCCCCTAGACTCTATTATCATGTTTGTTGGGGAGGCGCCTGGGAAGAGCGAGGATGAGCAGGGGAGGCCCTTCGTCGGGGCGGCGGGTAAACTATTGAACACCCTCCTCGAATCTATAGGGCTGGAGAGGGGTGGTGTCTACATAACTAATATTGTTAAATGTAGGCCCCCCGAGAATAGGGAGCCTGAAGAGTCTGAGGTGAGAGCTTGCAACCCTTACCTTGTGAGGCAGCTAGAAATGGTTAACCCTAGGGTAGTAGTAGCTCTAGGTAGAATTGCGGGTAAAACCCTGTATGAAATGTGCGGGCTCAAATGGCATAATATTAGGGTGGCTAGGAGGGAGGCTGTAAAATGCAGGGTTGGAGGGGCTTCCTTCAAGCTAATAGTGACATACCATCCTGCAGCAGCACTATACAACCCAGGCTTAAGAGAGGAGCTTGAAGGCGATTTCAGAGAGCGCATAGCTAGAATAACCTTCCAGGCGGCGGGGAGGAAGACTACACTAGAAGACTTTATTCTAGGGGAGGAGAAACGCTCTACGGCTAGCTAGGAAAGCTAAGAGTAAGCCTATGAACATTGAAGCTAGAGCTATAGAGACTGTTAACATGTAATAGTCTAGGCTTGGAACTCTAACGCTCGGGGCTACAGCCCCCCCTGGGGTGAGTGTCCCCGTGTCTTGTAATGTCCAGCCCGAGGCTGCTAGAGGGCTTAGAGTTAGAGTAGACCATAATATTGTGGAGGCTGCAGCGTCTTCGAGGAGTCGTATAGCGTCCGAGTAGTCGCCTCTAATGTATTTAAACTCCCCATATCCAGAGTATGCGGGTGCAAGGCCTGATACGAGGCCTCTGAGCACTATGCGCGATGTTAGCAGGGCTTGGATAGTTAAGAGTTCTCTCCTGTAGCTGTTAGCGACGTCCTCAGTAATGTTCTCAGGCCTCATGAAGAGCCAGTAGAGGCTCCGGGAAAAAGCTTCCCTATAGAAGCCTAGGGCGGCCACGTAGTTTCCTTTCGACTCTTCTTTGCCGGCCGCTCTCACTATATCTTTAACAGTGTTGAGCTGGCTTCTCAAAACCGCGGAGTTCGGGGGCCTATAAGCGTTTATAACATAATCTATGAGGACGTCAGCGTATGAGGCTGAGATCTTAACGTAATCCCCGAAGGCTATGGCGGCCTTCTCAACATCCCTCTCATCTATAATGGGCTTCTCCCACTTGACAGCTTCCGCTGTTTTAACCCAGTATCTTATAGACTCTAGCCTGGCGCTCGCAAGCCCTAGATAGCTAGCGGTCTCCTCAACACTACCCCCTCTCAAGGCCTCTCCTTTAGCTATAGTTAGTGAGGCGTTAGCGTCTGCGAGCCTCGTGTACGCTGTCGCCAGGAATTCAATATAGTATACTGAGCCCCTACGCTCCATGGAGTCTAGCATGTTCTTAATTTTTCCCAGTTCTTCTTCAAGCCTCCCCGCCTCCTTGACAGCCCATGTGAGCCCCTGTTTTTCAACCATATAGTAATACTGTGACTGCACGGCGCCCACATAAGCTGTGAAAGCCATGCTCGCGGAGGCGTATGGGTTAGCCTCTACCAGGCTTAAAACCAGGCTAACATTAACCGCCGGGACTCCGGGCATTTCATAGCCTTTAGGCACTTTATTTCTAATCCGCGAAGCCTCTTCTAGGAAATGTAGAGTAGCCTCCCTCATGGTTGATTTGAACCCTTCAGGCAATTCATATGTGATGTTTGCATACAGCCTCGGCATCCCCTTAACAACTTTCAGAGCCTCCACGATCCCCGCTACTGCTACTCTATTAGCGCAGTCGGGTGTTAAGTCTTCAACGTTCCCCGCTGGGAGCACTAGAGTGTATCCTCCTCTCTGGGCTAGCCGGCATTTAGTGTCTATGCCTCCAACTTTCGAAGAGAGACCTTCTGGAGATATGGCTCCCGTTATTGTATAGTCTTTTACGCCTATATTCCTCTGATATACTAGTAGAAGGTAAGTTAACAGGGATACGGCGAACCCTCCACTAGGCCCCTCAACATTGTCTCTCACGTTAATCATTATATTCGCGTCTAGAAGCCTCCAGTCTACTCCAGCTAGTAGGCTTCCAGTCTTCACAGCCATGGTCATGCTAGCTTTAGTAGTAGACCCTACTCCGCCCTCGCCGATGAGGGTCTTGATTTCTACTTTTCCAGACCCGGGGTATGTTAAGGTTATTGTCACATTTATCAAGCTACCCTCACCCCTACCTTCCACTGCGGGGATCATAACCCACCCTGTCAAGACTATTTGGTTTTCGAGGGCTAACGCTTGAGCAGCCTGGGAGGCTAGAATAGCCAATACTAGGGTTAGGGTTAAAGCGTTCCTCATACCAGTAGCCTCCAGAGAGCTTATGAGCTCCCTGAAGCTTAAATTTTAGAGGTTTGAAGGATACTAGTGAGGGGAGGTGCTGGAGATGCCTAAGAAGGAGGAGCAGAAAGGTCAGGCTAAACAGGAGCCGGCTAAAGGCACTAAAGAGCTTAAAATAGTTACTGTCCAGGTTGTAACTAGGGATAAAGTCGTTAAAAACCAGAGGCAGATGGGGCTACTATATATTATATCAGCTCTAGGCCCTCTTCATGAGAGGACCCTGCAGGATATAGTGAAGCATTTGAAAGAACTTGGGGCTGACCTAGGCTATGAGTTTAGGAAAGTCGGCGATTCAATGTATAGTTTCGACGTTAAGAACGACGTGATAGCTTTAACCTACGTGGGCTTCGTGGAGGCCGATCCTTCAAGGAAGAAATATAGGGTTACAGGCGAGGGTATGGAGGCCTTAGACAAGTATGGCGCCCCTCCAGGCTTAGTTAAAGTTGTGGGGGAGAACAGGGAGAACTTGAAGAACTTGGTGGCCCTACTAGACAGTCAGGTGGACTTTCAGCTTAAGAGGAGAGTTGAGAGGCCTGGCAGGAAACCTTTCAGTTTCAGGCCTGGAATGCTAAGATGAAGACACACCCATATATAGCTAGGATAGTGGGGGAGGGGGTTTTAACTTTCATATATGGGCCTCCAGGATCCGGGAAGTCTAGGCTAGCCCTCCACATTGTTAGGGTTGCGGAAGAGAGGGGGCTTAAAACCCTAGTGGTAGCTAGTGAGAGTGGGGCCCTCCTAGCTTTCAGGTCTCTAGGCTTTAAAGTTAACTACGTCAAGACTATAGATGAGATGGTTAAGCTTGTAGCCTCAGGAGCATTGTCGGGGAGCTATATTATAGTAGACACTATAAACTCCCATTATAGGGGCGACCCAGACTACTACTCTAGGAGGATGCTGGCGGCAGCCTGTAGTTTTATGAGGATCTCCGGGGGTCTAGCCCTAGGCCAGGCTTCAGAGGTTGAAGGTAGGTTGGGGAGCCCGGGCTACAGTATTATAGGGAGGTATGCCCACATAGTGGGGGTTACGAGCAAGGCTGGAGAAGGCAAGTTTCACCTGAGGATAGTTAAGCCTGAAGAGCGCCTAGCAGCCTTCAAGATTGAGGGGGGCGACATAGTGTGGCTCTAGAATACAAGTATGTCGACGGCATTATAGAAGGCTTCCTCATAATACTCCCAGCCATGTTCGCCAACGCCACACCAGTCATAGCTAAAGGGAAAAGACCGGTAGACTTCAGAAGAAACTTCATAGATGGGAGGAGACTATTAGGAGACGGTAAAACATGGGAAGGACTAGCAGCAGGCATGCTTGCAGGAACCCTAACAGGAATCATACTAGCCGTCCTCACCGGAAACTTAATACTAGCGTATGCCGGCTTCATAGCCTCAGCCGGGGCAATGCTAGGGGATCTTGCAGCCTCATTCATAAAGAGGAGGCTCGGCCTCTCTAGGGGAGCCCCCGCACCTCTACTCGACCAGCTAAACTTTTACATAGGGGCTGTAGCTCTACTATACCTAGCAGGCTTCAAGTTCACACTATGGGTTTTCACTCTACTAGCAATACTCTCAGCACTCCTACACATAGCGGCTAACATCATAGCACATAAAACAGGGCTCAAAAATGTCCCGTGGTAGGGGAAAACACTTCTACCCGGGTATTTGCCCTGTATTTTTCTTTAGCTCATACCTATACTTTAAGTATCTGTCTTCGGGCGAGAACCTGGGAGGATGCGGTGTTATAAGGGGGCCTCCACAGTGGGGGCACGAGTCTTTTCTCAGGGTATACCTATAGCATAGAGAGCATTTCCTCATTATCCAGTTCACTCTCTTTCCACCCTAAGTTTTCCCTCCCAGTATTGGGTCTAGGTTATAAAGTCTTATATGCATCTCTCCGGGCTTTATCGTCGTGTATTCTCAGCGATCCTCGCTCAGCCTCTTTTCAGGGAGCTGCGGCCTCGCTTCTCATGTAGAGGTTTTGTCTGAAATGTAGTTTTATTGTCATTTAATTGTTTGCCTTAGCTATATTTCACTTTTCAGATTTAAGTTTTAGTTTCAAAGGTTTAAGGCTGGTGTGATTGTTTGGCTGTTGACCCTAGGAAAGTTCTGCCTACTAAGATTAACTTGATAAGATTGAGGAGAGAGTATAGGATGATGGTTAGGATTAGGAGTCTTATGGAGGAGAAGAGGGAGGTTCTCCTACATTATATTAAGAGTTATGCTGAAGAGTATAACAAGTATCAGAAGGAGGTTTTAGCTAAGCTTAACGACATGTTCTCAGAGTATTATTTAGGCTTATCCAGTGAGGGTCTTGAGAGGGTTGAGGGCTATACTGGCAACGTCGCCGGCACTCTTCATGTTTCCGCGCGCTCCAGGGTTCTCTTCGCAGTTAAAGTCCCAACATTCCATGTTGACAAGGGCGCCCTACCCCCACTACCTATCCCCTTAGATGCTGATCCTCACCTGGCGGCGAGTTTTCTGAAGTTGAGGGAGCTAACGCCGTCAATACTTAAACTAGCAGAGTATGAGGAGACTCTGAGGAGGCTTATAATGGAGCTCAAGGACACCCAGAGGCTTATAAACGCTCTAGACTACGTTATACTTCCAAGCTACTCGAAATCAATAAACTACATTAAGAGCGTCCTAGACCAGAGGCTTAGAGAGGACTTCATAAGGTTGAAGACGCTCAAGAAAAAGATGGAAGCTAAAACAGTTGAGGCGGGAGCAGCTTAGAGAATATCTCCTCCAGCCGAGGATGAGTCGAGAAAGGAGCCTAGAGTTTAAAACTCTATAGACACTGTTATTGTTATGGTATTAGAGTTCCAATTACAACTAGAGCTATACTCAGAACTATCACAGCCTTCAACAGGAAGCTTGGAGGCTTCCTAAACACCGTAGTCACAGACCTAAAAGTTAATACTAGCCCCACATAGGCTGCTATAGCTAGAAATATTAGTATTCCAGCTAGTATCATGTAGTAGCTGATGTTAACACTACCCTTAAAGGGAGCCAGCCTAGCCAGGTCCTGCAAGACGTTCACAAGATCGCTTAACGCCATACCTAAACCCCCACGGGTAAACTAGGGGCTTCAAAGTTAAACGTGAGAGAGGGTAAATAATACCTAGTGAAACCTTAAAAGCGCCGGGGCGACACTCTCCACTCTTGATGTTGAGGGTTAAAAGCGCTGACCCATAGGATGATGCGAACCAGGCTTCTGAACCATAGAGCTTCGTAACTTTCTCTCCACAATTTTTAGTTTGAACTTGGAAGCCCTAGTGTGGAAAACGCTGGGGTTGAAGTTATAGGTTTTAATTTATAGTTCACAGTTTTCGGGGCATAGTGTTGGGGGATTTCATTGTTGTCAAGGTTAGTGGCAGGCTTCTGAGCCCTCCTAGGCTTGATTATCTCAAGAGCTTGAGGGACTCTGTTCTAGAGGCTTCCAGGAGCGTCGGCATAGCTATTGTTACTGGTGGAGGCTCTCTCGCCAGGTCTTATATTGATGTTCTTAGAGGCTTAGGGGTTTCAGAGGCTTTCCTCGACGTTGTTGGGATTAAGGCTTCCAGGTTGAACGCCCTAGCTCTAGCGCTAACTCTAACACCCTTCTCCCCTCCTAGGGCTTTGGAGAGTGTTGAAGAAGCTGTTGAACTCGCTTTTAAAGGCTTAATCCCAGTTATGGGCGGCCTGCAGCCTGGGCAGAGTACTAATGCTGTGGCCCTCACTCTAGCTGAGGCTCTCAAGGCTAAGCTTGTAATCAACATGCTTTCAGGCATAGACGGGGTCTACAAGCCCCCTCCAGGATTTGAGGGTAGTAGGAGGCTTGACAAGCTGAGTTACACTGATATGGAGGAGCTCCTTAGAAGCTATCCTCAAATAGCCGGCTCCTACAAACTCCTAGATATTGTGGCTCTTAGGGTTGCTGAGAGGAGCGGGATAAAAATATTCTTCACTAGCGGCGACGACCCCCAGGTCATAACTAGGATAGTGAGGGGGGAGCACGTAGATGGCACCCTACTATTTTAGGGGCGAGTTTCATAGCGTGCTCCACTAACGTAATTCCCTAAGCGCTCCTATATTTCTAAGATGTGGCAGGCTTAAGTTTCACTTCACCGGCTTAGCTTACGCTTCTATATGTTGGGTGGTATTTCTTGATGTACTCCTCTTTTATGTTTGTAAGCTCTTCCTCCGGTAGTATTGATAGGATCTCCCAGGCTGTGTCTAGCGTTTCTTCTATGCTTCTATTCTCCCTCTCTCCTTGGCTTAGGAATTTTTTCTCAAACACGTCGGCGAATTTAAGGTATTTCCTTTCTACTTCGCTGAGGCTCTCTTCCCCAACTATGGTGGCTAGGCTTCTAACCTCAACACCCCTACTGTATGCTGCGTAAAGCTGGTTGCTCACGTCTCCATGGTCTTCTCTCGTCTTACCCTTGCCAATACCTTCTTTCATGAGCCTTGAGAGGCTCATGAGGACGTTTATCGGCGGGTATATGCCCCTGTTGTGGAGCTCCCTGCTTAGGACTATTTGTCCCTCAGTAATGTAGCCTGTGAGGTCTGGAACTGGATGCGTAATATCGTCGTTGGGCATTGTGAGTATTGGCATTTGCGTTATGCTACCTTTCTTCCCATGGACTCTCCCAGCCCTCTCATATATGCTGGCTAAGTCGCTATACATGTATCCCGGGTAGCCCTGCCTCCCGGGAACTTCTTCTCTCGCGCTGCTTATCTCCCGCAGGGCTTCAGCATAGTTGAGCATGTCAGTTAATATGACTAAGATATGCATGTCCCTCTCAAAAGCCAGGTACTCAGCTAGAGTTAAGGCAGCCCTCGGAGTCAAGAGCCTCATCATTGCAGGCTCGTCAGCCAAGTTAACGAACATAGCCACCTTACTCAAAGCCCCGGTCTCCTCGAAGAACTTCCTGAAAAACAGGAAGTCATCATACTTAACCCCTATAGCAGCGAATATAACGGCAAACTCCTCCTCCTCACCCCTAACAGTAGCCTGCCTCGCTACTTGCGCAGCTAACTTATTATGGGGGAGCCCGGAGCCGCTAAATATCGGGAGCTTCTGGCCCCTCACAAGAGTATTCATACCATCTATAGCGCTCACTCCGGTCTGTATAAACTCTGAAGGATAAGCTCTAACAGCAGGGTTCAACGGGGCCCCATTTATATCCCTCATATCCTCGGGGATAACAGGCGGCCCCCCATCAACAGGCTCCCCTAAAGAATTGAATATACGACCCAGCATGTCCTCGCTTACAGGTATCTCCAAAGTTTTCCCCAAAAACCTTACAGTAGTCCCTGTCAACGTTATACCAGTGGTCCCCTCTAAAACCTGAACTACAGCAGTATTATATGCTACCTCTAAAACCTTACCCCTCCTCTTCTCACCATTAGACAGCTCAACCTCGACGATCTCGTCATAAGCGACCCTCGAAACCCCCTCAACAACAAGCAGGGGCCCCTTAACCTCGGAGATCCTAGCATACTCCCTGACTCCTATAACAGCCAATAGGTTAACACCCGCAATACAGTGCTCTTCATCAACCTTAAATAGCTTAAGCCCCAATCGCTAAGAGCTGTCTTAGCCTCTATCCCCCTGGGAGGTATATAATTTTGGTTCTTCAAGGGGATATTCTCCGGGGACCTCCTAGGTTTAACTGTCTTCACATAGTTTCAGGCTGCTCATTGTTTCAATGTAGGCTCTCCTAACCCTCTCTACGAAGCTTTTGGCCCTAGGGTGGACTATATAATCTACGGCGGTTCCACACGCTTCTTTAATACCCATGTGCTCTACTAGTCTCTTGAAATAAGTCCCTACTATGCCTTCTCCTATTGCTGCATATCCTTGGGCTGCTTCCTTTGATTTTGAAGCTCCCTTTAGCCCTTTTAGGTTTCTAATGTCTAGTTCTGGTAGGAGCTCTTTCAGCCTCTTGGTTATAGTTTCGTTCTTGCCGTGTCTCCCAGTTATTATCAGGGTTCTTGCTTTAGGTGTTGACGTTAGGGCTCTCTTAACGTCCTTAGCTACCCCCTCAATATAGGCTTCTAGGTAGGATTTGTGGGGCTCCTCTCCTTTTTCATAGCCTTTAACTATGTCCTCCATGTTTGCGGCTCCTAGAGCTTCTAGTATTCCTCCGTGGAATATGTCCCAGCGTTTCCAGTTCCCAACTCCCGCTACGAGCTCTGCATCTAAAGCTCCGCTAGTGAGTGTTCCTGTTGACGCGTATGTGCCTCCGACGCCATCCACGATCTTGCCCTGTTTCACAGCTATTGACGCGGCATAACCGTAGCCTAGTTCTGCGACGATAATGTTGACATCCTCATAGTCTATACTTTCTTTCTCGCTAGTCTCATGTATAGCGAGGAATGTTGAGGCTAGCTTATCTACTGTCCCCATGTCGACCTTGTTGACTTTCCTATGCCGGGGCACGCTCCTCAAGTTTATAACTGCCGGGAGGAAGAGCGCTTTCCCCCCATAGTTTTTAATGAGGTGTTCTACAATATTTGCTAGGGCGCTGTAGACCCATACGCCAGCCTCTCCAGCCTTAACGCCTTCAGCTATACTTTCTTCATCGCTTAAGAGGAGGACTTCGACGGCAAACCTCCTAGCTTCTCTAATTTCAGCCCCGGAAGTGACTGGGACGCCGTAGCCTGAAGGGGCCACGATATAGTCTACACTCATATTATCTAAAATATTTATAAGCCTCTGAGGCTCTCTAGCCACGAGCTCCGTGTTAAGGCTAGCCTCTCCCCTTACAACATCATCCTCTAAAAGTACAATGTCGAAACTCCTAGTCCCGGGGTCTATGCCTGCTACGCGTATATGAGACATTTTAAGCCCCCCAAACAAATTGAAATATGTATCCTTAAAATTTGAGGTTTTAACATTTCTCAGCCGTTTCTCGTAATGTAAGATTTATAATTTCCCTTGCTCGTGTAGATTGAGGGTGTAGGGTTTGAAGCCTAGGCTTTTCATGACTAGGGAAGTTTTCGGGGATGTTATTGATAAACTTTCAGGATATTTTGATGTAGAGGTTTGGGATAAGTTTAAGGAGCCCCCTTACGGGGTTCTCTTGGATAAAGCTCGAGGTGTTGATGCTCTTTTCACGCTCTTAACTGATAAGATTGACTGCAACCTTCTATCTAGCGCTCCTAGGCTTAGAATAGTGGCTCAGATGGCTGTGGGCTTCGACAACATAGATGTTAAGTGCGCCTCAGAACTTGGCGTTTACGTGACTAATACTCCAGGGGTTCTCACTGAAGCTACCGCTGAGCATACTTGGGCTCTAATACTCTCTATTGCTAGGAGGATTGTTGAGGCAGACACTTACGTTAGGTGGGGCGAGTGGTGGAGGAGGGGTACAGCATGGCACCCCCTCATGCTCCTCGGCGTTGAACTCCAAGGTAAAACCTTGGGGGTTGTAGGCCTGGGTAGAATAGGGGGTAGGGTGGCTGAGATAGCCAGGGCCTTCAACATGAGAGTCATATACTATGATGTTGTCAGGAGGAGGGATCTCGAGGAGAAACTAGGCATAGAATATGTTGAACTAGAAAAACTGCTCGAAGAATCGGACATAGTAACACTACACACCCCCCTAACTCCTGAGACGAAACACTTAATAAACGAGGAGAGACTCAGAAAAATGAAGAAAACAGCCCTACTAATAAACACGGCGAGAGGCGCAATAGTAGACACGGAAGCCCTAATTAAAGCTTTGAGGGAAGGGTGGATAGCGGGGGCGGCTCTAGACGTGTTTGAAGGGGAACCCTTAAATCCAAACCACCCTCTGACATCGCTTAAAAACGTGATACTAACACCCCACATAGCGAGCGCAACACTAGAAACTAGGAGGAAGATGGCCGAGCTAGCGGCAGAAAACCTGATAGCCTTCAGCCAAGGTGAAATACCCCCGACACTAGTAAACCCTGAAGTCGTTCAAAAGAGGAGGCCGGGCTTCGCCTGAGAATTCTGTTCTGCAAGTTAATAGGGTTTAACTTCGAATTCTAAATTTTCTAGAGTTCCTCAGGTATATGAACGTGTATACTGCGGTCGTCAGGATTATTATTGTGGCTGAGAGGTTTAAAGGGTTCTGGACTATGTTGAGGAGCGCTAGCATTACTAGTAGGAATCTCTCACTCAGCCCTATGCTCCCGCCGAGCCAGCCTTCTATTCCCGAGCTTAAGCCTATTATTGTTAGCACGGCCCCGGCGAATCCGAGGGCGAAAAGGGCTAGAGTCTCGAAATGCCATTCTACTGTTAGTATTAGTAGTGTGGGGTTTAACAGGAATATGTATGGCACGAGGTAGCCGGCTAGGGAGAGTTTCCAAGCTGTTAGGGCTGTCCTCCAGAAATCGGCTTTGGCGAGCCCTGAGGCGGCGTAAGATGCTAAGGCTACTGGTGGCGTCACATCAGCTAGTATTCCGAAGTAGAAGACGAAGAAGTGTGCTACTAGCCTCGAGGATGCCATGGGTAGCCCTGTCCAGTCGTGTACAGCTATTGCTAGGGCTGCCCCCCCGATAGTTGAGGTTATTATATAGTTTGCCGTCGTGGGGACCCCCATGCCTAGTACTAGGCTCATAATCATTACTAGGAACGCTACAAGGAACACGTTACCGCCAGCTATGTCTAGTATTCTGAACCCTATAGATGCCGCTAGCCCTGTTAACGTTAGGCTCCCCTGAACTATGCCAGCTAATGCTGCAGCCAGGAAAACAGTTGAGACACCGTCAAGAGTGCTCTTAAAGGAGTATACTAAACTCCCGAATACCCCTGAGACTCCGCGGGCCATGAACGCTATAGCTAGAGCCAGCACTATAGAGGAAACACCTAGGAAAAATAGGGTAGCCCCTAATGGGAACCCGGCCCAGAAACCTACAGCTAAGAATAGAGCCATCGTAGCCCCCATTAAAACCTTGAATAACAAGGGTATAGTAGCATCGCCAAGCCACGCTAGCAGGATTACGGCCCCGAGGGATCCTATAGCGGCATATTGAGGCTCTAAACCCCATAGTAGGAGCACTGCTATTAAAGGTATGGGGGTTAGCAGGTAGATTCTCATTAGTAGGGGGGCTAGGGGGGGCATGTCTTCACGCCTAACAGTAGTGAGGCCAAGCCTCTTACTTATCCTGTCGAGGAACATATATACGGAAAAGAAGTATAGGATCGCAGGTATAGTAGCGGCTATCATTATATCCCTGTAAGGTCTTCCGAGGAACTCCGCCATTACGAAGGCGGCAGCACCGAGTATGGGGGGCATTATCTGCCCGCCTGTGGAAGCGGAGGCTTCAGCAGCCCCAGCTACGTGGGCTGGGTATCCAGCTTTTTTCGATAGGGGTATAGTGTATGTACCGGTGACCATTACGTTAGCCACGCTGCTACCAGAAACGGTGCCTGTAAGCATGCTACTCACCACTGCAAGCTTAGCCACCCCCTTAACACGGGGGCCTAGTGATGCTAGCAGGAACTCTGTTATGTACCTGCCTATGCCTAGTGATGTGAGGAGGGAGCCGAAGAATATGAAGGCGAAAACATAGGAAACCATTACGAATAAAGGTATGCCGAAAACACCCTCCTTAGCATAGTAGAAGTGGTTCACTATGAGCCTCACATTAAAGCCTTCAAGGTAGAAAGCTAGTAGGAGAGCGCCCAGGGCTATAACTGGGAGGGAGAACCCTAAAACCCTCCTAGTAGCATCCATCAAGGCGAATAAGGCGAGGAGAGGCATAATGATCCTCTCGGGGGTCGGAATTAAGTAGCCGTACTTGATAACATCCTCGTAGACGTGGAAGAGGAAAAGAAACCCGGCAACGCCAGAAACACAAACTATAACATCATATATGATTGAGAACCTTCCGAGGAAGCGGGAAGGCTTAGAGACTATTGTGGCAACAATTATTATTGAGAGGAGGAGGGCCATGGAAAGCTGAATATCAGGGATGTTAAGTAGAAAGCGCGCTTCAAACCCAACCCTAGAAAAAATACTATAAAGGAAGAAGTTAAATTTCATAACATAAAGTAGCTCGTAGAAAGCGAAGATAAAACCTAAAGATATTAATATAATATTTTTAAACCTCTCCCCTAAATACATACCTTTAAACACCTAGCTCCCTAGCTTAACCAACTGCTTATATAACTTGCTAATGAGACTCTAGTTACGCGAATTTTCACCTGGTCTCTAAAAACATAGTCTCCAATCTTAACAGTTCCGTTAACCATGTATTTAACGTTAATTACAAGTTCCATACCTAAACACTTTTCTGGGGTTGCAGAAAAGAGATCCCCCTCAATTTTAACCTCAGCCCCTTCCATGTCATAAATAGCTGAAGGCATCCCGGCGCCGCAACCCGGCCACAGCATCTTAGATAGTTTTATGCATGAGCCCTCAACAGTTAAAACCTCGATAACAGGTAAACCCTCAACACTGTGAACATAGCGGACTTCAACGTTTAAAGGTGTACTGTAAAACTTGTGAAGCTCTCCCTTAGCTTCAACCTCCACCACGGGAATGATGGGGGCTAGTAGAGTGGCTATGAGTATGAGAGAGAAAAAGGTGGGAATTAATGTTTTAAAATAATTTGTCATGGTAGGAGCTCGGGCGGTATACTTAATCCTTTCTCTTTATAGTATTTAACTGCGCCAGGATGTAACGGTATCGGCATACCATCTAAGGCCTTCTCTAGGGATATGGCTTCAGCCCTCGCGTGAGCTTGCCTCCACTCGGCGAGATATTTAAACATTATGTCTAGGATCTTGTATACAACATCTTCAGGAACGTCGGACCTCACAGCTAGCATGGCCATTACAGCTAGTGTTTGAACATCTTCAGTCATCCCGGCATAAGTACCCTTAGGCACTACGGCTGACACGAAGAACATGTAACCCCGTTTTTTGAGCTCTCCTACGAGCTCCTGCGGTATGGAAACCAGGTTTACGGGGGTTGTTGCCGCCAGCTCCTGGACTGCAGCTGTGGGTATGCCTGCCACTATGAACGCTGCGTGCACCTGGCCTAGTTTTAGAGCTTCAGCCGCCTGTCTAAAGTCTAGGTATTGTGGTGTTATCTTATCCCATAGCCCTGCAGTCCTCAGTATGATTTCAGCCTCGACAGCAGTGCCACTACCTGGAGCTCCTACAGCCACGATTTTACCCTCAAGGTCTTTCAACGTTTTAATGCCGCTGTCAGCCCTGACAACTATCTGTATTATCTCCGGGTAGAGGACTGCCACCCCCCTTATAACTTCTATTTTCGATCCTTCAAACATGAATATACCCTTATAAGCGTAATAAGCTATATCATTCTGTATGAACACGAGGTTAGCGTCGCCGGCAGCTAAAGCCTGAGCATTAGCAACACTAGCCCCGCTCGTAGCAGCACTAGCAGTAATCCTACCATCCGAATACTTATTTAACATATCGGCAAGCTTAACACCCAAGGGATAGTAGACACCGGCAGTACCGCCAGTGAAAATCTTAATAGAATAAGGTGGAGCCGGCGTAGGTGTTGGGGTCGGCGTCGGCGTTGGAGTTGGCGTTGGAGTTGGTGGGGCTTCGGTAGGCCTAAGCAAGAAGAACGCGGCGATCGCTATCAAAGCTATAATGATTAACGCTGTAGCCAAATATCTGGTCTGAACGGCCATCTAACATCCTCCTCCATCAGCCGTTTACATTGGTTAAAACTAGAATTTATAAATCTTAGCTAGATCACTATATACTCTCAACTCGACGGTGGGATAGCTAATTATAATGTTGAGTAACGGGTTCGAGGCGGATGTTATCCCGCGAGAAGTGAATGGTTTGGTGGGCCCGCGGGGATTTGAACCCCGGACCTCCGCCGTGTGAGGGCGGCGTCCTAACCGCTAGACTACGGGCCCTCCTGTTTTAGTTTACATAGCTTGGGGTTTAAAGTGTTTTCTCGCTTTAACTATGTACTCTAGGGCTTCTTCTTCTGTCACATCATGCCATTCTACGTAGGCGTCTGCTACCGCGTAGAAGGGGCCTGTTCTAAGGTTTAGTATTAGGAGTTTCTCTGCTTCTCTAGCTGCTGCTAGGGCTCCATCTATGCTTGATGTTGGGGTTGCTATTGTTATGTTTGTTGCTCCAGCGTTTCTCAGGAATATTGAGGCTACTATTATTGTGTGCCCTGTTGCTATCCCATCATCTACTAGTATGACTTTCTCTCCCCTAACGTTTCCATAGTCTATGCTGCCTCTCAGTTTTAGAGTCCTGTTTATCACATATTCTCTGACTTGCCGCGCCTTCCCCTCAACGTCCCTCACAGTGTACCCTATGCTTCTAGCGGCTCCAACGTCGTATTTCAAGGTTCCATCAACAGCTACAGCCCCGAAGCCGGCTTCACTAGTCCACGGATATGTTATCTTCTTCACAACTACAACATCAAAAGGGAGCTTTAGAGCCTCTGAAACAGCGTATGCCACTGGGACGCCCCCTGCTGCGAGACCTACGATGTAGCCTTCGAAACCCCCAACAACCTGGCTTATAAAGGAAGCCAGCAGAGACCCGGCTTCAAGCCTATCCTTGAAAACGTAATACTTCCAGCTATAATCCTCACAATAATATATGTTACCAGCTGCAACCTCGACATGAGAGCAGACAGTCAACCGGAAACCATACCCCCCAGCTTGTACGTATCCAACTAAAAGTTTTCTCCCAGTCAGAGCTATTATGTGGCCGCGCAAACACTCCAATGCCCTTGAAACTTTTCAGGATCTATGGAGCCTCTCTCATCTCCTAAAGATTTAGAGGCTGCATGCCGAGTAGAGGTTTATACATCCTCTACTTAGAAAGCGTAACAGAGATCTATGCTAGGTGGAATGTGCGGTCATAAAATTAGTTGCTGACGACGGTCTACTATGTGTTTTATCTTTTATATTAACTAATTAATATTCAAGCGTTTAAGGGTTGTTTCTTTTTTAATTTAGGGGTGTGTTTTTGAGTGGGTTTGGGTTATGATAGGCTCTTTAAGGAGTTTGCTGAGAGGGTTGAGTATTATAGGGGTTTGGGTGTTAATCCTTTTTCTCTAGCTACTGGTTGTGCTGTTAAGGTTGACCTTGTTGATGTTCTTTATCCCGCTCTTAAGTCTATAAGGTCTGAGCTTGAAGTTTTAGGGTTAACTATAGCTCCTAGGAGGGATGCCGATGTTTTCCCAGGAGATCCTGGGAGTTTGAGGGTTTTAAGAGATATTTATGATGTTGGCGAGCCGAGTGTTGATGTTGTGAAGCTTAGGGCTTTCAGCCCTTCGAGGGCTATAGTGCTCGCCCAGGTTCATCAGAGTCTAGCTTCGGGCCCCGAGCCTTTCAGGGAGGTTGTGGGGAGGTTTTACTCTAGGGTTGCGGAAGCTGTGGGGGGGAAGATAGTTGTGGGTAAAGGCCACTCTATAGTCTCGGCGCACGCTAAGAGCCAGTTTTTCCTCGTAGACTATGTAGGTTATGAGGGTGGGGAGGGCCTCCTAGCTGCTAATAATGATACGATACAGGTAATAGACCCGGCTGAAGACCCTGGGAGCCCTAGGCAGGCTGCCGTTGCAATAGCTAATTCTCTCAACGACCTTTTCACTGTTGGAGCTTGGAGGAATATTAGAGTCTATCCTGTATATGACGCTCCCAGCGAGGAGCTGAAGGGGAGGATCAGGGTTAACATGGAGTCTTATGTTGAGAAGCTTGGAGGATCCTTTATGGAGACAGCCCAGCCCAGCACTGGGTCCCTCCTAATGGGGGCCACAGTCTTCGCTGAGCTCCGGGGGAAGCCTCCATTCTTCTATGATAGGGTCGAGCCGGGCATGGAGCTCCTAGTTACAAGGCCTTTCGGGGAGCTTGCTATAATAAACGTTTACATGCTAGCGATGCTCGACAGGGAGATAGCTGGGGAGCTTGAAAGCCAGACAGGGGTTAGCGTTGAGGGGCTCCTAGAGTTGAAGAACACGGTAGTAGACCTCATGGCTAAGCCTAACGTTAAAATAGCTAGAATAATAGAGGGGAGGCTTCCCAGAGCTGGCGAGGATTTCAACCCTAGAGAGCACATAGCTGTAACGACTGATGTTACAGGCCCCGGGATATATGTTATTAAGGAATTAGCAGAGCTCTCAAACGTGTCTGTGAGAATAGACGATATACCCTTAATATCCCCGATCCTAAGCGAGTTCGCCACTAGAAACTTCATAATACCTAATGCTACAGCAGGCACTAACGGGGCTATAGTTATCTTAGCCTCGAAACAAGTAATTGAGGGGGTTGAAGAAGAGCTTAGAGGGGAGGGTGAGAGCCCGGTTAAGGTTGGAGTAGTAGTATCGAGGGGGGAGGCGAAGGTGAAGGCCCCCCAAAAACTTAGAAAATATGTTGCAGCCAAATCTTACCTAAAGGAGTTCGAGCTAGCATGAGCTCAGCAGCTAGGATAAAAGTATACGGGGAAGTTCAGGGGGTAGGCTTCAGAGCGTGGGTTGCTAGGAGGGCTTTAAAACTAAACCTCAAAGGCTATGTAGCCAACGAGCCCGACGGCAGCGTCACTATAGTTGTCGAGGGCTCCAGAGAAGCTATAGAGAAGCTCGTAGAAGAATGCGGGAAAGGCCCCCCACTAGCGGTAATAGAGAAAGTTGAAGTCGAGTGGATGCAGCCCACAGGCTCCTACGAGTCTTTCGAGGTAATATATAGGGATTACGAGCTACCGTAAACCTCAGGATATAAACCTTTTCCAGCCGACTTTAACACTTGGTGTCCTAGAATTGCCGGGGGAAACAATAGTAGACACTAGAGGCCAGAAATGCCCCTACCCCTTCGTAGAAATGGTTAAAGCCTTCATGAAAATGGGGGGAAAGGGGAGGGTTAAAGTCATAACAGACGATGAGACATGCCTTAACTTCATCCCAGACTATGGGAAAGACCTCGACTTCAAACTAGTATCTATAGAATCGAGAGAAGGATACTATGAGATAACAATGAGCAAAGAAGAGTAGCCAATATTACAAGGGCGGGTCATCATGGGCTTCCAATCACCAGAATCTAAAGTCAACGCCCCAATCATCCCCCGCCACTATTAGTTATAACGCTCTAACCTAAATATTGTTAGCACCCCAGAGTTTTAGAGTTAAAACCTCAGATCTCATAAATGTTAAGTGGAGCGGGGGTGCCCGAGCCAGGGCGAAGGGGGCGGGCTCAAGACCCGTTGGCGTAGGCCGTCGTGGGTTCAAATCCCACCCCCCGCACCATTCTACGCCCCTATAATGTTTTAGCTTAGCCCTACAAGGTGGTGTTAATCTATCCTTGTTGGGTTGTGGGGGAAAGAGGGGGCTCGAAAAAATGGGGAAAAACCGTTAATAGGTGTAGCTGTGCGATCGTGTTCTATTCTAGTTTCTTCTTGCAGAGATACCAGTCTATGCATTCATAGCCTTCTTGTAGGCGTTTTTCAGCGCTTTCCTGTGTTCTAGGCGGCGGCACTATGACTGGGTCTCCTGGTCTCCAGTTGGCTGGTATAACCACTTTATATTTATCTGCTGTTTGTAGGGCGTCGATAAGCCTTAGGATCTCATCCATGTTTCTCCCGGCCTCCATTGGATAGCACATCATCGCCCTTAGCTTCATCTCCGGGTCTATGACGTAGACGCAGCGTACTGCTGCTGTCGTGCTTTGTTTTGGGTGTATCATGCCGAACAAGTTTGCAACTTTCATGTCTAAATCAGCTATGATCGGGAAAGGTATTTTTACACCCAGCTTCTCTTCAATATTCCTAACCCATGCTATGTGAGAGAATACGCTGTCAACACTCAATCCTATTAATTGAACATTCCGCTTCACTAGCTCAGGGTATATCTTGGCGAAAGCCACGAACTCAGTTGTGCAGACGGGGGTGAAATCTGCTGGGTGTGAGAACAGGATAACCCACTTCCCTTTAAAATCCGAAAGCCTGATAACTCCATGGGTTGTTACAGCTTCAAAGTCTGGGACTGTATCGCCGAGCCTCGGGAAAAGTCTTTCCTCAACAGTTTTCTCCTCCATATCTTACCCCTCCGCTCCGCAGGTCTTTTTATTATTCTAAAGCTTATATTTTTAATATTATTTTTGATCTCTAATATTTAAGAAGTAGAAAGATCCTGCAATAAAGTTCTCCCTTTAAACCGGCAGATTTTTAACTTTAAGTTTCTTGAAGCTTCTAGCTCTAGTGGAGGCTTCTTTCAGAGCATTGGTAGGAGTGTAGGTGAGTCCAGAGCTAAACACGCTCGCACATCTCTTGCGAGTAATATTTAGCTGTAGTGTATTGGGAGCGGGTGCCAGCATTTTTGGATCGCAGGGTAAATCTCTATGCGTATGGTAGCTCGTTAGATGTGATAGTTTATAAAGGGTTATTTTAAGGCTTATGATTTCCCCTTGATTTGAGTTTAAGGCTCCTCCCTTTCACTCCTAGAAGAGAAGAGGATGTGTGATGCTGGGCGCCCCGGGTTCCCGTGGTTATAGTGGGTTCACCTTTGGAGTTGAAGCTTTAGATTCTTTGATAGGGTCTTCTCTAATGCCCGGGTCTACTATATTATTGTCTGGTCATCCCGGGTCTGGTAAGACTACTTTGGCTCTTACCTTGTGTTATGCTAATGCTTTGAAAGGTCATCCTTGCCTTTATGCTAGCTTTTATGAGGATAAAGCTAAGCTTTACACGCTAGCTTCTAGGCTTGGCTTGAACCTTGA
>CAKZTZ010000021.1 GCA_937921695.1 uncultured Sulfolobales archaeon | reverse complement strand
TTCAAGCTGGAGGTCATAGGTGCAAAGGCTGTAGCGAGGTTTAACGTAACCCTAGTAACTACAGGGCTAGCCGTGGTTGAGACGATAGCGGTGAACCTGCCGGCGACAGGCGTAGGCTACCTGCTAGTGACTCTCAACGTCCCCGAGAGGCCTGAATATAACTACATGATATTAGCGTCTTCCAGCGGCGACAATTATTATAGTAACAATCACTATAAGAACTGGCTAAACATAACTGCTACGGCCGCAGCATTCGACCCTGGTAGGGGTGTCTTCGATAAGAGGGTGTTCCTGCCTGCCCCCATGAACTTAACCATAAAAGGCTACGCTTTCGGAAGCTCTAAGCCTGTATACTTCAACATAACTCAGCTTGGCTTAACCGGTGTACCCTTACTCTCAGGGCCCGCTGCAAATCCTGTGCATACTAGTACTAACGTGAGGGGTACTTTTGAGGGCTGGCTAGACCTTGCAGCGTACATAACCGCACCTGGAACTTACACGTTAAGAGTATACACTAACCCCGTGGCAGAGATAGTTATCGTTGTTGGTGTGCCTCCGCCCTTCACCGTTAAAGTTACCGTTAACGCTGCCCAATTCGGAGACT
Organism: uncultured Sulfolobales archaeon; assembly: GCA_937921695.1. Lineage (GTDB taxonomy): Archaea > Thermoproteota > Thermoprotei_A > Sulfolobales > Acidilobaceae > DSZV01. Next base: position 3,778 of record CAKZTZ010000021.1, on the reverse strand, counting down.
TACCGGCTGAGGTTTGGGTTGTAGCTTTCTATGGAGGTAGTTTAGCTACTGAAGCTCAGGTCGTCAGCGTTAGTGTTGCAGTATACTTGAGGGTTGGAGCTGAGACTAGGATATTCACTCTAACGCCTGTAATTGCTGTTCCAGGCCAGGCTATATTCTACGCTAGCTTCACCCCGCCCGGAGAAGCTCTCGGTAAGAACCTTCTGGTGATAGCTACTGTTAAAGCTAAGTTTGCCCCGGTAGCCCCCACTGACACAGCCTCCGATACGGCAAGCTTCACTGTGCCCCCAGTAAGGTTCTCTGATCTCGTAGCTGCTGTAACTGCCGGAGTAGCTAGGATGGAGGAGGCTCTCGCAGCCCTCTACAATGTTGACGCTAAGCTAACAGCTTTACAAACGCTAGTGGGTTCAGGTTTCGAGAGTGTCATGGGCGGTATAGCTGCTGTTAGGAGCGATATAGCTGGTGTTAGAGCCCTAGTTTTAACTGTGGACTCTAAGGTTGGAGACGTTTTAACAGCCCTGCTAGCAATTTCAGACCAGAACAGGGCTATACTAGATAAGCTGGCCGGCCTTGAAGGTGCAGTGTCTGGAGGAGTAGCATCTATAAGGACTGACATAAAGGGTCTAGGAGACCTGCTTAAGGCGGCTAACCTAAGCATAGCTAAGATTGTAGTCGAGGAGGGCGGTAGAGTAAGGGCTGCAATAACAGACAGCGAAGGCAGGATAACTGGCGCGGTTACTGGCAGCGCTAAAGCCATAACAGACCTTGTGACAGCAGCCAGGGGAGACATAGCTGCAGTCTCTGGAAGCGTTAAAGCGCTCTCAGACGCTCTAGCAGCTTTCAGGACAGAGTCCGTAGGAAAGCTCGACGCAATATCAGCTGCGGTAAGCGGCGTAGCAACTGATCTAGGGAAGCTAAGGACAGACTTGTCGGCTGCAGCCACAGTACTAGTCGGCATGAAGGGAGACGTTGACGCCATGAAGAAAGACCTCGGAGCCCTAGGCGACACTGCCAAAGCAATACAGGGTACAGTGAACAGTATAAACGCTGCAGTCCCAGACCTAGCTAGGAAGGGAGATGTGAGCGGAGCCCAGGCAGCCATAACGAAAGCTATAGGCGATGCTAGAACATCAATAGAAGGTAAAATAGCGGGAGCCCAGGACGCTGCAACGGCAAGCTCGAGGAACTGGGGCATAATTAACGCAATACTAATAATCATAGCTATAGCGCTACTAGCCTACCAGTTCTTCGTGAGGAAGCCTTAAACAGCGGGGACGCCATAAACCCTTCATAAACTTTTTAATACACAATCTTTTTTCTTTCCCCGTTAAGGTTCCCCTATTAAATTTATATCTCCTAGGCTCAGCCTCTTACTCTGAGGCTTAGAGGGTGCAGTCTTTTGGTTGTTAGCGTTGAAATCTCCGGGGTGCTCGAGAAGAGGCTTAGGAGGCTCGTAGACCTAGGCCTCTACTCTAGCGTTGCGGAAGCTGTGAGGGATGCTGTTAAACTTCTCTTCGAGAAGGTTAATTTGAGGGATGCGGCTTTAAACCTGTACACTAGCAGGGATGTGAGCCTCAACTATGCAGCGGAGATCTCGGGAGAACCCCTAGAATCTTTCATAGACTATATGGTGTCCAAGGGTGTGGCCCCAGTCCTCGGGGCTTTAACTCTAGAGGATGTGGGGGTTTTGGAGGGTGAAGTCCTCCTAGACCCCTCAAGCACCTTCGTAGTTTACAAGAGCCTCCTATACAATGTAGCCCTCAAACTCTCAGGAGAGAATTTAAAACTATACGCTCCGAGAGCCTTAGCCCCACAGATACACGTTTGGGAAGCCTTGAGGGTTAGGAGGGGTCTCCCCGCGGAGAGCCCAGTCAACTATGTTACCGTGGAGCCTGTGGAGAGCGAGGACACCCCCCTGTTAACAGGGCTTGAGAGGGGGGTTCTAAGATATGCTTCGAAGACTGGCCTAACGCTTTTATCAGACGATCACAGGGTTAGGCTTGCAGCTGAAGCTTTAGGGGTTAAAGCTTTGAGCAGCCTATCCCTAATAGCTACAGCCGCCCCCCGCGGGGGCATCAGCAGTGTGGGCGAGGTGATATTATCTCTTAAAGCAATACCAGTATTAATACCCCCGGAGCTTGAGAGGAGGTGGCTTAAAGGTGTATGGTAGAGACTACTCTATAGCTCTGGACATATCGCTTAGCATGGGGGACTCTTATAGTGACATGATACCAAGCAAACTCTCAGCCTCAAGAGAGGCCCTAGCCCTCCTAGCCCTCAGGGTTTTAGATGGGAGGAATAGGATGGCCCTAGTACTTTTCCATGAGAGGCCCATACCACTACTCCCCCCAATAGGAGACTATAAGGCTGTCGTTAGAGCCCTCTCAGAAGTTAATTTCACGGGAGAAGGCTCAGCATTGGGGGATGGGATTGTCGAGGCTATTAAAATGCTGAGGGGGAGCGCTAGGGAGAAGATAGTGATAGTTTTAACGGACGGCGGCGTCACTGAGGGCGTGCCTGTGAGGGCTGCAGCCTTATACGCTAAATATAGTGGGGTTAAACTCTCAATAATAATACTGGGGGGGAGGCTGGAGGGGGAGGCGAGAGAAGATATTGAGGCTGCGAGAAAACACGGGGCTGAAGTCTACATAGCAGACTCCAGGCAGAGGCTCCACTCAATAATGCTGGGGCACGCGCAGCCATGGCCATTATAGTTTTCACAGCGGAGAAAACTAGAGAGGCTAACATCCAGGTCACAACAAGCCTCCTAGAAACAGCGGCTAGAATAGGGGAGCCGAGAGGGTTTAAAGCAGCCCTAATAGTCTATGGGGGCGGGGCCACACCACTAGTAGACCCAACAGAAGACTGGAGCCTCATACCAGAAGCGTATATTGAAGCCCCAACACTAGGTAAATCCCCAGAACTACTGGAAGCTCTAAGAGAAACGCTAGAAATACTAACACTAGAACCAAGCCATGAGCCTAAAATAGCTATAATAACATGGTCAGCCTCTGTAAAGCCTAGGTATAAAGTAGACTTAGCATTAAAATCCCTGGAAGCCCTAGGGGCGACAGTGAAAATATTCGCGACGAGGCCAAGTCTGCCAGGATGGATAAAACACCACCCTATAATAGCTGAGAAAACACTAACATATAGGACTAACATGAACGTGGAGAAACTATATGAGAAGCTGATAACGCCGTGAACCCTCACAATAGCCCCCACACAGTTATAAGTATGACTCTCTTTAAGGCTCCCCACAAACTCATACAAGGGGTGCCGGGGTTTTGGCTAGGCTACGCTTCGGCCCCGCAGGGGTCCCGGTAGATTATAAGGGGCCTGTTGAGGGAGTCCCAGGGTTCCTGAAGTCTATAGGTTTAGATGCTTTCGAGTATGAAGCTGTGAGGGGTGTTAGGATTAGTGAGGAGAAAGCTAGGAGGCTGGGCTCTCAAGCTTTAAACCACGATATATCTATGAGCCTCCACGCCCCCTACTATGTTAACCTCGCCAGCCCCCAGGCTGATGTTTTAGAGAGGAGTGTTGCTAGAGTAGTTGAGTCTATGGTGGCTGCCGAGTGGATGGGGGGTGAGGTTGTAGTTGTCCACTCTGGATACTATAAAGGTAATAAGACTAGGGGGGAGGCTTTGGAGAGGGTTGTTAAAGCCTACATTGAAGTCTTGGAGAGGCTCCCAGCTTTCGTTAAGAAGCCTTTCATAGCTCCTGAAACTATGGGTAAGACGAGCCAGGTAGGCAGCCTCGAAGAGACAGTGGAGATATG
>CAKZTZ010000020.1 GCA_937921695.1 uncultured Sulfolobales archaeon | reverse complement strand
GCGGTGAAGATATGGTCCAACACCAACCGTGAGGTTGGTGTTGCTTAAGGTAGCCAAATGCCTTGCCGGGTAAGTTCCGGCGCGCATGAACGGGTTAACGAGGTCCCCGCTGTCCCGGCCCGGGGCCCCGCGAACCCCCTGAGCGGGTGCACAGTCCCGCAACCCCCCGCAGGGAGAGAAGACCCCGTGGAGCTTTACTGCAGCCCGGCGCTGGCTCCTGGGCGGGGGCGCGTAGAGTAGGCGGGAGCCTTTGAGCCGCCCCCTCCGGGGGGCGGGGAGGCGTAAGTGAAACACCGCCCACCTCCGCCTGGGAGCCTAACCCCTCCCTCGAGGAGGGGGACAGCGTCGGGTGGGCAGTTCGGCTGGGGCGGCACGCCCGCGAAAGGGTAACACGGGCGCCCAAAGGTCGGCTCAGGCGGGTCAGAACTCCGCCGTAGAGTGTAAGGGCAAAAGCCGGCCTGACCGGACCCTTGAACGCAAGGGGTCCGGCCGGGAAACCGTGGCCTAGCGCACGCTCGTGTCCCCCTAGGTGGGGGCCGGGCACGACAGAAAAGTTACCCCGGGGATAACAGCGTCGTCGCGGGCGAGAGCTCCTATCGACCCCGCGGTTTGCGACATCGATGTCGGCTCTTCCCATCCTGGGGGTGCAGCAGCTCCCAAGGGTGGGGCTGCCCGCCCATTAAAGGGGAACGTGAGCTGGGTTCAGACCGTCGTGAGACAGGTCGGTCTCTACCCGCGGGGGGTGCCGGCCGCCTGAGGGGAACGTGCCCCTAGTACGAGAGGAACGGGGCGCGGCGGCCTCTAGTGTACCGGTTGTCCTGGCGGCAGCGCCGGGCAGCCACGCCGTAAGGGGTAACCGCTGAAAGCATCTAAGCGGGAACCCCTCCCCGAAAAGAGGCGGCCATCCACCTTCCAGGGTCTCCCCCTGGAGGGTGGCGAGGGCTCCCGTAGAAGACGGGGTTGATGGGGTGGGGGTGTAAGCCTCGAGAGGGTTCCCCTCGAGGGGTTCAGCCCGCCGCTCCCAATCGCCCGAGGCTGTTGGGCTTCCCTCTAGGAGCTGGCTGTTTTCCGGGGCGCTTTAGCGGGCTGGGTATAGTGTTGGCGCACCCTTATGGGGGCGGCGCTCCTTCTATTGTTTTGCTTCTACACGCGTTTTCCTTGGCTTGTTTAGTGTTGTGGGGGGAGCTGTTATAGTGTTGCTAGTGCTTCTGTGAATTCTCTTAGTTTTTCCTGAGGGTTTCTAGCTTTCATTATTGCGCTCGCTACTAGGATTCCCCGCGCTCCTAGTTCTACCGCTCTTATAGCGTCTTGGGCTTCAGTTATCCCGGCTCCCGCTAGTACTGGTATGTTGGCTGTTTTCTTAACGGCTTCTACCCCCAGCGTTATGACTTCGGGTTTCGCTTTTGAGACTGGGGTTCCCGTTCCTATGAGTTCTGGGGGTTCTATGGCTATCATTGTGGGTTTCAGTTGCGCTACTGCCGCCGCTTCTTGGGGGGTGTCGGCGCACGCTAGTATTTCTAGCCCTAGTTCTCCCGCTTTTCTCGTTATAGTCTCTAGGTCTCTGAATGTTATCTTGTGCTCGCTATGGTTGGCTATGGAGCCTTTGACCCCCTCTATTTTAAGGGCTTCCAGGGGGGTGAAGCCTGTGTATGCTCCGAAGCTTATGGGGTCTACGTGCTGCAGGTACACGTCATCATATGCCTGTAGTATCCTCAAGGCTGTTAGGGTGGGGGTTGCAAGTATTATCCTCACATTGTTGAACCTTGAGGCTAGGAGGCCAGCCTCTCTAGCTAAAGCTGTAGCTGGGGCGCCGAAGGCGCTCTCGTAAGCTTTAAAGTTAACTGCTAGCACCAGCTTCAAAACACTCACCGAACTAGCTATGCATACTCCTAAAGCTTTTAACATATCTCGGCACTACAACAGCTAGGAAACCTGCTAGGGCGAATAAAAATACTTCCACTACTACACCCTCAATAATTTTAGTTGTAAGAGCGAGAGGAGCAGCAGCTATACTCCCGAGAACACCATATAGGGGCCCCGGGCGCTCTCTAAGCCCAAACCTCTCCGATAAAAACTCCCCCAAGCTGAAGCCTAGAAGAGCTGAGGGGGCGGAGAAAACCCCATAGCCTAGGAAACTTAGGAGCAAGAAAGCCAGAGACGCCGGGACACCGGCTGAGGCTATCCCCCACCCCATCCTTGAAGCTAGATAGAGAGATAAAGCTGCCACAGAAAACCCTAACAAGACGCCGCCAACAACATCCCTAGGATAGTGAACCCCTAAAATAACCCTGCTAACTGAAACCCCAACAATCATAATAATAGAAAACCCTATAAGAGACGGGGCAAGCCTGGAAAGAGCTAAATAACCCCAGAAAGAAGAGGATCCAGTAGCGTGGCCGCTGGGAAACCCGTAGCCATCAGCGCTCACGAGCCAAAACCCCTCCGGAGGCCTGGGAAGCTTAAACAATTCCTTAGCAAAACCAGCAAAACTAGTAGCAACTAGCAGGGAGAAAGCTAAACCCGCAGCCTCACCCCTCGGAATGCTATGATAAACTATAGGTAGTATGAAAACATAGAACTCCGTAGACCCTATAAATGATAAAAACACCCAATACTCTTTAACCCTGAAAACATAGAATAAAGGCATAGTTATCAAGAGTATCAGGGAAGCAATGCTCAGGGCTAAGCCAACCCTAAACCCCAGCTTCTCCACAGGAGAACACCGCAATATTAGCTGGGGCCTCATTCTTTTAAGCCTTATTTAAGCTAGAAACATTAACGTAAACTACACCCCTAATACTCCTTAGATCTCTCAGCATAACCCCTATAGTCTCCCAGTAGCTTTCAACTACAGCTATGTTGAGGCAGAGGGTCCCCTCGAGGATCTGGTGGTAGAACGCTTTAATATCCTGCTGGTTCTCATGTATGACCTCTAATATCCTCTTATCTGAAGCTTTATATACACTGTGATCGCTTAGAACAGTTACAATAAAAATGCCCCTCCCAGCCTTCATGGATACATCGTAGGACTCGAGCATCCTCCTAATAGCTTCCCTAACGAGCTCCGACCTCCCTGTGAAGCCGAGCTTGCTGACCGCCTCGTCAACTTTCACAAGCAAATGATCTGGTATTGAAACACTTACTATGACCAAGCCTCTAACACCCTATTAACTTTTACTAGCGCGAGTTAATAAGAATATAATAATAATTTCTTGGAATTTTAACATTTAAAGTTATTAGCTTACTCTTCCATGTTAAACTTGGAGTTTAAATTGCCAAATAGAGAGTCTAAGGTACTGTGGATGGCTTTAACTGTAGCGCCCTCCCTAGCAGGCGTAATATTATCTGTAGCTTTAGGCTCCGTGTTTCCCCCCGTTTTCCAGGCTTTTCTCCTGTTTTTACCTACACTATACTTATGGTTTTTGTTCACTCTAGGCTTTTTGAGGGAGAAGTATTTTAGTGGGGAGTATGTTCTTATGGGTTTTATGGGGCTAGTCACTCTAATCCACGGCTTCTATTTTGAGGGCCTCATACTCATGCTACTCTACTCTCTAGCCGAGCTCATTGAGGGGGCTGCAGAATGGTATGCTAGGAGGAGGCTCGACACTCTCTATAGGCTTGTGCCCTCCAAGACTCTCGTGGATAAGGGTGGTTTAATAGAGAGTGTTGATGTTAGCAAGCTGAGGCTGGGCGATATAGTGGTTGTGAGGGTTGGAGAGGGGGTCCCAGCTGATGGTGTGAGCGTTAGTTCAGGCCTCGTGAATACTTCTCTAGTAACTGGGGAACCTTACCCGGTAGTTGTGAACCCTGGAGATTTCGTGGCGAGCGGCTACATAAACGTTGGCGGGGCCCCTTTAAAAGTTAGGGTTTTAAGGTCTCCCAGCGAGTCTACACTTCAAAGAGTTATCAGGCTTGCAATGGAGGCTTTAGAGGAGAAGGGCCGTGTTGAGAGGGTTGTTGAGAGGCTTATGAAGCCTTGGGTTGTAGTCGCGTTATCCTCGTTCGCCTTAGCCTACATGATCCTAGGCCCCCTTAGAGCCGTGTCTATATTAGTGGTGGCGTGCCCCTCAGCCTTCATAATAACCTCAGCTTTCACAACAGCATATTCAATAGCAGCTCTAGCAGGTAAAGGCGTGGTCGTTAGGGGGGGTAGCGTGCTCGAGAAAGTGTCTGAAGTCGACACTATAGTCCTAGATAAGACTGGAACTATAACCATCATAGGGTCCCTTGAAGTTTCAAAAATAAAACCCCCCACCGGGCTAGGCGAGGAAGAGTTTAAAGTCTTAACCGCTTCGCTCGCAGCCGCCAGCGCGCACCCCATATCTAGGGCTTTAGCGCAGATGTCTAAAACCAGGGTTAGCGTTAAAAACATTGTAGAAGTGCCGGGGAGGGGAGTTAAAGGAGTAGTGGACGGGCTAGAAGTAATAATAGGTAATAGGGAGATGATCCTAGACCACGGGCTTAAAGCATATGGAGAATGCGGCGAGGAGGAGGCAATAGTTTACGTTGCCGTAAACGGCTCAACAGGACACCTATGCCTCAGAGAGAGCTTAGACCCCGCCGCCAGCCGAATGCTCAAAACAGGGGGCTACAAGCTCATCATAGCTAGCGGGGACAGAGAGCACAGGGTTAAAGCTGTAGCTGAAGCCCTTAAAATAGAAAAATACTACTCAAACCTAAGCCCGGAAGATAAAATAGCCCTAGTCAGAAACCTCAAATCCAAAGGCTCGAAAGTCATGGTAGTCGGGGACGGGGTCAACGATGTGGCAGCCATGGCAGCCTCAGATGCGGGAGTAGCGGTAGGCAATATAGATGCCGTAATCTCCATAGCAGACAGCGTCCTACTCAACGGGGTCAAACAACTACCCCTACTACTAGGAACAGCAAAAACATACACTAAAACACTGAAAACAGCACTAGTAACCACAGTAATAATAAAGGCCATAGCCCTAACAGGAGGCCTCACAGGAACAATGCCCCTATGGCTCGTAGCCCTACTAGGAGATGACGGAGCAACAATAACGGGACTCCTAGCATCCATAACCATGTCATCCCTGGCCCCCAAACTGCAAATTAGAGAAGCCGGGAAGCCCAATAAACACTTAAACCAGGCTAAAAACTGGCAGGTCTTACTCTAAAAAGAAGTACATAAAACCCCAATATTACTGTTGTCGCGTAGCTATCATCGCGTTCCACCCCGGCCTTAAAGGCCTAGGCGGCTTTCCGGAGAGCACCCCACGCTGGGCGTGCCCCTTCGGCTTCCACGCCACATACTGGGAACACCTTTATTCACGCAGCTTTAGGAGGGGGCATATAAAATTTACTATTTAGGAACTGCTTATAAATCCTATAAATAAAGGGGCCCGTAGCTCAGCCAGGACTAGAGCGTCGGGCTTCGGACCCGGAGGCCCCGGGTTCAAATCCCGGCGGGCCCGCCAAAAGCCATGAAACTACTACTAATCTTATCTTTTAGCCCGGCGATCCTCCGTAGATTAAGGAAATCTCGTAAAACAATATCATAGCAAACAGTCTTGAGCTCTACCACATCCCTTTAATGTTCAGGACTACGGGTCAGGGAAAAGTTTTAGGTTTAGTTTTAGGTGAGAGTTTGGAGCTTCTCAAGCTTGAATTAGAGAGCAATTCATATTGCAGGGCGACTCCCTCATAATGATTGAGGTGAAGGGATTTCTTAAAGTCTTGACGGCATATATGATTGTTTATATTTTCATATGAAAATATAAATTTAAAATTATTAGGTTTTAAAAATCAATTATTATATGGTGATAGTATTGGCGCAGCGCCTACTGTTCGTAGATCCCCTTGACATATGGTTAATGCTGCTTGGAACTACTCTCTTAGTAGCTGCTTATGGAGTATATGTTAATGTTATAAGGGGATCTAGCCTCGAAGCTGGAAAGGTTTCCACAATTGATGTTACTAGCGCTAATAAGGTTATTGGGCTCTACTTCTTCTTCATAGGCTTATACGCGTTCATAACAGGGATTTGGGGGACGATCACATGGCCTCTGCCTGGAGGAAATAACATTCCCCTAATACAGCCATGGGCGTTATTCGGTGTTGCCTTAATGATTATAGGGGTAGTCCTTTGGACCGGTATTAGCTTGAGTCATCTAGCTATACCCCTAGCAACTCTAGGGATCCCAGTTATAGTGTATGCCTTCACAATATGGCTTCATAGGCTGACAAAAACACCTGAAATTTCAGGTCTCATGTATTTCCTCATAGGTGTCGCGACGCTTTCAGCCCCCCTAATATTCAGGAAGTCAGCTTATAGCCGGACTGTAGGCTGGGCGGTAATAGTTATACTAGTAATAGCGGCCGCCATAGCATTATACATAGGGATAAGCGCTGCATACGGACATATAGAGTCTTGGAGACCCTGGAGGCCATGGTATGGCTCTGTGCCAGTCGGCTGAGTTAGCCGACATAATACACTTCACTTTTTTCTCTCTCTGTACATCATGATCTCCTCGACTCTATATATGAGTGTTTCATGCCTACATGAACGCTCCTTCTATCCTCTTATAGGCTTGAGTCCCGCCCGAAATGAAACCTTAAAGGCTTTAAGTGTCTAGTGGGAGCCTTAGAAAGATGTTTTAACATTATGAGGGGCGGCTGACGGAACCGGCTAGCATTAATTATCGTGTAAGAGCTTCAAATGGAGGGCGCAAGCCAGAACATGTTTAAGCTACAGTCGTGGCGGCGAGCCCAAACTCCCTTGAGAGTGGAAAAATTTGAGGGTTATGTACATTAATTTTCTATTCGCTTTTCTTCACTATGGGTTTGTATCCTAGTTCTACTGGTTTGAATCTTGTTGATAGTTTCTTGAGTACTTCTGGGAGTGTTGTGTACTCCATTTCTTCGGGCCCTAGCCTGTGGGGCATGAATGGCCCGTGTCTTCTCATGTAGTCTGCTATTAGTTGTGCTGTTCTCCTCGTCTCGTCAAATGCGGGGTCTTCGAATAGGTCTGCGGGGCCTATGAGTTCCCCGTTTTTGATTTGGAATCCTAGGGCTATGACTCTTGGGGGCCCGTCGAACCTTGTTACTTTAGAGTCTCTGAGGCCTACTGGCATTAGTGGGCCGTGGTGGCTTCCCCTCATCCACCCTGCTACTAGGTGGGGGAAGCTGAAGGCTTCTAGTATTTCTCCTACTGCTGGGAACCCGCTCTGAGCTCTTACAATCATTACCGGGTCGTCTTTACCCACATATCTCCCAGCTATTAGGCTTAGCCTCTCGCTGCTCACCACCGCTCCTATCTCTCTGTCGGGCCTCCTGTAAACCCTCTTAATCACATACCTTCCCGGGGTTCCTATGAGTGCTAGTATATCATACATCTCCTCCGGGGAGTTTAGCTCTACAGCCTTACCCTCATAGACGTCTATTATTTCAAATGTGAACCCGCTGTGAAGCCTGGGGTCTATGATTAGGCCTGCAGTGTTGAAGGGGTCTGCGAATATCTTGAAGAGGGGTAGGTTGAAGGCTCCAGGCTCGGTCTTATCAGCCATGAAAACTACTATAGGCTCCGAAGGCCTCTCAATAAACTCCATCTCAGCAACCCCGGGGCCCATGCCTCTAATGTTACCGCTGAAAGCATCGCTTAGAAGGTCTTGGCCTGCAGCGTAGAGGCCAAGCTCCTTAGCTACTTTAGTAGCCTCTCTGAAAGCGTTCCAGGCGAGCTCATGTATCTCTGGACTGTCAACACCTTTAAAGTGGGTCATTATAAGTTGCAGGTCGTCCCCGGCGTTTGTAACATAGAAACTCTTTATAACACCGTTCCTCCTAGCTTCAGCTAGAGCCCTGCTAGCTGCTAGTATAGTGTCAGGGTGGACCCTATGGTGGCCCGCTAAGCTACCTATATCAGCCTTAATAACACTAAGGGTAGTAGCTTTGCCAGCCATACCTCCTCACACATCACAAAATAGAGGTGTAGAGCCTTAAAATACTTGAATCATTACGCTCCAGTCTCCCAGCAGGCTGTTTTCACTCATAATATTCCCCCTTAACCTTCTGGAGTCTATCTAGATAGCTCCCCTCTTTGTTCACCCTCGGCCTTTTAGTCTCAGGATCCCTCCTCATTGTTATGTTTAAGCTTTCAAGAAGCTTGTTCATGCCCCTTTTGACGCTCTCAGGCCCTCCCGCTAAGCCTTCAACCCCCGGCTCCCCCTTGAACACCATTATCTTATCCGATAGTAGGTCTGCCAGCATTATGTCATGCTCTACTATGAAAGCTACGACCTCCCTCGTCTCCACTATTCTCCTCACTATCCTAGCTATGTTCAGCCTCTCCTCCACGTCTAAATAGGCTGAAGGCTCATCTAGGAGGTATATGTCAGCCTCCCTAGCTAGCGCTATGCTTAGCGCTAGTTTTTGAAGCTCCCCCCCGCTCAGGCTCCTCGCCTCCCTGTCTAGGAGCTTATCTAGTTTAAGCCTCCGCACGAGCTCCAAGTAAAGCCATGATCCTGGGGTTACAACTTCAGGGTTCACAGCCTTAAGTATCTCGTACACTGTAGCTTGAGGGAACATTTCAGGGTTAACATATTGAGGCTTATAACTAACCCTAGGCTCCCCACTTATATAAGTGTATACTAAACCCTCCCGAGGCTTAACCTCCCCAGCTAAAACCCTTATGAAAGTAGTCTTACCTATACCATTAGGGCCCACTATCCCTATGACCTGCCTACTCCACACTTCCCCAGGCTCCACTCTCAACTTGAACCCATCAAGATATACTTCGAGACCGCTCCACTCTGCAACTTTGAAAGGCTTATAGGAGTCCTCACCTCCCCCTTCCCCGTGAACTCTAAACTTTATGGGCTCCTTCCACAACCTTATATTCTCAGCTGGCAAGTAGCCGTCGAGGAAGTTGTTAACCCCCGCTCTACTAGCGTAGGGTAATGAAACTATCCCGTAAGCGCCCGGCTCCCCGTAGATGACGTGGATGAGGTCGCTAACATAGTCTAGCACAGCAAGATCGTGCTCCACCACCATTATGAACTTCCCGGGCCTCGCCTCCCTCCTTATAAGCCTCGCAACCCTAATCCTCTCCCTCACATCTAAATAGGCTGAAGGCTCGTCGAACACGTACACATTAGCTTCCTTACTTAGAACAGCGGCCACTAGGAGTTTCTGGAGTTCCCCACCACTTAAATGTTCCACCCTCCTATCCATTACCTTGCTAAGCCCCAACTCTGAAGCTAGCTCTCCCGAGACTCCCCTCTCGTCAGCCTTCTTAAGGAGCTCCCTCACAACCCCCTTAACCCTCCTGGGAACCATGTCTACATGCTGGATCTTATGGGCGACTCTTATTTTATTGTTGGCGATCATTTTAAAGTATGCTTGCAGCTCGCTCCCCCTAAACCTCCTTATAATCTCATCCCAGTCTGGGGTAGAGTCTAGACGTCCCAGGTTAGGCTTCAACTCCCCCGCTAGTATCCTTAGGGCTGTCGACTTGCCGGTGCCGTTCCTACCTATAACCCCTACTACGTGACCCTCTTTAGGTACTGGTAGCCTATAGAGTTTGAACAAGTTAACCCCGTATCTGTGCACAGCCTCCTCTTCGAGCTCTGAAGGCATGTTAACTATGAATATCGCCTCGAAAGGGCAGGCTTTAACGCAGAGGCCGCACCCTATACATATATCCTCGTATATTACAGGCTGCCCCCTCACAGCCCTTTCAGCATCTATAGCTAAAGCCCTACCACTCCTGTTAACCGGGCACACGCCTATACACTCGTAGCTACACTTCTTAGGCTTACACGCCCCATAGTCTATTACGGCAAGCCTAAACTTCAACTAAACCCCCACAATAAGTAGGAGCCTCCAAGGCTTAATATTGGGGGCTCTCAAGCTAAAACAATAGCCTCCGACTCCGTCACTAGAACAGTATGCTCAAACTGGGCGACAACACCCCTACCAGCCTCTACGAGCACTGGGTATCCGTGGAGCACTCCTTTACTATGGAGGAGTTTTAGCAGGCCCTCAACATCTCCGCTTTTCCAGTTCTTAAGCCATCTCGTCGCGAACGGGAGAGTCTTATATTCTCTAGAGATATGATCTAAGAGCTCCACCTCCAAACTGGTTAACCCCATCTTAGGCTCCCTACCCGTGTAAGAGTAGATGTTAATAGTGGGCCCGTCCACTACGAGCCCCTTCCCGTTAGTGGCGAAAGGCTCTAGGGCTATTAGAGTGCCGGGCTGCACCCTCAGGCGGAAGAGGCTCCTGTCAGCCACATTGGGTATGCTAAGGCCCGCGTGCACAACATACCTGCCTATGTTATGGCCCGAGAGATTCCTTATAGGCTTAAACCCCCCCTCTCTTATGGTCCTCTCAACAACCCTACCTATATCGTAGAGGCTCACATAAGGCTTAACTATAGATACGGCTTCCTCAAGAGCCCTCATAGTAGTTTCCAGGAGTTTCCCATGCTCCCCTGAGAGGTCTACAGTGACAGCAGTATCCACTATGAAGCCGTCCACGTGAACCCCCAAGTCAACCTTAACAACAGCACCCTCAGGTATAACACTAGAATCACCCAGCCCAGGAGTATAATGGGCGGCCACCTCGTTAATGGAAAGATTACAGGGAAACGCAGGAAGCCCCCCACTCTCCACTATAAACCTCTCAATAGACTCACAAACATCCAAAACAAGAGCGCCCACCCTAACAAGGCTCACAGCATACTCCCTAGCAGCCACAGCCACCCTCCCAGCAGCCCTTAACTTATCAACATCCAGAACCACACCCAACACAAACACCCAACACAAACACAGCAACCCCAAAGCTTATAGAAAAACCACCCCCACCTACGATGAACACCCAAAACCGCAGGAACACAGAGAAAACCCACACCCTCAAAAATAGCACAGCCACACCGATCCTCAAAACCATAACCCCCCAAGATGAAAGCTTCCATAACCTAGAATCCACACAGCTCTCCCCACAAGAACGGGGAAGATCCGAGTACACCCTCGCATAGCCTTCTAGGCGAGACCCGTAAAGAATGAGAAAAGATAGTTGAGATCTCGAGACTAACGTGGATTACCCTGTTATGGGCCGGAATATCATTAGAGGCGCCGGTCTCCCTCTATAGTCTTCAGCTTTAATCTTATAAAATTCTTTCATCCTAGCGGTAAATATAGATATCCATTTATCAGAACTACTTAGCTCTATGTAAAAGTAGCCGGCGTCCTTGTAGAGTTGCTCTGACGCTATTTGAGCGTTAATGCCGACAGCCAGAGAAGCTACTATAGCGGCGGCAACAAGGGGGAGAGTCACTCCTTTAGCTGCGAGAATCGCCAGTATTAAGGCTCCCACGGGGAAGGTCAACCCTAAATTGGGGGACGCCCAATAATACCTATAAATGTCTATAAGAAACATGCTATACGCTCTTGGCCAGGACTCTATATGTGAGTAAGTGTAGTTGCCTCCTAGCATTCTTAACATTCTCTCAGTCGTCCCGAGACCGTCGCCCCACCTATCGTCAAGCTCCCAGCCAAACATAATGTTACTTTTGCTGCTATCGAAAGCCGG
The DNA here is from genome assembly GCA_937921695.1 of uncultured Sulfolobales archaeon. Classification (GTDB taxonomy): domain Archaea; phylum Thermoproteota; class Thermoprotei_A; order Sulfolobales; family Acidilobaceae; genus DSZV01. The sequence goes on along the minus strand of CAKZTZ010000020.1, from coordinate 33,239 downwards.
CACAACCCACACAGCTAAGTCATTCTCCCTAATGACCTTACGATAGACCGGAATAATGCCATAGAGCGCGATTTCCTCGATAAACGAGTATCTCAAAAGCCACATCCTCCCATAGAACCCCGTTGAGAAAATAACGTCACCATCAAAATAACCAAAAGATACTTCCCTAGGCATGTTATTCTCAAGATATACACAAAAACTTGGGTCTCCCGAGCGTGCTGGGCTAACACGGCACGTTGCCCTGTAAAGTGTTTGCTCGGTTTCCCCCAATTCTATTTCTTTTTTCCAGGCTTCTCCTACTACATTGATTGATATGGTGTTCCGATTAGGGTCTGCTATCCCGAAGCTTAGCGAGAAGCTTACACTAGCGACAGTCCGTTGAATAAGCTTAATGAGCATTGAGTGTTGTATCATTCGAGTTGATATTCCAGTGTATGTGTCTAGGAGTGTTACCATTAGTGGCACGTAGTCTAGCTTGTCTGAGGGTGTCGCGTATATGACCTGTTCTATCCTCCAGTAATAGCATCGTGTTGAGAATGTCGGCGGACTCCCAATCATCTGGCATTCTTCTGTTATACGTTGTGGCGGCGTGTTTAGAATTTGGTCCTCGATCCTGTTCTTGGTTAGGTTCTCCAACTCTATCTTATACTTGAATATTGGTGTTAGCCTCACTTTAACAATAATGTCTTTGCCCAGTGCTTTGCCCGGCGTTATGGGGACTGATATTGCGTCGCCAACAACATAGTATTCTCCATCCTCCTCTATCACAGCCGATATTAATACTAGCATTCCTATTCCCGTGGTTTTAGGGTCTGAGTTCAGCTCCCTGAGCACTCTATTAATCTCGGAGACGTAACGACCTATAGCTATTACTCCATGACCTTTACCGCTCACATTACCCACTTCAACAGCTCCCGCGTGGGCGGGCCCGGAAAGGAAGGCAACAAACTTTAAGGGCTTGCCCCGTTCATCAACAACCTCTATTTTAACCCGGGTCTCGTTAGATCCCGTGACTCTATTTAAAACGTTAGGCTTATAAGTTACGGTGTAAGCCGGGCTAGAGTACGCTGTTTCAGATTCACTCTCAACCCAGTATGTTAGGGAGGATATGGGGGTTAAAGCTAGGATTATGGCTGCTATGGAGAGGGCTAGGGCTTTGAAAGGAGCGAAAGGTAGAGCCACCCCACTCACCGTTTTTAAAAAAGCTGAAGTTTAAATAGCTTAGTATATACTTGGAGGGTTTTCCTTGCGCAGTGTAGTCTGAGTGCTACATGGTGTTGGTGGTTGCGTGTTCAACTCCCTTCTCCATGAATGCTGCTGGATCTATTTCTCGTTCTTTCCCGCCTGCTGGTTATGTGGTGGGTTTTCATGTCTATTGTGTCATCGAGCTTTAGTGTTTGTCTTCCCCCTTGTCGGTAAATATTTAAGGGTTAAGGTTTTCCCTGTATATTGGTGGGTCGTGTTATGGGGAGGATAATTTACTATGGTCATGCCGCTTTTGAGGTTCAGGTTTCCGGGTATAAGATTCTTGTTGATCCCTGGCTTTCTAATCCCCTGTCTCCCGTTAGGCCGGAGCATGTGAGCGGTGTTGACTTCATAGTCTTGACTCACGGTCATTTCGACCATGTCGGGGATACTGAGGTTATAGCTGGGAACAATCCTAAAGCTAAAATAGTAGGTGTATTCGAGCTCGCCTCGGAATTTGGGAGGAAGCTTGGGGAGGATAGGGTTATAGGGGGTAACATTGGGGGGCCGATCAACGTGGCTGAAGGCTTGAAGATAGCATTAACCCCGGCGGCTCATAGTAGCCCCCTAGGTAGCCCTACCGGGGTTGTCATAATAAGTGATGAGGCTAGAATATATCATTCGGGTGACACGGGCGTAATCATGGATATGAGGCTTATAGGGGAGATCTATAGGCCTGATATAGCCCTCCTACCTATAGGGGGACACTTTACTATGGATCCTGTGGAGGCTGCTAAGGCTGTAGAGCTCTTGAGGCCTAAAGTTGTTATACCTATGCACTATGCTACTTTCCCAATACTCTATGGAGATCCAGAGGGGTTTAAGAAGCTCGTGGAGGAGAAGTGCTTACCTTCAAAGGTTGTCGTGTTAAAGCCTGGGGAATCTTATGAGTTTGACTTTAAAACAGGCTTGTACTAGTTAGATCATCCAATAACTTCAGATATTTCTAATAAGCTCCAAGAACTTTTAAGGTGTGCTTGAGAATTTTATTTATGGTAGTGTTGGGGGACGTTTATTGGTTAATGGAGATTTAACTGCTTGGATCCAGGCTTTAGGTCAGCTTCTCTTCATATTATTCATTATAGCCCTCTTCCTAGGGTTGAACCAGAGGCTCCAAGTTTTCATTTGGACTAGGGATATAAGGGGTAAGCTTGTGATCCTTGAGAGTATAGCTGAAGACTCTAGGAGGAGAACTCTAGACTTCCTAGTTAAGAACAAGGCTAGGAACCCTGAAACGCTCTTGAATAGGGTTACTGAATTCTTCATTATAGAGCCTGTGTCCATAGAGCCTATTGACATAATAAGGAGGCTCGACCATGTGTTGAACATTAGGATTCAAAGGTTTAAGAGCGAGTTTGAAACAGCAATGCCAGAGAGCGATCACGTAATCAGGACTAGGGCTGAAGTCCTGGCTGAAATAACCTCAGCCCTAATATTCCTCCATAAATTCGTGAGACACTATCTAATACTAGGCGAGAAGACTAGAAACTGGGTCCTAATAATGCAACTCCAGCTCCTAATGCCGCAAATTCTTAGAATAGCTGACACGTTCAGGAAAGCTCACAACGACTTCCTCCAAGGATATCCTATAGGTGATTCGGCAGGCCCGCTCGTAGCCCTCAAGCTCTCAAACTACACTAGCAAATGGGAGGAAATAGATCTAGACACGGTATTCACAGAGGTGGAATTTGAAAACAGGAAGCTTATCATAGTGAAGGCTAAAGGCCCGGCGGCCACAGTAGGTAAGCCTGGAACAGGCGTAGAGAAGATAGTTAAGGATTTAATAAGTAGGGGGGTCAAGCCAAGCCTCCTACTAACTATAGACGCAGCCTTAAAACTCGAGGGAGAAGAGAGCGGGATAATAGCTGAAGGAGCGGGCGCAGCGATAGGAGACCCGGGCCCTGAGAAAATAAGGTTTGAGAGGATAACCGTGGAAAACGGAATACCTTTAAGAGCTCTAATAATTAAAATGTCTATGGAGGAGGCAATACAAGCCATGACAAGGCTCATTTACGAAGGCGTGGAAAAAGCTGTGGCAAGAGCCAGAGAAATAATCGTTACAGAGAGCAAGCCCGGCGATGTAGTCATAGTAGCTGGAATAGGCAACACGAGCGGAGTAGGCCAGTAGGGTGAAGAGCCGTGGCGAACAACAGTTTAAACCCCCTGGAACTGCTTCAACCCATAATATTCATGATAATAACAGGCTTATTGATCCTAATCCTCCTAAGGCAAGCTCTCATACTCTCCAGAACAGGAGCTAATCAGAGAAAACTCCAACCCTACACCTTAGAATCATGTGGGGATAAAGTAGAGAAAAGACCCTTCAAGGAAGGCGATTACATAGGACTAATAACAGGAGAGTGCGAGGGAGGAATCCCCAAGAGGATCATAGGCATATACATGGATGAAACTCCAAAGGAAAAAGTTTAAACCCATAGCGCAAAACATATTTAGGAGCGCCTTACTCAGCTGTAACGATCTTAATAATTTTATAAATATCTAGTATTAAGATATGTTAAAGGTTGCCTCTGCCAACTTTAAACCTCTAGCAGTAATCTTTAACTCGAACATTGAAATGTGCAGTCTCCCCAAGGACTGAAGCCCCTTCCTACAGCGCGGTGACAGGTGATCCCCCTGTGGAAAAGGGTGGAGGAAGCCTCTGGGAGGGTTGCCGTGAAATGCAAGGAGAGTTATGACGGGCTCTCGGGGTTTAGCCTCACAGCGGCTGATATCAGTCTGAGGCCCTTAGGGCTTACTAGGCTCCTCCCCTTTCGCGCTAACCCCCACCCATAAGGGATCGCATAATCACCACACTATGGGTTATGCTCGGCCCTCGGGGAAACCCTTACATCTAAAGTTGATGTGTATATACGTCCCTCTCTTTCAGGGCTTCCCTGTATTTGAGCGGTGGGGCAATCTAGGCGAAGACCTTTATAAACTTTTATGAAAACAGTTAATGCAGGGCTCCGGCGTGCCTAAGAGAGGGGCTCTATGGGCTTCGAGAGCTCGTTGTCGACATTACCAGGTATTAACCACTATGAGCTGAAACCGTCTATAAGGCATGTTAAGGGGAAACATTCTCGTTTCTGGGGATTTTTAATATGCGGGGGTGTGTTGTTTCTTTTTAAGGCTTAGCTTTAACATTGCCCAGGTTGGTGTTTGGTTTTGAGGGAAGGTGACATTGTTTTAATAAACTATACTGTGAGGGTTGTTGAAGATGATGGTAGTGAGGTGGTCATAGATAGTACTGATGAGAGTTTAGCTAAGAGTGCCGGCATATATGATCCTAGGAAGAGGTATGGGGAGGCTATAGTTGTTTACGGTAAGAGCGGTCTCTTAAAGGCTGTCGAGGAGGCTCTTGCTGAGATGAGCGTGGGGGAGAAGAGGGAGATAGTGGCCCCCCCGGAGAAGGCTTACGGGCCCCATAGGGAGGATCTTGTAGTGAGGGCTCCATTAAAACAACTTCAGAGACTCGGGGTCAGGGCTAAGGTTGGGGAGGAGGTTAGTGTTGGCGGCAGGGTAGGGGTCATTACTAAGGTTACTGAAAGGTTCGCTTACATAGATTTAAACCCGAGACTCGCAGGTAAAACCCTTAAAATATCCCTGGAGCTCGTTAAAATAGTAGAGGATCCCGGGGAGAAGGTTAAACTCCTAGCCTCTAGAATGTTGGGCCTCGACCCGTCAGCCCTAGAAGCCTCATACTCCGAGGATAAAACGGCCACGCTTAAACTACCAGCGAGCGTGCTAGGCTTAGCAGACTTAGAGGCAAGACTCCAAGCCATAGCCCAAGACCTTTACAACGCTTTAGAGCCTAAGAAGCTCACGGTAATAATAGAAATCGAATACCCAGAAACAATGGCTAGGGCCGAGCGGCCCGAGACTCAAAGCTCTAAAGAACATGAAACGCCCGCGAGCGCTGGGGAGGTTTAAGGTTGAACTTTTAACCGTCCTGCTTTTCGCCCCTATAACTCTTCTTGTCCCAGTACCTTCTAGTCTCAATATATTCTTCTTCGGCTTTCAATAGTTCCTCGTAAAACCCTCTCTCCCCCCTCCTTAAAAGCTCTTCGAGAACTCTCTTGGCTTTTCTAGGTCCTACTCCGCGGGTCATTAACGCTTTAACAGCATAGTCCCCCAGCCCCTGTGTCGAGTAGTTTAGGTAGAGCCCCGCCCTGTCTCTAACTTCTTCTATAATCTTCTTCTCCTCCCTGCTCAGCTTCCCTCCTTTTAAGTATTTCACGTAAGTTTCTATAGCTTGGCGCCCCCACTCACTGTCCGGGAGTGGGGCTAGTAGTGAGTTGCTGCATTTGGCGCATTTCATCCTATCTCTCTTAACGTCGGATACTTTAATTGTTAGCGTGTCGGCGCACATGGCGCATAGGAGGGTTACTGTCTTAGAGTTTAAGTGTTTCTTCTTAGCTTCAATTATCTGGTCTAAGGCTATTAGTTTTATGTTAACGGAGACATCGCTCCTGATATACGGGTTTCCGAGTACGTGTAAGGTGAGGGGGCTAGGCTCTCTGAGGCTCACGATGTGGGGCTCCTCTAAGGCTTCCAGGAACTGGTTTAGGGCTTCAATGTCAAGCTTATCCACTACGAGTTCTCTCAGTGTCTCCCTCTCAACAACACTACCCCTATAGGCTTCAATAATCTTTCCAAGGAGCCCAGCCCCGACTTTAGCGTCAACATCTATAACCCCCATCCTCCTGGCTACATGGTAGAATCTTGCTGTGAAAGCTTTAGACCTCCTCAGGGAATCATGTATGAAAGCGAGCCTCTCAACCTTGTCGATACTCTTAGCTTCTTTAAGGGCCGCCGCTACAAGCCCTCCTTTCACCCCCGTCAGGCTTTTAAATACTATCGCGTAGGGTATGTGGCTGAACTCTACAAGCTTAAACTTCTCCATTATCTTCGATAGTAAGAGGGCGAGGGCGAAGTTACCCTTAGAGCCTAGGCACACGTGTAGTATTGATTGACCGCCCACCTCCTCTATTACAGGGCTTGAGAACGAAGGCGTTATACCCCAGAGTTTTCTAGTTTCTGAGAGGACCTTAATGATATTATCTGCGGAAGCCCCGAGTTTCCTAGCTTCTAAGAGTTTTAAACCCGCCCCCGGCTCTTCCATCGCAATAGTCATTATAGAGCATACTTCCCTAGCTACTTTATAGCTTACTGGTATCAGCTCCCCTTCCCATGAAGGTATATAGCCTTCGACTAGGGCTACGGGTTTAGCTATTATCTTATCCTCGTCAAGGTCGACTTCCAAAGCCTCCCAGACTCTTCCAGCTAGTACGAACTTAAACCTACCCTTCTCATCTCCCGCCTGGACCATGAGAGATTCTATGAACCTCTCACTAACCTTCCCAACTTTCCTCCCAGTTATCATGTCTATTACGCTGAGCTCCCTCTCGTCGGGTATCATTGAAGTGTTATAGAAATATGTCATAGCTCTCCTGGAAAGCTTCACCTCACTAGATTCTGTCAACCTCACTATTCTAACCCCCTCGAGGTGCTCTAAAACTTCTCTGAGATCTTTCAAGCTAACGTTTTCAAAGGGGTATGCCCTAGTCATTATAGAATGTAGCTCCTCCAAGCTCCTAGGCCCTCCTTCTAACAGTATGGCTACAACCTGGTGTGCCAGGGCGTCTAGAGGGTTCCTGTGGATCTCGAAATCCTCCACATGCCCCTTCTCAACCCTTAAAGCTATTACCCCCGATTCTAGCATTTCAAATATATTATTTATAGTCGTTATGACGCCCCTACTAACCTCCAGGAACCTATGGCCTGCCCTGCCAGCCCTCTGCATCATAGTTGTGACCTGCCTTGGAGATAGAAACTGGACTACCAGCCCAACCTTCCCAATGTCGACGCCCAGCTCCATGCTAGATGTCGCCACGAGAGCCTTATACATACCCTCCTTAAACCCCCTCTCAGCATCTTCTCTCACATGTTTCGAGAGGCTTCCATGATGTGCCGCTACAATACTGTTCCCCATTATGTTAGACAGGTTTGAAGCTAGGAGTTCCGCTGCGTGTCTAGTGTTAGCAAATATTAGGGTTGAAGAGTTGTTTGAGCTTATTATCTCTGCTACCTTAGCTACAGCCGGCTCCCAGAACTTTGAAGTCTCGACAACCTCGACTGTAACATTGTAGGCTTTAGGGTGAGGGTCTACGACTATAGTGACAGGCCTAGACCCAGCTATGAGGGAGCACGCGTGCCTCATAGTCTTATCTGAGAGTGTAGCTGAAAGGCCCACCCTCTGGATCCTCCTTTTTGATGCTTCCTGAAGCCTTTCGAGGACAACGCTGAGCTCCGAGCCTCTCTCGCTCTCGAGGAGATCGTGGACCTCGTCAACAATGACCCAGCCAACGTTAGACCATATGTTTCTATGTTCTTTAAGTGTTAATATGAGGTTTAAAGTTTCAGGGGTTGTAATTACAATGTCGGGGGGTTTTTCGAGAAACTTCTTCCTATCCCTTACCCCGGAATCCCCATGCCTAACTTGGACTGTGAAACCTACCGATTCAGAGAGCCTCGATATTCTAGATTCTATATCTCTATTTAGAGCTCTTAGAGGGCTCACATATACGAGTTTTACACCGCCCCCAAGCTTGTTTGACTCCGCTTCGTTAAGCATCATTGACAGTATAGGTATGATGGCTGCTTCCGTCTTACCGCTACCAGTAGGGGCTACTATGAGCGTGTGTGACCCTGATAATATCACGGGTATAGCCTTCTCCTGTACTGGTAGGAGTCTCTCATAGCCCAGCTTCTCTAGAGCCTCTCTGAGTTTAGCGTGAAGGGCTATCATAGCTTCCTGCATTGGAACCACACTTTTCTAGCTTAAATCTATATCCCGTATAGTATTACTGTTGGGGTGGAGTTTATAGCTTGTAGGGTGTGGGCTGCTAGGCCGCTAGTAGCTCTCACAGCTTATGCTATGACAGCTTATGGAGTTTACATTGCTGTTGAAAGGCTCTCCCTGAGCCTTCCGGGCGTCGTGTCCCTCCTCGATATTATGGTTCTACTTTTAATAATACCCTTAATACCGGCGGCCGCCTCTATAGTAGTGTTCTACTCTACTAGGAGTCTCACAGCTTCTCTGAGCATCCCTATAACCTATATTATAATAGCCTCTAGGAGCCCCTTATTCCAAGTACTCCTCTTAGGCCTCTGGGCTACAGTCTTAGCACTCTTATCTCTAATAGTGCTATCCCAGTTCAGGGGGGGATTTAGGGAGCCATTAATAGATGTTGTGAGAACTCCGAGAACATGGTCTCCGACAGCGTTAGCCTCCGCGGCTTTAACGCTATACCTCTCAGACCAGCTCCTACTCTCAAGGCTAGGGCTGGGCTGCGACTTTAAAACCCTATACTATGCGTCGTCAATAGTGTCTGCCATCATAGCTTCAAGCTCTTCAACCATGCTCCTGGAATCTCTAGCCCTAGGGTTACTATCAGGGCTCGGACCCCTCGGCCTCCTAGCTGCGACGGCCTACGCTTCTACGAGGCCTTTGAACCCCCCAGAGTGCGGTGGGGTTCACGTGGGGAGTCTTATAGGCTTCACTTCTAAAGTCTCCGATGTCCGCGCGCTCATCCCAGCTAAGGGCTATAGGGCTGGAGGAGAGGTGTTAGCGTGCTCTCGGGGTGGTAGTGCTGTTCTCGAGCTTGAGGAGCCTTGGATAATATGGGTTTATGGGGGGAACGCATCGTTAATAGGGAGGAGTATAGTGGAGAAGCTTGGGGGAGGAGCCTCTATAAGGCTGGGCCTCATAGGGCCTCCAATAGAAATTTTAGAGTCTAGGATAGATGAGGCTCTTAGAGGCTTAAGGGGCGGGAAAATAGCTGAAATACCTCTAGGGGGTGTTGAGCCTCTCGAGGCTAGAATAGTGCTAGCGCCTAGCTTAGCAAGTTCCCTAGCTAGTAGAGGTGTATATACAATATTATTAGACCTTCAAGGCCTCCCGCTACGCCAGGAAGATGTGGCTAAAGTATCGTTTGAGACCTCCAAGAATGTTAAGAGGCTCATAGTAGCACTCTCAGAAATACCTTGGGCGGAGCCCCGGCTCGCCCCCCTGGGCCCAGCTAGATCATCAGCTTTCATAATAGCTTCGCTCCCCGACCCGGCTCAAGCTGAAACCATAGCTAGAGTTCTATCTCCGGCTCAAGCTGAGAGCTTAAAGGAGTACATGGTTAGGGGGGATGTTCTCATAGCCTACCCTGGGTGTGGGAAGTCCATTATAGCTTTCCAGATTAGTTAACAAAAATATATAGAAAGAGTTAAATACATCTATCACATAATAATCTACCATTAGACCTTTAAATGAGGCGTTCCTCCATGAGCGTATGGTGTAAGAAGTTTAGATTCGCCTGGATAGATGGAAGCCTAGTGGAGTGTGAAAAAGCTCAAGTACACGTTCTCACCCACGCCCTACACTATGGCACGGGGGTTTTCGAGGGTATAAGAGGGTATTGGAACGGGGAGAATCTATATGTTTTCAGGCTTAGAGAGCACATGGAAAGAATGTTAGTCTCAGCTAAAATGGTAGGGCTGAAACTAGACTATAAAGTCGAGCAGCTCGTAGATGCTACGGTAGAGGTTATTAAGGCTAACGGGTTTAAAGAGAACATATATATTAGACCCATAGCTTTCGCCGGGGAGGGCACTATATCGCTTGATATAAGCGGGGTCCCGGTAAGAGTAGCTATAACAGCCTTCCCCTTCGGCCACTACCTTAAACCTGAAGGTGTCAGGGTTAAGATAGTTAGCTGGAGGAGAATACCCAGCTTCTCCCTCCCGATATCAGCTAAAGCCACAGGGATATACTTAAACTCTGTAGTAAGCCTAGCTGAAGCTAAAAAAGAGGGCTACGACGAGGCTGTATTACTAGATTGGAGAGGCTACATATCCGAAGGCTCGGGTGAGAACATTTTCATAGTGAGGAAGGGCGTGATAGCTACACCGCCGGTAACAGCCTCCATACTAGAAGGGATAACAAGAGACTCTGTGATAAAAATAGCTAGAGACCTAGGATACACAGTAGAAGAACGAGACATAACAAGAGACGAACTCCACTCGGCAAACGAAGCCTTCATGACGGGAACAGCAGCAGAGATAACCCCTATAGTAGAAGTCGATGGGAAACCAGTAGGCGACGGTAAACCCGGGCCTATAACGATAAAACTCCAAAAAGAATACGGGGACATAGTTATGGCTAAAAACAAGAAATACATGGAATGGCTAACCCCCGTATATTAAACTAAGGCATGTTTAACGCGTAGTTAACGGCGGCAATAGCATCAACAAGGCCGTAGCCAGAGTAAACATCAAAGCCTTGAGAGCCAATATCTGTAGCAGTCGTCGTCAACGCCTCGTAAACATGGTTGAAGCCAAGTGGGGTTTTATTATTAGCTATCCTAAGGGCCTGGATTAAAGCTACAACAGCTGAAACATGAGGTGTAGCCATACTAGTTCCCGAGAGGGTAGCGTAGCCTCCATTCTTATACGTGGAGTATATGTTTACTCCAGGGGCTGTTACGTCGACTTCCGGCCCATCGCTACTCCAGCTTGGAACTTTATAGTTTGAATCCATGGCAGCTACAGCTATAACTTCAGGATACCTGGCGGGGTACGCCACATTATTAGTGTTGGGATCTCCGTCTCCCTCGTTTCCAGCAGCGGCAACTATTATGGCACCTCTATTATAAGCCCACTTTACAGCATCTCTTAGAACGTTACTGTCGGAGCTCCCTCCGAGCGACATGCTAAGTATTTTCGCATCATCTCCAGTCCCCTCATTCCCATCGGGGCCTTTAACGGCCAGTATGATGCCCTCAGCGATATCACTATAAGTCCCGGTGCCCGCATCGTTTAAGACTTTAATAGCATAGAGGGTGACGTTAGGGGCTACTCCAGCGTTACCAACATTGTTAATCGTCGATGCTATGATGCCGGCGACGAAAGTTCCGTGCCCGTTCCTGTCGAGGCATTTTCTCAGGTCGGACCCTGTATATGTGCGGGGGCCGACTGTGTTCGCACACCATGCAACTTTACCTTTAAGCTCGCTATGCCTATAATCTATCCCCGTATCTAGGACTGCCACTATAACGCCATGTCCCAGAGCGCTCCACCCGTAAGAGGAGTGATAGCTGTCCCAGACATCGGTGGCGTTTATTATCTTAACGTTCCAGAGAACATCATTGTAAGAGGAGAGCTGGAAGGCCCTAGCTTCCTGGTCTATCTCCACATATCTAACGCCTTTAATGCTTGAAATTCTTTCAGCAGCATTCTTAGAGGCATATATAACTATGGCTTTAATCTCGGGGATAAGCTTTACGATCTCAACATCCCCTGCTGAAGACACTCTTCTTAAAGCATCATCATCACTATAACCGACCACATACCTAAACCTCTCCTGTGCAGCTATAGTGCTATAGCTGAAGAAGCCCGCGAACATTAGCATTAATACTAGACAAAAGCCTGCTATCCCTAAGATTCTCATAACTACACACCTTATATGCTATCCCTAGGGGTAAAACGCAGTTAAATACTTTACGCTCGCATAGCTGCTTTAATCCTCATCATAGTGCAGTATGTTCTCAAAGCATCATTGGGGAGCCTGCATAGGCTGTAAATGCTCCACTATGCTACCTGCTATGCGTTTTTCTCTAGGTCTTTTAGGGTTAGACTTTAACTCTCAGGGTTTAGGTGGCTGGATGTGGGTTATATGGATTTATATGTTGTTAGGAGGCCTTTGGCTTTCGCCGGTATTGAGGGGGATAAGGGTAGGGCTTTATTCTCTATTATAGGGGTTCCTTTTGATTCAACATCTACCCATAGGACTGGGCAGCGTTATGGTCCATTGTTTGTTAGGGAGGCTTCAATGAATATCGAGTCTAACGGTTATAGTGTTGAGGGTTTCATTGAGGATGTCCCATTCTATGATGAGGGGGATGTGAGTGTAGTCCATGGTAATGCTAGTGTGACTATCGATAGGGTTTCGAAAGTCGCCGCTGAGATAGCTGGTGGGGGTAGGGTTCCGGTTATTATTGGGGGGGAGCATATTGTAACTTTGGGTGTGATTAGGGGTCTTAAAGCTTCGGGTTTAAGACCTTGCGTGCTCGTTTTTGACGCCCATTTTGATCTAAGGCTGGATTATTTGTCTAACCCTTTGAGCCACGCGTGTACTATGAGGAGAGTTTTGGAGGAGCTCGGCAACGTGAGGGTAGCATATGTGGGTGTTAGAGGGTTTGATAGGGAGGAGTTATCTTTCGTAAACGGGAACCCCAACATAGTATATTTCACTCCTAGAAGCCTCAAGTCACTAGAGGTTGCAGACATAGTTTCTAAGGTTGAAAAGCTCCTCTCAGAGTGTATGGAACTATATGTCACTATAGACATGGATGTCTACGACCCAGCCTATGCCCCCGGGGTCGGTAACCCGGAGCCCGGGGGCTTATCTTCCAGGGAAGTTCTACCCATGCTGGCAGCCCTTGTTGACGAGAGGGTTGTAGGGCTGGATGTTGTGGAGGTAACGCCCCAGTATGATGTTGGAGGCATTACCAGCATGCTGGCAGCTAAAACCCTCCAGGAAATTCTAATAGCAGCTTTTAAGGGGAGGAAAGCTAGACGGCTTTAACCTTCCTCATAAGCCCTGTGGTAGGGGGGGCTCTCACTTTGGTAAATATGCGTTGGCCGCAATTGGGGCACATTAAACTAGGCAGTGTTACCAGCTTCTCCAACGTATCTTGGTATCCGCAGTGAACGCACACGTAATAGACTGGGGTAGACTTTATTCCATAAGGTAAGCTCCTCTTAAGCTTCTCCTCCCCCCAAAACTCTTCAGACTCCTCACTCATACCCGGAAACCTAGCTTAGGTAATAGTTAGTCTAGCCCTATTAACCCTTAACCTCTAAAAGATCTCCCACTGACTAGATTAGGTGCTTCTAGAATTATTGCCAATTACCGTTAGCGGGAAAACGCTTAAAATCTCGGGAGACAACTTTTTAGGTGAAGTTTGAAGGGTGAGTGTAAAGGTTATGGGCGACGCGGGCCTGTGTAAGGGCCTCCCCCCTGAGATATGCGCTAGCCTAGGTATGGAGGAGCAAGTTATAAAAATAAGACTTGAGAAGAGAAGATTCGGCAAAGAGGTCACGATAATAGAGGGTATAAGTGAGAGGGATTTCGACCTAGAGGAACTAGCTTCAAAGCTAAAGTCTAAACTGGCTGTGGGAGGTACAGCTAAAAACGGGAGAATAGAACTTCAAGGCGACCACAGGTTTAAAGCTAAGAAAATACTAGTAGATATGGGGTTCCCAGAGGAGAACATAACAGTAATATATTAAACCATAGGAGCTCAACAATAAGAGGAAGCCTTCTGGAGGTACTTGTTTTTATATAATAACATACACATCTACATAGAACCTAGCTAACTCCACTCTTTACACCCAAGCCAGGAGTAAGCGGGGTTTAGGCCTTATAGCGGCTAATATCAGCCTGAGGCCTTAGGGCTCGCTAGGCTCCTCCCCTTTCGCGTTAACCCCACCCATAAGGGATCACATAATCACCATACTATGAGTGGAGCTTAGCCCCTAGGAAACCCGCATATCTTAATTTCATATATACCCGCTCCTCTCTTTCAGGGCTCCTCCCACATTTAGGGTGCAGGGCACCCTAGAGCAAAGACCGTTATAAGCTTTTATGAAAACCGCATAGCTCCGACGTTATTGCGTTTGGTTGGGGGTCTGCTTTTTCCTAGCTACTCTGGTATATACAGCTATCGCTAGAAGCGCTACTATGGCTATTATAAGTGCTATGGTGAACCTAGGGTCTCCTATTAAAGTAAGTATTCCTATGGGGGCTATGGCATCAATTCTCGGCGGGCTGAGTTCTAGGATGAGTATGTAGCCGCTTCTACTGTGGAAGCCTCCATAAGCTACTCTATTATTGAATGTTGAGGCTTCAAGGGCTATGGGGTTTACTCCCGTTACTCTTGTCACATTATAGTAGCCTATGAGTTTTAAGTTGCTGCTTGTGTTGAAGATTAGTATCAGCGTTCCGTTTTGGGTGATAGTGTTGACTAATATATAATCCCCTATTTGGGCTATGCTCGTCCCAACCCCTCTGATTCCCCCTACTATTGTGAAGTTTACGGAGATCTCGAGGTTCCCCCCTATAGTGAGTCTTATTAGAGTTGGGAGGGCTCCAGCGGACCCGGTTATATAGTATTCTCTGCCTGCCGCTCTCGTGCAGCCTAGTATTCTAAGGCTAGTTTCGTTGAACGATATGCTATAAGAGCGTAGCACCTCACCAGTCTGAGACAGGATTACTATGAGGCCTGTAGTACCGTTATCTCCAACGGCTAGAAGCCTGCCCCCGGCGACTTCATTGAGACACTTAAAATAACCTAAATCCAGGTCTTCGCGAACCCACTCAACCCCCTTGCTCGACACTCTAGCTACCATATAGTGGTTTTCAACTCCTAGTATTAGCGACGACCCAGCTATGTATATTGCGTCCCCCAATGCTATAGCTTTCAGGGGGTCTAGCCTTAGGTTTATCTTTATTTGAGTCTTTTCCACTATAGACCCGTTAGTGTCTAGTTTAACAGTCCATAGGGTGTTGTTGTTAAAAGATCTTGAAGATGCTATAATGTTAATTAAGCCCCTCTTAACCTCCATGTTCAAGACGCTCACATTACCCTCAAGGTTTACACTTTGAGCCCAAAGCCTCTCCACACCCCTGTATGCTAGAACTATAAGGTAGGGGCCTTTGGAGCCCGCAGCGTATAATGTTTCATTAACGAGATAAACGTATTGTATCGAGTTCACTTCAGGCTCCTCCAGGTAAACTATTAGGCTTACATTTTGAGCCTCAGATATCCAGATAGGGTGGAGAGCAAGGAATATTAAGAATAGAGTTGCTGTTAAAGTGTTAAGCCTTAACATTCTCAACACCACCTATTAGCCCCACACATAAGACCGCATATGCTATGATCTGGAATATCTTGATAACGTCTAGAGTCTTCGATGCGACCACTATACCAGCCTTATCCAGGGCTCCCCCGGTTATTAGGGTTTCCAGAGATCCTCTAATACTCTCAGCTTTCTCTAGAATCTCCAGGGATCTTTTAACACTAGGGCTGAGGGCGAGAGATCCTATAATGGGAACTATGTTAGCCAGGTCGTCCAGATGGCTTGCCAGTTGGTGGTCGGGCTTAGCGTTAAGTTTTGACGTGACTTCTATGGTACCCTGTATTATTGAGTTTACTAGGCTTAACAATACTAGTATCGAGATAGCTAGAGGTATATTCAGGTTTTGAGATGGTGCGGAGCTCCTATGGTATATGTGGAGATACCTGTCAATGAGGCTTCTAACTTTGTATATTTCATCGTTCAACTCTCTCAACTCCGCCTCTAAACCGCTTGAATAACCCTCTCTCACAGTTGAAACTAGGAGTTTAAACTGCTTCAGAGTTAGGTTAGTTATTTCCTTTATTGAAAACCTAACATCAACCCTCCCATGGTCTACGAGGATCTTCGCTGTCACAACATCCTCACCCCCCTCAGCTACGTCTACCCCTATAAGTTTTGATGCTAAACGCTTCACTATCATGTGAGGAAACCCTTCAGGCAGTTTTATCTCAGCACTGTTATAGCCTAGGATATACAAGCATGGTAATGCTAAGTTTACCACCCTAGGCTCCCTATACTTCCTAAGGTCAAGACTTACCTCCTCGTCATCTTTAATAGACTTGGCTATAGGGGCTATCCTGAGGGTTCTACCTTCGGAAGCGACTATGACGCTGTCGCCTGCCTTAAGCCCCACGCTTTTAGCCCATGAATGTGGCAAGGTCACTATTAAACTACTAGACCCTAAGCGTTGCACTCTTCTAACCTCTACTGTTACCACTAGACTCTCACCCTTACGTTCTAGCGTATATTAATAGGGTTTACTAGCATTTAAAAATTATGGTTTAAGTTGAAAGTGAGGGGGGACTTCTACAAGGGTATTATAGGGGGGTACGAGCTAGCTAGGGGCTGCGAGCTCTGCTACCCCGGGGCTAAGGCTGTGATCTTTGTTAGTGGGGCTTGCGACGACTCATGCTTCTACTGCCCAGTAAGTAGGGGTAGACTGTATCGTGACGTCATGTTTGTAAATGAAGAGCCCGTGTCTACATTAGAAGAGGCTGTAATTGAAGTTTCAAGGATGGGGGCTCGCGGTGCTAGTATAACCGGCGGCGACCCCCTGGCCGCCCTAGATAGGACTGTTGCGGTTTTGAGGGCTCTCAAAGAAGGCTTAGGGCAGGCTTTCCACATACACCTCTACACTACCGGGAGGCAGGCTTCAATCGAGTCTCTAAAAGTATTAGCTAGAGAGGGTCTTGACGAGATCAGATTCCACCCCGTTAACACTAAGTTTCTAAAGGCAATAGAGAAGGCTAAGAACGTAGGGCTAGAAGTAGGGGTCGAAATACCTATAGCCCCGGGCCTCGAAGAATGGGCCATAAAAGTTATATCGGAAGCCAGCAGTAGAGGAGCCAGCTTCGCCAACATAAACGAGATGGAGTTCGCGGAGCCAAACGCCGAAAACCTACTAGCCAGGGGATATAAAGAGAGCAGGCTGAGACCCTTCACTGTAGAAGGAGCTTTAGAAGCTGCAATGAAAGTATTGAAGTGGGCTGACAGGAACTCCAAGATCCCAGTACACTTCTGCCCAGCCCCCTTCAAAGACTCGATACAAACCAGAAACAGGTTCAAGAGGCTGGCAGAGCTAGACAGAGCGTGGTATGAGATTCCCACAAAAGACGGAACACTAATATGGGGAGAATTAAGAGGTTTAACACACGAAATAGGGGAAGAATGTAGGCCGGGCTCAACATGCACGCCGCCAGATATCGGTATGCTAAAACAACTGGCATTAAAGTATGGGGCTAAAGTATACATAGTGGAAGCTCTACCAACAAGGTCAAGACTCCTAGTAAGCTTTCAGGAAATACTCTAAGATAGCTCCCTGAAGTTTAGAGTTTTCTTAAGGGCGCTCGCCTAGGAGGGGTTTAGCTAGTGTTTCTTCAACTATCTTTACTAGTCCTTCTCGTGGGACCACTTTCCTCTCTCCCGTTCTCGTGTCGTATATTGTTACGGTGTTGTTTTTGACTTCTTCTACTCCAATATATACTAGTAGTGGTATTTCTAGTCTCCTAGCTTTCCTTCTCTGGGAGTCTTCATTAGCTCTTACCAGGTCTATTCTAGTGTTTACTCCAGCGTCTCTCAAGGTTTTCACAGTCGTCCAGGCGTGTTTGAGGAGGCTCCAGTCTAAGACTATTACCTGGACTTGTGTTACAGTCTTCCTGGAGGCTTTGTATATTCCGAGCTCGATCCCCGCATCTATTAGTCTCTCTATGCCGAGGCTGACGCCCGTTGCGGGTATGTGTTTGCCTGTGAAGAGCCCTATTAGGTTATCGTATCTTCCTCCCCCCGCCACGCTACCTATGCTAGGCTTCTTCAAGACAACTTCTACTATGGGCCCCGTATAATAGTCTAGGCCCCTCACTAGGCTCATATCTAGTTCTACCATAGTAACATCATTTAACAGCTCCACGGCCTCCTCAAGGTGTTTGCATGCTTCGGAGACTCTAGAGTTACCTCCATACTTGAGGCAGAGGGGGCTTAGCTCTTCTAGGGGCTCGCCCCTGTGGGATATTATTTCAGTTATCCTCTCGACTAAAGATTTGCTGAGCCCTGCTTTAGAGAGCTCCCCTATAACGCCTTCGAACCCGATCTTGTCGAGCTTATCTATAATCCTGTAGACATGTAGGGGGTTGTCAAGCCCTAGCTCCTCCTCAAATATCCCCGCTAGGAGCCTCCTATCGTTAAGTTTAACTTTAAACTCTGTGAAGCCTAGCTCCCTGATGGCGTCAACAGTCAGGTTTATTATTTCAGCGTCAGCCTCGGGATAAGGACTCCCCACTATGTCGGCGTCACACTGGTAGAACTCCCTATACCTGCCTTTCTGAGGCTCCTCATGCCTCCAAACAGGGCCTATATGATACCTCTTAAAGGGTAAGCCTATATCAGGCCTCCCAGCTATGAACCTCGCTAGAGGAACAGTGAGATCGTATCTTAGAGCATACTCCCTCCCACTCCACGGGTCTGTGAACCTCCATATGAGCCTGCTCTCAGCCTCCTCCCCATACTTCCCAGCTAGAGTCTCCCAGTGTTCTATAGAAGGCGTGTCTAGGGGGTCGAACCCGTACTTCTCAATAACCCTTACAACCCTCGAAATAACCTCCCTCCTAAGAATCGCAACCTCAGGAGGGAAATCCCTGAAACCGCGGGGGGGCTTGAGCTTCTCAGCCAACCCCTAAAACCTCATAGTGTGAAATGGGGATAGAACCTAATAAGCGTGAGGAACCAGGGCAGCATCACCGGGGCTTTTCCTCACCTTCTCCTCTCCTTAATAACATGTCTTCAAGTATTATCCTGTAAACATCCATGCCCAGCCTGAAAGTAGCGTAGATTTTAGCTTGGAGGCTCATGGCCTCGCAGCCCTCATTGCTCCAAATGACTTCGAGCATCTCACTTACTCTCCCTTTCTTCAGGGCTTCATCTATGATCTTAGAGGCTAAGGCTTTCTCTTCAGGAGTCATCCCCAGAGCTTCCGCCAAGTTTTCTTTCTCGTGATCCAAAGAGCCTCTTTCCATGCAACAGGACATTTTATTCACACTCTATGGTTGGGGTGTAGCTTAAAGTTAATATTTTTATAAGGTGAGATTGAATATTCTAAGTCAGCTTTAACTTTTCTATTCTCTAACTATAAATTTATATACTTTCAACTGTATAGAAAGAGGTCGGTGGGTGTTTTGGAGAAACGACTAATATTATGGCTTGATGAGGTAAGCTCTGAATACTTAAAATTTATTGGTGGTAAGGCTGCAGGATTAGCTGGAATGATTAAAGCCGGGATCCCCGTCCCCCCGGGCTTCATAGTGACTACTGAGGCATATAGGGAGTTCATTTTTGAGACCGGGCTAGCCGATTACATAGAGAGTGTTTTGAAGGAGACTGTGACGAGTGGTAAGCCTAGAGAGTATGAGGTGGCTAGCGAGCTTATAAGGTCTAAGTTCGCCGAGACACCCATGCCCCCCAGGATAGCCCAGGAGATAAGGGAGGCTTACGCTAAGCTTGAAGACCTTGTAGGTGTTAAGAACGTCCCCGTAGCCGTTAGGAGTAGCGCTACTGCCGAGGATCTCCCGGAAGCTAGTTTCGCCGGTCAGCAGGAAACATATCTTAACGTTAGGGGTGCTGATAATGTTGTGGAGATGGTTAAGAAAGCTTGGGGTAGCTTGTGGACTGCGAGGGCTATTAGCTATAGGGATAACCTTAAGATCGACCATGGGACCGCTATGATGGCTGTCGTGGTTCAGAAAATGGTTAATAGTAGGAGTAGTGGAGTAGCCTTCACAATACACCCTGTTACGGGGGAGGAGGATAAAATAGTGATAGAGGCTATATGGGGGCTCGGCCCATACATTGTTGAAGGTAAAGTTACACCAGACAGGTTCGTTGTCAGTAAGGTGACGCTAGACATTTTAGAGAAGAGGGTGGCCGAGAAGAGGAAAGCTCTCTTCTACGATAATATGAACGGCGCTAACGTTGAAATAGACGTTCCCGAGAGCGACGAAGAACTAGAAAAGTTGATAGTTAAATATCCAAGTATAGCCTCCACAATAAAGAAACACGGGGTAAAACCCGGGAATCCAGCTCTTAGCGATGAAGAAATTAAAACGTTATCAAAGCTATCGCTCAGAGTAGAGTCTTACTTCGGGAAGGCTATGGATATAGAGTGGGCTGTAGACTCAGACCTCCCAACCCCCAATAACATATTCCTCGTCCAGGCTAGGCCTGAAACTGTTTGGAGCAGGAAGAAAGCTGAAGTGAGGCCTAAAGTTGAGGGGGAGCTTTTAGAAGTTGGGAAAATCCTGGTTAAAGGCGTGGCTGCAAGCCCCGGCGTCGCCCACGGCAGGGTTAAAGTAGCCTTAAGTGTTGAGGAGGCCGCTAAGAAGATGGAGAAGGGCGATATCCTGGTGACTAAGATGACAGATCCAGACTGGGTGCCTTATATGAAGCTAGCATCGGCTATAGTAACAGATGAGGGGGGCATGACAGCCCATGCAGCCATAGTATCGAGGGAGCTCGGCATACCTGCAGTCGTAGGTACGGGGAGCGCCACGAAGACCTTAAAGGATAACATGGAGGTTACTGTTGATGGGAGTAGGGGGGTAGTGTATTATGGTGTGGTTGGGGAAGCTAAGCCTCAAGCTGCGCCCGCTCAAGCTCCTTTGAGTGTTCCCGCAGAGCTCCTCATGTATGCTCACCCGGTGACAGCTACTAAAATATATATGAACCTGGGGGAGCCTGAGGAGATAGATAGGTATAAACACCTGCCTTTCGACGGGATAGGGCTTATGAGGATAGAGTTTATAATAGCTAGCTGGATAGTCTACCACCCCTTATACTTAATAGAGCAGGGTAGGGGGAATTATTTCGTGGATAAACTAGCGGAAGGGATAGCTAGGGTAGCCAGCGCTATATACCCGAGGCCTGTAGTGGTCAGGTTCAGCGACTTCAAGACTAACGAGTACGCTAAGCTTAAGGGAGGAGAGAAGTTTGAGATTGAAGAGAGAAACCCGATGATAGGGTGGAGAGGGGTCTCCAGGTATGTAAGCCCCTCTTACGAGCCCGCTTTCAGGCTTGAAGTTAGAGCTGTTAAGAAGACTAGGGAAGAGTGGGGCTTGAAGAACGTCTGGGTCATGTTCCCATTCGTTAGAACCACGTGGGAGCTAGAGAAAGCCCTAAAGATAATGGAAGAAGAGGGTCTAGAGAGGAGTAGAGACTTCAAAGTATGGATAATGGTTGAAGTGCCGAGCACAGTATTCTTAGCGGAGGAGTTCGCTAAAATGGTTGACGGGTTCAGCATAGGGAGCAACGACCTAACACAGCTTATAATGGGGGCTGACAGGGATAGCGGGCTACTAGCTAAAATGGGCTATTTCGACGAGAGGGATCCAGCAGTGCTCAAAGCCCTAAGGCACGTCATAAGGACAGCTAGAAAGCATGGGATAACAAGTAGCATATGCGGTCAAGCCCCAAGCGTCTACCCTGAAATAGTGGAGTTCCTAGTAAGGGAAGGTATAACTTCTGTAAGCGTGAATCCGGACGCTGTCATAGCTACTAGGAGGCTTGTTGCTAGTGTTGAGAGTAAGCTAATGCTAGAGAAAATGGAGGGAAGGTTAAAAAAGGTTAGGAAAAAATAGTCTTAGGCCCTCTTCCCTTTTTCATTTCACGTTGACCACTATTGGAATCATTATCATGCCTGGGGCTAGGTCTAACACGTATTTTTCGCCTGCAATGTTGAACCCTATGCTTATCTGGGGCATATATGGGAGTAGCAGGCCCACCGCTATGAGGGAGCTTTCACTAGCCATTACTTTAACTGTTATCGTGTGGTCGGACCCTATGCCTAGCTCTTGAGGCTTCACGCTCACACCAGCAGCCCCCTCCACTACGAATCCGAGAACCGCCGCTTTGCTGAGGGAGGAGCTACCGTATACTCTAACGTTTATTTCTTTAGGCTCGTCCTTAGACACATCTATAGACATTGGTGCGTCAACTCTAACCGGGGTTATTGTTAACAGGAACCTCTCAGGGTAGCCGGCTTTCTCTGAAGCTTCAGCTATTATGTTCTTAACTATAACCCAGAATGGCGGCCTACCCTTGTACCCAATATCCTCGAGGACGCCCAGCCTCTCAAGTATGAAGCTGAAGTCTGGGGCGAATAGGGCTGCCATCTTAGGTATTGGGGAGTCGTATATGGCTTGGATCCCATGGCTGGGATAGTATGGGGGCCAGTTAAGCTTAGCCGCATACACAGCGCCATAGAAGAACGTTTCTGAAGGTATTGTGAGCAGTGTGGCCCCGAGGCCCGCTACGCCAACGTCAAACGTTGAGCTCATGCCACTCCACCTGACTGTTATAGCGTATCCTGCGACTCTAGGATCCTCAACTATTACAGGGAAGCTCCTCCAGTCTGCGCTCTCATACCTCCAGCCCCAGTCGAACTGGCCTTCAACAGCATAGTTGTTATAGCTGCTATCCTGCCACCCCGATATGACGATAGACGGTGTCTTCTCAGTTATGACTGCAGCTACAGGGATAGACACAGGTATTAGCGAGGTTTCAGCCCCGTACTTTAACACTACGCAGCCCTCATAGAGGCCTGGCGTAGCTCCGCCCGGCACGTTAACTTTAACGTTTACCGTGGCAGTCTCTCCCGGCTTGAGCATTATGCTGTCCGCATCAAAGCTTATCCAGCCCCACTCGACTCTCACATGCTTTCTTAGTTCTAGCTTGAACGTTATGGGGGCATCCACGTATCTCGTAGCTATGATCCTCAGGTCTAGCATTGGGGCTCTTAGCAAACCAGTTATGTCCCTGCCTAGCCACTTAGCCGCCTGCTCCTCTGCTAGCTTAAACTTCTCCAGGGGCTTGCCTACGGTGACGTGGAGGACGTTAGCTATTCTAATATCATAGTTTATCCTCTGAGTCTCACCCACAGCTATGAAGCCATCGTTGTTAGCGTCCACACCATAATGTAATTCCAGGCCGGGGTATAGGAAGTATACATAACTTCCGGACCTGCCTAGGGGGTCAAACACGCTATAGGGCACCCAGGCAACTAGCTCGGCGGTATCAGCTTTCTTGAATGCCTCCATAGAAACTGGAACCATTATCCTTGAGAGCCCCCTAACCATCTTTATAGTTATATAGTCTGGGCCTGAGTCTACGAGCACTGCTGATAACGGTGTTACCCTCCCAGCAACTATAGCGTAGCCCTTTTCAAGGTCTAAGTAGCGGACAAGCCCTTCCCTAGACACCTGGAACGTCACAGCTGAAAGGCTCACTGAGACCTCGGCCTTGGATGCGGGGGAGGTCATGAGGTTGAGGGCTAGAGTTTTAACATCTCCAGGCTTCACCGGCCCTGTGTAGAGCTGAGCGTCAGCTACCACGGGGTTTACGGGGTAGTAGAATGAGTTTACACCCGCCATAGCATAGAGGTTTTCAGCTACTGAAGTTGACATAGCTATAGGTATCCCTCCAAATTCTAAAGCCTTAACAGCCTTGTAGACGTCAACGTGACCCGCGCCCTGAGTGTAAGCGTCGTATCCCAAATCCCTAGCGGTACTCTTAAGCAGGGACTTGACGAATCCAGGGTCTACTCTTAAACCTTTACTCTTAAGGTATTCTACTATTAAGGCTACTGAGCCGCTGGCCATAGGTGTGGCCTCGCTAGTACCGCCGAAGAGGCTGATAGCTCTAATACCGTTCCCTAGGCCTGCTAGAGTGTGGGTGAAGGCCCAAGCGAAACTCCCAACGTTGACGACGTCGGGCTTAACTAGGCCAACGTTAGTGGGCCCCCTAGCACTCCAAGATACAACGTCATCCCAAGTCCCGGGCAGGAAGCCGTAGGCTGGCCTATAGTCGAAGAGGGTGCTAGCTCCAAGTGTTATGGCGAACGCAGAGTCTCCGGGCGTAGTCATGGTTCCATAGCCTGGGGCTCCGTTACCTCCAGCATGCACTATTATGGTCCCACTTGTGGATATGAGGTGGTCCCATATTAGACCATATATCGATATGCTGCTAGCAAAGCCTAAGAGCAGTATGAAGCTGCTGCCCCAACTGTTACTTATAATGTCAGCCTGATGCCTTCTAGTGTACTTCCACTCCCACATGCCTACGAGGTCGAAGCCGCTGAAGAATATGACAGAGGCTATAGGGTTAATGAGGCCCGTATTAGCTGCTATGAGAGCTCCTGGGGCTACCCCTTTCAATGGGAACTTTCCATAGCCTAAGTCTACGGGGGCCTCAAGCCTCGAAGCTATGACGTTAGCAACGCTGGAGCCGTGAGAGTGATAGTCGTATGCTATAGTCACGTAGAGCCCTCTCGAGTCTAAGCCTGGCAGTATTCTTCCCGTATAGTCGAACCCTGTAAGCCAGCTCCATGTTGGAGCCTCTCCTGTGAGGAACCCTACCCAGTCGTAGAGGTATCCTGCTAGGGCTCCTATGCTTATGTCGTTTACACCATCACCGGTAAAGTCTCTGGCTAGGACCTCGTCCCCGAACCTTGCCGGCTTCTCATCTGCGAAGCTGAAGTCTCGCAGAGCTCTTATAGTAGATTCAGGGGGAGCCCGTATTACTCCAGTAGCGTTCAGAGCTACTAGGAGGTAGTAGTACATTGTTGACACGTCGGCGTAGACAGAGTCATATACCCCGGGAGTTTTAGAGTCAACGTATAATATTGGGACACTCCAGTATAGTGTGCCATAGACAGCATAATACTGTATTGCCAGCCCAAACCTATAAACACCGCTGGCTGAGCTTATTCCTCCTACATGGAACCTGTCCAGGGGGAACTCCACGTAGAATACCCTGCCAGCGGGAGACACATAGTATACCCAGCCCGTCCTCGTAACTCCATAAGCTAGGAACCACCCGTCGAAGTAGGGGACTCCGCCAGCAGGTATCCTAATGAAGCCCTCCGGGTCCCTAGTTGACGTTACTAACGTTAGAGTTAAGCCTATTTCGTCGCTATCGAATATCATTGGGGTCCCTTCAGGGGTTCTCGCTATAGCTTTAGACCCTAGCCCGGGGCTCCCGAAGTCCACTCCAGTGTCTACGACAGCTACTACAACGTTTTTGCCTGTTAGGCCGAACTCCTCCCAGACCCTGCTGGCTCCCATGACTTCTACAGCCTTATATATGTTGGGCTCTACCCCTATAGCCTCACCTCCTCTAAGAGGCTCCACCTCTGCTCTCGCCATTATCTCCCGCTCCATAGATATTATGGATAAGGGGGCTCTGAAGGCTGAGACCTGGTAGACCCCGGGCGTCCTGGAAAGCTCTTCAATGTCCCCCCTTGAGACCCATGCTTCAACATAGGTGAATGTTGGTAGCCTGAGGACCCCTATGATCCCCCTAGTTTTACCCTCTAGGCTCTCTACGTTCAGGCTGGGGGATCCAACTATTACAGCTTTAACCTGGCCTTCCCTCATTCTAGAGCCTTTAGAAAGGGCTATCTCCATAGCTTTAAAGTAGCCTTCGGGGATGGCGTTAGGATCGTCTGGGAGCACTGGGAGCGTGTATGTTGCCGGGTCTAGGAGAGCAGGCTCAACATATGCTCTGAACTGCGGCAGTTCTGGGAGGCTCGAGTTTTCAGAAGTGGCTACTAGGATGGGGTTTAGGGTAGTCAAGGTTAATACGACGAGTATAGCGAAGGCCACTAGTTTTAAGGGGGTTCCGGTCAACTCAAGTCACCGCACTAATTAAGACTATAGGTTGTTGTTTCTTAAATATTTTTCGCTTATAGTTAAACTTTAAATGTGCCGGGGACCCCATATTATATAAGGGTTTTAGGTGACTTTAATGTTCAGGATTTTAGAGCCTATCCCTGAGAGCTTAGTTTACCGTTATAGGCCAGACGCTTTCAGAGCCCTATACAATAATATTTTGAGGGAGAAACTCCCCTGGTACTACTCTGTGCTCCTCGGGGAGAAGCCTGCAAAATTCCTCATAGCTAGGAGCGTAGAGGCCCCCCTAAACCCTTACGATGAAAGTTTAAGCTTGGAGGAGCTCTGGGCCGTCCACGATAAGCTAGCGTTAGAGCATAGGGGCTTATGGCTCGATATTCGCGAGGGCTTAGAAAGCTTTAGGGGGGAGGAGCCTAGGTTCAGCTATTTAGATGTTAAGATAGCTATAGCTAGGAAGATGCTAGGGAAATGTGAACTCTGCGAGTGGAGGTGTGGGGCTGACAGAGCCTCTGGGAAAATCGGAGTGTGTAGGGTTGCCGGGGACGCTATTGTCTATAGTTTCTTCCACCACATGGGCGAGGAGGCCCCCCTAGTCCCCAGCGGCACAATATTCTATGGGGGATGCCCCTTCAGGTGCGTCTTCTGCCAGAACTGGGAGATAAGCCAGCTTAAGGGATCAGACTATGTTAAAATGCCCCCCAAGATGTTGGCCGCGGTACAGGAGAGCCTAGCCGGGACAGGGGCTAGAAACATTAACCACGTGGGGGGAGAGCCCACGCCCCACATACCTTTCATAATAGAGAGCCTCAAATATCTTAAAGTAAACGTCCCCCAGCTATGGAACAGCGACATGTATATGACCCCTGAAGCTATGAAACTCTTAAAAGACATAATAGACATATGGCTACCAGACTTCAAATACGGGAATGACGAGTGTGCAAGGAGGCTGTCTAAAGTTAAAAACTACTACACGGTGGTTAAGAGAAACCATTTAGAGGCTTATGATGGAGGCCTCGGGGATATGATAGTGAGACACCTAGTACTCCCCAACCACATAGAATGCTGTACGAGGCACGTAGTAGAGTGGCTCTCGAAGAACGCGCCTAGAGCAGTCCTAAACCTCATGGACCAGTATCGCCCAGACTATCTCGTCTTGAAAGAGCCTGAAAAGTATAAAGACATATCTAGGAGGCTGACGAGGAGGGAGTTCGAGGAGGCAATGAAAATATCTAGAGACTACGGCTACACTTTAATCGTCGAGGAACTCCTCATCATCCCCTAAAGGCCAGACTATAGAGCCGTCAACGTACACTACACCTCCACCCCTCCTCTTAAGCCCCTCTAACACCTTCCGAGCTCTAGCCCTAAGGTCTCCTGAGTATGCCTCACGCCTATTCCTAGCCTTAGCCCCAATAATGTACCCGGTTAGAGCTACTATCGTTATAGAGGCTCCCAGGCTGGCTATCTCTCTCGCTATAGCTTTGAGATCTTCAACTGTAGACGTAGCATCTGTTAGGGGAATTTCTATTACAGCTTCTTCAGTCCCCCTCTCCCAGTCTAGCCCATATACCAGGATTCCGTTAAATTTTGAAATGAAACTTTCAACGAGCCTTGATAGGGTGCCGGTGACTTCGTTGGGGGAGTATATGTTGAGGCCTCTAGCCTCCACGTACTCTTTGAACTTGTCTAAATCCATAACTATTATTGTCCCCCAAGAGGGCTTCATGGACTTTCATCCTCCAAGCTTAGTGGTCAGTGTGAGTCTAGGCCAGTCACCTTTTCCTAGACTGCCCGCCTCCTCATCCCTCTTTAAGTGTTCTAAGTTGAGCCCTAATATTTTAGTAGAACTTTAAGCGTTGGGGTTTAAATACCCTGGAGCCTTAAAAGTTTAAAGGGGGGGTGTGGTTAAATTGAGTGCCCAGGGTTTTAGTGGTGGCGTGCCTGAGGTTCAGATAGAGAATATAGTTGCCACTGTTATACTAGAGCACTCTCTAGACCTTTCACTCATAGAGTCTAGGCTCCCAGATGTTGACTATAATCCCGACCAGTTCCCCGGGCTAGTATATAGGCTTGAACAGCCTAAAGTTACAGCTTTGATATTCAAGTCGGGTAAAATGGTGGTTACTGGTGCTAAGAGCGTTAACCAGCTTGTCTTCGCCGTGAAGAAGATCCTTAAAACCATAATAAATAAAGGTATACCGATCCATGGGAAGCCCCAGATACAGATACAGAATATAGTTGCCTCAGCGAACCTGGGGGCAATGATAGACTTGGAGAAAGCAGCTTTAGCCCTCCCCACGAGCATGTACGAGCCTGAGCAGTTCCCCGGGCTCATATATAGGATGAGCAAGCCTGTAGTAGTCCTCCTAATATTCAGTAGTGGGAAGATGGTGATAACAGGGGCTAAGAGGGAGGATGAAGTTACGAAGGCTGTTAACGTGATATACGAGACTCTCAAGGAGAACAAGTGTCTAATAGAAGAGGAGTTTTTCTAGGGGAGCATTTTACCCATAACTTCTAGTTTCGAGAGTGTTATAGCGCCCAGCCCTTCATCAATTATCACAGGCACAGTATCCTCTATGACCCCCTGAGATTTAACTAAAGGCGATAGATAATTGTTCCTATCCAGTGTTACTATGTTACCCGTCTGGTAAGACCCGAAAGCGGGCATAACAACTATGAGCCCCCCTTTAACAGTGGGCATCAAAAGGAGTGCCGGGAATTTAACTTTAGACCCTCCCATGTTTATTTGAACAGCAGGGTGCTCATGCCCTATAACCACTATGTCGCCTTCAGGCATAACATCTAGGTGTCCGTGCGTTAACACTACTCCCTCCCCCAAGTCCATATAGTCTTCAACTATTGAGACCCCCAGCCTCCTAAGGAGTGGGGACACGTAGTTGTCGTGGTTACCCCTAACTAAGACTATCTCCTTAAAGCCTAGAGATGAAGCCTCAGCTATGAACTGCTCGACCTCAACCCTCTCCTGTCTTAAAAGCTTGTTGAAAGAATGTTTCAAGTCACCGTTAATTATGAGCCTCCTAGCTTCTACGAGTTTCCTAAACTCTTTTAAAGCCTTCAAACCCCGTCTAAGCTGTGTTTTAGGTATGAAAACACCCTGTGAAGCCATGGCCTCCTCGTAGCCTAAGTGAACATCAGCTATTACTATGGCGTCGGAACTCTTAATGTATAAAGCCGGCTTAGACCCTACTATGTAAATGTTGTTGACTACGCGTTTAACTGCCTCCCCACTAGACAACTAGTAGTCCCCCTAGCTCTAGGTAATACCGGTGAGAATATATTTTAATAAGTATGGAGCCCGGGGAGCCCATTATAGTGTGGCGGGCCCGCCGGGATTCGAACCCGGGACCTACGGGTTAAAAGCCCGCCGCTCTACCGGGCTGAGCTACGGGCCCTCCCCCTAGCCATAATAGTGTGGGTTGGTTTTCAACCCTTATAAACGCTGGGTTTCCATAGCATGTTCAACGGCTTAACGACTAATAAGGCTTCAGTTGCTATAGAAGTGTGGGGGGCCTTGGAGCCTGTCTTTAAAGTCAGCCGTGTGAAGAAGGGGGTTCTCAAGTCTGTGATTTCCAGGTTTACTATAGTTTTGGAGGCTAAAGATGGATCTATGGTATCGTGTCACGTGCACGACACTGGGAGGCTCATACACTATATTCCTAGGGGGGCCCCCATTTATTATGTTGACGTCTACAGGACGGGTAGAACTACAGGGTGCGATGCTGTGGCTACTGGAGACTTTGACAACTTGATCCTACTAGATTCAAGACTCCCCAACACTTTATTCTCAAAGCTCATACCATTACTCTACGAGAGCCCCGAGCATTTGAGGGAGGTGGTTAGAGAGTTCCCCATTAGAAGCCCCATCTTCAAGTATAGGGTTGACTTCATGATATTAGAGCCGGGCAAGCCACCGCTAGCTGTAGAGGTTAAAGGGGTTAACTTCGCAGACTCTAGAGGCATAGGATTATTCCCCAGCGCTAAAAGCCATAGAGCCTCCAGGCAGCTTGACGAGCTGAGAATGCTTAGAAACATAAAAGTGGGGGGCTTGCCTGGCTTCAGAGTATCCATGGCATTCATAGCTCTGAGGGGGGACATCTCGGAAGTCAGGCCCTTCAGGTCTGTGGATGAGAAGTTTGCCTCGAAGCTCTGCGCTTACAAGGACATAATAGAGTATAAAGCTTACAAGACTAGAAGCATACTCAAAAGCTCGACAATAAACGTCTACTATGATGGTGAAATCCCCGTCAATCCTTGCCTATCATAAAGCTTTTAAGCCTCAAGCCGAGCTCCCCCTAAAGGTGCCGCGTATTGCCGGCCTCGAAGGATTTAAGATCGCCGTCCTCGGAGCTGGCAGGATAGGATCCTCCCTAGTAAAGAGTTTTGTAAAATGCGGGTTTCAAGTCACAGCCACTGGTAGAAGAGAGGAAACACTTAGACGTGCCGAATCCCTAGGAGCTCTAGCTACTAGAGATAACAAGGCTGCAATAGCCTCCTCAGAAACAGTGATCATAAGCGTGAAACCCTTCCAACTACATAGTCTCATAAGGGAGATCAAAGGGCACCTGGACGGTAAAATAGTCGTCTCAATAGTAGCTGGCGTCAAGAGATCCACGCTCGAAAACGCTCTAGAAGCCGCCCCAGTCTATAGGGCTATGCCTAACATAAATGCCTCCATAGGTTTAAGCTCTACAGCCCTCTCAGGACCCCAAGATGGGGAGGCGGCTAAGATCGTTGAATCCATATTATCATGCTCGGGTAAAGTATACTGGATCCCAGAAGAGTGGCTAGACGCGTGGACAGCAGTATCAGGCAGTATGCCCGCGTTCGCCGCCTTAATAATAGACGCGCTAGCTCTAGGAGGGGTTTCAGCAGGTTTACCTAAGGAGCTCGCGATGAACGCTGTTCTAGACTCGTTCAAGGGAACTATAGAGATGATTAGTAGAGGGGTTCACCCCATGGTTTTAAGGGATGAAGTTGTAACCCCAGCTGGGGTAACTATTGCAGGGCTTAAAATTATGGAATATATGAAAGTCCCATCCGCTCTGATAGAAGCGGTGGAGGAAGCTGCCAGGAAGGCTCGGGAGCTTGGATCTATAGTTGATAATGCTGTGAGGGGCAGTTAAAATCCTCAGCTCGTCTCAAGGAACTTTTTAATATAGTATTCTAGTGTCGAATCGTTCCTAACGCCTTCAAGCCTCTCCTGCACGATATCGGAGCTCTTAACGGTAGCCACTATTATTGTGGGGCTAGAGGAGACTTTAAACTCTCTGAACGTTTTAGATGCCGCTTCAGAAGCACAGTTATCCGCAAACCAGTCGCAGAGTATTACGACGAAAAACAGGCTAGGCTTACCCCCATACTTAGAAACTATCTTATAAATGTGGTGATCCTGAGACCTACAAGCTGGACAAAAGAGGTTATCAAAGTAAACCAGGTATAAACCATCTCCAAGCTCCCCCAACTTGAAAGGATCACCTTTAGCTCTGAGAACCTTCCAAACCCTCCCCTTACCATCATAGACGTAAATACCATTAGGGCTACCTGGACCCGGCATAGCCAACTTTCTTTTCCCTTAAGGGAAACACCTGGTAAAACACTTTTAAGCATTATCCCCCTCTCCATAGGGTTGTGGGTTGAACAAAGAATTTCGTAAGCACATCTAGCTATTATGGGTGGGCCCGCTCAGCGACATCGGAGATGGAAATGACGCCTGCAAAGCAGCTCCTTAGCAATGTCCGCCTATAGAGCCCACAGTGAACGTGGCTAGTTATTAAGTTAAGGAAGCCCGGGCTTAACTAGCTTATATGCCTAAGGTGTTGGGTGTTGGCCACTATTTTATGGTGGTTTCTGGTTAGTTGTTTTCCTCACTCGGCTATTATTGGGGGTCTCTTTTTTAATGCTTTTATTCTAGCTTCCTCTATTATTGTTTCTATTTTGTCGAGGAAGTCTGGGGGTAGTTTTGTGAATAGGGGTTCGGGCTTTGATATTTTGATTTTTTCTAGGGGTTTGTCTAGTTCTGTGTCCCATGTTTTCTCTTCTATTCTTCCATGTCCGCCTATCATGTTCCATAGTTTCTCTGCTGTTTGGGGCATGAAGGGTGTTAGGAGGTGTGCTAGTAGTTTTATTATGTATGCTGCTGTCCACAATGCTTTTTCAGCGTCTTCCCTCCTCTCTTTAGCTAGCGTCCACGGCTGTCTCTCGTTTAAATACTTGTTGCCTAGTCTTGCTAGTTCTAGTATGTGTTCTGTGGCTATCCTGAACCTTATTGAGTCCATGGCTTCTACAGCTTTATACGCTGTTTTCCTGGCTTCCTCTATTAAGTTTACATCTATGGGGTCTAGGTTTTGGGGTTTTCCTAGTTCTCCCCCGAGCTTGTCTATTAATGTTAGGACCCTGTTCACGAAGTTTCCTATGTCGTCGTTTAGCTCGCTGTTAACTATTTTGTAGAACTCGCTCCAGGTGAAGTTCTGGTCTCTCAGCTCCGGTCTGAGCCTCATGAGAACCCACCTCCAATATTCTCCCGGGGCTATTTCGAGGGCCTCGTCAACCCACACTCCTATCCTTCTACTCTTACTGAAATGCTGCCCCTCGTATAGCAGGTATTCTGTGGCGCTTATCCTCCATGGTAGAACGTATGGTTCGCCGCTCGCTATCAGCATGGCCGGGAATATTATTGAGTGGAAAGGTATGTTATCCTTGCCTATGAAATATACGGTCTTAACATCCCTGTTAAGCCACCACTCTTTAAACTCGCCCCCCCGGCCCTCCCTCTCAAGATATTCTTTGGTTGCACTCACATAGCCTAGGAGGGCGTCAAACCACACGTATATAGTCTTACCCTGAGAGCCTGGGAACGGGGCTTCTATACCCCACTCTGTGTCTCTAGTGACGCTCCTAGGTTTAAGGCCCTGGGTTATCCAGTTTAAACTATACTCTTTAACGCTCTCTTGAAGTTCATCGTTGCTCTTAAGCCATTCGAGAAGCTTCCCAGATATCTTGCTGAGATCTATATACCAGTGCCTAGTAGACTTGAATACAGGCTTAGAGCCGCAAAGGCTACACCTCGGGCTAACGAGCTCCGTAGGGTGTAATAGTTTGCCGCAGTTATCACACTGGTCCCCGCGGGCCCTCTCATAGCCACAATAGGGGCATCTACCCTCTACAAACCTGTCTGGAAGGAATATCTTGTCACGCTCACAATAAGGTAGGAGCTCCTCCTGCTCGAATATATAGCCGTTCTCTTGAAGTTTTAACATGAAAGACTTAACGAAACTCTTATGGAAAAAACTCTCAGTCCTGGAGTAATTGCTCAACTCAATACTGAGGGCCTTAAAAAGCTCCAGGTCGCGGGCGTGAACAGCATTAGTTAAGTCCTTCGGGGGAACCCCCTTCCTCCTAGCTTCAAGCTCTATAGGGGTCCCATGCTCGTCGCTCCCACTAACAGATATAACCTCGTGCCCCCTAAGCTTCAAATACCTAGCGTAAACATCTGCACTAATCAAATGTATTATAGTCCCTAAGTGTGGAACATAGTTAACATAGGGCCACGCGGCCGTAACTATAAACCTAGCCATGACCCCCACCCCCCTAATCTAAGTCAAACCAGCC
>CAKZTZ010000019.1 GCA_937921695.1 uncultured Sulfolobales archaeon | reverse complement strand
GATAATGTCGCTATCCCCCTAATAACCACAACTATGGATATTTTAGGTATCCTCGTATTATACATTGTATCCACTATAATCGCCACTATTTAAAGCCTGGCATTCTCCCGTTTATATGGAGGCCTGCTAACTCTATGAGCCATTATAAAGTTCTCCCCCCCAACTTTAAGGTTAAGGCTGCATTAATAGCCATAGTTTACTTAAGCCTAGCAATCCTAATGTCAACCCTAGCCTATAGCCCTCCAGACTATACAGCTATAGCCTCTAGTAGGGGGGACCTTAAGATAACATACTATTCCAGGACCCCTCAAGCTATAGTGGCTGTCGGGTCTAACGAAACAATAGTAGCTTACGAGAGGAAACCATATTCTGTTAGCGGCGTCTACTACGGGTGCTTTAACGGCCCCATAGCTTTCATGGCTTCAAAGGATGGAGGTAAGACGGCCATGTTGGATTTTAGAAGGGGCGTCTTTAAAGAGTTTACATTTAGAAGTTTAAACGTGGTCTCCGTGGCTTGTGGAGATAGGCTAGTTGCTGGTAGCGTGGATTCTGAGAACATGTTTTTAATAATAGTGGCTGAGAGTGGGGAAGTCGAGGTTGTGAAAATATATGGGGTAGGTTTTTCGCCTCGAAGTTACAAGCTAGCTTTAGACGGCTATAGGATTATAGCTTACATGGAGAACGCGATCATAGTTGTTGAAGATGGTAGAGGTTTAATGTTTAAACTAGCTGAGGGCATGGAGGTAAAAGGAGTAGCAACTAGCAATGGGGAGCTTATAGCTTACGGTAGCTGGGAGAGGAGGGGTTTCATTTACAGGCTCGACCGCGGGGAGGTAATAACATTAGCAGTGCCTGGAAGAAGTTCCTCTGTGGATTCCCTAGCCTGCAAAGATCTAAGGTGCCTCCTCACTCTCATACCTCAAGGTTATTTCCCAGTGGTAATTGAGATGGTTAACTGGATATACGTATCGGAAGCTCAAGTGACCTATTTGAAAGGCTTCATATACCATAGTGCAGGGTCAGTAGAACTCCCCTGGATATCGGGGGAGATGACGGGTATAGGCCCAATAGCACTATCTATAGGCTCCACTAGGCCGGCTATAATAGGGTTTAACGAGACGCTCGCCGCGTTTGAGGTCAAGAGGGATTTCGAGCTTAAACCCCGCATCAGCAAGATAAAACTGTGGCCTGATAAGGTTGAGTTAAGAATCGAAACAGGCTATGTTAGCGTTGAAGATGGCCCGATGAATATTACGAGTTCCGACGTGGAATTCAAAGAATTGAAACCCCTACATAGTAGGCTCACTATTACCCTGACTGTAGCTCTCGTCGGGTCCCCCCTACTAGTCTATGTGATCCGAAATCTCCTAACAGTTTCCAGTAGAACCGAAGCTACTAATAGCGAAAGGGAAACAGCGAGGGTCTCGTAGGCTGTGAGCCTCCTATAGCCTTCAACATAGTATTTGACGTTAAACGATACTATCCCAGAGGGGTCAGACGTCGCCACTATACCTATCATGTGCCCGGTTTTCAACTCTACACTCACTAAACTTCCAGAATCACCAACACTCTCAACCGGTAACACTCTACCCAGGAAAGGTAGAACCTGCAATATTTGAGGCCCGGCCCCTATAGAAGCTGAAGCATATGCGACCCCGGCCCTCAAATCTATCCTCGGCCTAACTGATGTAACGTTTAACTTGAGAGCTCTAAACTGTTGGATTAACACTGTGGGATCCCCACCCTCTATGACTACATAATAGGCGCTTGAAGCCCCCTCAACGCCCACCACTACTCTCCCAGAGCTGGTTATGGCGGCTACAGCTACGAAGGCCGCAGACCCGGGACCCTGTACTACTAATGTGTCCCTGAAGCTGCTCTCCATCTTGGCCCCGTAAAGTTCCGCTACTAGGCTTGAAACGAGTAAAGCTATAGCTACTATGATCATGAGCCTTGTCGCTAGGCTTGAACGCCTTAAAACCTTGCTCATAGTGTTTCAAACCTCCTAACCATATAGTATATGACGGCTATTATTGTAAAAGTGGCGAGAAGGGGGACTAGGAATAGTTGTTTGAGATCGTAGTCTGAGCCTGTGTAAACTAGGTATATTATGTTTGGAAAGTACATAGCGTACCCCATCTTCTCCAAGAACTCGTTACCTATAGACCTCCCAATAGACCAGAGTATTACATGTAGGGCTGTGTATGTGAAGTAGACGGCTACACTCAGAAGGCCGCTGGTAGCCTGGCTTTTAACCCTTAACGCTATGAGGAGGAATAGTGAACCGTAGAGAGCGGCCTGGTAAATATATGATAAGTATGTTACCGCAACCTTCTCTAACCCGCCTATAAACACGGGACTTAGAAGTATCATGACAACAACTAAGGGTATACCCATGATTAGAAGGCTGGGTATAATGACCCTACTAACTATTAAGATTAAAGCTATAGAGGCTCTAGACACTGGATATGAAAGGTAAACATGCATAACCCCGCTTTGAACAAGCCATGTAACCCCCGCTGCTCCCCTCAAAGCTAGGAATATAGCTAGGGCTATTAGAGTAGGCTCTAGGGCCGTCATAGAGGCCATTAAGGGGTCTGTAACTGGCTGTATAGAGACTAGGATTGCACCTAAAGCAGCAACTAAAACTAGTAGAAAGTCTATACCTGGAGGTCTTAACACATCGCTCAAATCTATATACATTATGTGCTGGAGCCTTGTCAAGCCGCTTCACCCCTAAGGAGCTCTTCTAAGCCAGCCCCAACTATGTCAACACTAAGTATAGCCACACCAACTCTAGAGGCTCTAGACAGGGTTTCAAGGAGGGCGACATTATCGCTATAGCTCTTAAGCCTAATCATAACATTGAGGCCTTCAACACTAACATCGTAACCCTCCTCCCTAAGAATAGAAGCTAAACCCTCCGGGCTCTGAGACCTCACTCGAGCTATAGGAGCCTTCATCACTAAGTCTTGGGGGCTACCTCTAGCTATAACCCTCCCCCTATTGAGAACCACTAGTATACTAGAGATTCTTGAAACCTCATATATCACATGGCTTGACACAAGGAACGTTATACTACGATCCCTGTTAAGCTCCTCCATTAGCCTTAAAAGCTTCAACCTCTCCACAGGGTCTAGGTTGCTTGTAGGCTCGTCTGCTATAATAAACTCGGGATTTGAAAGGAGCGCATGAGCTATAGCAGCCCTCTGTTTTAACCCGGCGCTAAGCTCCCCGAAAGTCTTCCAAGCGTGATCTTCAAGACCCAACTGTTTGAGAACACTCCTCACATCACTATCGCTGGAACCGTAAATCCTAGCAGCGTGACTTAAAAAGT
Source organism: uncultured Sulfolobales archaeon (assembly GCA_937921695.1). Classification (GTDB taxonomy): domain Archaea; phylum Thermoproteota; class Thermoprotei_A; order Sulfolobales; family Acidilobaceae; genus DSZV01. Next base: position 39,166 of record CAKZTZ010000019.1, on the reverse strand, counting down.
CTTTAATAGCGAGAGACTCTGGCAGCATGGGCCTCTCGAAAACAACCCCCACACTCTTCCTAGCGTCCGAGTCGAAGAAAGGATCCAAGCCCCTGAGCAGTACTATCCCGGAGTCCCTGCGCATTAGGCCTAGCGATATTTTTATCAAAGTAGACTTACCGGCCCCGTTGGGGCCTAGGAGGCCCACGATATCGCCTCTAGCTACATGAAAGATAACATTATCTAGAGCCTTGAAACTTCCAAACCTCTTTGAGACCCCTTTAACTTCAAGTATTAAAGTCAAACATTAAACACCTTCCCAGCCGCCTTAAAGGGGGCCCCGGCAGTTATAAAGGTTGGTGTCGATAGAAGGGGGCAGGCCAGCTCATTTAAGAGGGCCTAGTAGCCCCTTGTCTCTTAATACTTTAACTCTCCATGTTGGCGTCACTGTTTTAGGGTGGTTAGCTTTAACATAGTCTATGCGGCTCACGCTAGTGTTAAGGGGCCATTTTTTAGGCTCTCCAGGGTCTTTCAAGGCTATCTCCTCAATAACCTTCAATCTATTCACGTAAGCATCTATGTTCTCCCTAGTCTCGCTTTCCGTGAACTCTACCATTAGAGCTTCCTCAACTATGAGCGGAAAGTATACTGTTGGAGCGTAAAAGCCCGAGTCTAGGAGGCCTTTAGCTACATCTTCGGCTGTAACCCCGGTCTCATCTCTCAGCTTCTCAGCGCTTATTACACTCTCATGTTTCCTATGCCTGTCCCTCCCGTAGGGAACTGTATACATTTTAGTTTCTCTTTTAATCTTAGCCAGGAAATAGTTCGTGTTGATGACTGATATCTCACCAGCTTCTCTTAAACCTTCAGCACCCATCATCGCTATATACACGTAAGCCCAAACTAGCTGGCTAACATTACCTATCCACGCTCTTAGAAGCCCTACACTATATTGCCCGGGACCTTCTAACATATATTTCCCCGTCGACTCCTCATATACTATCTTAAACCCTGGCACTAAGTCTCTGAGCTTAACAGAGCCTGCGACAATCCTATCTTTAACACATATTGGGCCCGCTCCCGGCCCTCCCCCACCATGAGGGGCGGAGAAAGTCTTGTGTAGGTTTAAGTGGAGAATATCGACCCCAGCATCTCCAGGCCTCGCGCGCCCCATAATCCCGTTAAGGTTAGCCCCGTCATAATATACTAGGCCGTCAACACTATGTATGATCTCGATAATGTCTAGTATCCTCTCCTCAAATAAGCCTAGAGTACTCGGATTCGTTATCATAAACCCTGCAGTCCCCTCCCCCACTGTGGACCTTAAAGCTTCAATGTCGATGTTCCCATCCTCCCCCGTGGGCACCTCGACTACTTTGAAGCCGGCCATAGTCCCCGTCGCAGGGTTTGTCCCGTGGGCGGAGTCTGGAACTATTATCTCCTTCTTCACCTCCAAGTTTCCCCTAAGCTCATGATATTTCCTTATCACGAGCCCTCCAGCAAGCTCCCCCTGAGCTCCAGCCGCAGGGTGGATACTACAGTAGTCCATGCCAGTTACGGCTTCAAGCCACCTCTCAAGCCTGTAGAGGAGTTCTAGTAAACCCTGAACAGTGTCATCGTCTTGAAGGGGGTGAAGGCTGGATAGTCTATCGTTGAAAGCGTATTTCAAAGCTATCTTAGGATTATATTTCATAGTACAACTCCCTAGAGGTACAGGACCTAGATCAACCCCGTAGGACGTTTGGGACAGCCTGGTGAAGTGTCTCACAACTTCAACTTCACTGAGAGAGGGGAGCTCTGGGGGCTCCCTCCTAGCGACACTCTCCGGTAGCCTGAATTCGCCTATAGAGTCAACTATTTCCCTTTCAAGTTCCGGGATCTTAAAGCCCCTCCTCCCCTTTAGCCCGAGCTCAAATATGAGGGGTTCTTCCCACACTGCCTGCCTATAGCCCTGCACAGCTCACACCCCTCTAATACACTCTTCTGCAACTTCTACAAGCCTGTCTATGTCATTCTTAGTGTGGACTTCTGTCACTGTAAGTAGTAAATCCCTTGAAGTGAACCAAGCCAGCCCCTCTAAGGGGACTCCAGCCATAATCTTCCTAGACTTCAAGAAGCTTCTAAACTTTCCAGTTTCAAGTGGGAGTCTCACAGTGAAATCCATAATGAACTCCCCCTCTAATAGCGGTGCTTTAATACCCTCAATGCTCGAAAGCTTCTTAGCAGCATAGTGGGACTTATACCATATGTGTTTTGCAAGCTCAACCAGGCCGTCACGGCCTAGGAGGCTCAAGTATACCGCTGCAGTCACAGCCATTAAGGCTTCATTAGTAGTAATGTTGCTTGTCGCCCTAGCCCTCCTTATATGCTGTTCCCTAGTCTGGAGTATCATTGCAAAAGCCTTGTCTTTCCCGTCAACCGTGGATGTTAAGCCTATAATCCTCCCGGGCATCTGCCTAACAAGCTCTCCATCCCATTTAACCGCTAGTATGCCTAGATATGGGCCTCCATAGTTTAAGCCTAACCCTAAGGGCTGCCCTTCACCCACAGCTATGTCTGCTCCAAGCCTCCCCGGGGGTTCCAGTATGGCCATGCTTATAGGCTCCACCCCCATAATGTAGAGCGCCCCCCTCCTATGGGCTATATCACCTATTAGGGAAGCATTCTCTTCTAAAACCCCCGTGTATGCTGGGTATTCAATGTAGACAGCTGCGGTTTCACTGTCAACCTTAGATTCAAGGTCGTTTAAATCTAAAAGTCCAGTCCTCCTATCTACTTTAACGCTTACAAGCCTACCATCATGGGGCCATATGTAAGTCTCCGCCACCTTTCTATGCCTCGGGTTCATAGTTTCAGGGACTAAGAATTTCCTCCTACTACTCACCCTAATAGCCATTAGTAACGCTTCTCCCAGAGCGCTGCTCCAGTCATACATTGAACCGTTAACAACCTCCATCTCGAGAAGCTCCGCAATCAAGCTCTGATACTCGAAGAGAGCCTGCATAAGCCCCTGGCTTATCTCAGCCTGGTATGGAGTGTAAGCTGTTAGAAACTCCCCCCTAGAGACCACGTATTTGACAGCTTCAGGGACGTGGTGAGGCCACACACCGCCGCCCATGAAAGGGGCCGGGCCCCTATAACTCTCTATCTTCGAAAATATCTCCTCCATATGCCTCGCTATTTCTACTTCGCTTAAAACCCTCCCAAAACCTATAGGCAGCTTATCCCACTCTTCAGGCTTTATCCTCAGACTTTCTGGTATGTCCGAGTAAAGATCGTCAACACTGCCAACCCCTATAATCTCCAACATTTCCCTTCTAACGCTCTCAACACTATTAGGAATCCAAGGATGCCCCAATGTAAGCACCAAAAACTATGTTGAAGCGTGAGAATAAAGCTTTAACGCCTTTAAACCCTTTTAGAAATAGAAAAACTAGAAAAAACTATATTACCCTCTAACTATAAGGCATCTGGGTAGGTGTACTGTTTTGATATGGAGATCTAACATTAGAGAGTTGAGCAAGGCTCTAGCGGATATAGTGGGTGAGGTCTCGAAGAGCGTGGTGACAATATACACTGTGAAACCAGCATTGGACGCTTTCTTCGGCCTCAGAGCTATAGCGGGGGCGGGGTCCGGGTTTGTGGTGGGTGAGGGTTTGATAATCACAAATTACCATGTTGTTAGAGGAGCTAGCAAAGTGGACCTCGTATATGCTGATGGCGTTAAAAGTGAGGGCCGTATAATAGCGTCAGACCCCCACAAAGACCTAGCCCTCCTAGAGTCACGCCGCGCCGATGTAAAGCCTCTCAAGCTGGGAGACTCTGATACTATGAAGCCTGGGGAGATGGTCTTAGTAGTAGGGTCTCCACTAGGTATTACTGGCCCATCTATATCTCTTGGAGTGGTCAGCGCTGTAGGGAGGACACTTGTGGACGAGGAGAGCGGCATTATACTGGAAGACCTTATACAGACGGATGCCGCCATCAACCCCGGTAATAGTGGGGGCCCCATAGTTAACATGGATGGAGAAGCTGTAGGTGTGACTACAGCTATAATAGCTACAGCCCAAGGTATAGGCTTCGCTATACCTATAAATACTGTTAAGAGATTCATGTTCATTATTAAAAAGTATGGGAGACCTATAAGAGCTTGGATAGGTGTTTACGTGGCCCCGTTAACCGCTGATATAGCCACAATGACTGGAGCCCCTGTGAGTGAAGGCTTAATAGTAGTTAAAGCAGTGCCTGGAACGCCAGCACACAGGTACGGGCTTAGAGAAGGGGATGTAATAGTTAAAGCTAGAGGAGCGAGGATAAAAAGCGTCAGAGAACTCAGAGAGGCTATAGAGGATAGCGTTGAGGAGGGCTGCGTAAACTTGGAAGTATATAGGGGCACCAGGAAATATGTAGATTGCATACCAGTAGTCGTGGAGGAAATATGATGATATGTGTAAAAAGCTAGAAAAATGGGGGGGCGTTTAAGTTTTAAGCCCGGCTTTCCTAAGTTCTTCTTCTCTAAGCTCTCTCCTCAACACTTTGCCCACAACGCTCTTGGGAAGCTCGTCTCTGAACTCTATTTCCCTCGGGACTTTAAATGGTGCTAGGTTACTCCTAGCATACTCTATTATGTCTTCAGCTTTAACTTTACCCTTACACTCTTCTTTTAACGCTATGAAAGCTTTAGGTATTTCTCCAGCTTCGGGGTCTGGCTTGCCTACTACTGCGGCCTCCTTAATACACTCGTGCTTGTAGAGTACTTCCTCGATCTCCCTTGGGAACACGCTGTATCCCTTATACTTTATGAGGTCTTTCTTCCTATCAACTATGTAGAAGTAGCCTTCCTCGTCAACATAGCCCATATCCCCGGTCCTAAACCATCTTAGGCCGTGGGCTTCAAAGAAAGCTTGAAGGTTCTCCTCAGGCCTCTTATAGTAGGCTTTCATAACCTGGGGGCCGCTGATGACAACTTCTCCCACCTGGCCTGGGGGTAGTAGCAAAGGTTTCTCCGGGTCGGCTATAGCGGCTATAGTGCTGGGGACTGGGAGCCCTATGCTGCCAGGTTTATATCTACCCTCTATAGGGTTAACGTGTGTTACTGGGCTTGTCTCTGTCAAGCCATAACCTTCCCTGAGTTTTGCTCCCGTTAGCTTCTCGAAAGACTCTAAGACAGCCACGGGTAGAGGTGCGGCCCCGCTAATGCATGCCTGGAGGCTTCTAAGGTTGAACTCTCTGACCTTAGGATGGTTTATTACAGCTATGTATGCTGTTGGCACCGCGTGGAATATATCAATCTTATACTTAGCTATATCCTTCATTACAGCTTCAATGTCAGGCCTCGGGTAAACAATTATGGTAGAGGCTGAAAATACCGCTGAGTGGAGTACAGCCGTCTGCCCATATATGTGGAACCATGGTAGGAGGCCCACATATTTAAACCCTTTACGCCCCTTAGCCCACCAGGCATCTATCTGGTACATGTTAGCCATTACGTTGTAATGCGTTAGCATCACACCCTTAGGAACCCCTGTAGTGCCCCCAGTATACATTAAGACAGCAACATCCTCCTTAGGGTTAACTTTAGCCTTATCCTCATCTTTTAAAGGCGCACTCTCCTTAATGACTTTAACAAACTTAGAGTGTACACCCCCTTCAGGCGGTGTCGGAGGCTTAAACTTGAGCCTGTAACCTATAGCTTTAAGGAAAGGTAGGTAATCCTGGATCCCAGTCCAGACAACCTCCCTAACAGTTTCCGGTAAAGCCGCTAGAACCCTATCCTTAAACATGTCGAGAGTCACTAACACCTTAGCCTCGCTATCTTCAAGCTGGAACCTAATCTCCCTAGGCGTATAAAGGGGGTTGATAGGGGTTACAGTAGCCCCGGCGAAAAGAGCCCCATACAAGGCTATGGCGAACTGGGGAGTGTTAGGCAAGTGAACAGCGATAATATCCCCCTTACCAATACCTTTACCCTTAAGGTAGCCTGCAAACCTTAATGCAGACTCGTAGAACTCCCTATACGTGACCGTTCTACCCAGGAAAATAAGAGCCGCCCTGTCAGGATACTCTCTAGCAGTATCCTCTAGTATCTTATAGAGGGGAACCTCCGGAACTTCAATGTCGACAGGAACGCCAGGATCATAGTTTTTAACCCAAGGCCTCGAAGAGTAAAACCTCCAAACATCCTCATGGCCTCCCACAGTTCCAACACCATACATTTGCCACAGTCTAGACCTTAAAAAACTTAGCAACCTCAGCCGCGGACTCGCACATCACAGCTCAGACAGGCAGGAACATCACGGGCCAGTGATATATGGGAAATCCAACACTTTTAAATCTTCACTCCTATTAATGCTAACCTACGTGATTATGGAATGTTAACCTTAGCTAGCCTTTCGGCAATAGTTTTCTTAGCCTTAATAAGGCTTTAAGCCTCTCTTTATCCCCTATTCTAGCTTTGTCTAAGGCTTCCTCTAACGTTAATATGGTTTTCTCAACTGTACTCCTATCATAGGGGTACGGCTTCCCGTCTTTCCCCCCTACTGCGTAAGCGTATAGGTAGGGGTTTAGGGGGTGCGTTACTGGGTCTCTCACGCTTGTAGGCGCATTATATATTAAGTCTGCTATTAAGGCTAGAGCTCTCACAGTTTTAGGGCCTAGGCCCGGGGCTAGAGCTAGTTCTATGTCGCTTGTAGGCTGGTATTTTGATAGCTCCTCTACCGCCTTTAAGAGTTGAGGTGTGGGCTCTACTGGGTAATAGTATGGTTTAATTCCTAAGAGCCTCTTAAGCCCCCCCACGTTCCTCCACGTAGAGTCTAGGGTTGTAGCCCCCTTGACTATCCTGTTCACCTCAGCAAGCATCCTTAAAATTCTCTCGGGACCCTCATATACTATGTCCAGGTAAGCCCTCCTAGCAACCCCGCTCTCCGAGGCTGTAGCGTTTAAAGCCTCCCCAGGCTCCCCGGCCACCCCACTATGAGGCTCTTCTACAGCGAATTTATCCACATGATACCTCCTAGCGAGCCCAACATCAACATTCATACCCTGCTGTACTACAACAGCAAGCCCGGACCTTGAAACCACAATAGAGTGATGGTAGAGCGTGTAGCCATCCTGGAGGAGGGAAGAGTCGAGCCTCGCAGCGAGCCTGCTAAACTTAACCAAGTACTCTCCATCAACACCTAGTAGTCTTGAAGCCTCACGAGCCTCATCCGGGACCTGGAGCATCCTCGAACCCTTACCCCCTAAGACGAGCACTCCGAGATCAGGATTACTCCAGGTGACACTCTTCAAAACACCTAGTAAAACCGTGGTGCTACCACTACTATCCCAGTCCATGCCTATGACGTTGTTGAAAGCCTGGAACCAGAAAGGATCTGAGAGTCCTAAGACTATAGAGTCTTGGCCTTTAAGCTCTACGAGAGCCTCTAATATGGACTTAGACATGCGCTCCATAAGCCTAAGCATCCAAGCAGGCACGCTCCCCGAATGAAGGGGGAGCTCCGCAACGCCAGGCATACCCTATCTTACTCCCGACACTTCAACCATGAGTAGTTATGTAGTGTTAGACCTAAAGAGCGTTATACAGGTGGGGAGTAAACTAAAACATTATGTGAGAAACTATTATGGTATTAATATCTGATTTAGATAACGCGAGTACAGGGGCGTGAAGCTCTCTTTAGAGGATCATTAAACCTGGAAGTGTTTAGGTTCAGCGTTTAATCTATTAGCTCCGCTATTATCGAAGCTATTATCGCATATGAGACTCCTGAGAGTATTATGAGGAGACTGTTTTGCGCCGTAGCTGTTGTTATTAGTATCGGCGTTGAAAGTATAGTTGTTACCGCTATCAATAGTGGTGTCTCGCTTTTCAAATGAACCGCTATCATTGAAGCTAGGGATGCGGCTGCAGCTAAATATATTAGTGGGGGCGCGGCTATTGAAACTGTCTCCGCCACGATTCTAGGCTCATTTTTAAGTGCTGCTAGGGCTAGAGCATATGCTGTTATAGCTATGGTCATTAGTGTTGTCGTATACGCTAGTTTAACGGCGTATGTCGCAGCCGGCGGTATTGGGTATATATAGTAGATCTCTATGACCCCTTTCCATTTATCCCTGAGATATGACTGTGTCGACGTGAAAAGAGTTATAAACAATAGGACTAGGATTGTCGCCACCCCCTCCTCTATACTAGATACAGCCGTCGGGATCGAGGCTGTAGATGCGAAGACCAGGAGAGCTAAAACCTCCCAAGGACTCCTGACTGTCGATAGGAATTCCCTATGTAGTAGGGCTATGATAACCGTTGCTAATCGCACTTTAAAATACCCCCTTCAACGTAGCATTTGAAGCTCGCCTTACTAGCTATACTTTCTAACCCTGAAAGGCTGGGGGTTGTGGCGATTACTGTCAACCCTCTTTCAGCTGCACTAGCTAGGAGCTCCCCTAAAGATTTGATGCTGTCAACATCGAACCCCGTGTTGACCTCATCGAGTAATAAGAGTTTAGGGTTTGATAGGAGGGCTCTAACAACGTCGACCCTACGCCTCCACCCGTGGCTGAGATCTCTAACCTTATATTTAAGGAATTTTTGGATGCCAAGCTTCTCGTAAGCTTCTAACGCTAAGCCCTCCAAACTATTACCTGTTATCTTAGAGAATAGCCCTAGATTCTCCCCTACAGTAAGCTCTTCGAACAACAGGGGCCTTTCAAGGATCACAGTTGTAATTCTCCTAGCTTCAATAGTTCCAGGCTTGAACCCGTAAACACTTATAGAACCGGAACTTGGAAGGTCTAAGCCTGCAATTATCCTTAACAAAGTAGTTTTCCCAGCCCCGTTAGGCCCATGGATCAAAGTCAGCCCGTGGACCTCGAAGTTAACTCCTTTTAGGACTATGTTGGAGCCGTAAGTTTTCCATAAATCCCTGGCGGTGACCCCCACATTCACTCTCGAAGCCCCCGCATTATGCTCATAGCTTCAACCTTATTACCTTAATACTAGTCATAGGTATGTAAATACCAGTCTATATGCTGGTATTTAAATGCACTTATGTTTCTATAGTGTTAAGGGGATTATAACTATGGCTAGGCTCTTCGCCCTCATATTAGTAGGTTTACTAATCGTAGACAGTGCCACCATAATATACTCTCTAATTGAAGGCTCGTTTCCGAGCATGGTGGAGAAGGGGGCTCCCACAGCTTATAGGAGCTTGTACGTCCACGTGCCAGTGTCAATAGCGTCCTACATAGTGTTGACAGCTGCAGCATTAGCAGCCTTAGCTTACCTAGCTTCTAGGAAGAAACCCTTCTACTCCCTAGCGGATTCTACTATTAAAGCCGGGGTTCCCCTAGCTCTAGCCGCTTTCCTGACTGGGAGTGTGTGGGCTTCAGAGTCTTGGGGCTCTTTCTGGACATGGGATCCTAGGCAGGTTAGTGTTTTCTTCCTAGTCTTAGCTTACGCTTTATACTTCGCTGTTAAGAATAGTGTCCGCGACCCTGACAGGGGGCCTGTGATATCTATGGCTTACGCTTTTGCAGCCTATGCTACTGTACCTTTAAGTTTTATATTGCCGAGGATAGCGGAGAGCCTTCACCCCACTCCAGCTGAGACTAGGGAGTTCGCTGCAGGGGGCCCGTGGCTTTTCCTCTCAAGGCTAGCTATAGTGTCTCTTATAGCTTTAACTTTAATAGTGGCCGCTTACATGTACTCTAAGGCTCCCGGGGCTTCGAGGGCTTTAAAGTTTGCACCTCTAATAATAGTCTTAGCCCCGTTAACGCTATTCTCGTTCTATGGGCTCTCAGAATCTCTAGGGCTAACAGGATATACGGGGAAAGTTGTAGGGTCTAAAGTCGAGAATGGAGCCCTCCTAGTTAGAGTAGAGACTGGGGGGCAAATACTAGAAGGATACTATAGGGGGGCTCCCCCCATAGAGCCTTTAATAGTAGAGTTTAGAGGCTCTACTAGGGTGACGCTTGAAGATAATATTGTAGCCTTCAAATACAACACTTTAACCGGGGAGTTTACAACCATTAAAGTTGTAAACCACCCAGTAGTATACATTAACACTATCATATATGCTGCTCTCCTAACACTATCAATAGCCGCTATAACAATGGGTGGTAAAATTGAAACTTAGAGTCATAGCCTTAGCAATACTACTCTTCATAGTAGTCTTCATAGCGGCATACATAGCTTCAACCTCAGCAGGCTACCTGGACGTTTCAGACTTGAAGAAATCTAGAGAAGGAACAGTCAACGTCATCGGAGTAATACACAGTTATGAAATCAAAGACAATACAGTAAAAGTAGTCCTCGAAGGCAGGGACAATTCAAAAGTAACCCTCAAAATAGACATAACGCTATTCACAGCCGCACACGGAAAACCCCCAGGCCAATGGATCATAGGTAAAACGATAGGAATAAGAGGCTACTACAAGCCAAGCTACACAGATGAAAACTTAGGCATCATAGAAGTAAATGAAATACTAAGCCCGTGCAAAGACTCCTACAAATCGCCACACGCAAAAACAACATCCTAGAAGTATCGTCAACTATAGTCTGTTGAGAAACACTATGCAGCTCGGAACTAACATCTAGGGTTTTCATTGTTTACATTCTTTCCAGGGGTGTGACTCCTAGCAGTGTTAGCCCTGATGATAGTGTGTCTTTTACTAGTTTTACTAGGACTGCTTTGGCTTCCCTGGCTTCCGTGTCTTTTTCATGTATTACACTGTCTTTCTGGTACCATTTGTTGAATATGTCTGCGAGTTTTAGTAGGTATGCTGCGAGGTCTTCGGGTCTTAGTTCGTCTGCTGCTTTTGCTGAGACCATTGGGTATGCGAGTGTTGTTATTAATATGTTTCTTCTTAGGGGTTCGCTGTATGTTTGGGGGTTTGCGAGTTCATATTTTATGGGCCCGTGTTTTTCCAGTATGTTTGATGCTCTAGCGTATGTGTATTGTAGGTAGGGGCCTGTGTTTTCTTCGAAGTTTAGGACTTTAGCTGTGTCGAAAGTTAATGGTTTGAGGGCTCCAGGCTGCACTAGGCTGAATCTTATGGCGCTCGCGGCTACTTTCTTAGCTATGTTTCTAACTGTTTCCTCGTCTAGGTTGGGGTTTCTGGTTTTAACTTCGAGGAGGGCTCTAGCTTCCGCTTCTTCTAGTAGCTCGTCTAGGGTTACATATTCACCTCTCCTCCCGCTCATAGCTCTCCCGGGGAGGTTGACCATCTCGTACTCGTAGTGTATCATGTTAGCTGCTTCCTTAACCCTACCTATTGCTGCTAGAGCTAGTCTTATCTGGAGTTGTGGGAGTTTCTGCTCTACAGCTACAACATTTATGACTTTGTCGGCTTTAGATTGTTGGAACTTATATATGCTGTAAGCTATGTCTCTAGTCCAGTAGAGTGTTGTGCCATCACTCCTAGAGAGAACCATTGGGGGCACCTCAAACCCCCTGGGGAGCTTTATACTCTCTCTTAGAACATTATCCCTCTCAACTATACTCCTTACGACCGCCGCGGTGTCCAGAGCTATAGCGCCTTTATGTATTTTAGTGAAGCCGCTCTTAGAAAGCTCGTTGAGAACCCCTGCTAGGAGGCCGCTCCACACTATGTCGCTCTCCCAATCCCAATAGTCGAACTCTACTCCAAGCTTTTCAAGAGTCTCTTTAAAGCCTTCTAGGGCTGCCTCTGCTATGGATCTAACAAGGCTCTTCTCAGGCTCGAGGCCTTTCTCGTATCTTAGCATGATCTTAGAGACTTCAACCTCCGGGTCTTCAAGGCTAGACACGGCCTCTATTATCTTGTCAGCTAGCTCCCGGCCCCCCCTCTCCCTAAGCCTGGCTAGGGTTGAAACTAGGAGGTTCAAATCCTCCTCTACAATGTTTTTCCTAGCTAGGACAACATCTATAGCAGTGTGGGTTAAGGCGTAAACCCAGCCTATAGCATGGTCCACTTTAGTCTTCAATATGGCAGCTACATCCCTGGGGGTAGCGTTAAGTATTTTAAACCCATATACTACTACAGCCGTCTGCCTCCCCACATCGTTAATATAGTATCTCCTCACAACCCTATGACCCCTAGCTTTGAGCATCCTAGCTAGAGTGTCTCCCAAGCTAGCGTTTCTAGCATGCCCTATATGTAGGGGGTGCACGGGGTTAGCGCTAGTATGCTCGACAACTATGCTCTTAACGTCGGCCTCCCCAACTTTACTAACGTCAACCCTCCAGCCTTTCTCGTAAAGGCTGATAACCTCTCTACCGATCACATACTCGTTAAACCTAATGTTTAGAAACCCCCTATCAATAGAGAGTGAAACACCGCTAATCTCCAAGGCTTCAACACAACCCTTAACCTTAGAAAGTATCTCCCCTAAGTCCCTACCCCCGGCAAACCTCATGAGGGGGAAGCCGTAGTCTCCATATTCTTCCCTAGGAGTCTTATCGATGAGCCTCAAGAATACTTCCCTAGAAACAACCCCTTCACCCTCAAGGCAAGAGCCTATAACCTCTAACCTCCTAGCGAGAGGCCCCCCATAACTCTCCATTCTAACCTCCAAAGGTTCATGTTTAAAGTTGAGCTTAAAACCCTCAAGCTCCCACCTATAGAAAAGGGTGTCTGGTTAGATGAGTCTTCCAATAAGAAGGGTTAACGAGTATACATGGGTAATACCTAAAGAGGCTAAAGCTTGCATGAAAGTGCCCGCGATAATATATGCTGACGACTTTCTAATAAATAAGATGAGGGAAGACCTGACACTAATGCAGGCGGTCAACGTAGCCTGCCTCAAGGGGATACAAAAGTATAGCCTGGTAATGCCTGACGGGCATCAAGGCTACGGGTTCCCGGTGGGTGGGGTGGCTGCTATGGCTATAGATGAGGATGGAGTAATAAGCCCTGGGGGAATAGGTTATGACATAAACTGTGGCGTGAGAGTTATCAGGACAGATTTGACTGTGAAGGATGTGAGGCCGAGGATTAAGGAGCTTGTAGACGAAATATATAGGAATGTGCCTAGCGGTGTCGGGAGCACTGGCAAGGTTAAACTGAGCACTCAAGAGCTTAACAGGGTTCTCGACGAGGGGGTTCAATGGGCTTTAAGCAAGGGCTATGGGTGGGCTGACGACCTTGAACGTTTGGAAGAGAAGGGTAGCTGGAACCTTGCAGATTCAAGCGCTGTTAGTAGTACTGCTAAGCAGAGGGGTCACGAGCAGCTGGGCACTCTAGGGAGCGGGAACCACTTCCTAGAGGTTCAAGTTGTCGATAGGGTTTACGACGAGAGTATTGCCAAGGTTTACGGGTTGTTTGAGGGCCAGATAGTTGTTATGATACACACGGGTAGCAGGGGGCTGGGCCATCAGGTTGCCAGCGACTACCTAGTGGTTATGGAGAGGGCTATGAGACAGTACGGCACAATACCCCCGGACAGGGAGCTCGCCAGCGTGCCCTGGAGTAGTAGGGAGGCCCAGAACTATTTCAAAGCTATGGCTGCCTCAGCTAACTTCGCGTGGACTAACAGGCAGATGATAGCCCACTGGACTAGGGAGAGCTTCAAGAAAGTCTTCCACACGGACCCTGACAAGCTGGGGATGAGAATAGTCTACGATGTGGCCCATAACATAGCTAAGATAGAAGAGTATGAGGTTGACGGGAAGACTAGAAAACTCATAATACACAGGAAAGGGGCCACGAGAGCCTTCCCGCCAGGGCACGCGGAGATACCTCCAGAGTATAGGAGCGTTGGCCAGCCAGTGCTAATACCTGGCAGTATGGGAACCGCGAGCTACATACTAGCAGGGATCCCTGAAGGGGTCAAAAGCTGGTACACTGCACCCCACGGGGCCGGGAGGTGGATGAGCAGGGCTGCAGCTAAGAGGAAGAGGTCTTATAGGGAAGTAGTTTCGGAGCTAGAGGTGAAAGGCATATACATTAGGGCGAGCAACATAGAGACGGTAGTAGAGGAAGCCCCGGAAGCCTATAAGGATGTAGACAAAGTAGCTGAAGTAGCACATGCAGCAGGCATAGGGAGGCTAGTAGCTAGGATGAGACCTATCGGGGTCACCAAAGGCTAGAAGGAGCTCCACATAGGTTTTATCAACATAATCCTCCCAAGCAAGCCCCAACTCAGACATAATACTAGCTATAGCCTCGCTTCTCCTAGACTCTATTTCAACAAAACAACCTAGACCTTCAACAATATCAAGAGAAACTATAACATCGCCCCTCTCATAGTAAGCTCTACGCTTAACAACAACAAGAGCGGGAGTAAAACCTAAAGCCTCAAGAACACCCCTAATCTCCGAGCCCACGGAAACATTAACCTCAACCCTCTCCTTAAACGTGCCCCCAACCCTAGGCCCCTTATAAGTCAGAATATACGAACCCCCTGAAACCCTCAACCTTAAAGCCTCATCGCTAGCCATGAAATCCCTGCATGGATGGCTAAAATAGAGGTCCTCCTCCACATGCTCACCCATAAACTTAAAGCCTGAAGCCTTCAACCTATCGCTAAACCCGCCCAGATAGCCGCAGTCTATCTTAAACTTAGCTTCAAGCTCCCTCAAAACCCTCACCCTATCGCAGAAGTGAGATTGTAACCTAAAATGAGAGGCGGGTATGTCATTCAACACCTTAAATGGGGAAATATAGGAGTAGTGGAGGGTTTCCCTCACGTTACGAGAGCTAGCTCCTTATAGACCTTCTCATATCTTTCTGCGGTTTCCTTGGTTAGGCTTGGCTTGATTTTTTCAAGGGCTTTTAGGAAATGCCTCATCTCCACCGGGCCTGGCTCGAATTTCTCTCTGAGTTTCAGCATTACAGCTTCTCTTACTACAGCTTCTATGTCTGCCCCGGTGTAGCCTTCTGTTAGCTCCGCTAGCCTATCTATGTTCACATCGCCCGCTAGAGGCGCTTTTTTCAGGTGTACCTTGAATATTTCCTTCCTGGCTTTCAAGTCTGGCGGGGGCACATATATTATCCTGTCAAACCTCCCAGGCCTTAACAGCGCCGGGTCTATGAGTTCAGCCCTGTTAGTTGCCGCTATAACCACGACTTTATTGAGGGGCACTATCCCATCCATCTCTGTAAGCATCTGGTTAACTATCCTATCGGTAACCCCTGAGCTGTCGAATCTATAGCCCCTAGCAGGGGCTATTGAGTCTAACTCGTCAAAGAATATTATTGCAGGCGCGACCTGTCTAGCCCTCTCAAATATCTTCCTTATAGCCTTCTCGCTCTCCCCAACCCACTTACTCAATATCTCAGGGCCCCTGACAGCTATGAAGTTAGCCCCGCTTTCTGTAGCTACAGCTTTAGCTAGTAGAGTCTTACCAGTACCCGGGGGCCCATATAGTAAGACCCCCTTCGGCTGCCTCACACCCATCTTCTCGAAAACCTCAGGATACTTTAGGGGCCACTCTACAGCTTCTCTAAGCTCTTGTTTCACGTTTTCAAGCCCCCCAATATCATCCCAGTGAACTTCCGGGACCTCAACATAGACTTCCCTCATGAGGGAGGGCCTCACAAACCTCATGGCCTCCATGAAGTCGCTCATGGTTACTTTAAGGTTTCTAAGTATGTCTACAGGGACTTCCTCAACCTCTCCCAGGTTGATGCTCCCAGATTTTATGAACCTCCTCAGGGCGGCCATGGCGGCTTCCTTGGCGAGGGCTGCTATGTCAGCCCCCGTGTACCCGTGGGTTATCTCAGCTATCTTCTCAATGCTGACATCCTCGGCTAAAGGCATATACCTAGTGTGAACTCTCAATATCTCAGCTCTAGCTTTAACGTCTGGAGGCCTAATCTCAATCTCCCTATCAAACCTCCCAGGCCTCCTAAGGGCGGGGTCTAAAGCTTCAGGCCTGTTAGTAGCACCTATAACTATAACTCTACCCCTCTCTTTAAGCCCGTCCATAAGCGTTAAGAGCTGGGCTACAACTCTCTTCTCAACTTCCCCCACAACCTCCTCCCTTTTAGGGGCTATAGCGTCTATCTCATCAATGAATATCACGGCTGGAGCGTTCTCCTCAGCCTCTTTGAAAACCTGCCTCAGCCTCTCTTCGCTCTCACCGTAGAACTTACTCATTATCTCGGGACCATTTATTGTTATGAAGTAAGCCCCTATCTCATTAGCCAAAGCCTTAGCTAGTAGAGTCTTACCAGTACCGGGGGGCCCATATAACAGTACGCCCTTAGGAGGCTCTATACCTAGATGCTTGAAAAGCTCCGGGTGCTTCATTGGAAGCTCAACTATCTCCCTAATCCTCTCTTTAGCCTCATCTAGATCCCCAATATCCTCCCATGTTACTCTAGGAACACCTCTGGGCGCAACCCTCTCAGGGGGGACCGGGGACTCGCTAATAACAACCTCCGTATCCCTAGACACGTAGACTAGCGGTGAAGGATGCGTAGACACTATAACCATCGTAATGTAGTCTGAGAGAGTGGGGATTACTATGAGCTCCCCTCTACTTATAGGCTTGTTGATAAGCTCCTCTTTAATATACTCAACCAGGTCTCTGGTAACTTTCAAACGCCTATCTACAGGCGCTAGGGTTACCTTAGTAGCTATGTCTATTCTATCCACTTTACTAATGCGAACAACATCCCCGACCTTGACCCCCAAAGCCTCCCTCAAATAGCCGTCAATCCTTACCACGTTACTATCAACATCATCCCCCCTCAAAGGCCACACTCTCGCAACCACAATTCTACTGTTAGCCTCCACCTTAACGAAGTCGCCACTATTAACCCCGATTCTGCCCATGTTGGAGGGGCTTATCCTCACTATTTTCCTACCTACATCACTACTATAAGCCTGAGCAACTCTCAACTCGAGGCTCAACTTTAACCCCCCATACTATCATAATAATTTACCCTAAAATCTAAAAAGTATATGCTCGCCTCCCAGAGATTAGAGGTCACTTTGTAGATGTCGCTCCGAGATCCTGGGACTCTCTTTTCCCGCGCCTTTAACTATTGAGGGAAGTCTTAAGAATATAGTTTTTAAGGGTTAGAGTTTCATTGTGTAGGGGGTCTTGGAATTTGAATGAGACTGTTAGGCTGGCTATTGTTGTGTCCGAGTTCAATTTCGATGTTACTAAGGTGATGCTGGATAAGGCTTTGAACCACGTTAAGTTCCTCGGCGCTGAAGTGGCCATAGTCTATAAAGTTCCAGGTGTTTACGACTCCCCCTATGGTGTTATGGAGGTTATAAAGCTTGACTATGTTGACGCTGTGGTCGTCCTGGGAGCTGTTATTCAAGGAGAGACTAAGCACGATGAGATTGTAGCCCACCAGGCTGCTAGGAAGCTTCTAGACCTTGGGGTCCAGTATGGTAAGCCTGTCACCCTCGGAGTTATAGGGCCTGGAGCTTCTAGAATACAGGCTTTTGAAAGGGCTGAGGAATACTCGAGGAGGGCTGTTGAAGCGGCGGTTAAACTTGTTAAAAGGAGGAAGGCTCTAGAAGCCACTAGATATGAGGGGAGAACCCTGGTAATAGAGTGAAGGTGTATCTTTTGGAAGCCACCTACACTACTAGGGTAACTGTCCTAGAGCAGATAGGCTACAGAGAGTGGACGGAGAGTTTAGGGTTCGATAGGGAATGGCTTATACAAGAGAGTCAGACGCGGCTTTACAAGGAGCTTCAAAGCGTGTCAGCGAAAGCGGGGGGCTTCGCCCTCCCTCTTAGATATGACTATATGATATTGTTAACCTCAAATATAGCTCCTGAAGTGCACGCGGAACTCTTGGAGGTGGCCCGTCAGCACTCGAGAGTTAGCGTGAGGCTTGCAAGTTCCTGCGGGGCGTCGCCCTTGGAGGCTGAAGTTAGGGCGTTAAAGCTTTTGAGTAACACAGAGCCCGGAGGGTTTACGTACGAGTCTTGTAGGGGCGTGGAGCTTGTTGTGATGGCTCACTTAGACATTAACAACATAACTAGGATAACTAGAGAAGTAGGGGTTATTAGAACATACCATTCCACTATAAACATGGTTAGTAAGCTCTCTACTGTGCTCGAGAGAGGTGGTGGGATAATTCAATATCTAGGAGGCGATAACATGCTAGTTATTCTGCCTACTGTAAATTATATACCCTTACTGGAGAGCCTTGTAAGTGTGGAGAACCTTAAGGCTGGCGTGGGGGCTGCTAGAAGTGCCCGAGAGGCTTTAAAACTAGCAGCTAAAGCCCTTCACGATATAAGATCTAATAGAGATACGAGAGTAGCGGCCTACATAAACGTCTGAGCATCACCCTAATAAACTCGGGATTCCATATTTATTAAATTGGTGTAATAGGGTGGGCTCTGAAGATAAGGTAGTAGTGAAAGTAGAGCTTTCAAAGGAAGACTATGAAATTCTCAAGGCCATCAGCAAGAGAGAAGGTTACAGCTTAGTCCCCGAATACCTGAAATTTGTCATTAAAATTATCATAGAAGAAGGGGGACTAGTTAAGGGGGAGAGCATTCAAGTTAGAGAACTTAGCGAGTCTATAGGTAAGAGAGTTGAAAGGCTTGTGACAGACCTCCTAAACCCCTACACTGGAAAAATAGATGAGATCTCGAGGAAAATATCAGAGCTTAAAGAAGCCGTGGAAAGCTTAGAGGCTGAGAAAGCTAAGCCCAAACCGCCAACCCCCCTACCTCCAGGAGAGCCTAGAAAACCCTTCTCAGCCATAGAGAGGCTGAAAAGTCAAGGGGCAGTCTTCCAAGATGATGTCCGGTGGATGAAGTCCCCCGACAAGTTCTTCGACAAGCTGAAAAAAGAGGGGGCAGTAGTTTTAGAAGCAGGGGGAGAGAAGATAGCTGTTGACAGCGACTTCTGGCTGTCGTTCAAGGAGGAGTTAGATAAGGTGAGCGTTTCCGACATGGAAGAGGCGGCCTCTATAATGGAGCTTTCCCTGGGAGATGCTGCGGGGAGGCTTTTCAGGAAGTTAGCTAAAGCCGGGCTCATAGTCTATGACGAGGATAATGGTGTTTGGGTCTCGCAGGTTTCACAGTGATTTAAGGTATGGGGCCAACGTCCGGGTAGCCTTGTCTGACGCCCATGCCGGCTTTTGGCGTTAAAGCCTGGAGGCCCCCTTTAATAATGTCTACTAGGTTCTTGGCGTGAGCCCTAGCTCTGTGTACCGCTATTCTCTTGAGTTCTTCGGGCGTCTCAGCCTCATCTTCGTGAACCGTCACATCTATTATAAGCTTCCCAGTTAGAACTCCGAGCATTATTAGTCCCATGCTCGAGGCTATGTAGCTATACTTATCTACAGGCTTAGCCCCAACCCAGCCGAAAGTTATTATAGAGTCACACCCCATATCTATGATTCTCCTAGCCGCTCCAGGTAGATCTTTTATCCCCGGCACTGTGTGCCTTAACACTCTATAGCCTGGCAACTCCTTCTCTATAACCTCTAAAGCATACTTAGCCATGTCAACCCTGGCGAAAGTCGTATCAACTATCCCAACACACTTCAACTTTAGAACACCACTCTAGGATATCCCTTCCTACTACTAGTGGCATCTTCCTCCTAGCAGCTAGGCTCCTAGCCTCCTCTAAAGTAGCAGACCTACCCTTGGAAAGCACCTCCGCGAAGACCGCGCTAGGCCTTAAGCCTGCAGCCTTTAACAGGGCTATTGTAAGCTCCGTATGCCCCCTCCTCTCCCTCAAACTCCTCGCAGCTAGTATGGGGACATGTCCTGGAGCTTGGAACTCGCTATAGAACTTCTCTAGGGCCTCAGCATGCCTACCATCATAGTAGAGTCTCACAACGTCATCTAGGCTTTTAACAGTTAAACTCCTATCCTCATCGCTAATACCTGTCTTCACGTTAACATGGTTGATCCAGATAGTGAAAGCAGGTTTATCCCCATATTTAAGCCTCTTAGAAGCTAGGAGACCCAGTTTCCCATAACCTGCTAGAAGCTCGTCACCCCAAGGCAGCCCCAGAAACTCTACAATTCTACGGTCAGTAGCGTAGCATATCAGCCCGCCAGCTGAAACCCTGAGATCATATATAACCTCGGCATCCGCAACCCAGGCAGGATACACTAGGTCAACCTCCCCCTCCCTATTATCGTCATCGTAGAGCATTATTGGAGACCCTGAGGCTAAAGCCTCAAGGGCCAACCTTAAGCCTCCGTAAACCATACTCTGACACCGCAACCACAAATAGTATCAAGAGTAAACCTATTATTTTAAAGTAATTAAAACCCCCTAGAACACTCCCACTTCGAGGATGAAGCTCAGAGCCAGCTATAAGAGTGGGGGCTACAGGCATTCCGGGAACTCCGGAAGGCTTAACATCAGCACTGCCCTCCGCCTGGGGGCTCCTAACAACCCCATAAACTAGGGCGAGCTCGAAACCGGGACTTGTTAGAGTAATCGAAGCCCAGGAGTTTAGCGTGACCAGGAAATAGGGGGGAAGAGTTCTAGTAGTGTCAACGCTAACAAGGCATGAGCCGTCGGCTGAACGCTCTTTCTCCACAATACGCTCCAAAATATAGTTGAGTGAGGGGTCCGTAGGCGTCTCGTAGGGCCAGTATTTTAGGGTTATATTGCAGCTTGGAATGCGTATTTTAAGTTTTAAAGCGTAATAGCCCTCCCTATATGGAACTTTAAGCTCGAAACCCCGACTTTCAACCTTATACTCTCCAGTGGAGAGTAGAACGCCAACCCCCCTATAACTGTTGGGCAAATCTTCCTCGAAAGTTTTAACCCCATAATCGCCCCCCGAGAGCCATAGAGCCGCTATAGTGGAGCCGGAGAGCTTAACTTTATAGTAGCCGGGCTCCACCACATAGATCCTAGAGCCTTCCTTGAGCTCGTAACTAGCAGTACCTACTTGTATTATGAGGCTTAACGCGAGTAGCAAGGCTAGAGCCAGCTTCAAATACAAGCCTCACCCTAAAACTTTTAGAGCTAAATCTAATATGAAAGCTAGGGCTAGCGTAACAGTGGACTCTACAAGTGCAGCAACAAGTATCATTATAAGAGCTATTATGAAGATGCTAACAGCGTTCTCCGGCAACTTCCCCAGACCCCTAGTGAAGACCACTATGAAGGAGGAAGCCGCAAGAGCTACAGCCGGCACTTCTATAACCCCGTGGGGAGCAATATATGCGAATATAGTCAAATACTTATACCCCATGTTCGCAACGTACGCCGAGAGAAAGCCGACAACAACCCCGTTAACAGCTATCACGAGAAAAGGCACTATGATAGTGAAGGAGAATAGCAGTGTCACAATTATAACTATAGAGTTATTTACGACTATAAAAGGGAATAGCAATAGAGGGTTTAAGTCTCCAGAAGGCATTTTCCCCATAAGCTCCCTCATTAGACTCTCCACTAAACCACTATATAGCGGGTAGGCTGACGAGGCTATCATTAAAATAACGCCGAACAACCCTGTTAAGAACATCCATGCCTTGTATATATAAGGGTCTAGGAGCACCCTGAATACTGCCCTAGCCAACACACCCTCCTCCAGGACTCTATGGGGCCCTCGAGGGTTTAATAGTGTTAGGGCTCCACTATGAGAGTACAATCGCTGGGTAGCCCGCCCATATTCTTGAGTTTTGAAGCTTTAACTTTCAAAACTCTACTCCCATAGCAAGCCCTGATACACGCCTCCACATCCTGACAGTTTTCCAAGTCAATTATTTCCACAGTGTCAACTAATGGAGGCCAGCCCATTGTTCGACTCCTAAGCTTCTAGCTAGCCGTTAAAGCTTATTTCCATTTGTATACAAGTTTTAACACGGTCTAACGAGAGAGTGCCGAGGGAGGTATGTAGAGCCGCAGTTATTATGGGGTGGTTTTGAGGTCATGGTTAAAGGCAGGGTTGACGTTAAGAGGAGGCTTAACGTCTTAATGGACGCATGGAACAAAGTTATAGAGGCTTGGGAGGAGTCTGGAGGTAACATTATTAGGGGAGATGTGGTTAAGATCCTCGAAAGCGTTTACACTAGAGAGTCTATAATACCTATTAAGGGGGCGTCTGACCCTGCAGACCTCTACGATAAAGAGCTGGCGAGCCTCTATGTTGTGGGGAAGCATGGTATGGGGCTTGAAGACCAGTTTCCAGAGCTTTTCGACACTATTTTCAATGACGAGGTTAAGTATGAGAGCGTCATAAACGTGGCTTTATCAGAGCTTCCGGAGAGGGCTAGGGAGAAGGTGAAGGCCATCATAGGCAACATAGACGATAATACCCTAGCTAGGATCCTAAGGCTTAAGCTTACAGAAGTTTTCTTCGGGTTTAGCAGTAGCGAGGATATGGCTAAGCTCTTGAAAGCTATGCTAAACATATATCCCAATAAAGCTAGAACTATAAAGAGCTACGCGAAATTCTACATAGCGTTTAAAGTTGCAGAGTCTATAAGCAAAGGTGAAATAAGAGATAGGATTAGCAAAGAAGCCTTAAAACACGCTCTAGCCCTAGAGATAGGTCTTGACAAGAAGAGACTACCGGATGATTCATATATAAGGAAAATAGCTATGGAAGTATTTAACGTTCCAGACAAAGTGCTAACTAACATACTCTCAGTTACAGGAAAAGAGCGTAGACATGAGAAAGAGAAGAAGCGTTCTTAATTTTTCTAAAAAAATAAAGGAAATTAGTAAAAATTAAGTAAGTTTTTCAATTAACGTGTAATATATTTACTCTAACTGTTTAAACTAATAGTAGGAAATTTAGGGTGACACACATGTATAGACATATAAGGTCCGTGCAAAGAGAAGTACTAGAAACCCTAGTTAAACTATACGAGCAGAATAGGAGAATGGTTAAAAGCAAAGAAGTAGCTAAACTCCTTAACAAAGATGAGGGTACAATAAGAAACGTTATAATGTGGCTTAAAAGCATGGGCTACGTGGAGAGTAGAACGGGGCCTGCCGGGGGCTACATTCCAACCCTTAAAGCTTACGAGGTCCTCAGAGGGGTAGCTCCACAGATACTAGAGCCGGGTTACGGTGTCGTAATAGTGTTTAGGGACGGTGAAGATATTAGGATGTCAGCTGTCTCCATGGAGATAATGGGCTTATTCTCGAACGAGCCCGCTAAAGCTCTAGTCAAAGTCGTGGGAGACCTCACGTTGATAGATGAGGGGTTAAGGGCTAGGATAGAGAGTCTGCCAAAGAAAAGGCTCGTAGTGGACGGTATTATAAGAAAGAGGGATCTAAACGCTAACGAGCTCCTAATAGAAATCCAAAAGATGTCCGTGATCCCGGGGGAGTACGTGGGTAATGTTGGGTCGAAGAAGCTTATAACAATCAGAGGTAGTAGTAGTGTGAGAGAAGCTTCAAGAATACTTTATACTAATGGCATTAGGGGGGCCCCCATAGTTGACGAAGAGAATAACATTATAGGCTTCATAACGACAACAGACATAGCGATGATTGTGGCTAACGGGGAAGACCTTGATGCTCCAGTATCTAAATACATGAGGAGGACTGTCTTCACTATAAGCGATAGGGAGAGCCTCGTGGAGGCTATGAAAATAATGGACTTCTACGGAGTTGGCAGGCTAATAATCATTAATAGTGCTAGGAGGCCTGTGGGGATAATAACTAGGACAGACATATTAAGGTATATTCTAGCTATTTAACTAGTTTAAGTTTTACCAGCTATAATTGATTGAATCTTTTCATAGAGCATTTTGAGGATTTTTCTCCTATCCTCCATTAACACTACATCGCTGAAGCTCTTAACCACTATGCTGTGGGCCATGGGTGAAGGGTATTCTAAAGGTCCCACTATTTTTATTTTAACCTTTCCGTTTCTAACCCACTCCAGTACTTTAACAGCGTTTTTTATATCCATATAGTCTTCTAGGATCTCCCTGTATGTTTCCCTTATAGGCGGTATGTTAGGGTACTCGTCCAGGAGTATTCTCAGCAAGTGTTGAGCGTTGAGCTGGAGTCTTTCAGGGCTCTTCTCATAGCCCCCATATCTCTTGAGTATCATGAAGCTTCTCTCAGCAACATGCCTGAACCTTCTCTTCATAAGCTCCGTGTTGCTTATAGTTTTCTCCAGGATGCTCCTGAGGTTTTCGGGACTCACAGCTTCTACAACGCGAGTTATAAGGTCCTGGCTTGGCGCCTTTCTGGAGTCATATGATAGGGTAAACCCGTTATCCGTTACTGAGACTTTAACCGGCTCCATGATCTCGTCCGATAGTTTTGCAGCGTAAGCCCTTGATATGGCGTCGTTTACTCTCCTACCGTAGAGGGTGTGGAAGACTATGTACCACATGTCATCGTAGAAGTACTCTACGAGTATAAGGTCGTCTCCCGGGACCTCGCCCCCATATAGCAACTGCTCCCTCACATAATCTATTATGGCGTCGGCAGCCCTATCCTGGAGCTTGTAATCTTCTAACAGCATTTTACGAGCCTCCCCTATCTTCCCTCTCTTAACCATGTCAGCTAAGATCCTCCTAAATCTTCCCACTTTAAGGGCGCTGTCAAAGCTTAAGGGGAGCATTTCGCTAAACCAGCTAGGCACTGTTGGCCTAGCTCCGTCAGCAGGCTCCACGTAAACCCTTAAACCCTCACTCCTGAGGAATTTGAAAGTCCTCCCCCCTAGAACGAATATGTCTCCATGTTCTAGTATCTCCACGAACTCCTCCTCGAGGTTGCCTACGTATTTGCCTTGTGTAGTTATTACGAGCATTTTAGACTCGTCCGGTATGACCCCTGAGTTCATCTGGTATATCATCCTGGCTTTTTTCTTCCTTCCAAAAGCGCCTTCTTCTTCATCAAGCCATATCTTTGAATACACTCCCTCACCTTCAAGTTCATGTTTTCCAGCGAGATATCTCAGGACGTTCATAAACTCCTCCATTGTAAGGTTTCTATAATTGTATGCCCTCTTTACTAGCTTGTAAGCTTCTTCTACGCCCCACTTCTTCTCTATGGAAATGCCGACTATATGCTGGGCGAGCACGTCTAGGGGCTTCTCAGGGATCCTCACAGAGTCTATAAACCTGTCCATAGCGTTCTTAGCTAGAACAGAACACTCTACAAGGTCATCCCTATCTACAACTATTACCCTGCCTTTACTAACCTGGCTTATATGATGTCCCGCCCTGCCAACCCTCTGTAAAAGCCTCGTAGTGCTTTTAGGGCTCCCTAGGAGGGCTACGAGGTCTATGTAGCCTATATCTATGCCGAGCTCCAAGCTTGTGCTTGAAACTACGACTTTCAAATCGCCCATCTTAAGCCTCTCCTCAACGTTAAGCCTGAGATCCCTTGATATGCTGGAGTGGTGGGCTTCAATAGAATCCATGTCGACCATAGCTTCCTTAGACGTGATCTTTTTCAGCTTATAGACAACCCTCTCAGTGGCACTCCTAGTGTTTGTGAAGACGAGCGTAGTCCTATGTTCTCTAATGAGCTCCGCCAGCTTCCTATATATAGCCTCGTTAACCTGGTCCGGGGGATCCCTGATAATGTCAATGTCAGGCACTATAACCCTTATATCTATAGGTTTAGAGAACCTAGCATCAACGATTTCAACCTTCCTAGGCCTCCCCTCCTTATCATAGCCGCCCAAGAATTCTGCTACAACCTCCAGGGGGGCTATAGTGGCTGAGAGGCCTATCCTCTGCATGGGGGGGCCTCCAAGAGATTCAACGAGGTGCTCAAGCCTCTCAATGCTCAGCATGAGATGCGCCCCCCTCTTACTTGAAGCTAAATCATGGATCTCATCAACTATAACCCACTTAACCCTCGAGAGCTTCTCCCTAAACCTTGGAGCCACAAGGCCTATGGCGAAGCTTTCAGGCGTAGTTATGAGGATGTGAGGGGGGTTTCGAAGCATTTTCTGCTTCTCATAGCTGCTCGTGTCGCTAGTCCTCACGGCAACCCTCACATCTGGGATAGAATACCCTTCTCTAGAAGCTAACTCCCTAATCTCGTTTAAAGGCTCTAGGAGGTTCCTCCTCATATCATTGTTAAGGGCCCTTAAAGGGCTTACATACACAGCGTAAACATGGTCTTGGAGACCCCCGGACTCCTCCCCTATCTTGAAAAGCTCGTCGAGAATCCCCAGGAAAGCGGCGAGAGTTTTCCCGGTCCCTGTAGGCGATGATATTAGAACGTTCCTCCCCGCCTTTACTAGAGGTATAGCCATTTTTTGAGGCTCGGTGAACCCCCCGTATTTAGCCTTAAACCAGCTAGCTACATAGGGTCTCAGGAGCCTGTAAACATCCTCGTCGCTGACGTTGCTAGTCATAAATGCTCCAACCCGTTCTCCGTTCTGTAAAAGCTTTCTCCGTAGAACCCTTAAAAGGCTAAAACCATACAGGAGCCTTTCACTTGACCTTGAATATTAAGTCCTTACTCGACTCCCCTATAACTTTAAACCCCATGTTTAACAACATATCCTTATATGGGAGTCTTTTAAGAGTGCTCACTACAACCTCGCCCCTCGTCACTCTCACCATCTCCCTCAACCCTCTTAAAGGGTTGTCGAGGAGGTCTATTACTGTGAACGCGTAGGTCACATCGAAAACCCCCCTTCTAAAGGGTAGGTTTTCCACATCTCCAAGTACGGCTGTGCAGTTACCCCCACAAATATTTCTAAGCTTCCATTCAGCTATTCCGAGCATGCAACCGCTATAATCTAGACACACATAGAGATCTAAGCTGTCCAGTAACTCCCAAGCCTTGAGGAACTCTGCTAGGAGGGCTGTCCCGCACCCCGCATCAAGCACTATACCCCTAGGCTTCACCACTTTCAAAGCTATAAAATATTTCTCGTACTGCTCGCCCCTATAAAGCTCGTCGTAGCTTTCACAGGTCTTCTCATACCTCTCCCTTATCGCTTGACCCTTCACAGTTTAACCTCCAAAGTACGCTAATGTTCTAGCCTCCTTTATAGCTACTGGTATTTTGTCTACAACATCTATGGGAGTTATAGTTTCCCCCTTCTCCTCGACAGCGAGCTCCCCGGATCTCCCGCAAACGTAGGCTGCCGCCGCTACAGTGTTTAAAGTATCAACGGGATACCCTAGTGCAGCCCTCCTGGCTATGAAAGAAGCTATTATGCCTGTTAGAGCGTCCCCAGTACCCCCCACAGCCATAGCTGGGTGGCCTGTCTTGTTAAGCCTGCACACTCCTCCAGGCTCGCATATAGCATCTATGGGCGCTTTAACTATCACAGTTGAACCATATTTCTCTGACACCCTCCTGGCAAGGCTTAAAGGGTCTACTTTAAGAGGGTCTAAAGTTTCACCTAATAGCATTCCCGCCTCCCCTCGGTGCGGCGTTAGGACTACCTCCCTCCATAGCTTAATGTTTAGATCCCTGAGCATTTTAAGCCCATCAGCATCTATCACTATATGTTTTCCTTTAGCATGTTCTAGGAGCATCTCGAGCAAGACCCTCGCCTCCTCTGTAACGCCTAAACCAGGCCCGAAAATAATAGCGTGGACTCTATTAGCGAAAGATGCGAGCGTAGATTCAAACTCCCCAGGACTCCCCCTAATCACAGGTATTATGTAAGGATTCTCCACAGAGGCGGGGAAAGCTATGTGGTGGGGTGAAGCGAGATATACGAGGTCAGCCCCAGAGGCTGAAGCTGCCTTAGCAGCTATTATGGGGGCCCCCACATAGTACTGGGAGCCCCCGATTACCATAACTCTCCCGCCCACACCTTTATATGCTAGTGGAGGTCTTACAGGTATCCTTGAACTCACATCCCCGGGGCCGGCGTATTCTTCAGCCTCTAAAAGTATCCCTATGTCTGCGACTAAAACCCTCCCAGAGTATATGGGGCCTTGGTTTAATAATAACCCCCTCTTAGGCCTGTGCATTGTAACTGTCACGTCAGCCCTCGCAGCCCCTTCAGCGGGTATTCCAGTGTCCGGGTCTAACCCTGTAGGTATGTCTATAGAGACTCTTAAGCCTCCCGAGTCGTTGAAAGCTTTAGTAGCATCTTTTACGGGGCTCCTGAGGGGGCCTTTAACTCCAACACCTAGGACTGCATCTATAACTATGTTTGCATCTGAGATTTCAAGCCACCCACGGGATCCCGGGGTTAGTGTTTTGATCCTCCTAGAATCCATTATATATTTCAGGTTATCCCTAGTATCTGGGTGCGTAACCAGCTGGGGGTCGTAGAGGAGGTGTATTTCAACTAGGGAGCCGCGGGATGCTAAGTGCCTCCCCGCGACCAGGCCGTCGCCCCCATTACCGCCTCTACCAGCTAGCACAGCTATTTTAACGCCCTTAACGCTACCCTGCAAGCACTCTATGGCGTCAGCTACTGCTCTACCAGCATTCTCCATGAGCTTACCTAGGCTGACACCCCACCACACACTGTTAACCTCGAAAGCCCTCATATCCTCGACGCTCACAGCCTCTTCAGGCTTAGCTTCTCTAATACCTGGGCACGCCATTTTAGAGCCCCCTAGAATTACCAAGTATTAGCTAATATATTTAGGTTTCAAAAGCTAGATTGAGAACAGGTGTTCTCTATGGAGGCTACTGTTAACATCCCGAAAATAGAGGTTGTAGAGAGTGTCACCTTACAAGCAAGAGAGACCTCGATAATAGTTGTTGACATGCAGAACGACTTCGTTAAACCTGAAGGTAAACTCTTCGTGTCTACAGCCCCGAAAACTGTGGAGCCTATTAGGAGGCTCTTAGAAAAAGCTAGAGCTAAAGGTGTCAAAATATTCTACACCCAAGACACCCACTATGAAGGGGACCCTGAGTATACTATATGGGGCGAGCACGTGAAATATGGGACTTGGGGCTGGAAGATCGTAGACGAGCTTAAGCCTGTAGAGGGTAGAGACATAGTTGTGATGAAAACCAGGTACGACGGGTTCTATGGAACCCCACTTGAAGACTTATTGAAAGTTTATGGGGTTAAAAACGTTATTATAACAGGGACGGTAGCTAACATATGCGTTCTCCACACTGCTGCAAGCGCCGCCTTGAGATGGTATAAAGTCTACGTGCCCATGGACTCTATAAGTGCCCTCAACGACTTCGACTACTATGCGGCCTTAAGACAGATAAGCTTCCTATATAAGGGAGTTATAGTTAAGAGTTCCGACGGCATCAACTTCGACTAAGACAGCCCTCTGGAATCTCGAAAACAACACTCTCATACCCGGGAACCCGGGTGCCTTTCTCTACCCTAATAGTGACAACATTACCGTTAATCAAAACACTCCCAGGAGAATCCACACTCTTAAACTCCCCACACTCAAGAACCCAGTATACAGTATAATCGTAGCCGGCAACAGTAGGCCCATAAAAATTCTCGTAAACATTAACGCCAACCCTAGGCTTAAAAGGAATAACAACAAGGAAAACTGTAGAAGACCTAACAGGAACCCCCCTAACCTCAATAGAAGCAGACAAAACACGGGCCCTAACATCAACACCGTTAACAACAATCCTCTCCTCATCCATAAGCCTCTGCATCTCAAACCTCAAACGCTCAACCTCAGCCTCCAACCTAGCACCACCCTCCCTCAAAAGACCCCAATACTCCCTCTCAAAATCACGATAATCAAAAACAATAGTATACCAGATAACACCACTCAAAGAAACATGAAAGAAACCCTCACCATAAACAGGGACAGCCAAAACCCAACACCCCTAAATACATTACAAACTAGAAAATAAACCCACAAACTACCACGAAATAAAACCAGGCAAGCATAACACAAACCCCCATAATAACGTGCAATCAACAACCATATCCCTCCATAATTTCATAGCATCTAGACCGGCCATTAGAACTCCCCAGCAGCACGTCTACGAACTAACCTTGTAAGCCGGGGTGTATAAGAGTTAAACTGGGGAGTTTAACGTGAAGAGCCTACATGTCAAAACGCCACGGCCTTCGCAGGGCGCTTCCCCCTCTTCAGGTTTTATTTTAATCTTTTTCCAGTCACCTCCCATAAGCTTATAGACATATATATTGTCACCATAGACCCACACTGGAAGTCTCTGCTCTACTCTTATTTCATATAAGCAGATCCATAGTTTCTAGCGAGTTCAAGAGCAAATCGGAGAGTTGATATTACAAAATCATGGGACAAGTCAGGGTGTTTAACTCGAACATCGCCAGCTTTATCTCTCCAGAGACGCCGAAACCCGTGATGCCATGTTTAATAGCATAGCATGTAA
Organism: uncultured Sulfolobales archaeon; assembly: GCA_937921695.1. Lineage (GTDB taxonomy): Archaea > Thermoproteota > Thermoprotei_A > Sulfolobales > Acidilobaceae > DSZV01. The sequence goes on along the minus strand of CAKZTZ010000019.1, from coordinate 9,050 downwards.
TTTCCAAAACAGCCTGCCTATAACTCTCTAAAAGCTCTCTAGACACAGCAATCTCAGGAATACCCTTCTTTCTCATATTTCAAACCCCTCACACTCCTGAAAATCTCACTATAGCCTTTAATAACTCTCCCAACTTATACAATTGCCTTCGCTCTTAAACCGAGATGGCGACCTTGTACGGGGCAGAGCATCTATAAGTATGATCGCAACATGTAGTGCTGCCACCTATAGTGATGCTGTTAGTAAGCATTTCCTTATCACCTTGTTCTCCACAAGCTCCGGGCACCGGGATATTGTGAACGCCTCTTTTCCTTCAAGGTAGTCTTCTAATGGGGCTGGCCATGGTCTCTGAGTGTTTTCTCTGAACACGCATGAGGGGCCTGCGTACTTGAACAGTTGAGGGTGTATTTTCATGAGCTCCCTCCATAGATTCCAGGCTATGTGGCGTATCTCCCATTGTGCTTTTGTACACATTCTTAGGGGCAGGAATGACTGTATTAGCTCTCTAGCGTTCATAGTCACTACTATTCTGGTTCTCAGGCTGTCGGGTAGGATGTATCTTGCATCTTCCCTTCTCACCCCTTCTGATAGCATTCTATAGTATTCTGCTGTAGCTTTGATGACGTGTGAGGCCCAAACGCTCAAACGCTCGGGCTTCAACGGGGGGGGAACATAGCCCACCCTAGCCACGTTAACCTTATCCTCATCCTTTAAACTAGCCACCTCCTCTAAAACTTTAGAGTAGCATTCGTAGGCGGCTTTCTTGTTTCCTCTAGGCTTTTCGGGACAGTTTATGCTAGCGGGCCTTGAGGCTTGAATGGCCATGTGCCTTAAGAATCCCTCGCTATAGCGGTGTGAGAGCTGGGTGTAGCTGGCTATACGGTGTCTAACGAGCTGGTGTGATGCCACCCTGCTTAAACCGTCTATTATGAAAGTGTAGCTAGCATGCTCCCAGGGGCTGAAATGCATCCTCCTGTAAGTCTCCCTTATCCATGTTTCAACTTCGTCCTCGCCCATAGCGAGTATGTTGTCTACCCGTTTGCCCGATAGGCTGATCTTGCTAGCTGAAGCGATTATCCTAGGAGCGTCTCTAGTGTACTCTATTATTGTTACACTTATCCCTAGCTCTTGCATTATGCGAGCCCGTTTCTCTCCTACCAGCTTTAGTGATGTCACCTCATGCAAGACCCTGTATTATTAAGTTTAATTCCATATTACCTTTATTAAGTTGGAAAACTAGAAAGTTTTTCTCCTTTCAGCTGTATAATTTAAGGTGTTTGAGGTGGTTGGGTTTGGTTGTTGTTGACGCTAGGCTTATAGAGTCTCATGTTAAATCTAATTATTTACTTGATAGGGCTTGGCCTATTTTGACTAGTGATGTTGAAATCCAGGAGCTTCTTAGGATGAGTAATGTTAACGCTGTCGTGAGGCTACTCTATAATGATCACGGACCTGTTCATGCTGCTATTGTTTCAGGAGCTTCCCTAGAGATTATGGAGTTGCTTTTAGAGCACGGTGTTGTACCCTCTAGTGTAGCTCATGGGGTTGTCAAGGACTATGATTATGCCAGGCTTATAGTGCTTTTGGGGGCTTACCTGCACGATGTTGGGAACTCTGTACATAGGCATATGCACGAGGCTATGGGAGCTCTCGTATCATATCATCTCCTATCTAGGATACTACCTGAGATTTTGCCTGGTGAGGATGAGAGGGTTATTTATAGGGTTAGGAGCGAGGTTATGAATGTTATACACAGCACTTCCATGGATGTTCCCGCCTTAACTATTGAGGCGAGCATAGTTAAAGTTGCCGACGGCACTGATATGGCTGAGGGGAGGGCTAGGATACCTTATAATAAGGGTAAGATGGATATGCACGCTCTATCAGCTATAAGCATTAGGAGGGTTGAAATAGAGCCTGGGAGCGTGAGACCTGTTAGGATTAAGATTACTATGAACAGCTACGCTGGGTTCTTCCAGTTGGAGCAAGTTCTACTACCTAAAGTGAGGCTTTCTAAGATAGGTGATTTCATAGAGATAGCCCCCCTAATAGCTTCCAGTGATGGGGAGGTTAAAGCTCTACAACCCATATACCCCTAGGATTTTTGTGTAATTTCATATAAACACATAAATATATATACATTCGTCACTAGAATATATATGGGTAAAGTTTATGGCCCGCCGTGGTCTCTTCAGGTGGAAGATCGCCGTTTACGTGGCCCGAATCGCGAGCGGCATAGTAACTCCTAGAGACTTTGACAGTAAAGTTCTCTCGAGAACTATCGTGGAGGCTATAAGGAATGTGGGCCTGCAGCTTCGAGACGAGAGGGACGGGCTCTTAATATGCCCTATATGCCTTAAAGGCCCCTTCACTAAGAGGGGCTACTTCCTTCATTTGACACGGCTTCATTATTACCAGTTGATTCAACTTGTGGAGGCCGAGGCTGACCGTATAGTTTTTGCGTCGAGAATCGCTGAACCCTAACATATCTCCGTCCATCCTCAGTGTCAACTACTATATAAGCTATCTCCTCCGGAGCCTCTACGGGGGAGTCGTAAACATAGACATCCTCACCCTCGACATTAAACCATTCTATGTCGGAGTCTCTAAGCTTAACAATACCAGACTCTATTCTAGAGCTTAAAACGTCAACCCTAACAATACCGACCCTTTTAAGCTTGGAGGGCTTAGGGAAGAGGAGGGAGCCCCTAGACTCTCCTAAAACCTCGCCCATGAAGCTCCTACTCCCGGGACTTTGAACTTCAACCATAACATAACCGGGGCCCGATGCTCTAGACTCTCTCTCTAAGATCCCGAGAGCAGCGTCCAGAGGATCTCCGGAAACCTGCCTCTCCTCAACCTCCTTAAGCCTTAAAACGTGAATCTTCAAACTTCCAAAGTTCAAACTATCACGTGCAAACCTGTGGATCTTCAAGACTACACTAGGCACTCTCGAACACCTTATAGCACTGTTTTCCTGGGGACTATTAACACTGTTGTGGGTAAGTTTTATGCGACACTCTATTAAATAAGCTCGAACACCAACTAGAAACTTGGTGGAGCCGGTTGGAGAAAACCCCTATTCTCGAATTTCAAAGAATGATATATGAGATTAAAGGGGAGACAGCATTCTCATACCTGGCCTTAGCAAGGAAGCTGGCCGCTCAAGGCAAGAGGATCATTAGCTTCGGCATAGGCCAGCCTGATTATGCGACCCCAGCTCATATAAGGGAGGAGGCTAAGAAAGCTCTCGACGATGGCTTCACAGGCTATACTGAGACTGCGGGGATCCCGGAGCTTAGGGAGGCTATAGCTTGGTATTTAAACTCGAGATACGGGGCTGGAGTAGCTCCTGACGAGATCATAGTAACTACGGGGGCTAAGACAGCTATATTCATAGCCGTAGCATCCTATGTGAGGCCTGGGGATGAAGTTATAATCCCGGATCCTAGCTATTATGCTTACGCTCAGGTGGCTAAACTTTTTGGGGGCACCCCAGTATATGTCCCTATGATCTTCGAGAGAGGATATGGGTTTAAACTTGACATTGAAGCTGTCGAGTCAGCGGTAACAGATAAGACTAGGATGATAGTTTTAAATAACCCCCACAACCCCACAGGGTCTGTGTTCACGCCGGAGCAGCTTGAACGCCTATACGATATTGTTGTTAGGAGGAAGCTAATCCTGGTGGTTGACGAGGTTTACGATAATTTCCTCTATGGAAACGTCAAGTTTAAGAGCATATTAGAGTTCCCAGAGTGGAAAGACCATGTAGTATATGTAAACGGGTTCTCTAAGACTTTCTCAATGACAGGGTGGCGTCTAGGCTACTTAGTTGCTAGAAAGGAAGCTATAGATAGAATGCTAGAACTAGCAGTAACAGTCTATAGTTGCGCTCCAAGCTTCGTCCAGAAAGCTGGAGTTAAAGCTTTGAAAGGCGACTGGTCCCCTGTAGGGGAGATGGTTAAAGAGTTTGAAAGGAGGGCTAAAGTACTCTACGATATACTCTCGGATTCCGAGTATATTGAAGCATACATGCCTCAGGGAGCTTTCTACATGTTCCCTAGAGTTTCAAGGATACTTGAAGCTAAAGGTATTAACGTTGAGGGCTTAGTCAAATACTTACTCTACGAGCATGGAGTCTTAGTACTTCCGGGGACAGCTTTCTCTGAGGGTGCCATGGGTTTAAACCATGTCAGGCTGAGTTTCGCTACTAAAATAGACCATGTAATTGAGGGTTCTAAGATAATAGTGGAGGCTTTGAGGGAACTTTCTAGAAGCTAACATCGTGCGGCCTAGCCTCCCCCCTCCCAGCTTCACTAATTTTAGCCAGGCGGGCTTTCCAAGCAGACTCTATACTAGTAGCTCCAGCATATCCTAGGCCAGCTTTAACCCCGGACACTATCTCAGCTATGACGTTAACAACGCTCCCCACATATGGTACTAGGCCTTCAACACCCTCCTCTATGCTTTTCGAGGGGGCTGAGTACCTGTCGGAGGCGTACCTCCTCTCTATAGCCCCCCTACTACCCATACCCCTATACTGTTTAAACAGTTTAGCCCCAACCCTCACTTTGAGGCCTGGAGACTCGCTAGTACCTGCGAATAGCCTACCACTCATAGCTGTAGAGGCTCCAGCTATAAACGCTTTAACCACATCCCCCGGCCCCTTAATGCCTCCATCAGCTATTATAGGGATTTTACCGTGGAGCCCCAGCTCCTCGAGAGCCAGCCTGGCTTCCATGACAGCCGAGAGGGTGGGCATGAAAGCCCCTGTAACCTCGGCTGTGGAGCATATACTCCCGCTACCTATGCCTACTCTGAGGCCAGCCGCGTTCTCCACTTTAGACAACACGTCTAGAACGCCCTCCCTCGTGCCTAGATTACCTATTACTAGGTCAGCTGAAATCTCCTTCGAGAGGCTTGCAAGGCTTGAAATAACGTTAATGTTATGAGCGTGGGCAACGTCGACAACGAGAGCGTCAGCGCCGGCTTCATCAAGAGCCTTAGCATTTCCTATTTCAAAGGGGCTTATGGCGGCCGCAACTCTAAGCCTCCCCTCTCCGTCAACTAGAGGCGCAGGCTTATACTCCCTAAGCAGCCTTAAAAACCCGGTAGCCTTAGAATACCAGTAGTCCTGGTCTACACCCGGCTTCACTACTATTCCAATAGGCCGCCCGGAAGAGAATATCAATGCTCCCCCGATGCCGAGCTCCTCCATGCGATAGTAAATGCTAGCTAGAGGCTCTTTGTCTAGGGCTCTAACAATCTCGGCCCACGGAGATGGAATAGAGTCTTTAACCATCTTAACCTGAGCTATCCTCTCCTCGATACTCATATTCCTATGTATAACCCCTATAGCCCCAAGCCTAGCCAGTATAGCTGCCATCCCCCAGTCAGTCACAGTATCCATGGGGCTCGAAACTAGAGGTATGAAAACCTCAATACTCTTAGAGAACCTAGATGTTAAATCAACCTCCGACGGCTCGACAAAAGCCTTACCAGGCATTACAGCCACATCTTCAAATGTTAAAAGCTCCCTCAAGCGGGCGCACCGACCCCTATTCTAATCTAAGTTCTTATTTTAACAGAGGAGAGCTTTAGAGGTTTTATTTCCATTTAAGTATACACGCCCCACATTTTACTAAAAACTTACGGCATGTTTAATAGCATGACTGTGTGAAGGGCTCCCATAGACTATATCAATGTGTGCTTTCCCTTTCAATATTCTCTATTAAATCTATGAGTTCTACGAGCCTATTCACATGGTACTTGGCTACTCCTTTTAGGGCTTCCGAGTGTGGGCCATAGCTTATAGGGTACCCTACTATGGCCATGGCTGGCGCGTCCCACTCAGAGTCTCCTATGAAGGCTGTCTCGCTAAGGCTTATTCCAAGCTCGTTGACTATAAGTTTTACCGCCCTATCTTTCCAGACCCCTACTAGGGGGAGCCCTCCGGGTACGAGGTATCCTTTCTTGTCGAATGATAGTTTATTGGCGAGCCATATGTCGGCTCCTAGGGTTTCAGCTATTCTAGAGACTAGGAGGTCTACGCCCCCGCTTACCATAGCTACTCTTACCCCCCTCTTTCTAAGCCATCTAAAGACTTGGGGGGCTTCTTTGTTTATCTCAATGTCTGAGAGTATCTCTAGTAGTTCCCTCTTATGCAGCTTCCCTCCTCTAGCATTAATCCATAGCCTCGTGTCTAGCTCCAACCATTTAACATAGTCTATTCCCCCGCTGACGAACATTTCTTTAACCCTTTCAGCCTCATCTGCGACTCCGAGACGCTCGTGTATATAGTTCCAGCTGCTCCTCACCGGGACTAGGACACCGTCAACATCGAATATTGCAAGTTTGACCTTCAAAACCCCCACCTAGGGGATGTTAACTCTACTCTTAAACTCTGTAATCGTAATACTGACGATCCTACCCCCCGAGACTCCGATTATTAAGCCTTCACCCGTCATCACAGTCTCCTCAGCCTCCTCCTTGCCAAAGTTTATGTAGAGGGTGTCAGTGGCCTGATCGTACTCCAACCACACACCCTCTAAGGTAGCCAGGGGATATTTAGATATTCTCTCTAGAGCCTCCTCGAAACCCTCACCACTCACTCAACAACCACCTCCTGGAGCCCTCCACCCTCATCAAGCCTCCAAGCCCTCACCTCGCCTGGGCAAGCTATAACCCATATGAGGGGCCACAGCTTCATTCCCCTAAAGTCCAGAGAGCTTGGAAGCGGGGGGCACGAGGGGTGAGTGTGAAAGAGGCATACAACATTGAACCTGTAATTCTCTGCAGAAACATGAGCCTGAACAGTCTGCCACGGGTCCCCCTCAAACTCCACTAGAGACCCAAGCCTATTGTCAACCCTATAAAGCGCGAAAACCCTCACAGACGAAGGCTCAAGCAAGCCTACCAGGAACCCTACAGCTTCTGAAGCCCCCAGAGCCATAAGCTTCAAAACTTCACTTAAAACCCCAAGTTTAACCACAGGCACGCTCATAAATCCACCAGCCTCGCCTTAAGGCTCGCCAAGTCAACTAAGGCAACAGTAGGCTTATTAAGAGCGCCTCCCCCATCTCCAGGATTTAATAGAAGCCTCCCCCTAACATATTCAATGTTGGCCTCATGCGTGTGACCATAGAACACTGCATCCCACCTGCCGCTCTCAATTAACCCTCGAACCACCTCATAAGTATTCACGGGATCCCCAAAGCCGTGAACGAGGAGAACCCTCCTACCCCCTAGAGACACAATCCTAGGCTGCTCCTCCAGGACACCGTTATAAATAGAAGCTATCTTAACAAGACCCAGTTTTTCACCATCATTATTGCCAAAGACCCCCTCAAACTTCACATTTAGAGAATCCAGGAGGAGCCTGAGAGTGAAAGGGGCCACGAAATCTCCTAGGTGGATCACAGCGTCTACCCCCCGGTTTTTGAAAGCCTTGACAGCTTTCTCCAGGTTGACTATAGAGTCATGAGTATCGCTCAAAACACCAACGATCAAGCCTCCCACACCACTTAATACACACTACTATAAATGCTTAAAACAGTTCAAAAATAAAGCCCTTCAGACAGGTAATATAAATATAGGCGGCAATGAATGGAGCTGGTATTACTGAACGCGTGATGCATGACACCAGGGAGGAGCCGCCTAATAAAAACAATGCAACACCACTAGAACCCTAAACACTCTCATTGAACCCCAAGATTAAACAGCTATATAAGATTAGCAGAGAGGATTATTTTAATTTCACATGGCTGAAAGCTGAGGTGAGAGCGGATTATAAAGTTAACTATCCAACGAAGACTATGCCCCCTGGAGCGTTCTGGGGCCGGGAGAATTGATAGCTAAAGCTCGAGCTTTTAAGTTGCAAGCACATGCCTAGAGGAGTTATGTGAGCAAGCTCTAGAAGATTTACCTTGTTAGGGTTTCGTAGAGTTCAAAAATCCTTGTTTGTTTTGTTATTAGGGTTGACTGGTTTGATTGTTTACTCTTTCTGTAGGCAGATTTCTATGCCGCTTACGCGTCTTGGCCTCTCTTCTCCTGTCTGCGGGTTTTTGACCATTACTTCTTGGCTGCTTATTGTTATATCGCTTATTGTTAGGTTCTTGGTGAACCTGCTTCTCACTATTTCTACAGCGTCTACAGCTTTATTAATGTTTCTACCTCTAGCTTTGACTACTACACTGTTTACTCCCTGCTCCATGAGTGTTGTTAGTATGGCTAGCACGTAGTTCATTACGGGCTTCTGTCCTATTCTAACTTCAGGTGCTCCCTCACATGCCATTCCATGCGCACCTCTTGCCTCTCTCAACCTCTCTAAGTCACTATTCTTATGTTGAGACCTGGCTATTTAAGCTTTTCGCACCTGGTAAACTAGAACTTGTAAGGGGTGGAACTGTTGAGTGCTGGGAGGGTTATAGTCATAGATAACATGGAAGCCTACACTAGCATGTGGCTCGCAGCAGAGTATGGCGAGGCTAGTAGGGTTGCCGAGGAGCATGGAATAAACCTCTACATTACTGGGCTCATCCCCGGGGAACTAGAATCTATCTTAGCAAAAAGGGGGATTAAGATTTTAAGGGAAGCTGAAAGCCTCTGCAACAGGCCCGACGCTGTGCTACTCGACATGAGGGCCTCTAAGACCCTCGACCCCCTAGAAGCTTTGGGGGTCTCATGCTTCATAATCGGAGGCATAATGGGAGACCACCCCCCGAGGGGGAGGACTATACTATTATACCACAAGTACCCCTATGCTGCTAAGAGGAACCTTGGAAGACTCCAACTCAGCGTTGACGGGACTGTTAAAGTTCTTACTAAGATACTATCAGGAACCCCTGTGAGTGAAGTTGAAATAATGTATCCTGTAAAGCTCACAGTAAACTCTCCAATGGGGCTTGTGGAGATAGAGCTTCCATTCGCCTATCCAGTGGAGCGGGGGAAGCCTTGGATACCTGAGGAGGTTGTCAAACTGTTAAAGAGCATGCTCTAAGAGGCATTGTTAGACTCTCGAGATTTGTGAATATTAAAGTTTATGGGGG
>CAKZTZ010000018.1 GCA_937921695.1 uncultured Sulfolobales archaeon | reverse complement strand
ATAGCTAGCATAGTTTTAATGGTTATAGGTGAAGCTCTCGCCAGCCTCCTCTCGGCAGCCCTGGGATTTACGAGTTTAACTGTAGGGGCTGATCTATATAGGAGCTTTAAAAAATCTTAAGGAGTATGCCTTGTGAATGTTGACGCTTACCTTCCCTTGAACTTAGGCCTCCTCTTCTCTAGGAAGGCTGACACTCCTTCTATCACATCTTCTGTAGTGAATAGCAGGCTGAACAAGCTTGACTCTAGTGTTAGCCCGCTGGCTAGACTCGCCTCGTAGCCCATGTCTATAGCGTATTTAGCCATCATTAGGGCTAATGGGGGTTTCTCAGCTAGTTTCATAGCTAGACTTCTAGCTTCCTCATCTAGGGTCCCTGTTTTCACGACCCTGTTTACTATCCCCATCTTGTAGGCTTCACTTGCGGGTATGAAGTCTCCAGTCATTATTATTTCTTTGGCCTTAGCGGGGCCTACTAGCCTCACCAGCCTCTGCGTGCCTCCTGCCCCGGGTATGAATCCTAGGTTTATTTCAGGCTGCCCTATTATAGCGTCTTCGCTCGCTATCCTTATGTCTGCGCTTAAAGCTATCTCCGACCCTCCCCCTAGGGCGTAGCCGTGTATGGCTGCTATGACGGGCTTCGCTAGATACTGCATCTTAAGGGTTAACTGTTGGAACTTCCTGGAGAACCTTGCTATGTCTATAGGGGTTGCTCCTGTGAACGCTGTCACGTCAGCCCCCGCTGAGAACGCTCTCCCACTACCTTTAATGATTACAACTCTAACTTCCGGGTCTGCTTCCAGATCTTCTAGGGTGTTGTCAAGCTCCTCTATCATCTTAGGGTTTATAGCGTTAAGCCTCTCAGGCCTGTTAAGCACTATCCAGGCTATAGGTTTCTCTTTCCTCACTATTATAGTCTCCTTTACAGTTTCCTCCACAGCAACATACTTGTAGAATCCTTCACCAGACTTCCTGCCCAGCTTCCCCTCAGCAACCATACTCCTAAGTAGGGGGTCAGGCTCCGCTATGGCTAGGCCATACTCGGCCTTAAGCTTCTCTAGAGTAGAAACGAGTTTGTCGAGGCCCAGCTCGTCGGCGAACTCGAATATGCCCTTAGGCCATCCGAGGCCGAGCTTAACAGCTATATCTATATCCTCCTTAGAAGCGATGCCGGTTCTGAGTAGGTATGCAGCCTCGTTTAGCGGGACGGCTAGAAGCATGGCAGGATCCACTTTACCGGCGAGCTCCCTCTTATGAGAGGGCTTCACGAACTTGCCAGCCTCAGGGTATTTGTAGAAGCCCTCGCCACTCTTAACCCCATACTTGCCAGCTTTAAACTTCTCCTCGAACAAAGTGCAGGGGACGACTTGGAAGCCTCTATCAGTCATAGCCTTAGTTACTAAGTAGAAAACGTCTATACCACTATAGTCTGCTAGTTCGAAAACCCCCATAGGGAGCCCTAGAGTGTAGAATACTGTAGAGTCCACTTCCTCTATAGTAGCCGCCCCCTTATCTACTAGGAAGCAGGCCATGTTCATAAGCCTGCCGAGTAGCCTGTTAACTATGAATCCCGGCACATCCTTATTAACAACTATAGGAGTCTTACCCATCTTCCGCGCCAGCTCCAAAGTTAGTTTAACAGTCTCATCGCTAGTAGCCTCCCCCCTAATCACTTCGACGAGAGGCATTAAGACAGGAGGGTTGAAGAAGTGCATCCCCACAACTCTCTCAGGCCTCCTCGCAGCTCTAGCTATCTCAGTTATAGGTAGGCTACTAGTGTTAGTAGCGAGTATAGAGTCCTCCGCAGCATGCTGGCTTGCGAAGGCGAAGAGGGACTGTTTAAGGTCGAGCTTCTCGGGCACAGCTTCAACTACGACCTGGCTCTCTGAGACAGCCCTAGCTAAATCCTCTGAGAAAGCCCCCTCAGCTGTAACGCTAACTATAGGGGTTATCCTTGACATCACGGATTCCACAGACTCTCTAAGAAACCCCCTCTCAGAGAGTTTCCCCAAACTCCACCTAATCCTCTCCAGCGCGCTTCTCAAAATATCCATGTTAATATCCGCCATGTAAACCTTGTATCCAGCCATTGCAGCAAGCTCAGCAATGCCGTGACCCATAGTGCCCGCTCCAACAACGGTCACTGTTTTTATATCTTCAAGCTTCACCATCCAGAACACCGTGTAAAACTATTGTATAATAGACTATATAAATTTTTCTATTACAAAACAAATATAATCCGGTATAAACTATTTCAACACGAGTTTAACCAGAGCTTTCTAGCTTTCCCCCTAATAGCGTTTCCACTAGCGGGGTTAAACCCTAACCCCTCCACATATACATGAGACCCCGCCAGAACCAAAGCCTCAGACTCTCACCTGTTTTCCCCAACAGAGCCTCCTTCCACACGTCTTTGAACGCTCTAAGGGCGTAGGTGAATGGTAAGGGTTGTACGCTTAACGCTTTCTCGTAGTGAGCGCTCACAATATACAAGAGATATTTAACTCACAGTAGCTCGTGATACAGCCCTTCACTTTATGAGGTTAAGAGCTAGGAGGCTTTAAGGTGAAAAGTTTTACGCTAAAGCAGAACAGCTTCCGACACATCGACATATTTTAGGCTTAGCGGTAGAAAGATTATCTGGATGATTGAGCGGAATCCGGGTCTAGACCTTTAGGGATGAAGATAAGGCCCGCCATGACGACATTTAGAATTAAACCTTGGATGTAAATCTTCTACAACTCCTCCATATACCTCCACTAGCAATACCAATTATAACCTGGAGCTTATAATAACTCCCAGCTAGAAACTCGAGTATTCACAGCCTTAATAGCCATGATAATTTGCTACTAACAATTATAAACCTATATAGAGTTTATTCACTGTTGCAAACGGCTCCGATACCCCAGAGTTCTTCATTGGTCCCCCTCGTTACTAGGCACGACTTTCTTCACCGCCATCTTCTCTATTTTCTAGTTAAACCTTTAATCTCTTCTATTAGCTCGTTTATTTCTTCGGGTTCATAGCCTTCTAGGGGCTCGTTTTTGGGTGTCAAGTTTATGGTTATTTTTGCCTTGGCTAGGTTCAGCGCGTCTCTCGAGTTTATGCTCCAGGGTTTCCCCCCAATGCTTCTAAGGCTTACTGCTTTCGAGTATCTTTCTCCGTCGACTACTGCCGCTATTGAGTGTGAGGCTACTATGACTAGTTTGCTTTCGAGGCTTTTCCTTGTTGGTGCCGCTATGTCGGCGTTAGACTCTATAATTATGACTTCCCTGTCCTCTAAGTGGTTTAAGCAAGTGTCAGCTATGGCGGCTGCTTCTTCATCCATTATGTACTCTAAATCTCTGATAGTTATGGGTGTGGGGGGCGGGTTGAGGTGTGAAGCCGTCTCCTCTATTACCTGGGCTATGGGGTCAGCTAGTTTATCTTGGACCCCTTGGTTTATGGCATGGACAGTTGTGATATCACTGCCTAGGCAGCTTGTCAGCCTTAATAGTCCTAGCCTCCTGGGAGGGACCAAGTAGTAGAAGTCGAAGAAACTATCGACCCAGCCGAGTTTTGAGGGGTCGATAGGGGCTAATATGCCTGCTACAGGGTTTAAAACCTGGATTTGAACGCTGAATTTAGAAGCCTTCTCTAGCACGAGGGAGTCCGCTGTAACTACAAGTCTTCTCTTTCTAGATTCCTCGAGAATCCAAGGCTTAAACCACAGCTCTGTAGCTCCCACGGGCTTGAAGCCTATGCTGTCAAATCCTTCTCTCCTTAATGCTGATATAATGCTTGCTGCGAGGATTGTTTTGCCGGACTCGCTGGCGAGATAGCCGGTGACTAGAACTTTAATCATTACAGGCTAGCCCGTCTTAGGAACATATATGGGGGTCCTCCTGCTGCTCGAGTAGAGTATTATGGTGCCTTCATCGGCCAGTATCTTGAGGAGCCTCCGCGCAGCCGATACTTTAATGTTGTATTTCTGGGCTACCCTGAAAGGGGTTAAATATTTCTCCTTAACAATATCTTTCTTGGCTCTTTCAATTAAGTCCGGGGCTAAACCAGTCTCTACCAGAGCGGTTACATAGGTGCCTTTAACCTCCGCAGCCTTCTCAGCCTTCTTAGGCTTCTTACCCTTAGACTCGCTAGAAGCCATAAGTGAACACCATAGAATAACAGGGAACCATAACCTTTTAAACATTACTCTACAACGCTAACATAGACCCCAACGGGGAGGAAAGAACTATATTCCGGAAAGCTAACGCTTAATAGCTTCAGAAACATCATAATAGCGAAGGAGGGCCCGTAGCTCAGCCTGGTGGAGCGGCGGGCTCTTAACCCGTAGGTCCCGGGTTCAAATCCCGGCGGGCCCGCCACATTATAACGGGCTCCTAAAACAAGGTTCAACAGTTTTGACTCTAACCTACATAAATCTCCGTGGAGTGAATGTTTCACCCTGGAACATGAGGCTCGAACATCTAATCTTAAAGGTTAAAAGCTGAGGGAGTAGAGGTAGTTTATGGGGGGCCGCCGTAGCTCAGCCGGTAGAGCGCCGGCCTCGTAACGGTCTCCTAGCGGGAAAGCCGGTGGTCGCGGGTTCAAATCCCGCCGGCGGCTCTATGGTTTTACCTATGTTACCTTATCTCTGATGAGGGTTGAGAGTCTCCTGATCCCTGTCTTTATCTGGTCTGGGGTTGGGTAGCTATAGTTTAGTCTCATAGTGTTGGATCCGTCTTTTCTAACGTAGAAGGCTTGTCCAGGCACGTAGGCTACGCCTTTCTCTATAGCTTCTGGGAGTAGTTTTTTAGTGTCCATAGCGCTTTTCAACGCTAGGAATATGAAGATTCCTCCCAGGGGTTTAGTCCATGTTGCTAAGTCTTCCATGTGGTCTTCTAGCTCTCTTAGCATAATATCTCTCTTAGCTTTATAGAGGTGTCTAGCTCTCTCTATGGTCGCGTCAACTACACCCCTCTTAATAGCCTCCATACATATATACTGGGCTAAAGTGCTACTATGAAGGTCTACGTTCTGCTTAGCGAGCTCCATGACATCTATGATTTTCCAAGGCCCTAAGGCCCAGCCTAGCCTGAACCCGGGAGCCACTATCTTACTAAATGTCCCAAAGTATACGACTCTACCCTCGCTGTCCATAGTTTTTAACGGCGGAGGCTTCTCAGCTTCAAAGGTGAAATACCCGTAGGGGTCGTCCTCGAGCAATAGCAGGTCGTGTTGGGAGGCTAACTCTAGAAGGTGCTTCCTCCTCTCAAAGCTTAACGTAATTCCAGTAGGGTTCTGGGCTGTAGGGACTGTGTATACTAGTTTAACGTTAGCACCCTCATTTTTCAAAGCTTTCAGCTTCTCTTCTAAAATATCGGTTTTAATACCGTTATCGTCCATATCAACCGGGATAACCCTGGCCTTGAAAAATTTGAAGACATTTAGCGCTGCTAAGTACGTAGGCTCCTCAACTATAACTATGTCTCCAGGCCCCACTAAGGTTTTAGATGCCAAGTATATGGCCTCCTGACTTCCAGTAGTCACTATTACATCGTCACCCTCAGAAACTTTAACACCATGAGCCCTAAGAAAACCCTTTAAAGTCTCCCTAAAAACTAAAACCCCCTTAGTGGGGGCATATTGGAGAGCCTTATCCCCGGAGCGCAATATTACTTCTCTAGCTATTTCAGCCAACTCTTCTTTCATGAAAGTTGAAGGGTCTGGAAGACCCCCCGCAAAGCTTATAACATCCTTCCCCTCAGTCAGCTTAAGCAACTCTCTAACCTCAGACGCTACTAGCCTAGAGACTCTCCCAGCTAGAAACTTCTCATATACAGGCACGTCCTCCTCCCGCATGTTAAATGTCCCAGAGAGTTTATAATAAACAACCTATGTAAAATATGAGACCTTAGCGTGGGATATGATAATTTTATAGTTTCAGAGATCTCTGAGGGAAACACTCTTAATCTTGGAATAGCGCGGCCCCATCTCACACTAAAACAAACGTCTTCATATGTACGCTTAAGAGGATGTTTGCATTAGAAGTGTCATTAACCACTGTCTATATCTACGTGTTATGCTTTAGCTCTGGGGGGTTCTAACGAGCTACCAAAGCCTCTTATTAAGCTCTAAGGCCCTATCAGTCTTCCCTATAGACTTTGCAGGGTCTAGCTCTAAAGGTATTAATGCTCTTATGGCATCAATATTCTCGGGAACTACTATAGACTCCTGGTGTATGGCTTGAAATAATGAGATCTCATCGTCTTCAACACTCACAGAATCCTCAAACACTACAAGTTCAGGAACATCATATCTGAGCCTTAAATCTCTGGAAGCCTCCACTATGCCGGCTGTCCCAGTTATCCCGGTTTTCTCAGCGTTTACTAGCATCACTCTAGGCGCCTCTTCTAAGACAGCTATTACATCGCTCTTTGTTAGTTTTTTCGAGACTTTGAGAGTGACATGGTGCATGTGCATCAGGGTTGTTGGGACGGCTACGGCTACCGTGGTTATTTTAACCCATGGTATTACTGTTTTAACATCTTTAGCATGATGGCTGGGGGCTTTGGGAGGGTCGAGCTCTATGGAGTTTATGGGGCCTCTCTTAACTTCTTTAGGGTCGGCCGCTCTCCTTATTATAACTGCTTTGACCCTCTCTACTGGGGAGTTCGCGTTTAAAACGCATATTATCCTCAATAGACCTGTAGTATTACATGATACAACTCTAACACTGCGCTTCCCTAGGGCTTCACTATAGTTGCAGAGGGAGCTGAAAGATACTTCGGCAACTTCAGGCTTCTCGCCTCCCTGAAACACTTGTTTAACCTTAAACTGATCGTATAGCTTCCTATACTGTTCACCCATACCTCCAGGTGTGGCGTCAACTATGACATCCACACCCTCTAGGAGGTCTCTTAAAGTCCCCTCGACTTTAACCCCTGAATCCTCAAACTTCTTCATGTCATCCTCTGTGGGCGCGTATATTTTGATACCTAGTTTTCTAGCTTGTAAGGCTGTATAGTCCGCGTTCTTCTTAACAACACCCACGAGGCTCATGTCATCTTGTTTTAGAACTGCTAGGGCAACCCTCTTACCTATAGTTCCATAACCGTTAACTCCTACTCTAACCACTGCTATCGCCTCACAAAACTATTTCTAGCCTACAACCTTAAATATCTCGTTAGACCTGGCTAAGGCCTCAAGTCCTGGTAGTGGCTTCCCCGAGAGGAAATAGAGTAGGGCTCCCCCACCAGTGCTTACATGGCCTATCCTCGCCTTAAGCTTCTCGGGGATCTTCGACAGCATAGCGTTAAAGTGTCCTCCCCCGAATACTGTGAAGGCGCTACTATCTAGGGTCATCCTAACTAGCTCTTCAGTCCCGGCTCTAAACCTTGGATCTTCTATAACCCCTGCGGGCCCCCTCATAACTATGATCTTAGCTTTAGACAGTATGTTGCCATAGTATTCTATTGTCGAAGGCCCTATGTCTTTAGGTGCCCCCCCAAGCCTTGAATAGTGGGACCTCATTATGGCACCCCTATCCTCCACCATGAAGTCTATAGGCGTCCTTATGTTCCCATGTTTCGAAACAAGGCTTCTCGCCTCCCCGAAATTATCGGTGGAAACCTTGTTTAGGACGAGTTTCTCTACATCTTTAGGGACTTTAACCCCCTTAGCTAAGAGGAAGAGTAGTGAGACAAGCCCTGTAGTTAGAACGTAATCAGCTATCCCCGACTCAACAACATACTTTATAATCTTCACAGTGTCGTCGAGCTTCGCGCCTCCTAGGACGAATACTTTAGGCCTATCCTCCATTTCCACAACCCTGTTGAGCGCCCCCAACTCCTTCTCTAGTACTCTTCCAGCAACACTAGGTATCCTTAGGGGAAACCCCACTATAGTAGCCTGGCTTCTATGGCATGTAGCGAAAGCATCGTTAACGAACAAGTGGAATAGAGGTGCCAGTTTCCTCACTATGAAACTCTCGCCATGCTTATCTGGGGGGGCTTCTATGTTGTCTTCAGCTAGGAGCCTAGTATTGTCGAGCATTAGAACCTCTCCGGGCTCTAACGCCTCTATAGCTCTCCTAGCTTCAGGTCCTATAACGTCATCTACGAATTTAACATCAACCCCTATCAGGTTCGATAGTATGTTGGCGTGGGCTTTAAGGCTTGTAAAGTCCGAGTCTAGAGGCCTGCCTTGATGGCTTATTATGGTTACAGCCGCCTTCCCTTTAACGAGCTCCTTGACAGTTATAGAGTGCTCGGCTATCCTAGAAGCGTCGAGAATATCGCCGCTCTCAGGGTTTATAGGCGAGTTTACGTCAACTCTTAAGAGAACTTTCTTACCCTCAAAGTTGACATCGTCGAGTGTCGCTATTCTCTTACCCATGTAAGATAACACTATATCTACCACTGTTTTAAATTCTGGGGAAGGAGTATTTAAATTTTAAAATGGGATTTAAAACTGTAGGGCCACACTTATGAGGCTGAAATGGTGTAGGCACTCTTACTTTATAGTGGAAACTAGAGGTCTGAAAATAGCCATAGATCCCCATGATGGGGGTAGCATAGGCCTAGAATCTTGTAGAGTAGAGGCAGACTTAGTCCTAGTAACACATAACCACTACGATCACAACGCTATAGAGATGGCTGCTGGACCTAAAAGTATTATAGTAAAATGGCGTCCAGGCAGCTTCAAAGTAGGAGAAGTTAACGTGAAAGGCTTCAAATACTACCATGACAATTTAGGGGGCAGGCTTAGAGGCGAGACTATAGCCTACAAGCTGGAAGCCGAGAAGCTCAAAATACTACACTTAGGAGACTTAGGCCACACGCTTAACAATAAGGATCTAGAGGAGCTAGGTGAAATAGACATACTCATGATCCCCGTAGGAGGAGTATACACTATAAACTACAAGGAAGCCTGGACAATAATAGGGCAAGTAAACCCTAAGATAGCCATACCAATGCACTACTGGACCCCAAAAGCCCTAACCCCCCTAGACCCTCTAGACAAACTCCTAAACATAGTGGAAGCGCAAAAAATGAAAATAGAAAAAGACACGCTAGAAGTAAACGCAGACAACATCCCGGAAAAGACAACCCTCCTAATAATACCCTAAACGCCCACCAAAACACCTCTACCTCCACGAAATAGAAGACCATAAAGCAAAACAATCGAATACCTCGTTTAGAACTTGATCTCGGGGTTCAACCTGGTGCTTTTGAGAAGCGCCGGGGGCGGGATTCGAACCCGCGCGCCCCTAATGGGGCAACGGGTCTCCAGCCCGTCCCCTTAGACCGCTCGGGCACCCCGGCACCACATGTTAGAGTTTTAGCTGAGCCTAAAAACCCCTTTAGGAGTGCCGGCTTTATTTCAGAATTGTTATTTGGGCATTTGCTTTATTTCAATGTAGACGTCGTGGGGCACCTGGACTCTCATTATTCTCCTTAGGACTCTCTCGTCTGCATCTATGTCTATGATCCTTTTATGCACTCTCAGCTCCCAGTGTTCCCAGTATTTTGATCCTTCGCCGTGCGGTAGTTTGAATATGGGGATCTCGAATCTCTTGGTGGGTAGGGGTATTGGGCCTGTTACTTTCGCTCCCGACTTTATGGCCGCGTCTTTTATCTGGTCTACTACTTCTTCTAGGCTTTTGACGTTCGTGCTCCAGAGCCATATTCTTACTTTGAAAGACATAGTGTACCCCTTTTATGGTTAGAGATGGTTGAGGCTACTTGACTTTAACCTCTATTTTTGATGGTTTTACATCTGTTACTATTCCTATTCCTATTGTTCTGTTCATATCTCTCATGGCGAACCTTCCTAGTGCTGGGAAGTCGGAGAACTTCTCTATAACTAGGGGCTTTATGGGTTTAAACTTGACTATTGCCACATCTCCGGGTTTTAGGAATTGAGGTTTCTCCTCTAGGGCCTTACCCGTTCTAGGATCTATTTTAGCCACGATCTCCCCCATTTTAGAGCTTACGCTTGCTGTGTGAACGTGGATTACAGGCGTATAGCCTAGGGCTACAGCACTAGGATGCCATACTATGAAGAGCCTGGCGGTAAACTCCTCGGCCACTGTCGGCGGAGTGTCGGGATGACCTACTACGTCCCCGCGTCTCACATCATCCTTTGAGATTCCTCTTAGGGCGAAGCCTATGTTATCGCCTGGCTCCGCTTTAGGTAGGTCTTGATAGTGCATCTGTATACTCTTAACCTCTGTCACAATGCCTGCAGGCATAATTACGACTTTATCCCCAGCCTTTAAAACTCCGGTCTCGACCCTACCCACGGGGACGGTGCCTACTCCAGGTATAGAGTAGACGCCTGATATGGGTATTCTGAGAGGTTTATCTAAAGGCTTTGCAGGTATTTTGAGGTTATCTAAGGCTTCAACTACTGTAGGCCCAGTATACCATGGCATGTTGGGGCTCCTCTCTATAAGGTTATCTCCTAGCCACCCGCTTATAGGTATGAATGGTATTGTGTCCGGGTTGTATCCTATGCCTTTCATAAACTTCTTTAGAACCACTACTATCTCATCATACCTCTTCTTATCATAGTTAACGTCGGGAGCATCCATCTTGCTTACAGTAACTATGACTTGCTCTATACCCAGAGTTTTAGCGAGGAGCAAGTGCTCCCTCGTCTGCCCTTCAGGGCTCATGCCCGCTTCAAACTCTCCCTTCCTAGCTGAAACTACTAATATTGTAGCGTCCGCCTGGCTCGCCCCAGTTATCATGTTCTTTACGAAGTCCCTGTGGCCCGGGGCGTCTATTATCGTGAAGTAGTAGTTTTTAGTCTCGAACTTGACGAACGCCGGGTCTATAGTTATACCCCTCTCCCTCTCCTCTTTCATCTTATCGAGTATCCAGGCAAACTTGTTGTCCTCTTTACCCCTACTTTTCGCCAGCTCTTCTATCTCTTTGAACTTCTTCTCTTCTATGAAGCCTAGCCTGAAAAGCATGTGGCCTACTAGAGTGCTCTTCCCGTGATCCACGTGGCCTATCACTACCAGATTCAAATGGGGCTTCTCAGGCATACACCACCACCCTAGTCCCTAGTATCTCTTTTACTCCGAAATTTAAAAGCAATACTCACCTGGAGCTTAAAGCTATTCTCTCTATCTCTTCCTTCTGCCTTATAGCGTAACTTTGAGGGTCGCTCCTGGAGGCTCTTATAATCTCCTCCGCCAGGCACTCTTCTATAGGCTTAGGGTTGTTAAAGGCGCACGAAGACGCCCCCTCAGTTATAAACCTCAAAGCGAGATCCACCCTCCTCTGAGGGGAGACATCTACTGAGACATGGTACGTTATACCACCATACATTATCCTCGTCGTCTCCTCCCTTGGGGCAGAGTTTTCTATAGCCTTCACCAGGACCTGGATAGGGTTATCGCCGGTCTCAATATGTATAAGGTCGAACGCCGCCTTAACTATGTTATAGGCGAGCTGCTTCTTACCGCCGCTCCTCCCAGGTCTCATAAGCTTGTTGATGAGCCTCTCAACTATAGGCACTTCAGCTTTACCAAACCTCTTAGCCTCATGCCTGCCCCCCGTGTGCGGTAGAATCACAGGCTTGAGACTTATGTACTTTTTGAGACTCGGATCCCTAACCTTAACCCCTACATAACTCCACTTACCGAACAATAGAGGCGTCTCAGGCCTCACAGCGAGACTTTCAGACACCCTAAACACCTATATTCCTAGAATGTCCCAGTTAAACCCTAAAACCTTATACAGTATTCCATGTCCTCCCAGTTAAACCCTAAACTACTAGGGTTGAGGAGAGAGTTCGACCACGTGGAAGCATCCTCTTAGAAGCTTAAAGGTCTAGGAACGCGGGGCCACTAGTTGAATGCTGCTGAGGGTGCAATAGTGTTTAGCTAAAAGAATTTAATAGAGCCTACTAGGTTCTCTGGGGGGCGCCTCTCTTTCTCCCCGTCCTCCTGGCGGCTATGTGTCCTACTTTTCTTCCTGGGGGCGCTCCTCTGGATACTGTGGAGGGCTTGCTTCTCCTCTTATGTCTCCCGCCTCCGAAGGGGTGGTTGGCTGCTATCATAGCTACTCCCCTGACCCTAGGCCATTTCCTGGCTTTAACTTTCCACTTATAATATGCGTTTCCAGCCTTAATTAGAGGCTTCTCTACCCTACCCGCCCCCGCTGGCATTCCTATAGTGGCCCTGCAGTTTGCAGACAACATCTTCTCCTTCCCGCTAGGTAGGAGGACTATTACGTTATCGCCAGCCTTGCCTAGGACAACGGCATAGCTCCCCCCCTGCCTTGCAAGTTTACCCCCGTCGCCGGGCCTCAGTTCTAAGTTGAACACCATTGTGCCTTCAGGCACGCTGCCTAGGGGCATAATATTTCCAGCCTCAACCCTAGCCTGAGGGCCTATAGTTATAGTCTGGCCGACATAAATACCTTCAGCAGCAGGCATTAGAAACTCTTCGCCCCTCTCAGTAACTACACGGGCTAGAGGAACATACCTGCCCGGGTCGTGAACAAGCTCCACAACCTTACCCCTATAAGTTTCACTACTTAGAGCCGGGTACATAGCAGGCCCCGAATGTATGTGACCCGGGCTCCTAAACGTGGAAGTCCCCTTACCAGCCCTCTGCTGCCTCAAACTCTTACCCAAACTCGAACCCCTCAAAGCCTCTACAGTTAGGGAGCCCTATTAAGCATTAGGTTAAACCAGAATTTCAACTAGCGTAGACCCTAGTTGTGCAAACTTCAGAGGAAGGTGATATGAAAACCCTTAAGAAGATTACTGTAAAACATGAGGGGATTATGGCCTAGTAGTTAATACCGACAACTATGTGAGACTCGAGCTGCCAGCTCTTGTGGAGGCACTTATCCCTTAACACTAGATACGTGAGTTCTATATAACGTGTGGTTGGGGGTAGGGTTTAGGCTGCTATATTTGGATATCATATATGTTTGACGTGCGTTTCACTAAGTGGATGCGGAGGGTGCTACTATGTATCTTATGATGCTCCCGTCGGGGCTTCTAAAGTTGAGTTCTAGGGGTTTCTCTGCTGAGAATTTAACGTCAACAGTGTCAGCTATGCGCGCTAGTCTGATCACGTTTTTAAGGTATGAGATGTCAAAGGCTGCTTTTGAGGGGGTTCTAACGTTTAGGTCTATCAGGGCTGAGGTGTCGCGTGTAAGTTTGAGGGACACCCTGGCTCCTGTTTCTCTCTGCGACTTGAAGACTATGTTGTCTTCACTGGCCTCTATCTCAACTAGGTCGGATACCGCCCCTATATCGTTTATAGCTTTCGCAATGGTATCACTTAAAACTGTGGCTGTTACGTCGTGCTCTATGGTTATACTCTCTATTTCTTCCGTTGAAACCTCGAAATTGGGTAATAGGAATTTCTTGCTAATAGTGCCCTCCACGACCACTAGGACTTTTTCCGGGGCTATTCTAAACTCTACAGGGACCCCCTTCCTCCCTTCTATCGCCTCGCTGAGAGCCTTCAAGTTTAACCCCATGTCTACGGATTCTCTACCCTCCCCTATTTCATACTCTAGGAAAGCTTCCCTGGGCACTACAACCTCTATATAGGATACCCTAGCCGGGTCCATACCAGCGACTTTCAACCCAGATCCTGTGACGGTAAACCTAGCCTCATCCAGAAGTTTAGATAAAACCTCCACAAACTCCTTAAACGTCTTAGCATCAGGGTATCTTATCCTAGCTATAGGGCTTAAAAGCTCCTCCTCTAGGCTCAAAAGACCACACCCTTATAGTGTTGGGCAGTGAGAGTTTTAAGGTGTTAGGTTTCCAAAACCGATAAGACACTATTTAGTGTTAAGGGAGACGTGTTTCCATAAGAGCCGGCACAGCTTGTCCCTGGATATTTGTCCAGGTGTGTCTTGGCGGCCGTAGAGCCCAACGGAGCCGAGGCTCTCATTTATGCTATACTTTGGGGGACTTGGGGCTTTTCTCCCATAATCCCTATGATTATAAAGGCGGGCAAAGCTCATAAATGCTTTCTAGAAACGCAATCAAGAAAATAGTCATCGCTATTGCAAACCTTTAATATCAATACAGGTGCCTCCTAGGAAAGCTGGCATTTAAGGTTAACGCCTAGCATTTCAGATATTAGGTCTACCTTAGCTAGCCATTCGGCCCCCGTTATTCTGGGGACTAAGGCCATTAATAATGCTGCTTCAGTAAACTCCATTCTCGTCATATGTCCTTCGGTGGCGTAGCCTATATAGCCTATAAGATCCCCTAGGTCTCCTATAGCCCTGGGGATTTCCATGGTTTGGAGGAGCTCTAAGCCTGACATCATCAGCTCTACGGTGGAAGGACTCAGCTCGAAGGAAGGGCTGAGGCCTATACTAACTTTACAATCCCTATCGACTATAGCAGCAACCTGAGTCTCTAAGAAACCGCTGCTAGAGTAGAACTCTATAGGGCCTGCTTCGACCCCCACACCCCATTCCGCTTCGCCTACGAGACCTATACTTACGAGCGCTCTCTCCAGAGCCCCCAATAATATTTCACGCGACCCTATAGGCTGCCTGGGAATAGTAGGTGTTACTTCAACAGGCTTCACAACAACGTCTAGGAACCGGGAGAAAGTCCTTTTGACCGCCCCCACTTTAACAGGGTTGAGGCTGCCGACAGCCACAACCTTCATAGGAACCCCCCAGTTTCCATGATGGGAGTCAATACTTTTAAGTTATATTACCACTATATGATAGGCTGTTCCACCTTTTATAATACATATCTATTAACTTGTTAAGCCTATTCTATCTTCGTTTAACCTGCTAGCTACATATGTTGCAATCCTGAACTGAACAATAACTCCTAAGCCTATCAAGATCCCCTTCAGTTTTCTGCTTACGAGAAGAAACTCTAATGTAGATGACAGCTCTAACCTCCCCCTAGCCATGTCAGAGAGTATCCTTCTAATCACACTCTCAGGAGCCGTCCAGAGCTCGCAGATCCTAACGGCTTTCAACTCACTTGTTCTAATCCTTTTTACAGTAGAAGTGCTAATGTGGGGTTTCTCATTTCTTTCCTAGCCTTATAAAGCTTCTTAAACAATATGATAACCCTGAGAATTTAGTTATGTGGAGAAGGCTTTGGTGATAGACTTTTTGATGTTACGAAACACAAGCTAGATCCTGGAGTTTAAGCTTATGCCTCGTTTAATGTAGCGAACCTGTTTTAAGGTTTCATTAACATATTAAAACCTTTCTAGACGCAAAAACCCTAGGTGAATGGAATGAGCGAGTATTTAGAGCAGTTGAGGGATTTGATAAAGGAGGAAGTAGCTAAGTACGGGTTGAAGGTAGCTGGCGCTAGTAGAGACTCGATTAACATTGTGAGAGATAAGGATGTTGTTATGTATATCAAGGACTTTAAAGACTATGTGGAGCTCTCCTATAAAGGCAAAAAATACACGTATGATAAGTGGTACACTAAACCTCAACATCTAGCTGCGACTATAGTTAATACTTTGAGAGCCCAGGAGAAGCCCGTGAACCCTCAGGAGTCTATGTGACAGCTAGCTTAAACCTTATCTTCTAGGATTATTCAAGCTTAGGTTAAAGTTTTTACCTTTAAAAAGGTTCTAATATTTAAAGGAGAAGAGTAGGGCTATGGTTGGAGCTAAGCCCCTCATTATAGTAGTGGATCTTGACGACGACATCTCCGACGTGCTAGGCATCAGTGTCGTTAGGGGGGAGGAGGAAGTTTTAAAGGCAGCATTAAAATACTCCGAAGAGAGACCTGAAGATGCAGATTTGAACGCCATATTCTCGGGTCTAAGCCTCTACAGGAAGCTTAAAGCCAGAGGCCTAGACCCTGATATTGCAATAGTGGGCGGCCATAGGCGTGATATTGTTGAGGCTCAGGTTAAAATAAAGGAGAGAGTTAAGGGGCTCATAGAGAACTATAATCCTGAGCCTGAACTTTACATAGTCGGTGACGGGTTAGATGAGGTTATGGTTGCGGAGATTTTAAGCGATATAGCTCCCATAGCGGCGGTTAAGAGGATTGTAGTTGAGCAGCATGCTTCTATAGAAGCTAGTTATGCCCTCTTGCTAAAGTATTTTAGGAAAGCCTCGTCGGAGCCGAGGTTCTCTAAGTACACTTTAGGGGTTCCAGGCTTAATTCTAGCAATTATAGCACTCCTATCCCTATTCAACCTACTATTAGAGGCCTTGAAGATAGCGATCCTTATACTCGGCCTAGCATTACTGGTTAGAGGGTTTGGGTTAGAGACCCTAATAGTCTCTGCTTTTAAATCAATGATAGGTGATTTGAGGGAAATGCCTTATATGAAGTTAGCCTCCCTAGCGATATTCCTCATATTCGTGGCTGGCGGCGGCCTCATAACATACTATTCATACTCTAGCTGGGGCCTGAGAGAAGCTGTTATAAGCTTTCTAGGTCTCGGAGTCCCCATAGCACTCCTGGGAGCGGCGCTTTACGTGTTGATAGATAGGGTTTTAAGGGAGCTTGTCAGGGGCGACATTGGGGTTTTAAGCTCTATAGCTATTATGGTTGTAATGGTTTTCGTGGCTTCAGCTTTCCACAGCCTCGGGGTCAACCTGGATAAAAGCTTAGAGGGAGGGGCTGTGAGCTTAACTGAGGGGCTCCTCCAATCCATGCTCTACAGTAGGTTCATACCTAATATTGTTGTGGGCGCTGCTCTAGCAGGCCTATTAGAGCTCCTCCTTAGAGTTTTAAGGTCGTGAACTTCACCTGCCGAAGTTCCTCTTCTGCTTATAAAACCAGTCTATAGCTTCAGCAAGCTCTTGCCTGCTGAAGTCTGGCCACAGGGTGTCTGTGAAGTAGAGTTCTGCATACTCTACTAGGAGGGGGAAGAAGCCGCTCATCCTTCTCATCCCCCCAGTTCTTATAACTAGGTCTATTTGAGGCATGTTCAGGGAGGGGAGCTTAGCCCCCTTATAAGTTCTTATTTCCCATTCCAGGCTATAACAGAGGCCTATGTTAACCAGCTTCTCCCCCCCATTAATAGTTTCTTCTCTAAGACTCTCTATCTCCATTCTTAAAGGCTCCGGCACCATGCTCAGATCACCTGTCACCACGATCCTCGCGTTATGCCTTTTGAGGAGGGAATCGCTCCTAGCCTCCCTCAGAGCCCTACCCAATATACTATAAAGGATCTTCTTCTCCGCCTCGCTCCTATAAGTGCAATTCTCCCAGCTCATAGCATATATAGACACATGCTTAACATCGAACTCCAAGAGCCACTCTAAAACTTTCTTAAGCTTCAAATAGCCAGCCTCATAAGCATCTCGAAGACCTAAACCTCTAAGCCTAGCCCACCTCCTATTACCGTCAGGAATTATACCAACATGATACAGCAAACCCAGACACCTCCCAGTAAACCTTCCAGTCTAACAACTTTAGGGATCCCCTAATAAACGTTATAGAATGTTTGTCCTTGAGAAAGTTATGAGAATCACCACTAGCTAGTTCGCCGAGATCCTCGATGCTGTTAAAGCTACTGTGATTAAGTGGGTTAAAGTCGGAAGGTTGTTGCTTTCGACGTTAATGGTGGATGGAGCCCTGAGCCTTATTGTGGTGGGCCCGGAGGGATTCGAACCCCCGACCTACGGGTCTGGAGCCTCGGCCCACACGCTCGGCATGGTCCGCCGCTCTGCCTGGCTGAGCTACGGGCCCGCGCCATGCTATATACTTTAGCTGGGAGGATATAAAGCTTAGTTAGCTTAGTGAGCTCAGTGTTTCCGGGGTGTTCTTGTTCGGATTAGTATGTGATCTTGTAGACTTGAGTGTATTCGAGGTTCCCTATTTTAAGTATTGAGCCTGGGTGTGCGAGCCCTAAGTCTATGGCTTTCCTCACTATTCTAGCTCCTACAAGTATTAGTATGGTTGCCTCTTCGAGTAAGCGTTCTACCTCCTCATCGTCTATTAAGGTTCCCGCGTAGAAGTCTCTCTTAACATCTATTACTAGGCCCCTCTCAGGATCTACAGCCTTAGCTCCTAAAGCTTCTTCGTCAACTATTGTAACCATTAGCTGGCCCTCTTCAAGCTCTATTACTCTAGCGTGAAACCTGCCCATTACGCGAACACCTACTCTATCATGACCCATTTCCCTCTCTTCTGGCTATAGTATATTACCCCGGCCCTCCTGAGGGTGTTGAAAGCCCTGGAATATTCTCCCGCAGCTTTTGAAGCCTCCTCCGGGTCACTAGTCCTTATCTCGTCGAGGATAGAACTGAATTCTCTAAAAGCCTGGTCGCTCATTACAATAGCGTCTCCCCCCGCGTTTAACACTATAAGCCCGTGCCTTGAAGCTTCGCTGACTAACGCAGTCGGGCTCAAGCCAAGCTTTCTGGCGTCGCTCGCCAGGATATACCCTTTCTTCCTAATAGTTTCTAAAAGCTGGGGCCTAGCCTGGGCATCCTCTTTCCGCCTCTCTGTCTTGCGAGGCTCCCCGAGTTTACACTGGGATTTTAACTCTTCTATCTCCTTCTCTATTCTCTCAATAGAATCTCTTATTGCTTTAAGCTCTGAGATCACCCTCCTAGACACTATAGCGGCAGCTTTCTCTGCGGCCATGCTAGCTATTCTCTCCAAATCATCCTTAGGCGGGGTTATTTTAACTCTCCTACTCTCATCCTCGCTCAAACCCTAGTGCCCGGTTACAGTATTATGTTGAGGGAAACTATTATATGGAAGCTTACGTTTCCAACAGTTTATCTTTAAATATTTTGAAGGGGTGGAGTGTTATCCTACCTTTAACGTCTATTGGTCTCTTAGCTGGGGGCGTTCTGAGATAGCCTGGCATAGCCTTTTCCAGCCTCTCCTCCATAGTATCTTTTGTTAGATCTTGGAAGAATATGCCTAGGGGGATTCTATCCCCTGTCTCCAGCATTTTCTCTAGGATTCTAGGAGCTTTAACTTTCATATCCTCAGGGCTCCTAATCACCGGGTCCCACGTCGGGTCCTCCTCGTTAAGGTAATATATGCGTTTCTCATACCATTCTTGGGTCATGAAATCGTTATATGTAGGGCAAGGCTGCAGTATGTCTACAACAGCTGAACCCTTATGCTGTATGGCTGCTTTTACGAGCCCCTTGAGCTGGTTTACATGGTAAGCGTAGCCCCTAGCTATGAAAGTATAGCCTGCAGCGAAAGCTAGAAGTAGAGGGTTAACGCTACCTTGAATATTAGGGTATGCTAGGGCTTTTGTTCTAGCCCATAGAGGGAGGGTGGGGCCTGCCTGGCCTTTCGTCAGGCCGTAGACGGCATTATCATATATGAAGATTGCTATGTCTATGTTCCTCCTCCCGAGAGCTGTAAAGTGCCCCCCACCTATCCCGAGGAGGTCTCCATCACCCCCTGTGACTATAACTGTCAACTCCGGGTTAGCTAGCTTTATCCCCGAAGCTATAGGTATAGCTCTTCCATGGATAGTGTGAACATTATTACCCTTAATGTAATAGACTGACCTTGACGAGCAACCTATACCCCCCACTACTACGAGATTCGTAGGATCTATATCAAGCTCCGCGAGCGCTCCGTAGATAGAGTTTAATATGCCGAAGTCCCCGCAGCCGGGGCACCACTGCACCCAAGCACCGGTCTTGTAATCAAGCCATCTACGAGCCACTGTTAACCACCACCCTCTCAACCCCGCTTTCAATAATCCTCTTAACTCCATATACTACGTCAATATCGTAAAGCGGCCTAGCGTTAAGCTTCTGGATCACATGGCCCACACTGTAGCCTGTATGAGCTCTTATGAGGAAGGACAACTGCCCAGTAGCGTTAGCCTCCACACCCACTATCTTCTCAGCTCCAGCTAGAACCTTAGATACTAAATCCCTGGGGAAAGGGCTTAAGACTCTTACTTGTAGGAAGTTAACCTTGACCCCTTCACGGTAAAGCTCCTCCATAGCTGATAGTATAGCTTGCTTTGTAGAGCCAAAAGATACTATAGTCACTTTAGCGTCGGGGTCTCCGTGTAACAATGCTTTCTCAGTTTCAGGTATACTCTTCGATATGGTCTCGACTTTCCTAACCCTCTTTAAGACCATAGCCTCCCTATCTATGGGGTCTTCGCTGACAAACCCGTACTCGTCATGTTCCAGGCTGTTTATAATCATAGTGTTGAAGCCTAGGGGGGCTATAGGGCTTACCCCGTCCTCGGTGATCTCATACCTCTTATAATCTTTAACGGGCCCGTAAACCCTTTTACCTCTATCAATCTCCACTAAGCTAGGATCTACGTCCCACTCATCTAGGGAGACCGAGGTTGACGCAAGATACTTGTCTAGAAGGTGTATTACCGGGATCTGGAACTTTTCAGCCCAATTCATGGCTTTTATAGCGTCATAGAAAGCCTCCACATGATCCCCTGAAGCTACCACGATCTTAGGGGTGTCTCCATGACCCGAGAATATAGCGTGTAAAAGGTCCTGCTGGCCAGTCCTAGTAGCTATGCCAGTACTAGGCCCCGCCCTCATCCACAGCGATATGACTATAGGGATCTCAGCCTCAACAGCCATGCTTATAAACTCGTTCATAAGGCTGAACCCGGGGCCGCTGGTAGTTGTAGAGGCCCTAGCGCCGGTGAGGGCGGCCCCTAGAGCCATGCCTATAGCTGCTATCTCGTCTTCAGTCTGGAGCGTCACTATAGATAACTTATCTAAGCCCACGTCCCTAAAAACGTCTCCAACGTCTAAGTACTTGTTCTCTTCAATGTAGTGCGCCTCATCAGATGAGGGTGTTATGGGGTAGAAAGACTCGAATGTTAAGCCACCAACTATTTTAGCCATAGCCACAACCTCGTTCCCCGTAACTATCATCCTCACCCTACCTTTATGAGGACCGTCAGGTAGGGGGTTTCTGGCTCCATATTTCTCGTGTGTATATTCTACAGCTATCCTGGCGGCTGCAATGTTTGGGGCTAAGATTTTAGGCCTCTTCCCGAACTGGGCTTCAACAGCTTTAACTATGTAGGGGAACTCTACACCTAAAGCGTATAATGCTGCTGAAAGCCCCATAATGTTAACCGTCCTAGCTATGGAGGCTAGAGGGCTCCCTGTTTCTTCAGACACTTTCCTCAAGAGCTCTTTAAGTGGGAGATCTAAAGTTCTAGCCCCCCTCTCCTCCAAGAGTT
Source organism: uncultured Sulfolobales archaeon (assembly GCA_937921695.1). GTDB lineage: Archaea > Thermoproteota > Thermoprotei_A > Sulfolobales > Acidilobaceae > DSZV01. The sequence goes on along the minus strand of CAKZTZ010000018.1, from coordinate 46,805 downwards.
TGATAGCTTCGCCCACAGTGGGTCGGGCTCCCCTCTCTGAGAACATTTTCTCAAGCCTCTTCTTAAGAGAGTGTTCCATTGGTGCGAGCGTTGAAGCGTCCTGGTTAATGCTGCCAACATCATACACTACTATACTACCTTTAGCTACATCATTGACATGGGTTAGGACGCTCTCAGCATCAATAGCTACTAGAGAATCTACGGGCAACCTCAAAGCCCTAGGGGTGTCACTTGAAGCTCTTATGTGGAAGTAACTGTGGGCCCCCATTATGTTGCTGTGATATTCCCTAGTCCCTATTATATTATAGCCTTTGAGAGTGAAGACTTTAAGAGCTATCTGGCCAGCTGACTCTACACCGCCTCCCTGAGGCCCACCTATTATAATGCTTAAATCAATAGTTAACCTAGTCACCCCTCGTAGAGCTCCTCCCTTATATCAGGGTCCACATATGCTCCCCTAAATACCCTATGTTTCATAATCCAGTGGGAAACAGCTTCCTCCCTATTAAGCCTGACCTTACACGTGGCACACCAGTAAAACCTCTCCCTCTCCACAGAGACCAATTTATAGCTGGAGCAATAGTAATCCTCAAAAGTAGTCGTACCCCAAAGAGTACAATAGCCAACAAATGGGAAGTGAATGTGAGGAAGCCAATCCCAGCAAGAAGAGCACGAGCTACTCTTACCCAAAGACATCATACTCTTAAAAACCTCAGCAACTCTCTGCAAGCAGATTCACCAGAAATAAAAATCAAAATCTAAAGTTTAAATTCAAACACTTTAAACAAGAAACCCTTCAACAAAGCTTCGCACAGAAAACCATTATCTATAGTGTTAGACAGCGTGTGGGCCGCCGGAACTCTGCCGTAGCGGTTTTCATAAAGTTTATAAGGGTCTTCGCTCTAGGGTGCTCCACCGCTCTAAAAAGAGAGCCCTGAAAAGAGAGGGGCTAAATCTGGTAACTATAGATGTGCGGGTTTCCCCAGGGGCTGAGTCACATCCATAGTGTGGTGGGAAGTGATCCATCACAGGTGGGGCGGAGGAAGCCCCCGGGTGGGGTTAACGGGAAGGGGAGGCTATGACATGCTCCGAGGAGCTCCATGAGTCCCAAGAGGCCTAAGGCTGGTATCTTGCGATACTAGCTGATATGAGACCCAAACCTTGACTACACTCTAACTAATAATAGTCCTCGCAATGGTTTGAAGGCCTTATGTTTGGAGAGGAAAAGTTCGCATGTGGAATATTGAGTTGCTGGGGCGGGTTAACATATAAGGCGCTAGTCTAGTAACTCTAGCTTATAGGAGGCCTGGCATGACTTATGGCATGCTAAGCGAGGGAGAACTAGTAGTTTCCGGGTATAGGGTTAGGGTTAAAGGCTTAGAAGGGGGGTTTAGATTGTATACGCGGCTGCCTTTAAATGAGGATAAGATACTGGCTAATGTTATGATTAGAGAGGGGACCGATCTGACCCTCGTCCCTGTAGAGCCTTCAACAGGTAATCTTCAGGGGGTTGTCGAGTGTATCTACGTGAAGCTCGAAACCCCCATAGTTGTAGGGAACGGGGCTAAGGTTGAGATCAGGATAACTGTCCCAGTGGATTATGCTATAGCGGCTATAGGATCGGGAGGGGACGCTTCCCTTATAGACGCCTTCTCAGATACTGAAAGGCCCTCTAAATTGATCCTCTATGGGACTCCAACAGGCGGCTACATATGCAGGTTCCATAAAGTCTCTCTAGAAGATCTCTCTAAGCCAGGGCTCGCTGAAGCCTCACTTAAAATCAACAATTATAGTGGTAGAGTCGCTATTGTTAGTAAAGTTGTGATCCCCCTATCTCTCGTAAACATATATTACAAGCCGGGCACGTGGCAGGCGAACGCTGGCGTAATAATTATGAACCTCGAAACCGAAAAGGTTGCTGAAATAATAGCGGAGGAAACGCCGCCTACAGCTGACTTCGAAAAATCCCCTGAAATAGTAAAGGAGAAATATCTAATACCGGTGCAAAGACTAAGCTACTTAACCTTTAAGGTTGAAGGTTTCAAGATGCTTTGGGGATATTAAAGAAGGAACTACTTCCACCTCCAATGAAACCACTAGCCGCGCAGCTGCCTGGAGATAGTGGGGCTCGAACGTTTCTCTCTAAATTTTCAGATTTCAAATAGAGGAAGATACAGTGAAACCTTGAAATATCTCTAGAATCTTATTAGCTTCAGTTTATATACGTGGGTGGGGGCGCCTCATATGGACTTAGTATCTGAAATAGCGAGTTATTTGAGTAGCCTAGGCTTGTCTGCTAGCGTTATACGTAGTGTGCTTATAGCTATCTTTATATTTGTGTTTTTCCTAGTTCTGGCATGGGTCTCCGGGAAATACGTGAGGGCCCGAGTTTCTGTTAGGTTTTCTCGAGAGGCGGCTTTAATTTTAGGGCGTATAGTTTCAGCTCTTATAATATTAGCTGGTTTAGCTTTAGCATTGCATAGTTTAGGTTTCGACATTAGTGGTCTTCTGTTAGCTGGAGGTTTTCTCGCTATAGCTATAGGCTTCGCCTCTCAGACTGTGGTTTCGAACCTCTTGTCGGGGGTCTTCCTGTATATAGATAGGCCTTTCTCTATAGGCGACCCGGTCATGATTGGTAATAATATGGGTATAGTTGAAGATATCACTATTTTCAGTACGAGGCTTAGAACTTTCAAGGGGGAGCTTCTACGAATTTCTAACAACGAGGTTTTCACTAGCACTATAATTAACATGATGGCAACTAAAGCTAGGAGGATCGAGTATCAGTTTCTACTATCTCATAACTCTGATGTTAGCAAGGCGATTTCAATAGTTAAGGATGCCCTGGAAAAACACCCCTTCATCCTCACAGAGCCCGAGCCCCGAGTTTTCATAGCCCAGTCTAACCCTGATGGGATAGTCATGACAGTGTGGGCCTGGAGCCCTTCAAAACTGTTCTTCCCTGTATGGATGGAGTTATTCTCTACTATAAGAGAAGAATTAATCAAAGCCGGGATACGGCTGGCAATACCTCAGAGGATCATTATAAGGGGGCCTGAAAGCGCTGACATACTCGGATCTGAGAAGGGAGCTCTTAAAACTCCGGAGAAGCCCGGTGAGCCTAGTTGAAATCAGTACTAATAACGGGGCTGGCAGTTTTAAACTCCGAAGGCGATATTGTAGGCGACTCTATACTCGCATATTCAGGGTTCATAGAGAGTTTAGGCCCCAAGTCTAGGTTCGCCGGCAAATACAGTGTTGAATTGAAATACGATGGGTACATAATGCCGGGGTTCGTAGATGCGCACCTCCATCTAGAGGGTTTAGGCTTATCTTTCGAAGGCGTTGATTTGAGGGGCCTAGATAGCATAGAGAGTTTAAAACAAAAACTGAGAAACTTTAAGGGCCCCATAGTATATGGTAGAGGCTGGGATCAAGAAGCTTTCAGGGAAGCCAGATGGCCTACGAGATGGGATATAGATGAGGCCACTGGAGAAAAGCCCGCCATACTAGTTAGAGTGTGCGGGCACGCTGCACTCCTAAATACTAGAGCCCTAGAGCTTGTGAAACCCTGGGAGGCTTACCCGAAGCTTGTAGAGGTTAAGGAGGGTAAGATTACAGGTATAGTATATGAAGATGCAGTAGCGTACTCTCTAGAAAAACTCTTGGAAAACACGAGGCTAGAGCCTGTAATAGCGGGGGCTCTCGAAAAACTCCAGTCAGCCGGCCTTGTAGGAGTCTCTACAATGTCGTGTACTAGAAGAGAGTATGAAGTGTTGAAAAGAATAGCCGCCGAGATAGGGGCCCTCCCAGTGAAAGTCTCATGCTACCCGGATTACTCTAGAAAGTTCAGCGATAATAGTGAGGGGGAGTGGGTTTCAATAGCCGGGTATAAGCTTTACGCCGACGGGAGCTTGGGTGCGAGAACAGCGTTTCTCAGAGAACCCTACTCCGACAACCCTCAAACTAGGGGGATATTATTGGAGAACAAGGAGACTATGAAGAGAGCGATGAGAGAAGCTGAGGGTAAAGGTTTGAAAGCAGCTATTCACGCTATAGGAGATGCGGCGCTAGACGAGGTTATACGTGCTGCAGAGGAAGCTAGGCCGTTAGAGTTTAGGGTGGAGCATGCTAGCGTCTCATGGGATGACCAGATAGAGTCTTTAACCATGCTGGGAGCCTACATAGTAGTCCAGCCTAGGTTTAGAGTAAGTGATTGGTGGATAGATAAGAGGCTGGGGCCTAGGCTTAAACAAGCCTATAGGTTTAAAAGTTTCCTAAAGTCGGGGGCCAAACTAGCTTTATCCAGCGACTCTCCTGTAGAGCCTTTCGACATTAACGAGACAATAGCGTCAGCCCTATCGAGATGCGGCCAGCCTGCGTGCCTCAAAGAAGAAGCTTTAGACATTAGAGAGGCTGTGAGGGCTTATACTCGGGGCTCCGCTATAGCTTCTGGGGGGCCCTTGAAGTTTTCAGGCCTCTTAGAGAGGGGGTTTAAGGCTGACTTAACGATATCTAGGAGCAACCCCTTTGAGGAGTTTAAAGTGAAGCCCCTGGGGACTATAGTGTCGGGCTTGGATTCAGCTACTCTAGCTAAGTATTTAAAGCAACACTATTATATAGGATAAGGGGAGAGGTGTCTAGATGCCCACGCTAAGGTCCGGGTATATAATTGGGGGGGCGTATGCGGATAAAATACGGAGAACTTTGTTCGCCCAGACGAGGGACATGGTTAAAAGCGGGGAACTCTCTGCTCAAGAGGTTGCAAGGGCGGCTGGGGAGCTAAACAGGATACTATATGAGATCCTAGTTGATAGGGTTAAAATAGAGAAAGGAGATGTTGTTAGGATAAACGTAAACTATACGGTTGAAGAAGGTAAGATAAAATGGGACCTCGAAACACTAAGAATACAAGCTTGGAGGAGGATGCCCGACGAGGAAGTAAACAAGGCAATAGCGGAGGTAAAACTAATAGCGAAAGAGCTAGTTGTGAGAGCCATACAATATGGGACTCTAAAAATAGCTGAAACAGACGTGGGGGATATAGTATACACTGTGAGGCTAGCGGAGAGAAACGTAGGGGTACTCCTAGTAACACCGTTAAACGAAAACAAAGCCATAGTTAGGGGGGCAGTCCTAGAACCAACACCACTAATCCTCAAGAGACTATTAATAGACGTGGAGCCCCCATTAGACGACTATAAAAATAATAACATAGGATCCATAATGGGCAAAGCAACCCACGTAGAGACTGGCGAGGCGGAGAAAGCCATAAGGGAGATCAAAGCACTCATCGAAATAGCGGAGAAACCGCCCGCACCACCCGTAGAGGAGGAAGAATAATAGAACCCCCCACAGTTAACCGCATCAACCCCAATTTTTTATTCTCTAACATAAACTGTGCTTCCTACGTTAATATTACAGCCTCACATCTTAGCGTCTCCCCACTAACGATGGTTAGCGATACTTCTGGATAGGATTAGCTCTAGCCTTCACATGCTCTAGGTTTCCCTCTAAAGTTTTATGGAACCGTCCCTCGCCATAGCACGTCCTCAGGAGACCCTAAAACATGAGTGGCAGGGGTTGTATGTTTAATGCTTTCCTATAATGAGCATCCACAATATAACAAATACTATCTAAACTATAGTTACACTTAGTAATCTCGTATTTCAAGATCCTCTTAAAACCGTGTCTATAGCGTTAGAAGCGAGCTTACTCTCTATGTTTTAACTTGAAGGCCTTAACGATTAAGTTGCTATTAGGACCTCCCTAGTACCGATCCTCTTTGTGTTTTCATAGCTTCAATAACGGGGAAGCTCGGGAGGCTGGCGGGCATTCTCCTTTAACCGTTAACGGGCCCGGGGAAGCTTTCGTGAAAGTTAAGGGAAGCCTTAGCGTAACGAAAATCTACGCTAAGGCGGAACGTGTCTGAGCTCTGACCTGGTTTAATACTATTAACTTATAAAGTTAGACTTTTCGCATGGTTAGTTGTGGGGGTTACTATGGCTGTTGACTCGGCAGTTTTAGCTCTGGTTTGGGGGGAGCCTGTTAGGGTTCTTGTTGTGAGGAAGTCTTGTAGTGAGTCTAGTTTTTGGGCTTGTGATGTAGCTTTACCTGGGGGGTCTCTGGAGCCTGGGGAGGATCCTGTTGCTACAGCGTTGAGGGAGGCTTGGGAGGAGGCTGGTGTTCACCCGAGTTCTGTGAGTGTTTTAGGTGATCTTGGCGTCGAGGCTGCGGCTAGGGGGTTGAGGAGGGTTATGATTGTTGTAGGTAGGCCTAGGGGGCCTCTTGACCCTAGGCCTTTAAGCTCTGAAGTTGACTTTGTAGGTTGGCTTGACCTTAGATATGCTCTGGGTGACGTTATAACTGTCTCCCACCCTAGGAGGGGGTTTGTTGAGGGCGTCTTAATACCGGGGGGTATGGTATTGTGGGGGTTCACTCTCAGGGTTCTAAGGAAGCTTGCCGGTGAACTCCCCTCTATAGGGTTTTAAGGGTCTATTACTCTAGGGATGATGGGGGGTTCAAATATGGATCTTAAGCTTCTACTAGGATCTAGTCCTAAGTTGGAATCCTTATATAGGATAACTAGGAATATTATGGGGGACGACTCTTCTCACGGATGGCCCCACGTTGAGAGGGTCATAGTTTGGTCTAATAGGATAGTTAATGCTGAAAGCTTAGACGTGGACCCCGAGCTACTATTAGTGAGCATCCTACTCCACGACATAGGCAGAGCGCTGGGTGACGAAACAGAGCATCACGCAGTCAAAAGCGCTGAGATAGGGGGGCTCCTACTCGAGAAGCTAGGATATTATAGAGACTTTATAGAAGAATGTAAGAAAGCCATACTAACGCACAGTTACACTTTAAACATGAAACCGGAAACAGTAGAAGCCAAAGTGCTGAGCGACGCCGACAAACTAGACGCTATGGGAGCTATAGGGATAGCAAGAGTATTTCACACGGGCGCAGTGAAAGGTAGAAGCTTCGAGGAGAGCGTGAAACATGTGAAAACTAAAATATTAAACCTCAGAGAACTATTATATTTCAACTATTCAAGAAACGTAGCAGCTTCACTCGAAAATAGGGTAAGAATTTTCATCGAGTGGTGGGCTGAAGAAACCGCCGTTACGCCCATAAACTTTCGTTACACTCAGAGCTTCTTCCCCCACGCTCATTAGAGAGCTTTCACCCCACAGGATCCCCTAGGCCTGTGGACAGTTGAAAGAGGCACGCTCGCCTTCTCCCCTCTATGGAAATTGCAAGAATGAACACTGTAGAGAAACATTTTCAAGCCCTCTTAGCTCTGCTGTAACGACCTTCATATAGTTAGTATAAAGATATGTCAAAGGTTGCACTGTTAACTTTGAAGCCTCAAACACTACTCCTGAACCCTAAGATGTGCTGTTTCTCATGGGGCCGAGCTCCACCCATAATGTAGTGATGGGTGATTCCCCTGTGGAGGGGGTGGAAGTCTGGGAGGGGTTACCGTGAAAGGGGGAAGGGCTAGGGCAAAATTCCGGTGAACCCGAGAGGCCTCTTGACTAATATTATAGGATATCGGCTGCTATGAGGCTCGAAATCCTTTTAGCTTTTTTCTCTTCTTAATTTTCCTAGGGTTGTTCTTTTCTGGGCGTAGAGGTTGTGGGGGTGTATGCTTTCCATGCTGAGAGCTTCAACTTCTATTATGGTGTTGTCTGGGAGCTTGCTTATTTCTGAGGCTATGTTTACTATTGCCTCTCTTACTACGTCCTCCACTAGCTTAGGCCTCTTATGGGCTTCTAGTACTAGCTCAGCTTCTTGCGGCCTCTTGAGTAGCGTTATTGCTGGGGCTGAGAAGCTCTTGTGGAGTGCTTTCGCTATTTTCTCTATTCTAACTATTTCCCCCATGGTTTCCACTCTCCCTTTCAGTAAGACTCTCTGCATATGGCTTGGAGCTATGTTAGTCTCTAGTCCTAGCGTTGACGCTATGGCTGTTTGAGCGCTGGGACACACTGTTAACCCTACTACGCTCACGCTCACGCTCCACACAGTATCTCCGCCTCTCTCCCTGGAAACTTCAACTTCCACATTCACAGGCTCAACCCCGGTTAAACCCTCATAGTCCACGTCAACATAGAAGCTTGTTCTAGCTACAGTAGCACTCTTACTAGCGTAAGGGTGCCTCTCCAAAAGCTTCAAAGCTAAGCTATCCAGGTACTCCTCCAAACTCCTATGGGACCCCTCTTGCGACAATATCTCATAGAGGGCTTCAACGTTTCTAGACAAGTGAGCCCCTCTTCGGTCGCTTGAAACACTAATATAAAGGTCGAGCTCCACGTCGAAAGCCATAGGGCCTTCAGGGGTCATAAGCGAAACCCTCCTCCTAACACCTTTAAATCCCACTCTTTCTATGTCAATCCCTATTGTAGGCTTTAGATCTTGTATCTCCAATTCAGGAAACCCCTAAATGTGAGAGACGTTAAGGCTTTAATATTGAAGCAGAACTGTGAACATTTCTACACTCTTTCAACTGTGAACTTTGCTTGTAGCGTTTGAGAGTTTTGATAGCGATATTTCCGCGAGTGCTACGGGATACTCGAGGCCTAGTTTCTCCAGGATCTCTGGCTGCACTTCACCTATGTAGCCTACTCTTTCACTATCAACTATTACTTCTGCAGCCCTGCCTTCAACTAGGAAAGGTAGCTTTGCGGGGTTCACTTTAAACTTGAAATCTAAGATCCTTAGTAGAGAGTATGTGGGGGCTTGTATTTCCTCGTAGCCTACTTCCTCATCCATTATGGCGAGCCCTAGGACTTCCTCGTCTACCACGTTATCATTTCTCTTATAAACCACGGGGCCTATCTCGAATATTTTAATGGGCTTAGGATTGTGTAAGTTACCCTTTAACGTTTGGAGCAGAGACACGGCCATGAATGGTCTGAGGACACTGTACTCAACCTGGACTGGGTTTAAGACTTCAACGCTAACAGCTTCCAAGCCTAGCAGTTTCACAGTATGCGGGCTTGTGAGGGATAATAGTTTAACCTCTGTGAACCCTAAACCTATCATTATGGTTCTAATTCTCCTTGAAAGCTCTGTTATATAGTGGAGCCCCCCTCTCATAACTCTCCAGGAGCTCCTGGGCCCTAGATCCTCGTACCCATAACATATGGCGGCATCCTCAGCTAGATCCACGATTCTAGACACGTCAACCCTATAAGGTGGCACCTCCACAGTTAAACTATCCCCCTCCAGCTTCACATTATGCCTCATTCTCGCTATGATACTAGCGAGTTCTTCCAGCCCGAATTCAGTCCCGAGAATTTCGTTAATACTCTCAGGTTTAACTTTGAACACCCTAGGCTCGAACTTAGGGTAGAGGCCGTTCCAGGGGCTTTCAACTCTAACGAGGCCTAGCTCAGCGTTTCTACGCTCTAAGAGACCTGATACTAGGACGTTAAGGACTAGCGATATAGTCTTCAAGTCTGTGCCTGTAACGTCTATGAACAAGTGTTTAGTTCCAACTTCGAGCCTCGTTATGTCCGAGTTGAGAACTGGAGGTATTGTTATTATCTCCCCCCCTGAGACTATAGCTGGGTGCTCGTTGTCGAGCAGCGATATGCTCCCATAGAGTTTTCCTTTCTCATCGTTCTCTAACACTTCCCTTATCTTAAGGGGCTTATCATAGTTGAGGGGCTTGAAAGTTTCTTCTATGTTTTTCATCGTGTATATTAGGGTTTTCGATGGTAGCTTCTCTAAATCATGGATTCCTATGGCAGCTTTCCTCCTCTTTCTCCCAAGGCCTTCGTGGAGCTTCTCCTGGAACTGTATCAGCTCTTCTAGGTAGTCGTTGCTATCTATGTTAACGTTGTAAACAACAGCCCCCACAATGTAGGGTCTCGTGGGGACCCTCTCTACTTTCAAAGTTAAGCCGCTATCAACTAGCTTAGGCTTAGCCCATCCGGTTTCAACCCCTAAGAGCCCCTTGACAGCTCTAGCTAAACCTTCCCCTATGAACATGTCTGGCCTGTCAGCGTTGATTTCAACGTTAACATAGCCTTCAGCTTCTTCAACCTCGCATTTGAGCCTGAATAGGAGCTCCCTCAACCTTTCCAGGTCAAGGCCTGTCAGCTCGTAGAGTCTTGATGGCTTGAACCTTAAGACCGGCACTTCTACCCCACCTGGCTTTTAATTTTAAACTCTGTAATGTACCTGACGTCGCCCGCATATAATATTCTTATATCCTCTACGCCATAATATGCTGCAGCGAGCCTCTCAATCCCGAAGCCCCACGCTCCAACAGGGTAATCTACCCCAGCCATCTCGAGAACCTCTGGCCTGAAAAGGCCGGCCCCGTAGAGTTCGAGCCATCTACCGTTAGGAAGCCTCACGTAACCCTCAACACTCGGCTCCGTGAACGGGAAATATGCAGGTTTAAACTTCACGTGTAGGTTTAACCTCTCAGATATCTCCCTCAGGGTCCCTAGGAGGTCTCTAAACGTGTATCCTGGATAACCTTCTATCCCGTCGAGCTGGTGGAACTCTGGCAGGTGCGTCGCATCCACGACATCGTGCCTGTAGACGCGGCCTAAAGTGAATATTCTTATGGGAGGCTCGGGCCTAGTGGAGAGGACTCTAGAGGAGACTGCTGTCGTCTGGCTTCTAAGCATTAGCCTTGAAGCTATCTCAGGGCTCCACTTATACCCCCAGTTCTCCTCATGTACCCTGGCGACCCTAGCTGTAAGGTCTCCATATGATGCTTCTATGTTGGCTGGCTTAGCTTTAATCCATAGGGAGTCGTGGATCTCCCTCGCCGGGTGGTCTTGGGCTTGGAATAGGAGGTCGAAGTTGAATAGTTCCATTTCAACGATGGGCCCCCTAGCCTCCACGAACCCCATCTCTTTCATTATATCCCTAACCATCTCTATGAACTCCTGGAGGAAGTGGAGCCTAGCAAGGTAGACTCTGGGGGGTTCGGCTTCAACGTTATAAGCCCTCAGCTTAAACCTTCTCCACAACCCCTCCCTCAGCATCTCAGAGTTTATCTTTGAAACCTCTACCTTAACTCTCTTAAGGATCTCCCCGGGGTCTTCTAGAAGCCTTAAATATATAACCTTGTCCTCAACCTCCTTCACTAAACCCCTACTCTTAAACTCTCTAAGTATTTGAAGCTCCGGGTACACGCCTCTCCCGCAACCCTCAAGAGAATATCTGAGGGTCTCAAGGGAAGCTCTAGCTTCATCAAGCCTAACAGATAGTTTAACATAGCCCCCGGAAACTTCTATGAGACCCCTCCTCCTAGCTTGACCTATAGCTATGCTAGCTTCAGAGCCTAAGACATCGTTAACACGACCTATATCAACTAAACCCCCACCCTCAACAATTATATTTAGAAGCCTCTCCTCAGGAAGCCCCCTAGACAAAGCATCTAAACCTTTCTCAGTCAAGACAAGCTTCTTCAACCCAACCTCCCTAACATCGATCAAACCCTTATCTTTAAGCAGCATAGTAAGGCTAGCGAGAGTTGACACATCAACACCTAGAACCCTACTAGCCTCCTCAAGAGAACCTTCCCGGAAACCCTTATCTCTCATTAAACTAAGAAGCCTATACTCGCCCTCACTAACAACTACCTCATAAACAATCAAAACCACCCTAAGTAAATTCCCGAAGGCTAGGAAAAGAGTTAACGCTTATAAAGATTACTACGATCACTAAACACACTGTGAAATCTCCGGTAAACGGGTGCAACAGTGCCCCAGTTCTAACCCATAGCTGCCTCCACGCTACGGAATGCTTTCCAGGAGGCCCACGTTTTCAGAACAGAAAGGCTTTTTCTCTCAATCCTTCATCACATGGTATGACTAGAATCTTAATCTCTCCATCCCGGAAACCCTAGGGATGCAAATTTTATTAGATGTTCAGTGAAAAGGTTTAGGAGGTGTTCACCCGTGAACTGTAGGGTGGTGGCTGTTGTTAGTGGGGGTCCGGATAGCTTTTGTTATCTTGCTAGGTGGCTTAGTAGAGGCTGTAGTGCTCACGTGTTAACTTTCGATTACGGCCAGAAAGCTTCGAAAGAAGTAGACATAGCTATGAACATAGTTAGAGAACTTAACATGCTTGCCCGCGAGAGAGAGTGGGGGGAAGTGCTGGAGCATAGGATCGTTAATACCAGTTTCCTAAGGGATTTATGGAGGGGCACCCAGTTGACTGATGAAAGCGTTGAGGTTATGGAGGAATATGCTCCCACTGTTGTAGTCCCGGTTAGGAACGTGGTCATGCTATCTGTGGCTGTAGCTTATGCGTATACTTTAAAGCCTTCAAGAGATAATCCTGTCCATGTAATTTATGGTGCTCACTATGATGATGTTCGTCCGAGGGCGGATACTTATGAACCCATATATCCAGACTGTTCTCCAGAATGCGTGGAGGCGCTCCAGGCGGCGTTTAGAATATGTCATTTTAGGGGTGAAAGACATGTTGAGATATGGAGTCCCGGTAGGGAAGGCTTATCTAAAGCTGAGAATATTAGGGAATGTTATAAGCTCGTAGGCGATTTAATATATGATACTTGGAGCTGCTACCTTAACGGCTCCATACACTGTGGGAAGTGTGAGAGTTGCGTGAATAGAGCTAGAGCTTTTAAAATTGCAGGCCTTAAAGATAAAACTCTTTATGCTGTAAGGCCTGTAGTTTAAATTGTTAGATTAAACTCTTCAATATTCTAGCTAGTTCTTCAGCTATATCCTCGGGGGGCCCGGTGATTTTCCTTTTAAGCCTTTCTGGAGGTTTCCTTTCTATAAGGGTCTCCACGGTCGTGGCGGAGCCTTTAAAGCCTACTTCTTCAGGGCTTAATCCTAGGTCTGCTAGCGTCCATACTTTGAGTTTGAACTCTCTCTCAGCCCATCTTTTCCTCCTGAAATCTGGGAATCTCGGGGTGTTGCATCCGAGCTCTATTGAGGCTAGGAATGGTGTTTCAACCTCTAATATCTCGTAGCCTCCCTTTATTGTTCTCTTAACTCTAGCCCTCCCCTTTTCCATCATCTCTATTTGTGAAGCGAACGTGACGTGAGGTATTCCCAGCCAGGCCGCTATTCCTGGGGGTACTTGTCCTGTGCCTCCGTCGCTGCTCTCTTCGCCAGTCAATATTATGTCATAGTCCCCTATCTTAGATATCGCCTTCGCTAGTGCCAAGCTTGTGGGTAGGGTGTCTGAGCCTGCTAGGGCCCTATCGCTTATGAGGATAGCGTCGTCGGCCCCCATAGCTATGGCTAGTTTAATGAACGGCTCCCAGAACGGGGGCCCCATAGATACTACTATTACTTTACCTCCATACTTGTCTTTGAGCTGAAGTGCCGTCTCTAGAGCGTTCTTATCCGCAGGGTTTATCTCGTTACTAGCCTTACTCCTATCTACTGTCTTAGTGACGGGGTCGAACACTATCTCCTCCGGTTTAGGGGTCACTTTCATCGTTACTATTATGTTCCTCAACATGCTCCCAGCTCACCTTTTAAGCTTCTCTATGAGCCTAGGGAGTATTTCGAATAAGTCGCCTACAGCATAGTAGTCAGAGTATTCCAACATTGGAGCTTCAGGGTCTTTATTAACAGCGATTACAGTCTTAACATCCCTTATCCCCGAGACGAAATGTGGAGCCCCGCTAGCCCCTAGGACTAAGGCTAGGTCAGCTTTAAGCGAGACCCCGGTAGAGCCTATCTGAATATCCCTTGGGGCAGCACCTATGTCAGCTAGGGGTCTAGTCACGCCTATGTCGGCTCCTAAGAGTTTAGCTAGTTCACTTGTAAGCTTCAAGTCGCCTCCAGTCCCCATCCCAGCTACTACTACCCTCTTAGACTTTGAAATATCCACAGCCCCCCTCCTAACAACTTCAACCCTCCTCACCTTAAACTTTGAAGGGTCCAGCCTCCCCTGTAGGATTTCTACTTCAGCCTCCCCCCACAGCTCCTGGGCTCTGAACACGCCTAAGGCAACTGTAGCCATTTGGGGTCTGCCTTTAACGTTTTTAACTACAGCAACTATGTTGCCCCCGAAGCCGGGCACATGGCCTACTAGGTAGCCTTCCCTGTCGACTTCAAAGTGGATAACGTGCGCTTGGAGCCCCGTTTTAAATATGACAGCCAGCCTCCCTAAAAGGTCTCTTCCGTTTCGCGTGGCGCTCGCTAGTAGTATGTCGGGATCCCTTTCCTTAATAAGACTCTCCATAACCTGGGCGTAAGCCTCGCTATGATAGTAAGCTAGTATGGGGTCTTCTACAACGATAACCTTATGTGCCCCGTACTTCCCTATTCTCGAAGCTTCACCGGCCACGTTTGAGCCTAGGAGCACCCCGGTTACATGCCCCCCCTTCTCTTCAGCCACTTCTCTAGCTCTACTTAAAATGCCTAGTGACGACTCCTCTATAACCCCTTCATCTTGCTCTATGAAAACCCATATGTTTAAAGTCAAGCCTTTCACCTTAAACTTTCCCTGAGCAGTTCTAGAACATCAACTATATTGACTGTGTATTTAGCTACTTTAAGCTCGTCCTCAAACATTCTAATACAGTAGGGGCATGCTGTAGACATTATAGAGGCTCCGGTGTCGAGCGCTTCTCTAAGTCTAACCCTAGTCACGCCCCTAGCCTCTACGTTCTCACTCCAGAAAGCCCCCCCTCCCCCGCCGCAGCATAAGCTGTTTTCTCTATTATGCTCCATCTCCACTAGGTTAACACCATCTATGTGCTGGAGTATCGTTCTAGGCTCCTCATACACCCCGTTAAACCTGCCGAGATAACATGGATCGTGATATGTGACGTTGGCTTCTAGCCTGCCAGGCTTCAGCCTTCCAGAGGCTATGAGCTCTGATAGGTAAACAGTGTAGTGAACAACCGGGGCTGGGGGCTTCGCATTATACCTCGGGTAGACGTTCTTAAACATGTTATAGCAGTGTGGGGATAGTGTGAGTATTATTGACGGCTTGAGCTTCTCCATGAGTGAAACATTGTTACTAGCTAGCTCCTCAAGATAGTACTCCTCTCCAATGTTATAGACAAGGTCGCCGCAACAGCTTTCACCCTCAGATGCTATAGCTATGCTAACGTTAGCCTTAGAGAGGACCTCTACAAGGCTCCTCGCCACCCCTTGAAGCCTCCTATCGTAGGCGTTCATGCAGCACGTGTATATTAGAACTTCAGCCTCTCCCTGAGAATACTTGAGGCCCCTAGTCCAGAGGCTCCTCTCTCTCCTAGGCGATCCCAGAGGGTTGCCGTCTTCATAGATCCTCCACAGTCCATCCACAAGCCTCTCCGGCACTATCTTCTTCTCATAGAGAACTATCCTCATACCTCTAACTACATCAGCTATCTTAACGCCCCTAGGGCATGTGACCTCACAGTATTTACAGGTGACACACTTCCAAGCATTACTGTCATCGACAACGCCGATCTGGGCTCTCGCCATTAAACTTCTAACCCCTAGATTTGGAGATAAGAGGCATGACGCTGTACATGTGCCACACTGGTAGCACAGGCTCAGGGTGCCATCGCTGTATTTTACTAGATTACTCCTAACCTCGAAATCTAGCCTTAACCTGGGCACTCCTCACTTCACCCCCTTAAGTTTAGTCTTCGTAGCTTCAATCTCATCTTTGCTAACTCTCTTAGCTATGGAGTCAAGATAGTTCATGACGTCCACGAAGTCTGGAACGTCAGGGGCTCCGAAAAGTCTCAGTATAAACCTTTCAGGCTTAACGCCCAGGCTTTCCAGCCTCTTCTTCCAGTGCTCGAATCTCCTAACAGTGTGTTTGTTCGCATACTGGTAGTGGCAGTCTTGAAGCCTACACCCTGTTACTGCAACAGCTGGGGCTCCAAGCTCGAAAGCTTTCTTGACCAGCTTCCAGCTGACCCTGCTGGAGCATGGGAGCCTTATTACTCTAGGCGAGGTGGGGTATTGAACTTTAAATATGCCCGCGTTATCTGCAGCGGCGTAAGAGCACCAGAAACACGTGAAGGCTATGGGCTTCTTCTCTGGAGACTCTGAGAGGGCCTCCTCTATCTGTCTTATGATATCCTCATCGCTATAGCCAACCATAGTTATAGCTCCTACAGGGCATTCTGCTACGCAGTTACCGCAACCTTCACATAGCGCTGGGATAACCTCGAAATACTTCTTAAGCTCCCCTCTAACAGCCCCATATGTACATACTTTCGCGCAGTTGCCACACTTTATACACTTGTCCTGGTCTATGATAGCTATTATAGGCTCCTTCTCAATGTAGCCCTTGCTTAGCAAGGCTAGAGCCTTAGCTGCCGCCGCTAGCCCTTGAGCTATTGATTCTTTAATGTCCTTAGGGCCCTGACAAGTGCCCGCCAGGTAAACCCCCCCTACAGGGCTCTCTACAGGGCCCAGCTTGGGGTGTGCTTCTAGGAGGAAGCCTTCCATATCCTTGGGGGTCTTAAGCTGTAATAGAACCTCGTCTATCTCAGGGTTCGGGTTCAGCGCTGTAGCTAGAACTATGGAGTCCGCCGGGATCCCAACATCGGCTCCAAGCAGTTCGGCTCTAGCTACTACTGCCCCGTCTTCGACCACAATACTCTCCTCTATGGGCTTGACGCTGTTAACTTTAATGAATACAACTCCCTCCTTCATAGCTTCCTTGTACAGCTTCTCGGATTCCGGCGTGTATGTCCTAATATCCTTATATACTACGACCACGTTCTTGCCTTGCCTTCTGAGTTGTAGGGCCTGATGTATCATTGTAGAGCAGCAGTACCTACTACATCCTCTCTTCCCGTTCCTGGACCCTACGCATGCTATGAAGACTACGTTATCCCCGGGCACTTTGTATTCTAGTTTCTCCACGTCGAGCAGAGTGTACATATTAGGCCTCTTCCCATAGCCTAAGTCTTCTGGGGCGTGGACTTTAGCCCCAGTGGCTATAATTACAGCTCCTACATCAAGGTTTTCACCGTTACTAAGCTCTACTTTAAAGTTGCCCGCGAAACCCTCAACTTTCTTAACTTCAGTGTTTAAGTAGACTCTTACACCGGAGGATTTAACCTCCTCTAGAGCCTCCTCTATAACTCTTCTAGCCTCATACCCCTCAGGGCTAACCTTATAGAGATCCCTCAACATACCTCCCAGGCTGTCACTCTTCTCCACTAATACTACTTCAAGCCCAGCCTTGGCTGCCGCGGAGGCAGCCTTCATCCCAGCTATGCCCCCTCCTATAACTAGAACCCTCTTAACTACGGGGAACACTAGGGGTTTGAGTGGTTTCAACCCTCTAGCTCTACCTATAGCCATCTTAGTGAAGTCTTTAGCCTTCTCGGTCGCTTCTTTAGGATCGTGAGCGTGGACCCACGAGTCAAGGTTCCTTATGTTAGCCATTTCGACGAGATAGGGGTTTAAGCCTCCTTTCTTCGCCGCAGTCCTGAAAACCCCTAAGTGTGTTGCTGGACTACAGGCGGCGACTACAAGCCTGTTGATCTTCTTTTCCCTAATGACTGAAGCTATATAGTCCACAGAGGCTGCCGAGCACGCGAACATGAGGTTTTCAGAGTGAACTACTCCGGGAATGTTCTTGGTGAAATCTCTCACATTGAAAACATCAACTACACCAGCTATGTTCGTCCCACAGTGGCATACAAAGAACCCTATTCTAGGCTCTTCTACATCCTTAATAACCTCTTCATATTCTTCCTTTAGTATCCTCAGTTTTTTGACGTGCGAGAGCGCTAGCCCGACTGCAGCTCCAGCTTCTTGTACAGAGTCTGAAATATCTTTGGGGCTTGGAGCGGCTCCACACATGTATATCCCGGGCCTTGTTGTCTCAACAGGGCTCCAGGGTGTGCGGGGCTTGAAGAACCCGTACTCGTCTAGTTCAACATTAAGGGCTTTGGCCAGCCCTCTAACCCCTTCTGGAGGCTCTACCGCCGGCGCTAAGACTATCATGTCGAATTCTCTCTCAACAATCTTGCCGTTAATAGTGTCTTCATATACTGCTACTAGTTTGCCGTTCTTCGGTATGACTTTAGCTAGTTTGCCCCTAACTATTTCTACACCTTCCTCGAGAGCCTTCTTATAGAAGTATTCGTGTCCTTTCCCGAAAGCTCTCACATCCATGAATAAAGCTACAACATCGTGAACTCCATGGCTTTTGGCTTGTATCGTGTGTTTCAGAATATACATGCAGCATATCCTTGAACAGTATTCCTTATACCTCCTATCCCTGCTCCCAGCGCATCCGACGAATAATATGCTATCTACGTGTTTCCCGTCGCTCGGCCTCAGAACATGGCCCTCTGTGGGTCCTGAAGCGTTGAGGATCCTGTCGAACTCGAAGCTTGTTAAAACATCGGGGTGCACTCCGTACTTGTACTCTTTAATTTTCCCAGCATCAGTTAATTTAAACCCTGTAGCTATTATTATCGAGGATACTCTTTTCTTGACTATTTTAGGTGTCATAGTGAAGTCTATGGCCCTCCTATCGCATACGAGCATGCACCTGTCACATGGAGTGTAGCCCGGCGGCTTGTTAAGACAATTATCTATGTCGACAACATACCAGCCTGGCTCAGCCTGGGGGTATGGTAAGTATATGGCTTTCCTCAAACTCGTCCCATCAACAGGGTTAGGCACCGCTACCGGGCATACTTCCTCACATTTGCCGCACTTGCTACAATCGCTAGTAACATATCTGGGCTTCTGCAATATAGTGACTTCAAAATCCCCGGGCCCTCCCTTAACGTCGATAACCTCAGCTAATGATATCACTTCTATGTTAGGATGCCTTATGACGTCACCTATCTTAGGGGCTTCAATACATATGGAGCAGTCTAAGGTTGGGAAAGTCTTATCTAGATATGCCATGACACCGCCTATTGCCGGGTTTTTCTCAACCAGGATAACGTGCGCGCCGGCGTTCGCAGCGTCTAGGGCCGCCTGAATGCCAGCTATGCCCCCTCCTATTATTAGTATAGTGTCGCTCCCATCCTGGTGGCTGAGCTCTTCGTTATGGGTTAAGACCTGCCCTTGACTCACGGCTCGACACCTCTAGCAAGCATAACGCCGCTCTCATAAGCCTTAACGTTGATGTCGAGCTTCCTCTTAACCCTAGCTTTAATACCGTTAATCATAGCATCGTGGGGTAGTATTTTTAACAGCTCGTTTGCGAACCCTAGGATCACCATGTTAGCCGATATTCTAAAGCCTAGTTTAATCGCTGTCTCGAAAGCCGGGATGGGCACTTGTTTTATGTAGGGCACGTTTCTGGGGGTTACAAGGTCCTTCTCATAGATAACATATCCTTCCTGGACCACATTATCAACCTCTAGATCGTAGGTCTCTTGCGTGGTTGCTATTAGAACATCGGGGTTATCGAATATGGGGAAGTCTATCCTCTCATCTGACACTATAACATCAGCCCTACTCCAACCCCCTCTCTGGGCCGGGCTATAGGCTACGGTCATGACAGCGTCTCTCCCAGAGAGTATTGAAGCCGTGCCTATGATACTCCCGGCGAGCAGTATTCCATGGCCCCCCGCTCCTATTATCCTCAGTTTTAGCTCGCCCACTCTAACCACCTCCCCCCATGACTTTCTTAACGAGTTCTCTGAGCCTAGTCTGGTGGGAGGGCCTATATCTTCTCACGAAGTTTCCTAGGACTAGGGGCTTCTTAAAGTCCACACTGATCTTAGATAAGTCAGCGTTATGGTCTATTATAGTGTTGTCCTTAAGCCATTTCATCATGTCTAAGGGTGGCATGTTGTTAAGCTCTCCATATATCAGGCAGGGGCTTACAACCTCTATTATCGCGAAGCCGTCAACCTTAAACATCTCCAACATGGCGTTAGTTAATTCCTTAGTATGTAGGGGGGTCCACCTAGCTACGAAATTAGCCCCCAGAGCGCTCGCCAAATATGGAACGTTAAAAGCCCCCTCCACGAACCCATATGGCGAAGTCGTAGTTACGGCCATCTCGAGGGTTGTGGGCCCATATTGTCCTCCCGTCATTCCATATATGAAGTTGTTGACAAGTATCACGTTAATGTCATCGTTCCTCCTAGTGGCGTGTAGGAAGTGGTTTCCGCCTATAGCTAGCAGGTCTCCATCACCAGCTATTACGGTAACTTCCAGGTCTGGCCTAGCTGTTTTCAGCCCTACAGCGAAGGGTATAGCTCTACCATGTATAACGTGGAAACCATCCATCTTAATATACCCTGGGGCTCTCGAGGTACACCCTATTCCAGAAGCTACAACATGCTTCTCAACAGGTATTCCCGATTGGAGCGCTGCTTCAACAAAACATTTAACTACAACGCCTATGCCGCAACCCGGACACCATATGTGTGGGAACCTCTCCATCCTGAGTAGGCTCTTTAGGGGATCCGTCCTCGAGTGAGGTAGCCTCAAACTCACCTCTCATACACCTCCTTAATCTTCATGAGAATATCGTGGGGCCTGGGAACTTCCCCAGGAGCCCAAGTCATAGAGTGGATGTTAACAATGTTGGCGAAGTGCTCTCTAACGACTCGAACCATCTGGCCCATGTTTATCTCAACCACGAGTATGTCAGCCCCCCTGTCAACAGCCTCTTTCAAACCCCAATAGGGGAAGGGCCACGCTGTTATAGGCCTAAACAACCCTACTTTAAGCCCCTCCCTCCTAGCTTCCTTGACAGCTTTCAATGCAGACCTAGATGTTATACCGTAAGCTACTATAACCAGGTCAGCATCATCTGTTGAAACAGAATCATATCTTCCAATAGCTTTCTCGTTGTCTCGTATCTTCCTTATAAGCCTGGTCACAAGTTTTGTTGAGACTTTATGGGATGTTGAAGGGTAGCCCCTCTCATCATGGGTTAGTGTCGTGACATGGAACCTGTAGCCCTCGCCTGCGAAAGCCATGGGGGGTATTAAGTACTTGCTATTGAAAGGTAAGAACTCCTCCGGTGGCTCTTCGGGAACTCTCCTGCCAACAATAGGGATCTCATTATAGTCTGGAACGTTAAGCTTCTCTATCATTTGGCCTACCCTCTGGTCTGTCAGCACTATAACTGGGACCCTATACGCCCATGCCGTGTTGAAAGCCTGTATAGTTAAGTCGAACATCTCCTGAACACTAGACGGTAAATAAGCTACTATCTCGTAATCTCCATGGCTACCCCATTTAGCCTGCATAATATCCCCCTGGCCAACTAAAGTAGGGAGCCCTGTTGACGGGCCGCCTCTCTGGACGTTAATGATAACAATAGGAGCCTCTATCATAGCAGCCATCCCTATACCCTCCTGCATTAGAGAAAACCCTGGGCCCGAAGTTGCAGTCATAGACTTAACGCCTGCATACGCTGCCCCGGAAAGCGCTATGACACTAGCTATTTCATCCTCGAACTGTATGAAGTAGCCCCCAACCTGGGGCAGCCTCCTAGACATGTGCTCAGCTATCTCATTACTAGGGGTTATAGGGTAGCCTGCAAAAAACCTGCATCCAGCAAGTAAGGCAGCCTCGGCGGCTGCAATGTTGCCTTGCATGAAATACACGCCGGGCCTTAGAAGAGCTTCTTCAGCCCTCAATAGGGAGATTCTTTCACTCAACCCCAACTCACCTTATAATGAATGGGGGGCTCTTCGAGGACCTCAATTGCAAGTTCAGGACACACTCTCTCACACATTCCACAGTTAACGCAGGCATCCTCCATTCCAGGCTTAATCTTAGGATACTGGTAGCCCCAAGAGTTGACGGTTTCAGAGAACTCTAGAACCCCTGTAGGGCAAAACTCTATGCAGAAACCGCAACCCTTACAAATATCATTGTTAATATGGGGCCTCCCGCGGGGCCTTAAGACCTTATTCACGTTGAAGGGGTTACGCCCTCTTATAGGTATGGACACTATGTAGGGGGATTTTTTCGAGCTCAAAAACAATCCACCCCTTATTTTGGAATATCTATTAGTGCTAAAATATTTAAATTTTTAAGTTATGATTAGGTTAAAATTTTAAGCAGCACACTATAAGGGTATGAGTTCAAAGTTCTAACATCGTCGTCTGCCTTTCAGGGCCCTTGAGAGGGTAAACATAATCGGCTGGGCCGTGTCTAGAGAGCGTTCTTTTAAACTATCATAGGCCATAGTGGGGCTTTATTCAGGATTACCTTTGAGGGGCTGAGTAATTTTGGTTACACCTCTGCTTCAACTTTATAAGGTTTTAACACTTCCCTCTCACAAACTATTCCTGGAGGTTAGTGTGGCTAGCAGGCTGAAGAAGAAGGCAAGTTTAGAGCAGTTTATGCTAAAGGATTCTAAAATGTCGGAGGATAGGCTGGATAACAGTTTACCTGATGTGGAGCCAGCGAGTTCAAGCTACCCGGCTCCACGGGAGAGTGTAGGTTTTGAAAGCAGGATGTCATGGGTGTTGGGGGAGGTTGATAATTTTGTTGATGAAGCTGAAGGTTACTTGTTAGAGGTTAGGTATGATGGGAGGTTTAATAAGGCCGTAGCTTTTATTCTCGACTCTTCAGGCCGCCTTTTAAGGTGGGTTGACAGGTCTGATCACAGGCCTTATTTCTTAACTGATGTGGAGCCTGAGAGTGCGGGGGCCCTAGGTTTAGCTGATAACGAGTTGATTGTTCAATTTGATGTTGTCAGCAAATTCCACCCTATCAGGAGGGAGAAGGTTAAGCTTTTGAAGGTTATTGTTAGAGACCCCCTAGCTGTCAGGAAGCTGAGGGACTTTGTTAAGTCTAAAGGGTATTCCGTCTGGGAGGCCGATATTAAGTATCATCACAACTACGTGTTTGACCACCAGCTAGTTCCCGGGATGAAATATAAGGTTAGTAAGAAATGGGAGAGGTCCGAGTGGAGGGTTACCCTAGACTTTCTAGGGGAGCTTGAGAACATAGTTAGGGGGGAGTCTAAGCATTATCAGGAGCTCGCGTGGGAGCTAGCCCACGCTTTCGAGCAGGAGCCTCCTAAAGTGAGGAGGGTTGCCTTAGACGTTGAAGTGTACACGCCGGAGGCGGGTAAGATTCCGGATGCTGGTTCAGCACAATACCCTGTTATAAGCGTGGCTTTAGCTGATAATGAGGGTAGGAGGAAAGTTTTCCTTCTTTACAGGGAGGGGGTCTGGTTTGAGGGGCCTCTAGATAGTAGTATTGAGGTTGAAATATTCGATGATGAACTCTCCCTCATCCTCGAAGTCCTTAGAGAGCTGGAAAAATATCCCGTGGTGTTAACGTTTAACGGGGATTCTTTCGACCTACCATACATATATAATAGGCTTGTAAACCTGGGCGTTGACCCCTCAATCATACCTATAGAGGTTCACGAGGATAAAGTTACTTTCAAACACTCCATCCATGTAGACACGTATAAACTGTTCGGCATAAAGGCTCTCCAGGCTTACGCGTTCGGCGGCAAATATAGGGAGTTAACTCTAGACGCTATCTCTGAAGCCCTCTTAGGTGTGGGTAAAGTTAGCCTTGAAGAAGTAGTTTCTAAAGTTAGCCTTGACACATTGGTAGCTTATAACGTGAGAGACGCTGAGCTAACATTAGGGCTCACTACTTTCTCCAACGACCTCGTGTGGAACCTGGTTATAATGATAATGAGGATAAGCAAGCTCGGCATAGAGGATGTGTCTAGGCATCAAGTGTCAACTTGGATAAGGGGGTTAATGAACTGGGAGCATAGGAGGAGGGGCTGGCTAATCCCCGCTAGGGAGGAGCTTAAAGGTAGTACTGCTAGGAGTAGGGCTATTATAAAAGAGAAGAAGTATAAAGGGGCTATAGTCCTTGAACCCCCCCAGGGCGTGCTCTTCAACGTTCTAGTTCTTGATTATGCTAGCCTATATCCTTCCATAATAAAGAATTGGAATCTAAGCTATGAAACTATTAACAACCCCAAGTGCAGCTCCACTAAGATTATACCTGAAGTTAACTATGAAGTGTGCATGGACTTTAGAGGCGTAACAAGCGAGATAGTGGGGCTCCTCAGAGATTTCAGGGTAAACATTTACAAGAAGAAAGCCAAAGACCAGAAACTACCCCTAAACATGAGGCTATGGTATGACGTTGTTCAAGCCGCCCTAAAAGTCTACATAAACGCTAGCTACGGGGTCTTCGGTAACGAGGCTTTCCCACTATACAGCCTCCCTGTAGCTGAGAGCGTCACAGCCATAGGTAGGACTATAATGCTAGACACTTTGAAGTTCGCTAGGGGAATGTCCCTCGATATAGTATATGGGGATACGGATAGCATTTTCCTGAAAGACCCTAACGAAGACTCTCTCAAGAAGCTCATAGAACACATAGTATCAACGTACGGGCTCGAAATAGAAGTAGACAGGAAGTTTAAAGTAGCGCTCTTCAGCGGCCTCAAAAAGAACTACCTCGGCATAACAGATAAGGGGGAGATGATAATAAAAGGCATGGTAGGTAAGAAAAGCAACACCCCAGAATTCATAAAGGGAGAGTTTAAAACACTGGCTGAAACCCTCAAAGAACTCAACAGTGCAGACGACGTGGCCAAAGTCCTGGAAAAAGTCAGAAACCAAGTCTCAGAAGTATATAGGAAACTAAGAAACAAAGGATATACACTAGACGAGCTGGCAATAAAAATAATGCTATCAAAAGACCCCAACGAATACACAAAAACAACACCCCAACACGTCAAAGCAGCTAAACTCCTACAAAAAGAAGGCCTCACAATAACAAAAGGCGACGTAATAGCCTTCGTGAAAACAAAAGACCCCATAGGAGTCAAACCAGTCAGACTAGCAAAACTAACCGAAGTAGACACAACAAAATACATTGAATACATAAAGACAGCATTCGAACAAATACTCCTATCCTTCGGAGTCAAATGGGAAGAAATGACGGGGCAGAAAAACCTAAGCACACTCCTAAACCTGAAAGAACACCACGAACAAGAAAACACTTAAACCCTCAACACTCAACTCTTAAAACGGATGAAGAACGACTCCGGGACGAGGAGAACCCGATGAAGAACCGTGTGAGGGCTGACTCTTTACTCCCAATATACTGGCTTCTTATCTTTAACAATCAAAACCCCTAGCTCTTGAAGGTCGTAGCTATGGCATTTGAAGGCCGGGGTGTGGGACTAGCTTAATCCCCTGGCTAGTCGGTTGTTCATTGAAGTGGGCGGACACTAGGCTGGTGATGGCAGGCTCTAAATTTATACGGTTTTTGTTATAGTTTGTAGCAGTATATTTAGCTTCTTCTCGTGAAAAGCATATGCTGGGAGGCTCTTGTAGGGGGTTGGGCTTGATTGTTGGAGGGTCTTCTACTATGAGTAGGGTTTTTGTTTTTATCCGCGGAGTGATGAGGGTGTCGGGGGTTATTGCGTCGGCGGTGTTCTGGGTTTTCACGTTGGTTTCTATAGGTTATAATGAGTGGTTTGATTTTTATAGGCATGCGTTCAGCGATTTGGGCGGGCCTCGCGCTAGTAATCCTTGGGTTTACAATGTGGGACTTTTGATAGCTTCTTTCTTCGTGTTGCTCCTATCTATTGATATGATGCTCGTGTCGAGGACGAGGGTGGGGGTTGTGGGGGCTTCTTACCTGTCGGTCTCTGCGGTTTTCCTGGCTATGATAGGTATTTTCCCTAGTGGGACTTATCCTCACAGGTTCGTCTCTACATGGTTCTTTATCCAGGCTTTCATAGGCTTCCTGGTTTATGGTTTAGGAGAGTTTAGGAGGGATCTCGGTTATCTAGCTGGGTTCATAGCAGTATTCATGGCGGGCTTGCTGGGAGCCCTCCTGGTCAAGTGGCCCTCCGCAGCCGCTATTGAAGCTTATGAGATCATCCTATTAACCTTAGCATCTATATTATATGTAGCTAAACACAGGTTCCAGAACCTCACACTACATGGGCAAGCATGAGGAGGAGCTGGCGTCAAGATTTATAGAGCGTCTACAATCAACCCTAAAACGCTACTCCCCCCGTGCTAATAAGTAGCCGAGACGCGATTCCAGCCTCTGCCATAAGCTCTTAAGGTGTTAACCTTAAGGCTATAAAAGTATAACCATTTACCTTACCCTACCCGCCCCGCATTATCCAGCGTTGCCTTTGTAGCTTGCGCCCTACGCGAGGGCTTGTGATAAATCTTCTATAAGGTCTTCCGGGTCTTCCAAGCCTACTGAGAGCCTTAAGAGACCCTCTGTTATGCCTAGTTTTTCTCTAAACTCTTCAGGGAGGGCTCTTGAGGCGCTTATGACCGGGTATGTTAGTAGGGATTCTGTTCCTCCTAGGCTTGGGGAGGGTTTTATTATCTTAGTTCTCCTTAATACTTTTAGAGCCTCAGTTTTGCCTTTTTTGAGTTCAAAAGCTACTATTCCCCCGTATAGTTTCTCCTCGAAGATCTTATCTGCTATGGTTTTGTAGGGGTTTGAGGGTAGTCCTGGGTAGTGTACTTTCTCTATTTTCGGGTGGTCTTCGAGGTATTCCGCTATTGCTAGTGCTGTTTTAGATGATCTCTCAACTCTCACTTTTAACGTTTTAACCCCTCTTAGTGTTAGGTATGCTTCGAAAGGCTGCATTATGCCTCCTAGCATTCTCCTCCAGTCCCATAGCATTTTAATGAACGGCGTCATAGATATTATAGCTCCTCCCACTATGTCGTTATGCCCGGCTATGTATTTAGTTAGACTGTGCACTACCATTAAGGCCCCGTGTTTTAAGGGGTTCAAGAGTATTGGTGTCGTGAAAGTATTGTCTACTATAACCCAGCAGCCTGCCTCGAAACATGCTTTGCTGATTTCCCTTACATCTATGAGTTTAAGGGTGGGGTTTGTTAGGGTCTCTATAAAGACTATGTCAGGTTTCCTATCGACTATATGCTCTACTATACGCCCCGTTTCAGGCCAGACTGTTTCCAGGGTGAACCCTATCTTTTCGCTTAGAGTCTGGGAGAGCTCGAGGGTTGTCCCGTAAACCTCCATTGGTATCATTAGTTTCATATCCCTCCTTATTAGGCCTAGGAGGGCGCCCGCTATAGCTGCCATGCCACTGTTAAACGCTAGGGCGTCCCCTCCTTTCTCGAGTTTGGCTAGAACCTTCTCTAAGGCTCTCACTGTAGGGTTTTCCTCTCTACTATATTTAAGCTCTGTACCTCTATCTGTTAGCCTAGTCTCTCCTCTCTGCTCGAACATAGCGGACATGTATATGGGGGGTATGAAGGCTCCGAAAGGCTCCTCCTTGAACTCGTGCCCGTGGATTGCTTCAGTTGCTTTACCCATCTCAGCCCACCTCCTCAACCCACGTTTGCACCCCGGGGGCTACCCCGGCTATTCTAATATCAGCTTCGATGCCGCATTCTGTGTAAGCCCTCTCAACCCATCTAACTATACTGTCTAGTTTCTCTCTTGAAGCCGCTAGGGTTAACATAGCTGGGCCTGCCCCGCTTATGACAGAGCCTAGAGCCCCGCCTTTCCTAGAATATTCTTTAACCAGGTCATAGCAGGGCACATATTTAGACCTTGCAGGCTCAACTATTACATCGTTTAACCCCAGGCTCAAAGCCTCTAAGTCCCCTTTAATTAAACCATATAAGAGTGATGTGAGCCTAGAACTCGCTTCCACATGCACCTTTAAATCCACACTCCTCGGCAGAACACTCCTCATAATTCTAGTTTTACTCGGTAGAGGATCTACCTTAGGGACTGATACTATGAAAAATATCCCCTCAAGCTTAACGCTCCTAACAGCTATAGGGGGCTTGCTCGACACTATAATTACGAGACCGCCGAAAGCGGATGCAGAAGCATTATCGAAATGCTGATCCCCAGAAACTAAAGCCTCAGACATGCCCCCAATCTCCGCTATAGTAGTAGCGTCTAAGTTTAAACCCATAGCCCTACTAGCAGCAGCTATAGCTGCAACTGCCGAAGCCCCGCTGCCTCCTAAACCCATGCTGACAGGGATGCCTTTCCAAAGGCTAATGTTAACGTTTAGATCGTGAACTCCAAACCTCTCCATTAGAAGTTTTACGGCGAACACGGCAATATTATTTTCACCCCTACTAACAGCATAACTATAAGGTCCGGAGACGTTGATAACATTAACAAAGCCGCTCCCACGTTCAACATCAACTAGGACTTCATCATAGTACGAGTCTAGGGCTACAGCTAGAACGTCAAACCCGGAGCCTAGGTTAGCGGAACTAGAATAAGCTCTAGCTCTAACCCTAGCCACGTCAACATCCCACCCCCTGGGTTTCAGTGATAAACCTATGAGTATTAGGGTAGATAAACTTTACTCTCGATTCTCACAATATCCAGTGTTGGACTACTTAACTTTACATAAGCTATATTGTTTAACTTCACTTCTCAACAGTCACATAAGACTCTATAAGTTTCTTAACGGCTTTCCTTAAGATCTCATCTAGGGTTGAAGGTTTCACGCCGAGTGTTTTAGAGAGCATTTCTAGGTTTACTTTTTTCGGCACGTCGAAGAACCCCCTCTCATAGGCTATTGTTAGAACTTGAACTTGCCTTAGTGTAAGCTTTGGAATGAGCATACTGTTTCTCTCTAGGAGCTCCGGCTCTAAACCTTTAGCTTTAAGCCTCGATATTAGCCTTGAAGCAGCTATTCTACTCGGCATTAACGCCCTATAGATAGTATTGCCGTCATCGTCTAACGTCAGGGATGCAATTATGCCTCTGAGCTCGCTTATAGTCCTGCAGAAGCTACAGTTTTCCGCGTTATCAACCCATAGTAGGCCCCTGCTCCTATCTACAATTTTAGCTTTGAGCCTGTGTTCTTTAAGAAGTTTAGCTATATAGTTTGGCTGGTCGCCTGGAGCTAGCTCTATTATATGCCTGCTCTCCCTGCCCTGCACTGCTACTATGTGGAATCTAGGTTTAAGCTTAAGCTCTTTAACGAGGATCATGAGGGGGCAGTCTGGCCTCCAAACCCTAACAGTTATGTCAACGACCCTGCTTCTAGGCATGTAAGCCTCCTATGGTGTAAGGTGGAAACCATCCTGATAAACTTTAATATAGATCCTCCTAAAATGTTAGGAGGCCCATATATAAACTTTAAGGGCAGCCGGCTCTCGGGGGGCTCTATAAATGGACCCGATAGAAAACCTCATGATCGAACATAGGGTCATAGAGAGAGCTATCAAGCTCCTAGAAGAGGCAGCTTACAGGGTTTACAGTGGTGAAACTATAGATAAGAGCTTCTTCCAAGAACTGATAAACTTCTTCAGGGAATTCACAGACAAATGCCATCACGGAAAAGAGGAAGCATCACTATTTCCAAAACTCGAGTTAAAAGGGATCCCGAGGGAAGGAGGCCCTATAGGTGTCATGCTCGTAGAACACGAGCTGGGGAGAAGCTACGTAAGGGCCATAAAAGACTCTGTCGAGAAATACTACTCGGGAAAGGAGGAGGCAAAAGAAGACATTTTGGAGAACGCCGTAGCCTACGTGAGGCTGCTCAGAGAACACATTTTCAAGGAGGATAACATTCTATTCAACATGGCTAGAGCGGTTCTAGACAGTGAAGACCTTAAGGAGCTCTCAGAGGAGTTCGAGCATATAGAAGTTGAAAAACTTGGAGAAGGGAGGCATGAAGAGCTAGTCTCGAAAATTGATAAACTAGAAGCCGAGCTTAAATAGTTTGAACTAATATAGTATGACTAAAATTTTAGGAACCACACATAATAGTCTTGTCTATGTTATTCTGAGGCATGGTGACGCTAGTGGCTCTACAATCTAAATGGACTCTATGGGTTTTAATAGCGGCTATATTCGTGTACGTGGTTTACTTCGCTATGGCCTATTACACCTTCACTCATATGCCTCCGATTCCTGAGGAGGTTGTAACCTCAAATGGTAGGCTGCTGTTCACGGGTGGCGACATAGTTGAAGGTAAGATTCTAGCGCAAAAGTATGGCTTGCTCGATTACGGTAGCTTCCTAGGCTTTGGAGGCTACTTTGGAATGGATTATACAGCGTATACCCTAGCAATAATAGCTAGGGAGGCGGGCCTAGAGCAGCCTATAAGGCTAGACGGGGATGCAGAGAAGGTCAGGGAGCTTTTAAAGGTAGAGTTTAACCCTGCACATGCGACGTTCCTCGACGGCTATAAGGGTAGGGTTGTTGTTAGCGAAGAGTTTGGCAGGGGCTTCGACGCGGCTGTCGACTATTTCGCCAGCGTTTTCGGCCCTAGAGCTGCGGAGTTCGGCTTAAAGCCTAACTTGATAACTGATAGGGGAGAGGTTAGGAAGATAGTAGCTTTCTTCACGTGGGGCGCTATGGCTGGGCTAGCGGGGTATACTAACGGCTTCCCGTACATGCCTGGAATCGTTGAGCCCGCGCTCGACGTAACTAAAGCGACGTGGGTGACCTTCTTCATACTACTACTTGCAATAATGCCCATAGCAGGCTATATTATGATCAAGCTTATAGATCTGTGGCATGAGCCTAGGATAACTGTGAGCCTCCCATCCCCGGATAGGGCTCAAAGACTGGCTTTAATAGGCATCGCGCTCGCGCCAATACTTCTAGCCGCCCAAGGACTCCTAGGAGGCTATGTTATGCACCTCTACGTTGAACGAGAATCCCTTTACGGCCTCCCACCCCTAACATGGATACTTCCCTTCAATATAGCTAGAGCTTTCCACTACAACCTAGCAATATTATGGATTGTTCTCACCTGGGTCTCGTTCTCGCTGTTCGCCCTACCCTATCTGGGGGTTAAGCTTAGCGCCAGGAAAGTCACGCTAATTCTCGGAGCAACAGTGGTCACCGCTTTAGGCATAATCTTCGGGATTTGGGGTAGCTATCTTAGGCTAATCCCCGACCCAATATGGTTCATAGTAGGCTCCCAGGGGAGGCCTGTAATAAGCCAGGGAACCCTATGGCTTGTCCTCGTGGCTGTCTTATCATGGTACTTAGCCTACCAGTTCTATAAGGCTTCCAAGGTTGGGCCTGAAGTTACTAGGCCGTTCTCCGGGATACTATCGATAGCATTAGCAGGCATGGGTGTGGGGGCTTTTGTGGGCTCCCTACCCATAGTCAGGCCTTGGAGCCACTTTGTTGTCGACGAATATTTCAGGTGGATAATTATACACGCTTTCGTTGAAGGGTTCTGGCCACCCATAGTTATAACCATACTAGTGCTTCTCCTAGTATTAACGGGGGTAGTGCCCCCGGCGTTGGGTTTAGCCGTTGCAGGCATAGACGCCGTCCTCGAGATAGCTACAGGTATGATAGGGACAGCACATCACTACTACTGGGGAGGCCAGCCAACATTCTGGCTCTACACGGGAGCTGTTTTCAGCACCCTAGAGGCGATCCCACTAGGCTTCCTAATAGCGTATGCCGTGATCTTATGGGCTAAGGGTAAGGTTGGGGGCGAGCTCCAGAAGACTATAATAACGTTCATATTAGTGGCTGCATTCGGTGGAGCTATAGGGGTTGTTGCTTTCGGCGCTGCAATGATAAACATGCCTGTAATCAACTACTACCTTCACGGGAGCCAGGGGACTATGGTTCACGCCCACCTCTCAATGCCTATGGCTTACGGCGCCCCATCAATCCTAATGTGGGTTGTAGCCTTCTACCTTGCGGGAGCTTTTGGCGATGAGTGGCTTAGGAGGTTAAGGTATGCGATAGTGGTTTACGCTGTAGGCTTCTACCTCCAAGGGCTCCTATCCCTTGGCCCGCTCATGCTGAAACAGTTTGACCTGATAACTAGCCAGGGATACTGGGCTGGCAAGATCATTGAGTCCCCGTGGGGAGGGCCCGGCATTTGGAGTATGTCTGATGCTCAGATGTTCGTATGGCTCAGATTTATAGGTGACATGGTTGCAGCGTTCGCCATACTGGTATTCCTGGTCGCTATTGTGACGAGGCTCTCTAAGGCCCTTAAAGGCTAGCCTTCTCTCTCCTCTCTTAAGCCCCATATTTTTGCTGCTACTTTAATATCTATGTTTATAAAGAACGCTATTAGGATACCGAGTATTCCAGTTTTAGAGAGCATTCTAGCTATCATGGCCAGCCTTTCTTCGCCCACTAGTAATGGTACCAGTAGAGCTAGGGTTCCAGCATATATCATGGGTGTTAGTATCCATTTGAATATAATGCTGATGGGAGCTAGTATTAGTGGGGTCGCTGTTGTCAGAGCTATTACCGTGGGGGCTACCATTTTAACGTTCTCCCTCACGCCTACCGGCGCCCCCATATCGCCTATTATTTTAAGGGCGTAGACAGTTTTAACCAGCGTCGTTACCAGGCCTGCCACAATGTAGCCTATGACTCCCATGTTAAGAACGAGGATTACGTATGTTGGGAGGCTCACTATGGCCCCCAAAATCTCTACCTTCATTAGAGTCCTAGTAGCTCCTATGGTTGCCATGTACGGCCCTATAATGTATGAGCCTAGGGGTGCCAGGAATATTCCTAGAGCCATTATTGAAGTGTATACGGGCGACATGGAATACTCGCCGCCATATAGTGTTATTATGAGAGGCTGGGATACTACTATGACTCCGCCGGCGAGAGCCGGCATTATGAGCGAAGTGTATAAGGCCCCCTCTCTAGCCGCCACTCTAAGATCTTGGGGGCTCGAGAGGATCGTAGGGAGACTGGATATTAGGCTAGCAGTTATGGCGCCCCCTACAGCCCCTAAGGGGGCCATGATGTTGTTTGCCACCCCCAGGTTCCCTATCTCCCAGTTGCTTGAAACCCTAACCATGAGCATGTAGTATAGTTGACTTAAAGGTATAGCTATAAGAGTTGGGAGGTAGAGGGGTAGAGAGTATGAGAGGAGCTCCCTTAAGGCATTAAAAGAAGGGCGGCTAAACCCCCCAACAGCCTTCAAGACTATTATGAGCCCTGCAACTGTTATGATACTCCAGGCAACCACGTGACCCATAAGAGCGCCCCAAACGCCGAAGCCTGCGAGGACAAGCACTATAGCCACCACTATTCTTATTGCTGTTAAAACTATCTGGAAGAGCGAAGCGAAAACGTAGAGTCCAAGCCCTATAGCTATCGAGTTAACAGTTGAACCTAACACTCCCATTAGCACGAAAGCTGAGAGGAGCCTAAGGTATCCTTCAACTTCAGGCCTACCTAGGAGGGTCGCCATTTGAGGGGCTAATATTAGGAGGGTCGCCGAGGCTATAATGGCTACGGTTGTTTTGAACGTTAACCCCGTGTAAATATACGTGGTCTTCTTAGGGTCAATTATTGAGGAGTAGCGTGCGAGCGCCGTCCCGAAACCCAGGTCGCTTAAAGCCATGAGTAATGTAGGTATCACCATTGAAATGCTTATGAGCCCGTAGTTCTCCGGCCCCAGGGTTCTCGCTATGATTATGCTCCCTATAGAAGCTAACAATAGCGAGACTATAGATCCCAGCGTTAATAGTGTCGCCCCTCTTAAAACCCTATCTCTCACGCCGCTCACAGCATTCCCCTGCCAACAGTACTTAACAATACTCCAATCAGCGGGGCCAGCCCCGCCCGTGGGGTCGCCGGCTCCAGCAGCAGGACTTGGAACTTTGTCGAGCCTAATACCCTAGGGCTTACACACTGGGAACCTCTCGCTACACAGTATGCTGAGAGTACCCTAAATATTGACATGTACTTGTGAGTATCCGCCCTTCCCACTATTAGAGGCATGGCCTCTAGCATCTCCCCATGTCGAACTCTTTAAGGAACCTTATATTATCCTCCTCCGAGGGATCTATATTCTCTACGGAGAGCCACGAATCTATTATCTCCCTGGCCACCTCCTCTGTAACCAGCCTTCCACTCATAGCCAGTATGTTAGCGTCGTTCCACAACCTAGCCCCCCGCGCTGTCTGAGCATCATTACAAAGAGCTGCTCTAACACCTCTAACCTTGTTGGCCGCTATGGAAACCCCTGTTCCAGTATAGCACACTAGAATCCCCCAGTCAACATCACCTCTAGCCACCATACTAGCAGCCTCCACAGCAACTCTAGGCCACGGCTCCGGCTTCCCAGTCTTAACAGAGCCTAAAAGAATGACCTCAAAGCCCTTCCTCTTCAAATACTCGACAGCAAACCTGGCAGCAGGGTACACGTCATCAGACCCTACAACAACTTTTTTGCCAACCAATGAGGAACCCCCTCTAAACACAGTAGGATTATGGTGAGCCTTAAATACCATATTCCACGCCTCGACGAGCCTCGCATCCTTGAAAACACAAACTCCACCCATAAGGCTATAACCATGTGAAACCCAACATGGCCACAGCTGAATCCCAGACTATAAGCTAGGTAAAAACATTAACAGGGCCCAAACTCTTATAGGCGAGGAGAGAGTCTGTGATCCGCGATCGAGTGGGAGGCAGTTGCCGGAACTCAATATAATGGGTGTTTTTGTTCTTTATGATATTGGGCCCGGCCCCCCAGCTCGCTCAGTGCTTGCTGGCTCATCGGGTGCTCCATAGGCGGACACTGCCGTCTTGGTGCTCCCGCCTCTGGCGGCCGTGTAGTCATAAGGGCGGGCTTGCTATGGATAAATTAGAGAGCCTTAGAGTTTAACTCTAAATTCTCATAGTTCTCAAGTAATATTATGTTCTCGGATACCTCTAAGTAACCATGTTAGCCAAGAAACCCCAGAGATTTTACACTAGGAAATAGCCTAATCGCGCGGAAGCGAGCTTGGACAGCAACGTGATGTTATCATTTTTCCCTTTTAGAGGATGGAGGAAGCTATTATGGCTATTACTAGGGTGAGGTCTGTTATTCTAGCTGTTTTGAAGGCTTTCCTCGCTGTCTTGTTGAGTTCCTCTTCGTTTCTAGTTTTTAGTGTTGTCGATATATGTACGAGGGCTAGTGCGGGTATTAGTGCTATGGATGCTAGGGGTGTTAGGATCCCCACTAGGATGGATAATACTAGGAATGCTACTGCTGTTATCGCTATGGCGGTGGCGCCTGCCCACGCTCTAGGGCCTAGGATTACTGGAAGGTGTTTCTTCCCCATAGCTTTATATCCTTCGGCTGGCGGTGTGTGGGCTATGTAGAGGGAGTAGGCTGAAGTGCACCCGTAGATGGTGCCTACTATGAAAGCCTCGGAGGGTATTAGGCCTTTCACAGCGTAGACGCTGCCCGCGAAGACTAGGATGCCTTTCAGCCATACTATAGGCTCGCTTAGGCCTGTTCTTGAAATGAAAATACTGTATGTGAATATCATGGTGACCCCTATGAAGACCAGTATTAGGATTAAGAGCCCCCTAAGCAGTGTGAAATACACTCCTATTATTAGAGCGGGGACAGCTGTTATAGCGAATAAAGCTAAGGCTTCACCTGGCGATACGAGATCCCCTACTAGGACTTTACCAGCTAGGGGGGTCCTAGGTGTTAGGGGGCCGAGGCCTTCCCTATATTCCATGTAATCGTCTATTGCGTGAACGCTCATGTTAGCTAGTGTGACCCCAACTAAGACTAGGGTTATAAGGGTCCACTCGAAGGGGGTTTGAGGAGGCCCAAGGTAGAATGCTCCTCCAAGGGCTGCTAGTACTGTGGATAGTGTTAGTTTAGGCTTCAAAAGTTCCATGTAAGTGTTCAACTTATTCAATCCCATACTCACTCCACCTCAAATCTACGAGTTTCACAGTTTCAGGGTCCGGCTCTACCTCTTCAGGCCACTCCCTACCATAGTTTTCAACTTTAAATTTCCTAGTAGCATCTATGCCCAGCTTAGACCCGTAGCCTCCCTCCATAGCCGTGTGGTCTAACTCGTCTGTCACAGCATAAGGGACTACTAAGACATCCCTCTGAGGGTCGACGCACGTGCTTATAGCGTATAAAACTTGGCCCAGGTCGTGGACGTTAACATCGCTGTCAACAACGATCATCACTTTAACCAGGGAGAAGAGGCCTAAACCCCAGAGGCCCATCATAACTTTCTTAGCGTGCCCCGGATAGCGCTTCCTAATAGACACTATAGCTATGCCTCCTGTGAAGAGCCCTTCTGGGGGTAGGTTAACGTCTACGACTTCGGGCATAATCATTTTCATGAGGGGTAGGAATATCCTCTCTGCAGCCTTACCTATCCAAGCATCTTCAAGCGTGGGCTTGCCTGTTACAGTGAAATAGTATATGGGGTTATCCCTGTAATAGACTTTTTCAAGCCTAAAGAGAGGGTATTTAGCTTTGGGCGTGTAATAGCCCGTGTGATCCCCGTATGGCCCTTCGTCGACGAGGTTATCAATATCAACCTCCCCCACGTAGACTACTTCAGAGTTAGCGGGTACAAAGACACCGTCCAAGTCCACTACTTCGAGTGCATATCCTCTAACTATGGAGGCGAATAAGAGCTTATCTATAGGGTAGGGTACTGGGAGGGCTCCCGTAAGCATAGTTCCGGGATCAGAGCCTACGGCTATCGCAACTTTAATTTTCCTAGCTCCAGACTCTCTAGCTTTCATCCAGGATAGGGCTCCCCTCTTATGGATCTGCCAGTGCATCGCAGCCCTGCTACCGTCTATAATTTGAACCCTGTAAACGCCCATATTGTTAACCCCCTTCTCAGGGTCTCTCGTGAGAACAAGCCCGTAAGTTATGTACCTGCCAGCATCCTTAGGCCATATGGTGGGGATGGGGGTTTTATTGAAGCCTTCAGACTCTATAATGTTATCCTCGAAAGCCCCCCGGCCCGTTTTCCTGGGAGTGTAGGCTCCAAGCTTCACCACGTCGATGAACGCGTGTAGTTTATCTGTTAAACCTATGGGTGGAGGCGCAGTTAGGGGTTTGATAAGCCTCTCCCCTATATCTTCAAGTTTCTCAACGCCGAGGAGCCTCCTTATAGATTCGGGGGATCTAAATATGTTTGTAGCCATTCTCCACCCGGGGAATCCTTTAATGTTCTCGAATAGGAGGGTTGGCCCCCTACTGTACATTGTTCTCCTAGCTATCTCGGCAACTTCGAGGGCCGGGTTAACCTCTACTTTAACTCTTCTAAGCTCGCCACGCTCTTCTATAGTTTTTAAGGCTTCTCTTAGATCCTTAAACACTTTTAAACTTCACCTTTGCATGTTTCAGTATAAACGTGTTATAAGTAAGGCTATTAAGTCCTAATTAAAAGCCTTGTTAGGCGGTGAGCATTTTGAAGCTTAAGATACTGGGCGTGATCTTTGCAGCTCTCATACTAGCTTTTATTATTGGGGGTTTAATTCTCTCTAACCTAGGCGGGAGGGGCGGAGTTGAAAGTGGAGTAGTAAGCCTGAGGATAGGCGTTCTCCCCGTTGTAAGCGCCTTACCTTTCATCATAGCTGATGTTGAGGGTTTATATTTGAAGCATGGTTTAAACGTATCATTAAATGTTTATGGAGCTGCTAGGGATAGGGATGCAGCCTTCATTGCAGGGCAGATCGATGTTATGCAAGTAGACCCTGTTGCTACTCTAATGTTGGCTGATAAGGGTGTTGATGTTAAGATAGTGGCTCTTCATCATGGGGAGTATTCTGAGGATATAGTTTTCTATCTCCTAGCCCCTCCAGGTTCTCAAGCAGATGTTAACACTATCGGTAGCGTAGCGGTATCCCTTAACACTGTCATAGAGTTCGCTGCCTGGAAGATTTTCGAGGTTAAAGGTAGGGATCCGAGGAGTTTAAACTATATTGATATACCCGGCATACCTCTAAGATACCAAATGCTGATGGAGGGTAAAGTTGAGGCTGCAGTACTTCCAGATCCTTGGGGTACTCTTGCTATAGTTGAGGGGGCTAGGCTCCTAGGTAGCACGGCAGAGCTCGCTAGGACTCCTGCTGTGAGTGTCGTAGTTATGAGGGGCTCCCTGGCGAGCCCGGATGTTGTTAAGAGGCTTAGGGGGGCTCTTAATGAAGCTCTGGAAATGTATAGGGCTGATCCTGAAAAATATAGGGGTATAGTGGAGGGGAAGCTTTTCGTGCCTGAAAAACTTATGGGTAAATGGCTCCCTACATGGAAAGGTAGGGTTGTCGATTACCCTAAGAGTCTCTTCGAAGAAGTTCAAAAATGGCTTCTAGAGAGGAAGCTCATATCTAAGCCTTTAAGGTATGAGGATATAGTGGTGGTTCTGCGTGAAACTGGAACTTAAAAATGTTTCTTTCGGCTACAAGGATATTCTACTCTTTAATGACTTAAGCTATATGTTTAAAGGCCCGGGTTTAAACGTCCTTCTAGGCCCTAATGGTGTAGGTAAAACAACCCTTATAAAGATAATAGCCGGCATCCTTAAACCCTACCGCGGCATCGTGCTCCTAGACGGTGAGCCCCTAGCTAAGGGTAGTGCAGCCTACGTGCCACAGGACAACGAGCTCCTCCCATGGCTGACTGTATGGTCTAACGTTGAACTCCCCCTTAGAATAGAGGGGGTCGACGGGGGTGAGAGGAGGCTTAGGGTCCTTAGAGCTTTAGAGTCCGTGGGGGTTTCAAGTAAAGCTAGCATGTACCCTAAACACCTCTCAGGCGGTGAGAGGAAGAGGGTTGCCATAGCTAGGGCGCTGGCCTCCAACGCGGGCATATTATTGCTTGATGAGCCCACAGCTAACATAGATCCTGGAGGGCGTAAGAGCCTTTGGAGGATACTGAGGGATATAGCTAGGGAGAAGCTTGTCATAGTTGTGACCCACGATATAGGGGAGGCTCTCATGGAGGGGGAGGTGATCCACGTTATGGCTGGGAGGCCCTCTAGGATAGTTGAGACTCTTATGGGAGGTGAAGGCGCATGGGGTCAGCTGAGAAGGATAGTGGAAACATACTATGGAGGTTAAAATACACTGCTTACGTTGCATTAAGCTTATCAGTGTTCATAGCGTTATGGTATGTTGCCTCGTCGATCTCAGGCAAACCCTACATGCCGAGCCCGGCTAGCGTAGCTTTTAAAGCCTACTTAGAGGCTTTTCAGGGGAACCTCATAGATAACACTATTATTACTCTCAAGAGGGTTCTAACAGCTCTAGCTATAGCCACGGCTCTCGGCTTCTCCACAGGCTTAGCAGCCGGCAAAACTTCTCTGGGATCTAGGAGTTTGAGGCCCTTCATACTAGCAACATACCCTATACCTCATGCAACCCTAATACCTATACTCTTATGGATCCTGGGGGTTGAGTGGAGTAAGATAGGGGTAATAGCCATGATAACATATTATCCTATAGCTGTCTCGGCAATGGAGTGGTCTATGAGGACGCCTAGAGACTATGAGGACCTTATAGACAGTATGGGGGGTAATTTTATGCATAAAATCTTGTACGTGACGATACCCTACATGATACCGGGGTTCCTAACAGGGCTCAGAATGGCTGTCAGCGTAGCTTACGCTATAGTGTTTCTAGCGGAAAGCTTCGTCTTAACAGGTGGTCTAGGAGCTTATATTGAAGAGTCCTGGCATAGGCTTGACTATGAAGGTGTTTATGTTGGGGTCGTCACCCTCTCTATCCTAGGTGTCACGTCGTACACTATACTATGGCTATTAGAGAAGGCTTATAGGAGCAAGTTCATGTAATAGTTTAGTCATAGAGCCTAGCTTAGCTTAAGATAAGTGGGGCCGCCTTATAGAAGGTTTGAGTTTAAGTATTTAGAACCCTATATAGGTTAGTTTTAGAGGTTTCAGTTTAGATTTTAATTTATAAGGTTCTTCTAGCGTTTAACCAGGGGGGCGTTTCCGTTGAACTCCGTTGAGTTGATAGTTTTTATGCTATTGTCTCTAATAGTCTTGCTTTTAGCGAGGCTCCCCCTGCACTTAGTTCTAGCTGTGGTTATAGTTGTTTCAGCGTTACTCTATGGGGGTCCTGGAACCTTGTGGAGTGTTTTCTCTGAAGCTTTGAGTGATGGCGCTACATGGGGTCTTGTAGCTTCTATTTTCGCCGTTTCATGGCTTGTGTCGCTTTACACTATGAGCGGTGTTGTTTACAGGTTGGGGGAGGGTTTGTCTAAACTTTTCAGGAGTAGCCTCTTATCTATAACTATGGTTCCAGGCTTGATAGGCTTGCTCCCCGTGCCTGGGGGTGCTTTAATGTCTGCTCCTATAGTTGACTCTCTCGGCTCTAAGATGGGCCTTTCTAGGAGTAAGAAGCTTTTTGTTAACGTCTGGTATAGGCATGTTATAGTTTACGTTTATCCTTTGAGCTCCGTTGTTATACTTGCTTCCGCTGTGACCTCAGTTAATTTATGGCTTCTGGTTTTGAGCCAGGTGCCTATAGCTGTTTTCATGTTCCTAGTGGGTTTGCCCTTAGCTGGGTTGAAGCCTGAGAGGATAGCTGGGGGTATTAGTTGGGGTTTACTTGCTAGGGATTTCGCCCCTATAGGTCTCGCCATAGTATTTGCTCTTGTTCTAGCTCCTCTAGATGTTTTCCTGGGTGTTGAGAGGTTTTCCGTGGCTGTAGGTGTCTTAATCTCTATAATCGTGTTCGTGGTTATCCACAAACTTGGGGCTACTGATGTTTTAATGTCTTTGAGGGATAGGAGGATATATGAGATTACAGTCATATCTGTGGAGGTTATGGTGCTTAGGGCTTTCTTCCTTAACATAGACCTAGGCTCTATGGTTGGCTTTTTAAAGTCTACAGGCGTAGATGGGCCCTTGCTAGCTCTGGTTTTGCCTATTGTTTTCTCTACTATAAGCGGTCACCCTACTGCTGGCATAGCTATTGCGGCCCCTATAGTGGAGTCTGTTTTGGGCATGAGTTCTAATATGGCTTTCCTCATATATGCCTCAGCTTTCATAGGCTATATAGCTTCCCCCCTCCACCTATGCTATATTTATACTGCCCAGTATTATAAAACGTCTATTATAGAAGGGTATAGGTATATGGTTCCCGCCACTCTAGCTTCTCTAACCGTTGCTTTCATTATTTTCGGGGGTTAATCTACCCGTAGATCCTGGGGATCTTTGTCTTGGAGTTTTTAAGTCTGAGAGTATCCGCTACTTCTCTGGCTAGGGTTTTGCCGGCTTCCAGGGCTCCTTTCTCGTTGTAGGCTACGTATATTTTGAGCCAGTCAATAGATATTATAGTGTATGTTACTATTAGTGAGAGTGTGATGGTCGACGTTGCTAGTATGATTATTTTACCTAAAGTTATCTCCCCCATGC
Organism: uncultured Sulfolobales archaeon; assembly: GCA_937921695.1. Lineage (GTDB taxonomy): Archaea > Thermoproteota > Thermoprotei_A > Sulfolobales > Acidilobaceae > DSZV01. Next base: position 5,755 of record CAKZTZ010000018.1, on the reverse strand, counting down.
TCGTAACAGCCGCGTCCACGAGCCATTTAGCAGAGTATCCTAGGCTGTATACTAGGAGAGCCATAACTATTTTCCCAGCTATCACCGTCACAGCGAACACTAGGGTGTTAAAGCCTGCAACCCCTAGGGGAATATATAGGAGGTCGTCGGGTAGAGGCAGAGCTGCGAATAAGAAGACTGCGACCCCCATGCTCCCTTTCCTGCCTTTTAATAGTGGTATGAGCGTCTCCCTCTTCCTCCTCACAGTTTCAAACCTGGAGCCCATGACTCTCGATATGGCGAAGAGGGCGAGCTTCCCTAGCCCGGCCCCCACCCCGGCGCTCAGCACTGCCGCGAGGGACTGTAAAGCCCCCGGGGAGATCACCGCGTAGGATGCTATGAGTGAAATATATACTGCAGGGAAGCCGGGCACTAAATTAGAGATGAAGGCGAGCACTCCTAAACCAGCAGGGCCATATTTCTGGAGCTCCCTTATAACCTCCACTATTGCCTCGTTGAGAGCCGCTTCCAACTTCCCCGCCTCTACCCGCCGGCAGCGTCTACCTTCAACCCTATATAAGGGGGGTGCATCCAGCCTTTTAAACATAATAGTCTCGAGAGACTCTAGCCTCTACAGGGCTATGAGGTGGCTCGAAAGGGCTGAAAAGTGAAGTCCCCGCGCAGGGCCGAGCCCCCCGGGAATTTGAGCATTAAACAGATAACCCTTAACAAGCTATATTATAAAGTGGCCCGCGGGTTCCCGGCGGCGGCGCGGGGGCTACTAAGGGGCTGAGCCCCGTGAATGAGCCTCCAGCCTCCATCCGCGGGCACAAGTATCTTTTGATTTGCACTAGCCAGCAAAGGTTTTAAGCTCTAGCTACACTAAATATAGTAAGTGGCTCTCGCCTCCCTCTAGGAGGCGGGTAGCTTAAGCTTAGAGTGGGGGCTCGAGGAACCCCAGCCGCTAAGCTGGGAAACCCTCGAGCCTGACAAGGGCCCTTAGAGGCTTAGAGGAGCCTGCATAAAGGCAGCCTCTCGGAGGCCAGCCCGCCCTAAGGCCTACGCGGCCGTAACTCCGGTTGATCCTGCCGGACCCGACTGCTATCGGGGTAGGGCTAAGCCATGGAAGTCGAACGCCCCGCCGCTGCGGGGCGTGGCGCACGGCTGAGTAACACGTGGCTAACCTACCCTCGGGAGGGGGATAACCTCTCGGGAAACTGGGGCTAATCCCCCATAGGCGGGGAGGCCTGGAAGGGTTCTCCGCTGAAATGGGGCGTGGGGGGTTATCGCCTGCGCCCCGCCCGAGGATGGGGCCGCGGCCTATCAGGTTGCTGGCGGGGTAATGGCCCGCCAGGCCTACGACGGGTAGGGGCCGTGAGAGCGGGAGCCCCCAGATGGGCACTGAGACAAGGGCCCAGGCCCTACGGGGCGCACCAGGCGCGAAAACTCCGCAATGCGGGCAACCGTGACGGGGCTACCCCGAGTGCCCCCCTTGTGGGGGCTTTTCCCCGCTGTAAGGAGGCGGGGGAATAAGCGGGGGGCAAGTCTGGTGTCAGCCGCCGCGGTAATACCAGCCCCGCGAGTGGTCGGGGTGCTTACTGGGCCTAAAGCGGCCGTAGCCGGCCCGGTAAGTCCCCCCTGAAAGCCCCAGGCTTAACCTGGGGAGCGGGGGGATACTGCCGGGCTAGGGGGCGGGAGAGGCCGAGGGTACTCCCGGGGTAGGGGCGAAATCCAATAATCCCGGGAGGACCACCAGTGGCGAAGGCGCTCGGCTGGAACGCGCCCGACGGTGAGGGCCGAAAGCCGGGGGAGCGAACCGGATTAGATACCCGGGTAGTCCCGGCTGTAAACGATGCGGGCTAGGTGTTGGGCGGGCGAGAGAGCCCGCCCGGTGCCGCAGGGAAGCCGTTAAGCCCGCCGCCTGGGGAGTACGGCCGCAAGGCTGAAACTTACAGGAATTGGCGGGGGAGCACACAAGGGGTGGAGCCTGCGGCTTAAATGGAGTCAACGCCGGGAACCTCACCGGGGGCGACAGCAGGATGACGGTCAGGTTAAAGGCCTTACCCGACGCGCTGAGGGGAGGTGCATGGCCGTCGCCAGCTCGTGCCGTGAGGTGTCCTGTTAAGTCAGGCAACGAGCGCGACCCCCGCCCCTAGTTGCTACCCTAGGGGCGACCCTGGGGGCACACTAGGGGGACTGCCGCCGCTAAGGCGGAGGAAGGAGGGGGCCACGGCAGGTCAGCATGCCCCTAATCCCCCGGGCTGCACGCGGGCTACAATGGCGGGGACAGCGGGTGCCGACCCCGTAAGGGGGAGGCAATCCCTCAAACCCCGCCGCAGTTGGGATCGGGGACTGCAACTCGTCCCCGTGAACGTGGAATCCCTAGTAACCGCGCGTCAACATCGCGCGGTGAATACGTCCCTGCTCCTTGCACACACTGCCCGTCGCTCCACCCGAGGGGGGCTTGGGTGAGGCCTCTGCCGCAGGGCGGGGGACGAACCTAAGCCCTCTGAGGGGGGAGAAGTCGTAACAAGGTAGCCGTAGGGGAACCTGCGGCTGGATCACCTCCTGTTTGCGGGGGCTGGCCTCCCCTTTTGGGGCTGCCGTGTTCAAGGCTCCTCTAAGCCTCTAGGGGCTTTTATGCAGCCTGGGAGTTTAGCCTCTCAGGCGAAGGGCGCTATGGGGCTTGAAGCCCTAGATGAGCGCCGCTCCCATAGAGTGCGCGGCACGCCTAGAAGCCTGCTAAGGCGCCTCGGCGTCCAGCCAGGCTCCCTCAAGGGGCTCAACAGCACTGACGCCGCCCGGGGGATGCCTCGGCTCGGGCGCCGAGGAAGGGCGTGGCAAGCTGCGATAAGCCCGGGGTAGGCGCATGCAGCCGTCGAACCCGGGATACCCGAATGGGACTTCCCGCCACGGGGATAACCCGTGGTGTCCCGTAAGGGACGGGAACCCCCCGAACGGAAGCATCTTAGTAGGGGGAGGAGAAGAAACCAATATGGGATCCCCTGAGTAGGGGCGACCGAAAGGGGGGTAGCCTAAACCAATTCCCCACGGGGCGACCGTGGGGAGATGAGGGGTTACAGGCTCCACGGCTGGGGGTTCGACCCCCGGCGGGCCGACCTGCGGTAGCTGAAGTGGGCTGGGATGCCCCGCCGTAGAGGGTGAAAGCCCCGTAGGCGAAACCGCAGGGGCTCGCGTCGTGGAGCAGAGTACTACGGCTTGGTTTTGCCGTGGGAATTTGGGGGGAACCTACCTCCAAGGCTAAATACGTCCCGAGACCGATAGCGAACTGAGTACCGTGAGGGAAAGGTGAAAAGAACCCCAGGTCGGGGGGTGAAAAGAGCCTGAAACCGGGCGGTTACGCAGGGTGCGGCCCTCAAGGGGTGAAAGCCTCGAAGGAAACCCGGGCGACCGGGGAGTACGAGGGGCTGGATCCAGGGTCGCACCTTCCGTCTTGAAACACGGGCCGGGGAGTGCACGGCCGCGGCGAGCTTAAGGGGTTCAACCCCGAAGGCGTAGGGAAACCGACTAGCCCGCAGCCGCTGTTAAAGCGGCGAGGGGCGGGGTCCGAATAGGGCCCGGAGTCGCGGCCGTGCGACCAGAAACCGGGCGATCTAGGCGGGGGCAGGGCGAAGCCGGGGGAAACCCCGGTGGAGGCCCGAAAGGGTTCAGACGTGCAAATCGTTCCCATGACCCCCGCCTAGGGGTGAAAGGCCAATCTAGCCCGGTGATAGCTGGTTCCCGCCGAAGTGGCTCTCAGGCCAGCCCCGCTGGAGGCAGGCCGTGGGGTAGAGCTACTGATTGGGCGTGCAGGGGGCGGGAGCCCCCGGCGCCCAGTCAAACTCCGAACCTGCGGCCGCCGTAGAAGGCGGGAGTGGGGCTCCCCGGGGTAAGCCTGGGGGCCGAGGGGGGAACAACCCAGACCGGGGTTAAGGCCCCAAAGTGCCGGCTAAGTGCCAAGCTTAAAGGGCGTCCCCCGCCTAAGACAGCGGGGAGGTGGGCCTAACAGCAGCCATCCTCTAAGGAGTGCGTAACAGCTCACCCGCCGAGGCGGGGGGCCCCGAAGATTGGTCGGGGCTTAAGCCGGCCGCCGAGACCCCGGGCTCCAGCCTCTTTGAGGCTGGGTGCGGTAGGCGGGCGTCGGGGTGGCGCAGAAGCCGGGCTGTGAGGTCCGGTGGAGCCGCTCCGAGCGTGGATCCCGGCGGTAGTAGCAGCGAAGCGGGGTGAGAATCCCCGCCGCCAGAAAGGACCAGGGTTCCCCGGCAACGGTCGTCGGCCGGGGGTTAGCCGGTCCTAACCGGGGCCGTAACTCGGACCTCGGGAAAGGGAAACAGGTTAATATTCCTGTGCCGCGGGGGTACGTTTCGCGGCAACGCTAAGCCCAGCCCCTGACGCCTCGGGGTAGGCGGACCGGGGGCCCCTGTACGGGGGCGACCCGGCTAACCGCCCGAAAGCCCTGGAGTGCCGTAATGGCGAGAAGGGGCTTAAGGGGGGAATGGCCCGCGTATGCGGGTTCCGCCGATCCCTGGGGCCCATGAAAAGGGGGCTGGGAAGGATCCCCCGCGCCCGTACCGAGAACCGACACAGGTGCTCCTGGGTGAGAAGCCCAAGGCGTCTGGGGGTTAACCCGGGCCAGGGAACTCGGCAAATTAGCCCCGTACGTTCGCAAGAAGGGGTGCCTGCGGTTCTGGGTCACCCCTGGGGCCGCAGGTCGCAGTGACTAGGGGGACCTGACTGTTTAACAAAAACATAGCTCCCCGCAAGCCCGAAAGGGTGTGTACGGGGGGTGAGCTCTGGCCACTGGCGGTCCGTGAAACCGGGGTACAACCCGGCGAAGCGCCGCTGAAGGCCGGGAGTAACTCTGACTCTCGAGTTAGGGAGTCGTTAAACCCGGCTATATGCGGGGAAGGGGTAGGCTCAGCCCCCCGAGTAGGGAAAAGTGGCTGGGCCGTTGACCCCCATCCGCAGGGAACCACCCTCAAAGCTTAATACTGTAAGCGGGAGACCATAGTCTCCCGGTGGAGACTGTTGCTATACGAGCTGTCAGACTTAATGGACCCGAAGAAGCTGCCGAGAAGGCGGAAATACCTATACTACTACATTGTAGGCCTAGTCGACGGCGAAGGATGCTTCTCAGTGTCTATAAAGAAGCAAGAGAACACCAAGTTCGGATGGGTTATAGACCCAGTATTCCACATAACTCAGAGGAAAGAACATGCTGCCGTCTTAGAAATTATTAAGAGAGTTTTCAACTGCGGCCGCATAATACCTAAGCCTGGCCAGGAAGACACTATGCTCCAGTATATAGTCGACTCACGACGGCACCTAGCCGAAGTAATAATCCCATTCTTCAACAAGCACAAGCCCATAATAAAACAGAAAGAGTTCGAAGCCTTCAAGGAAATAGTCCAAGGCCTCCAGAAAGGCGAGCACCGTAGCCCCGAAGGGTTCATAAAACTACTTAAGAAAGCCTATGAAATGTCCAGCGACAGAAAATACTCTCTGGATGAAATCATATCTCAAGTTAAAAAGAGAGTAGGCACTACCCCTACAGGGTAGGGAAAGGAGGGTGGGCGCCTCAGAGACCATACGCCGGGCACCGCTACATGCGATGAAGATACGCTCCAAGCATACAGCGGTGAAGATATGGTCCAACACCAACCGTGAGGTTGGTGTTGCTTAAGGTAGCCAAATGCCTTGCCGGGTAAGTTCCGGCGCGCATGAACGGGTTAACGAGGTCCCCGCTGTCCCGGCCCGGGGCCCCGCGAACCCCCTG
>CAKZTZ010000017.1 GCA_937921695.1 uncultured Sulfolobales archaeon | reverse complement strand
AGTGTGAATGCTAGGGTGTAGAGGATTGATGTGGTTAGTAGTGGTGCTTCAATGTGCCAGTCCATCATGTGTCCTCCAGCGTATCTTCCTATGCCGGCTGGTATTTGCCATGCTATGCTTATTAGTGACGCTCCTCTCCCCCTATACTCTGAGGGTATGAGGCTCATCTCGAAGGCTTGGTATAGGGGGTTTGCCACGTTCATTAATACGCTCCTCACTATGTATAATGTTGCCGCTATAGCGTAGCTTGATGTGAGTGTCATAGCCACTATTAAAGGTATGCTTGGAGCAGCTACTAGAATATAGCCTCTGAGCGGTCCTCCCACCTTAGAGCTTAGTGTTGGCATGAGGAGCATCATCATCCCCATTATAATGTTCTGTGCCCCCATCACTGTGCCGAGCTCCCCGCTTGTAACATTAAACTTCGCCACGAAATAATAGTCTATTATGTGTATGGACATGCCGGCTCCAAGGCTTATTATCATGTTTATGAGGAGTAGCCTCGCTATGACGCCCCACGGCATTCTAGCCCTACTTTTCCCCCCAGAACCCCCGCCTCTCCCGTCCCCCACCACTTCCCTCACCCTAGGCAATATTAGCAGGGCTGGCAGGGGCAGGAGTAGGCCTGCGGTCAACAACACGACCCTGTAGCTTTCAATGAGGCTTAAACTAGTCAGCCAACCTAGGATAATGGGGACCCAGCCGCCTATTAAGGTGCCCAAGCCACCCCCCAGGGTTGAGGAGGCTGCGGTGTATGTTAAGGAGTGGGCCAGGCTTTTCGAGGCTATCCTTGAAGCTAAAACTATACCCGCCACATGGGAGGTGCCCATGCCGAGGCCCGATAAGCAGAAGGAGGCATATATTAAATATGTGTAACCCGTGGATAACATTATTAGGCTTAACCCGGCCATTAGCCCTCCCACGAGTATTAAGACCCTAGACCCAACCCTGTCTGAAAGCCAGCCGGAAATGAGGGTAGCCGCTAGAGAGAAGTATAAGCCTAAAGCTCCAAGCCCCCCATACTCCGCCGCCGTAAAACCGAGAGACCTAAGATAAGGGGCTAGGATACTCCACGTAACACCACCTAAGGATGAGGAGGCGAACATTAAAACTACTAGTTTAGCCAGGTCGCTGTCCAAGTTTACCCTAATCTTTTGGAACGTCATCTAGTCCGCATCTCCACGCAATCTTATAGTTATTTTAATTTTTTAATTTTAGTTCTGGGAGAGCTTTTACAGATGTGACGGCGACAGCAGATCTTAACATTGTAGATGTTAGGAAAACCGCTGGGATACCTGTTGTGGAAGCCATCCAGGCCCCTAGGCTCGAGGCTATAGAAGCTATAGCGTTAGACGTTATATTCTGTAAGGATATGAGGGCCGGCCTCTTATCCTCGGGGGTTAGGTAGTAGTTGTAGAGGGTTGTAGCTATATCCCATGGAGCCCACGCCATACTACTATAGAGGCTGACGCTCACAAGGTCCTTAACATCAATAGCGTGGGAGTACATTACAGGGATAGGGCTTGTTGATATCAAGGATACTATAAGCCCCCTCTTAGCCCCAAATCTTTCAATTAGGGGAGACCATAGCTTTAAAGCTAAAGCTTTAAATAATAAGGATGCTATATTCCTAAAAGTTATAAGCGTCTCGCCCCCCCTAAGGACAGCCATTATATAGTAGTCCCACAAGGCTCCCGGGATGTTGACTGCAAATGTGAAAGCCGACGCTATAGCTACATACCTCCTTGAATATATACTGTCAACAGCTACACCCTTATATTTCCTTATAAGGCTTGTAAGGCTTGAAATCCCCCATATGGGAACTTCGTCTCCACGAGGCCTACCCTCATCTCTAATGGAAGCTAGGGCTACAGTAGATATGATAGCTGAAATTAAAGCTATAAAGTATAAAAGCCGGTAAGCAGCATTAACATCATAGAACTTGAATGCAACCAATGTGAGAGTAAGTGCGAGGAGAGAAGCTAAGTTATTCAGGGAGCTTACAGACCCGAAGAACCTAGTAGCTATAGAAGGCTTAACCATATCAGCGAGGGTATCCGCTGAAGCTAAACCAGCAATACTACCAGATACTTGAACAACAGCCACAACAACTATCAAGTATATAAAACTCCAGGGGGAAGGTAGGAGAACAGAGAATATCAATAGAGCCCAGCCAACCCTATTAATAGACCCGAAAACAAGCCACAATAGGAGCCTCCTACTCCTAAACCTATATATTAAAGGAAGCCCCACGAGGCTTCCAAGACCCACACTGAGAGTCCTAAGCGACGTTAAGACCCCTAAACTTATAATATCAAAACCTAAATATCTCATGGCTAGAGCGTTAGCTAAGTTTGACGATATGTTAACGGAGAAGTTATACGTAGTAGTCTCAATAACGTATTTCCTAAGATTCTCTGACACTGCCTTATCAGAGCCTTCTCCCGCCTTTATGCTTTTTAGTTCACCTATTAGCTCTAAAGTTAAAGATGAACCTTTCAAACGATTCACCGATCACTAATTAATATAATAACTATAGTGTAGACCTTAAAAGTACTTATGAAAGTACTAATATAAGCTAAATAATTATCCTTTAAACTCTAATATCCAACCTATAACACTTTAATATATAAGTCCTAGCAATAACAAGACCCACTATTTTAAGAGAACTCTTCAGAATCTTTCGACTTTATGGTTTAAGAGTTCACATACTCATTAGAGCTTTTCTAGATAGCAGCCGGTACGCTATGGCTATTACAGCTAGAGTGAGGACGCCTATGAGGGTCATGATTAGCGGTATGTTCTCCTCTCTCTTCTCCCCTTTAGGTGTCTCCAGTATCTTCTGTTCTGTCATCGTTGCTGTCGTGGTCTGGTTTATGGTTATAGTGGGGGTGATGATCTGGTATTGTGTGGGGAGTCCCTTCTCTATGTTGGCCAGTGTTCGTTCCATTCCTTTAAGTATTCCTTGTGTTGTTGCGGTTAATAGTGTTAACTGTTCTTGGAGGGCTGTTATTGCTGAGGCTGCCTGCATTATGCTTCCTAAGATTTCCGCTGTTTCTAGGCCGTAGGCTTTGCTCAGGGTTTTATTAACTAGTAAGCTTATCCTGAGTTTAGACTCGCTTATTTCCAGTGACTTCTCGAAATACCCTTTAAGGGGCTTTTTGGTTTTAGTTGTGATGTTAGCTTTAAACTCTACGATCCCAGGTTTGAGTTTTAAGTTGACGACACCCTCCTTCTCCACACCTCCCAGTTTTAGGCTGGGGGCGGGGCTTGGGAGTTCTCTTCTCAAACTTATTGTTATATGTACTTGAGCCTTATCTACGTCCATCTTAACTTTATACTCGAATGTGACGCCGGGTATTTTCTCGATTTCAGCCTTAACGTCTCTAAGGGTTTCATTAATAATATTGGCGATAATGGAGGTCAGCAGCCTATCTATGGGAGGGCTCCCACTCTTAGGCTCTACGACACTATCAACTGTTAGGCTTGAAAGGTTCTTTGATATTGATGATGATATGTTAGAAGAGATTCTTATCCTTAAACTCTCAAGTTTTAAAGTCTTAGCTAGTGTGCCCCGGTCGGTGTAATTGGCTTCTATCAAGGATTTAGAAACTAGCTTCCCTTCAGCTTCATAAGCTTCACAGTATGCCTTCACACTTAATGTGAAGTTTAAATTTTTACTTGACACGTTAGCCATTACCATATCTAGAGTTGAATTAGCTTTCAAAACATTATTCTCAACAACCTTCCTAAACTTTAAATCTATAGACCCCTCAAACGTGTGGTTACGAGTTAGAGAACCCTCAAGATAAGTTAGTAGGGTATAGTTAAACGCCCTAAGAAAACCTTTTAAAGCCAACCCCTCAACATTTACCGGAACCTCTAAAACACTATGAAAATATATTGACGCAGGATCACTAGCCGCTATCGCTATAGGGTAGTTCAGGGAAACCGCTAATAATAAAATTGACAGCATAAAAGATCTAGTCATTACACTGTTCAAAGCAGCCATTAACATCCCCCAACCTTTAATATACCAAGTTAACTTAATAAGCCTGAATTAAGATTGCTGAAAAGAGATTTTTACTCTAAGGTAAAACTCTTTGACTGTTAGCGTTTCCTCGCTAACGAACTAAGGCTGAGTGATAGTTTCTACTTAAGACGGTCTTGAGGAAGGTGTAGGGCCTATAGGAGTCTCTATAAAACACGTAAGACAGCCCTGATAATGAGCGTCAATAGAGCCCTCTATGAGCCCATGGGCTATGTTAATTGAGGGGGAAGCCCACATTTAGTTTCAAGGTGTCGGGCACATGAAGTCATAAATAGGCTATAATGGGGATGGTGTGGGTTTAAATAAATGCTTGTAAACGTGAACGCTCCTTATAAGAGTTGTTAAATTCGCAGCCGCCATTACCCGCCTATATCCTTGGAGCTTCTCGATGGTGTGTGGAGCGTGGATGGGGTTTAGGAGTCCTCAGGTGAAGCTCTTCGACACTATATTCTTTCACGCGCTCTAAAGCTTATGAGGGAGGTAGAGTCTAACTCTCTCTAATCATTAACATGCTAGAACCAGTATTGCGGCTTCTCGCTCCCCCTAACTGTATCTTCATCTGAGAACCTCCACTTTCCCCTTAAGTCGAGTATGACTATGTTGAGCTCGCTTCCAAGCACGTCACTTATTAAAACCTCATATTCGAGGCTTGAAACCATCACATCGCACTTCACGGGGCCCACGATCCTGTTGCCAGCGTCCACCGAGACTTCTGCTACCCCCGGGATTAAATAGTTCCTAACAGGGCCTCCCGCAGTACCCACTTCGACTAGTTGTGCTTCGGGAGGAGGGGGCCATAGTTCGAGTTTCACCGCTAGGGATCTAGGAATTAATAGTTGCGGTGTTTCAGCTTCAAAACCTGAGTTAACTAGGGCTGAGGTGGTTGTTTCAATGTTTGAGGATAATGATTTAATCTTTAACTTTACTCTCACCGCCAACTTTCACTACTACCTCCTTAGCTGAGTATATGTGTCCAATCCTCCTCCTAATCGGGTATATGTGTCCGATTCTCCCAATAATCCTGCCTAGCCTCAAATTCACTCCCATAATAGTTTATGGCTTAATAACCTTAAAATAGTCACTTCCCACTCTATGTTAGTTCAGGTTACTGTGTAAACGCTAGGAGTCCTTTTGCCAGTTTTACTCTAGTTATAGTTTTTGTTAGTGGTATTGACACGTTGTATACAGGGACTCCGCTTGTTAGAGTGTATGCTTTACCGTTATGTGCGTGCCCATGTATAGCTATGTCCGGCTTTAACTCCTTAATAAGCTTTTCCATCTTCCTGGAATACATTTCAGGCCAGGCTCTTGGATCCTCCCCTTTTAAAGTCTCAGATGTTAAAGCATAGTGTGACACTAGGATCACTGTGTAGCCTTCTCCTCTCGCCTCTGTTATAAGCCTTGTCAGAGTGTCGGGCCTCTTAAGATATTCTTCTAAGAGCCACGGCATGTTCTTAGCTTGCCACTTAGTTAGCCTGTCGAGAGCCCCTTGAGTCCCTATTATTGCTATTTTCAAGTTTCCACAGTTTACTTTGAAGGTTTCATCATCTAGCCATGAGATTTCAGGATACTCTTCTCTAAGCTTCCCCCTAATATCATGGTATTCTTCGTTCCCAAACACTGCGATCAATGGGGTTTCAGGCCACTTGCTCTTCAAGTCTCCCACTATGGGCTTTAGCATTTCAACTTTACCTTTATCTATCATGTCCCCAGCCATTAGGAATATGCAGGGCTCCTCCGCTAGGGTTTTAAGCGAGCTCCTGAAAATCTGGAGGAACTTTGGACTGTGAACGTCGCTAACAGCATAGATGAAGTCTTGTCCCAAGGCAGCTCCCCCGCTCAGGTTGTGACAGCTTTTGCAAGGCCTGGCGGAGTATCTATCGGGAGCCCCTTCAAGCTCCCAAGCTTGTAGGCTATTAGCTGTAAGGGTATTACGCTAGCTATTGGCGCTAGGGTTCGCGATGTCTTAGGAACCTCTATGTCTCCCCCTGCTCTAAAGCCTATCTTAACTGTCGGCGCCCCTCTAGCTTCCAGTTCTCCCACGACTTTCTCGTAGAGCTCTACAGCCTCCTCCTCCACAGGCTCCACTACTATTACTGGATATTTCTCGCCAACTAGAACCATGGGGCCATGCCTTAGCTCCCCCAGCTGGACCCCCTCAGCGTGAACCATCGCGGCTTCTTTAAGTTTTAAAGCCCCTTCTAAGGTTATCGGGTAGTTTATACCGCTACTCGTAACATAGAGGCTATTCCAGTAGGATAGTCTCTCAGCTATTCCCGCGGCTTTAGACTCTAAGCGCTCCAGGGAGTTTTTAATGTTCCTAGCTAGGCTCTTCACCTCCTCGTACAGGTTTGAGAGTTCGCCTGCGCTAAACCTGCCTGTGTGGAGCCCTGTGTATCCGGCTAGTATTGAGAGGGCTGTTAGCGTGGATGTTAAAGACTTAGTAGCTGGCACGGCTACCTCGGGGCCGGCGCCTACTGGGAGGTACACGTTTGAGTGCATTGTTAGCCTCGAGCCTAGAACGTTAACTACACCTATAATCACAGCCCCCCTCATCTTAGCTAGTTTAACGCTCCTAATCACATCACTAGTCTCCCCGCTCTGGCTTATAGCTATGACCACTGTTCCTGTTGAAACACTGTTCAAAGCATAGTAGGGGAACTCTGCTGCACTAGCTACGTTAACACTCAGGCCAGCCATTTCAGAGAAATAGTATTGAGCCACTAGCCCAGCGTGGAGGCTAGACCCATTACCTATAATTATGACGTTTCTAGCTCCAGCTATTATCATAGCTGCTAGCCTCAAATATTTATCTAGGAGTGTCGCCGTAGTCCTCACAAGAGCTTCGGGAACCTCATATATCTCCTTTATCATGTAATGGGGGAACCCGCCTTTACCCACAAATTCAACCGGGTACTTAACCCTCTTCCTAGGAAGCTCTAGTACTTCAAACCCCGTCTCAAGGCTTAAAACCCTGTAGCCCCCTCTACTCACTAAGGCGACAACATTATCCTCGAGCAGCACGGCTTCATCGGCAAACCCATACAAACTCGGTATATCGCTAGAGACGAAAATACAGGAGCCGTCACCCCTAAACCCTAAAGCTATAGGCTGCCCCCTAGATATCAAAGTTAAACCTTCGAAACCTTCAACCATGAAAACCGCAGAGTATAGGCCGCTGATCATCCTACCTATCTCCAGCGTAGCCTCAAGAAAGCCGGCACCTCTAGCTAGGAGCTCCTCCATTATATGGGCTAAGACTTCAGTGTCTGTTGTCGAAGCTAACCTATGTTTAGACCTCCTAAGAGACTCTCTAATCCCCTCATAGCCGTATATTATGCCGTCGCTCACAACAGCAATTCTACCCTCGCAGTCCGTGAGCGGGTGGCTGTTAAAGTCGGCGGGCACTCCCCGGCTCGCATACCTTGTATGGCCAACCATTACTTTGGAGGCGTACGCTTCAAACTCAAGCTTCCCACCAACATTATCTAAGTGCCCCGCAGTCTTCCTCACTATAAGGTCCCCTTTATCATCTAGGAGGGCGAAGCCCACACCGTCATGCCCCCTGTAGAGTAGCCTCTTTAAACCCTCTCTAACAATAGACCCGTTCATGTTATTGTTGCATATGAAGCCGAATATTCCCCCCATAGGTGCTCCCTTATGACTTACTATTATCTAGAAAGTTAAATAGTAGCTTGTAAGTGGATTTGGATTCAAATTTATTAGGGCTGTTTAGGGGCTAATTTAAACGCGGCATGAGGTGGTTTTCCTTTTGACGTTTTTCTTAGATGTTATGAATGTTGCTGGTAAGATTCTCGTAGAGAGGGATAATGAGGTGAGGCTTATACTAGCGTCTCTCCTCGCTAGGGGTCATGTTCTCCTTGAGGGGGTTCCTGGTGTTGCTAAGACTCTCACAGCTAAAACAATAGCATCCCTCCTAGGTTTAAGTTTTAGGAGGATACAGATGACCCCGGACCTCTTACCTAGCGATATAACGGGGGGTTACATTTATGATCAGAAGAGTGGAGAGTTTAAGCTAAGGCTAGGCCCCATATTCGCTAACATAGTCCTAGTAGACGAGATTAACAGGGCTTCCCCGAGGACTCAGTCAGCACTCCTAGAGGCTATGCAGGAGAGGCAAGTTACTATTGAGGGGGCTACTATGCTTTTAGAGGAACCTTTCATGGTTATAGCTACTCAGAACCCTATAGAGTTTGAGGGTGTTTTCCCGCTCCCGGAAGCTCAAGTTGACAGGTTCATAGCTAAGGTCGACGTAGACTACCCTTCTCATAAGGGGTTCATAGATGTTTTGAGGAGGTCTGACGAGATTGAAGAGGCTGTGAGGAGCCTTAAGCCTATAGTAGGCAAGGAGGGAGTACTCCAGGCTGTGAGGGAGGCTGCTTTAGTTAGGGTTGAAGACTCTATATACGAGTATGTTGCCAACATAGTTGAAGAGTCTAGGAGGCACCCTGCGGTGAGGCTGGGAGGGTCGCCGAGGGCTGGGATAGCCATAGTGAGACTAGCTAAAGCACTAGCCTACATGGAGGGGAGAAGCTATGTTATACCAGACGATATAAAGCTATCGTCTATACCAGCCTTATCTCACAGGTTAATAGTGAAGCCTGAGTATGAGGTTGAGGGGGTTAAGCCTGAGTCCATAGTTAAAGATATTTTATCCAAAGTACCCGTGCCCAGGCCTTGAGGTGGGAGCCGGTGATCCCTAAGATGAGTCTTAAGATAAGCGAGACCACAAGGTGGATCATTTACATAAGCCTATCTATAATACTAGCTGTCATGTCGATCATCTTCATATTATGGTCTCTAGGGTACATGGAGCGGGGCTACGTGGCGACATCCCTACTATCAGCCCTCGCAGGCTTCACTCTCCTCTCAGCATCACTATATGCTCTGAGGCTCTCAGCCTACGTTTACGCCATGTCTAAAGGGGGTTCTGAGAGTGAGAAGAGCCGCTAACACTAATAGGGAGACTCAAGGAGAGAGGAGCTATGGGGAGAGGTGGTAGGAAGCTTTTACTAGCTTCAGGCATACTCCTGATAGCGTTAGCACTAGTGGGGATAGTAGCTGTGTTAGAGAAGGGGCCCATATCTATCCCTGTAACTGTTGGGGCCCACCCGTTTAACAGGGGGCCTTTCGGGGCTTACAGTATTTACTCAATGTTATCCAGCAATTATACAGTGACCCCCGTGCATAACTGGACTCAAGCTCTAGCCCAGCTAGTCAACTGCTCCAAAGCCTTAATAATAATAGTATCCCCCGAGGCCCAGTACACTCAAAAGGACGTTGAATCTATAAGGGGGTTTAGGAATAAATGTGAAGAAACAGCCTTAATCATTGGAGATGAGACTGGCAACTCTAACAGGGTTCTTGAAACACTGAATTCCACGATAAGGATTAGCGGGGTACAAAGCCCGAACCCCCACCCTATCATCAGTGTTGACACGCCCTGGGGGTGGCGGGGGTTGCTGGTTCTAGATAAGGCTTCAACCTTAACTAGTATTGGAGCCTCCACGCCCATCGGCCGAGATATATTGACCGGCGAGGCTTACGCCTACTACGAGGATAGGGGCGCGTTTAAAGCCGTAGTTTTAGGGGACGGGTCTATATTTATCAACCAGGTTCTCCAGTCTAACGCTAGCGGGCCCTACAAGGACTTCTTATCCTCCACTGTAAGACACCTTTGCGGGGGCGAATGTAAGATATACATTGAGGCTTCCAAGTATCAGAGTTTAGACCCTAAGGCTGCTCTCGACTACATGAGGAGCCCTCAGAAGGCTGCTCTTATAGATCCTAGCTCGCTCTTAGCCACTATAATAGCTAACGCTATACATCCTTCAACCTGGCTGCCCCCCCTGTTAAACTACTTTAACAACATTGTTTTGAGCCTGTCTAGAGACGTTTTATTCGCTGGTATTTTAATGATCTTCTCAATACTAGCTTTAACCCTCATATTGATGCGTAGAGAAGAGAGAATGCCTGACGCGTTCCTAGAAGATGTCCGGGAAGTGGAATGGTATGGTTACGGGGAGTTTAGCAGGAGAATACTGGCGGAAGGCGCTAGGTTGAGTAAAAGGGATTTCCTCACCCTCTACACTATGGTCGACGGTGTTCTCAAGTCTCTTACTGGAGTCGGTTTAGACTCTGAGGATGCTGTGAGAGTACTAGAATCCAGGGGGGTTGAGAGGGCTAAAGCTAGGGAATATTGGGGGTTCATGAACAAGTATTATAGGAGGGCTCTAGGTAAGACTTTGTGGCCCCCCATAGTCTTCTGGGGTAGAGTCTCTAGGAAGTCTATAGGGTTAAGCGAGAACGTGCTAAAGGCTCTAGGAGTCTCCCTAATGGAGGTTAAAGGTTTAGAGGAGAAGGCTTTATGAGCGAGAGTGTAGCTTCAACGGGGAGGGTTGCGGCCGTCGTATTGTTAGCGGCGACTCTCATAGTCCTGGACGTGTTCGGGGCTGCCGACTCTGGAGTTCTGGGCCTCGCACTAATAGGTTTCCTAGCGGCTCTCAGGGCTTACAATGCTGTGGCTCAAGCATCCCTCTCTACGTGTAGGGTTGATGCTAGTGTTGAGGGGTCTATTGAGGGTAAGCCTTTAACAGTAGAGTATAATGTGTGCAACAATTCTTGGATACCCATAGCTCTTGTGGAAGTCTCTCTAGTATACCCTAGCTATTTAAAGCTCACGAGAGGCTCCCCTGGGGGGCTGGCAATTATACCCCCAAGAGGCTGTATAAATTACAGGACGGAGCTCTTAGCTAGAGTTGGTAGGCATAAGATCGGGCCTCTCAAGGTTGTTCTAAGAGACTTACTAGGCTTCTATAGGGGGCTCGAGCTAACCCTCGGGGATGCTGTGGAGGTTAGAGTTAAGCCTAGAGAAGGTGAGAGCCTTAGAAAGGTTCTCCTCGAGATCTCGAGGAGCGTGGGGCTCTCTAGGGCTAAAAGGCCTGGGGAGGGCTCAGAGTTTTATGCTACTAGGGATTACAAGCCTGGAGACGAGGTTAGGAGGGTTTACTGGAAAGCCCTAGCTAAGGGTAGGTTGGCGGTTAAAGAGTTTGAGAGGGAGTCAACTTTACACACGCTCTTCCTAGTACTAGCTGATAAGAGCATGCTATATGGGCCATATCTAAACACGCCCCTAGAACACATAGCTAGAATAACTGTTACAATAGCCAGGCATTTAGCTAGTAAAGGAGACTATGTAGGACTCCTAGTAGTGAGCAACGGTAAAACATGGGGTGGGAAGCTGGGAAGAGGCTGGAAAGGCTATAGGATGGTTGTAGACACTCTCTCAAACATAGATTATGAGAGTATAATAGGCTCCGCGGAAAGCCCCGAGAGCATAATAAGCTCTGAGCAATTAGTAATGAAACTATTAGCCTCTACACCCTCAAGAGGGAAGGTTAACGTGATCCTAGTAAACACGGTAGAAGGGGCGGCAAAACACAGTCGCCAGTTTAGGAAACTCCAGTCGCTAAAGATCTATACATTCCACTCTTTCATAATAATACCGCACCTCTACGGGATCGAGAAGCTAGGAGCTTTCGAGAGAGCAGTCTATAGGATTAAAACCTACGAAGACACTAGAAAAGCCTATGATAAAATAAAGGAACTCAGGAAAGAAGGGGTTAAAGCGATCCCGGTAACTCCATGGGATGCAGCAGCCAAGATAGTTTCTAAACTTGAAACAGTGAGGGGTCTAGCTTGAGGAGCACGTATACTATAACAGTTACTATAATAATATCCGCTGTCCTCGCAATGCCCCTTCTCTACTATAATTTAAGCCTGCTAATAGCGGGGTTCCCCATACTTACAAGTCTCAATATTGCTGGCCAGCCTAGTCTGAAGGTTGATTTCAGGGTTGCTCTCGACTTTTTCTATGTTATTTCTTCAACGATACTCCTAGTGCCTGCTGTGATTTATAGTAGTTCCGTAGCTTATGCTTTGTCTCTAATTATCCACGTTTTTAGAGGAGACCATGAGGTTTTGTTTAACGCTGTCTATGTGCTCCCTGTTTTCCTCTATGGGGCTTTAAGGGTTTTCAGTGAAGGCTGGAGGGCTGGGCAGCTCCACTCTTTCAGGTTCAGTGTTTCATCGTTTCTGGCTTTTATTATGGGTTATTCTGGTATAATCTTGCTAGCGGTTTTAGTTTCATTCTATTTCGGTAACATTCTCTGGGGCTATTTCTCGGCTCTAAGGGGTGTAAGGCTTGGCAAGCCTGTTCTCGACCCTCTAGCTGACTTTTTCACTGTTAACCCTGTGGGTGCTGTAATAGTTGCTGGCTTCATGGCTTTAGGTTTATACTTATTCTCTAAAGCTTTAACAGAAGCTCTGGTATTTTATGTTAAACCATCTAAGTCTGTGGCTATTAAAGTTTTGAAAGACATAGACTTTGAGGCTCCAATTAAGCCCCCCCTCTCATCTATTAGGAACATGATAGTGTCGCTAGCTCTCTCCCCCCCAATATATTATCTTGTTTTATTGAGCCTGTCAAGGTTCGAGGTCATCCCTAAAGATCCTATAATGAGCATTCTAGCTAGGTGGGCTTTATCTCTCATAGTGCTTGGCGTGGTCTGGCGTGTCTTAATAAGGCTCCTCACAAGGTTTGATGAGGCGGAGCCAGGTCCATGGAACTTTATTTTAGGGGCTTTGCTGATAGTGTTATTATATGGTTTAGCCTATATGGCCGGCTACTGGGATCCCAGGGTTGAAGGTTTAAGCCCTGCGAGGGTTGATGAGGCCCTTAAAAATATTATGCTAGGATACTATACTACTTTATTTGATATGGCTAGGCTAATATTGATACTTGTGGGTGTAACGCCTTGAGATGGGTATATGTTAAGGCCTTAATAGTTGCAGTAATCCTAGCTCTTAGTTTTACAGTCTCTTCGGAGAGTGACATAGTGGCGGAGCGCTTACATACTTTAGGGTTCCCATATGCTGTGGGGGATTTAGAAAGTCTTATAAGGCTCTTTAGGGGCCTAGCTTCAATCTCGGGGAACTCGACTATCCAGGATGTAGCCTCTAGGCTTGAGAACTGTGATAGTTTAGATTGCCTCTACGATAATAGGATTATAGCTGGCATGATTGACAGAGCCTTAAAGAACTCTACAGGCTTCAACTATGGAACGCTCAAGTCTTCAGACTCAGGAGAGCTCCTAAAACTAATAGAAGACTTGGAGCTTAGAAACATTGTAGAAGGAATTATGGAAGCGGGCGCCGTAGACCCTTCAACTATAGCCAGCATTCTAGACAAAGCCTGGGAATCCAAAAACTCTGGTAGGCTATCAGACTCCGGGTACATGGCCCTCCTAGAGATTCTAAAAAGGATAGCTGAGAACACTGGGGATAAGAAATCCTCACAACTAATATCCAAAGAGCAGGTTAAAGAAGCCGCTAGACTAATAGGAGAGAACAAGAGCGTCATAGAAGAGCTCATAAACATGGCTCAAAACATATGGGGGAAATACGGGGGCCAGCAAGGACTACCAAGTCTAGCCCAGGAAAGCTCGAAATATCAAACGCGAAGAAGGCCAACACCATCATTAAGCCTAAGCCTCACTACACTAGAAATACCCATAAACTTGTTAATACCGTTAATAGCCATAATCCTCATAGCAGGAGCTCTCTACGCAGCCCTCAGCATAGCGCCTAAAGTGATAGACATGGGAAGCCCTAAGAGGCCATGGCTATCGAAAATGGGAGAGCTCGCAGGCACGCTCAAACTATACTGGGAATCCGTTAAGCTGGTTGAGAAGAGAACAAAAGTTTACATGAAAGATACGTCAACACACAGAGAATACGCGGAAACAGTTAAAAACCTCCTAGGCCACATATCAGAGCCTTTCAAAAACATAACACTAGCATATGAAAAATTGAGATTTGGAGGAGCCCCAGAGGAAACAATATCGGAAGATGCTGTTAAAAACTATGAGGAGCTTAGAAAGAACCTATAAACTCACTTCCTACCTCTCAACAGTATTACTAGCGATATAGCTAATACTATTAGGGCTATAGATGCTGCAACTATGGGTGTTGACGGTATTACCTCCAGTGTTGATGTAACTGTTGTCATTATTTCTCTTGTGACTTCATGGGTTTCTGCTATTTTGATGGTTTCAGTCTCTTTTTGAGTTGTTGTTACTATTCTAGTCTCTAAGGCTGTTATTGTTTTCGTAGTAGGTTCTGCTACTGTACGGGTTACTGTTTCTGTTTTTGGCTCTGTTACTGTTATTGTTTTTGTTGTTGTCACTGTCTCTCTTAGGGTTTCCGTCTTAGTCTCCATTAATGTCTGTGTTTTCGTCTCTGTTACTATAGTTGTTGATAGTAGTGTTTTCGTCTCCGTTACCGTCTCAGTCTTGGTTTCGGTTGTGGTTTTTGTTTGAGTTACTGTGCTTGTTTTTGTTGTTGTCTGTGTCGTCGTCTCCGTTATTGTTGATGTTGCAGTCTTAGTCTCAGTTATAGTTTCTGTTATAGTTATTGTAACGAGCTGGGGTTTTAAGGCTATAGAGTATATGGCCCACTGGAGGTTTCCAGGCTTTCTGTTTATGCCGGCAACGTAAAGTATGTTGTTTTCGACAATAGCTTTCCCTATGGTTAAGTAGGAGTCTGCTTCTACGTTAGCGCTTAGAGAATGTCTACTTATAATGTTGAGGTCTAAGTCAAGAACGTATAATACGTGCCTGTAGTAGCCTGTAATCTTCTCATGCCCTAGGATCAGGAGTGCCCCCTCGTAGAAGAGGATCTTATAGAAGGCTACCCCGGGGATTTCAACTCTTTTAATAAGTTGACCTTCACCGTTAAGCTTAACTACGACCCCCCTATCACCTACAATATACACGTTACCTTCAAGGTCTGAAGCTACCCCGGTAGCCCAGCCTGGTATGTTGAGGTCCACGCTTCTAACCAGCTTCATACTACTTTTATCTATAACTTCAACCCACCACCTATCAGTGGAGTCTTTCCTAGCAGCTCCAACAAGCCATAAGTGCCCGGTTTTAGCGTTAACATTCATGCTAACGACAGCAGAATGATGCTCAGAGAGGCCCCCGGACTTGTAAGTAGCTACCCTAGAGAGGCTCGAAGGATCAAACTTATCAACCCTAAATACAAGGTTGAGCCCCGATAAGTCGCCTCCCCCCACATAAACGTAGCTACCATCATACACTATGGCTGACGATAAGCCCAGCCATCCCAAGTCTCTAACACTAAAATCCCTAGAGCTAACGTCTAATACGGCCATGAAAGCTTTAGGGGGGATAGATTCAGGTCTAGCCCCCACAGTGAAAACTTTCCTCCCCAAACTAATGCAATCAGAGAGATACTCGTTATCACCACTCAAATCCCTAGCAATGTGGAAAACAATACTACCATTAGACTTAAACCTGACTTCAACCCTAAACTGGCTATTACCAGGACTCGAATCCGAGCCAACTATAATAACGTAATCGCCAACTATGCAGGAAGCCTGGGCAGAATCATCACCACCACTAGGGTTACTCTCCACAAACCATAAAACACTAGGAGACATCTCTGATGCAGAATAAGGTGTTAAACTGTAAACTACACCGTAAACTAGGAGCGCGAGCGTAACAATGGTAGCTAGCGAAATTCTGGAAAAACTCAAAGCCGCACACCACACACTACTGGTTTCACCTAGTATATAAGCCTTCTTATATGTTCATGGAGAGCGTAAAGTATTAATGTGCAGGATTCTTATACAAGTATATAAACCCGGATTAAAGTATGGTGGGGGGATGCGATTAATTTAAACTTAATCCCGTAAACGCGCTCTAAATAACACGGCTCTGAGGTGTGATTAGATGAGAAGCCGTAGAGGTATAGTTGGCATCGAGTCGGCCATAGTGTTAATAGCTTTTGTAATAGTAGCGGCAGCCCTAGCATTCGTAGTCCTAAACATGGGATTCTTCACGAGCCAACAGAGTAAACTAGTAATGCAAAGAGGTCTTGGAGAAGCTAGTAGCGCCCTAGAACTAGATGGAACACTCATAGCGGAAGTCAATGTCACAGCACAAAACATAATATATGCCTGGGCGCCACTAAAACTCTCAGCAGGACAGCACAAAGTAGACCTAAGCCCAGCGAAAACCGTAGTATCTTACTGGAGCCCAGACAAAGGGCTAACAATATCAAACACTTACCTAATAGCAATACTAACACCAATAACCAACACCTCAAAAATAGTAGAAATAATTGATAAGATATTAACTCAGAATGTTACAGGGTCCAAAGGTCAAATAATACACGTGCCAGTTGATGGCTATAGTGTATATGTGGGGCTCCCAGAAGACTTTAACGGGACAGTGAAACAGCTTCTTGGGAATTATTCCAGTAATAAGGTTATTGTCGTTCTTAACTGGGTTGTCCGCGTTAACGATGACCTAGTCCTGGATCCTGGGGAGAAGGTTGTATTCTTCGTCTACTATGCTGATGAAACTATTAGGCCTGACGGCTATGATACTGTTAAGTTTGAGATTAGAGTTCCTGTTGGGGCTCCTTTGACTGTTGAGAGGATGATACCTCCAAGTTTAACGCAGCCGGTGGTTGACTTAGGCTGAAATTGTGCCACCACTAGTGAGGGGTATTTAAGGTCTATATTAATATACTTTTTTCTCCTTCATTAATTTAGTGTTATAATCCTAGTTTTACATTATGTTTGCGGTGTTTCCCCCAGTATTTGGGGTTGTGTTTGATGTATTTTAGGGCTGCTCTCGTGGGGGTGGCGGGGTTTGGGCTTGTTTTAGCGGGTTTAGGTGTTATTATGTTTTTCTTTGAGGGTAATTGGGGTAGGCTTGTTGCTGTTGTTCCAGTTTCTTTAGCTAGTGTTACTTTAGGGTTCCACTATTTGATTACGTCTCTGCTTTACTTTGTTTTTAAGCCTGATTATGGGTGGGTTTGCTCTTGTCCTGCTTGTAGGCTTTGGTTTAGGGGCTCCTCTCAACATGGTTCTATGCTTGTTTCTAGTGGTGTTGACCTAGAGGTTCCCGCCGGTTTTCAGAATGTTGAGGGCTCGACTGCAGGGTCTCCAGGGGAGTCCGGGAGTTCTAGTGGTGCGTCTCCTAGTGAGGACGGCTCGTCTAAGCGTTCCGAGGAGGCTGGGGATGAGCGTTATGAAGCTCTTGCTGAAGCTCTCTCTAAGATCAGGGATGAGATCACTAATTTTAAGGGGGCTGTTGAAGGTTCTTTGAAAGAGATTACTGATAGCCTTATAGCTCTTAAGAGTGAAGTTGACGAGTCTAAGAACCCCTTCAACGTTATGAGGAGTGTTTCAGACTTCCTCGACGAAGATACTAGGAGGGCCCTCTTACTAGTTACTGGGAATGTTGAGGGCGGAGACCTTGCCGCTAGCTCTGCCCGCCCGATGCTAGGGGGTAGTAGGGTTGTAGAAGCCTCCGGCAATGTGAGAGGCGAGCCGCCTATATCGAGGCTTATAGAGCTTATTATAGGGCTTGACGAGATTTACGAGACAAGTATGTGGCCTAAGCTTAAAGAATTAGTGGAGACGCTGTCCGAGTCTGGGATATTAAGGGGGCCTGAGAGTTCTATCATCAAGTTTGCCGTAAACATTGTAGAGAAGAGTAGAAGTTCTAATGTAAACGTGAGGGACTATGTTAAGGCCCTCTACATCATGAGTAGATATTTAGGCCTCAGGGATGGAGAATCCGCCTTCATAATACTAGATTTAATAACTGGAGGTGAGAAGGGTGAGCGCTGAAGGCGTGACAACAGCTCTCCTAGTAATCGCCGGGATAATAGTAGCTAGTATGATCATAGGGACTGTTCTGACACAATACTACATAATGGATTCAACACTCAAAGTTTCCGGGAAGAGTCTAGAGGACAAGTTGAAAGCGGAGATTAGAATAGTCCATGGAACCCCTGAAGGCAACAACTTCGTAGTCTTCGCTAAAAACGTGGGGAGGAGAATTATATCTCTAAACGAGTTGAACAGTGCAGACGTGTTTTTCGGGAAAGAATGCGAGGTAAGATACGTTTTAGGAGCAGCCAGCAGGGGCTGGAACTATGAGGAGACTGTAAGCGATGGAGTATGGTCTATAGGGGAAACCCTCATAATAAAGATTTATAATGGAACGAGCGTGGGGAACCCCCCATACTGTGTTAAAATAGTGCTGCCGAACGGTGCAACTGCAGAGTCAACATTAGCGGGGTGAAAATGTTGAGGAAGGGTGTTAGCAGCCTAGTGCCAGGGCTTGTTTTAACACTTTTACTAATATTTCTCTCGATGTTCTCAGCCTATGGAATTATAAACTTGACAATTCAGGCTTCTAGCGAAATTAGAGTTCAAAGTCTGAGAGATAGCGTGGCTTTAACTATAACAAGGGCTTTCTACACTAACGTCACCGGGGGCCCAACAGTAGCTTTTGAGTTCTCCGCTATTGGAGGGTCGACTCTATTAGGGCTTGATAAGTACGAGGTAATAGCCTCTTATTTAAATGGGGGGTTTAAGGTCGTAGAGCTTTTAAAGTTTAACATTAGTAGCATTAGCTATAATCCTGGGTTCTGGGTTATTACTGGGATTAATGTTGGCACCATTAATTTCGACTACTCAGGGCACCCCTACCTTAGGCCGGGGGAGAAGGCTTCGGCGTACGTGTTCCTCACTAGAAGCCCTGACCCGGGGACTGCTATTACTATAGTATTAGTGTCTCCTTCAGGTGTTAAGGCCGAATATTCTCTGGGGGCTGGGTGACTATGGGGGGTTTTGTTTCAACCGGGAACGAGGAGCTTGATGCGAGGATTGGTGGGGGCATACCGGTGTCGACACTCCTCTTACTGGAAGGCCCTCATGGGAGTGGTAAGAGCGTTCTAGCCCTCCACATAGCTTATGGAGCTCTTAGGGTGGGGCTCAAGGTTACATATATGACTACTGAGGAGACTGTGAAAGGCCTCCTATCGCAGGCCTCCAGGATCGGTCTTGATATTGACAGTTTCTATATGAGGGGACAGCTTAAAATATACCCGTTATATATTGAGGGGGTGAAATGGGATAAGGGTTCCGCCTCGAGGCTTTTACCTTTGATGGCCGAGTATATTAAGAACACTCTGAAATTCTGGGATGTTATGGTTATAGACTCTTTTAGCGTCATAGCTTCTTATGCGAGCCTCACTTCAACTCTCAACTTCGTGACAAAGCTTAAAATGATAGCCTCTAGGGATAAGCTGCTCGTCTTAACAGTACATTCTGAAGCTTTAAACGAGAATATAATGCTGAGGCTTAGAAGCATATGTGATGGGATCATAAAACTCAAATACGGCGAAATCGGAGGAGTCCCCGTAAGGATAATGGAGGTAGTGAAGTTGAAGAGGGCCTTGGGCCCCGTAGAGTTGGTCATAGCTTTCGACGTGGATCCATCTTTTGGCATCAAAATACTGCCTATAGCCTTAGCTAGGGGCTGAGAGTGTTGTCTAGGATGGAGTTCCTCAACTTAAACATTCAACAGAGGCTCCCAAGCTACGTTCTAAACTATATAGCTCGGCTCCCTAGGGATTACGGGACCCCGCAGATCTACAGGGCTGAGGACTTGAGCTATAAGCTTAAAGGCCTGTTTAACGTCAACCTGATCTATAAAGTCTCAGACCTCGTGTATATGCATGTATACAGAACATCATCTTATAGAACATATGGTAGGTATATTGTCATAGAACCCCCACAGCCCCACCCCAGGCTTATGGAGCTTGTAGAGTTTAAACTAGCTATGAACATAGGTGAGGAGGATTTCTCAGAAAGCATTCAGGATAGGACTGCCCTCTTATTAGAGAAGCTTGAATCTATAGTAAGAGTTATTGACAACCCCGTAGATTACGGTAGGGTTAACGGTAAAACATCTAGGATTCCAGTGTATAAGGGTGACCTGGAAATCCTCAAATACTACGTTAGGAGAAATATAGCAGGGCTTGGAGTTCTCGAACCCTTACTTTCGGACCCCTGGATAGAAGATGTATCGTGCAGGGGGGTCGGCAACCTTTATATAGTTCACAGGCTCTTTGGAACTCTTGAGACTAACATAAACTTTAGTAGCAAGGAGGAACTAGACACGTTTATAATAAGGCTTTCAGAAAGGATAGGCAAGCCTGTCTCCCATTCAAGGCCTATAGTTGACGCTACCCTACCTGATGGTAGTAGAATAAACATAGTGTTCGGGGAGGATGTGAGTCTTCATGGTAGCAACTTCACAATAAGGAAGTTTACAGAGAAGCCTATAAGCATAACACAGCTCATAGCCTGGAACACTATGGATGAGAGGATGGCCGCTTACTTATGGATGACGTTGAGTAATAATGCTAACTGCTTCATAGTAGGGGAGACGGGAGCTGGTAAAACGTCAACCCTCAACGCCCTACTAGTCTTCATACCCCCCAACTATAAGGTGGTGACAATAGAGGATACTGCCGAGGTTAAATTGCCGCATAATAATTGGGTGAGGGAGCTGGCTAGGCCCGCGGCTGGAGAGTCTACAGTGTCCCTCTTCGACCTTTTAAAGGCCGCCTTGAGGCAGAGGCCTAACACTATAGTTGTCGGGGAGATTAGGGGTCAGGAGGCTAGTGTTCTCTTCCAGGCTTTACAGACGGGTCATCAGGGTCTATCAACGTTTCACGCGGGTAGCGTGGAGCAGGTCATTCAGAGGCTTACCGGTGACCCCATAAGGATTCCTAAATCGTTCATACCCAATTTGAACCTAGTGGTTATTCAGAACGCTGTCTGGAGGGGGGGCAAGATGGTTAGGAAAGTTATGAGTATTAACGAGATAATAGGTTATGACCCTAAGAGCGACTCTATAATATATGTTCCCACATTCTTGTGGGACTCTGTCAGCGACACTTTCAGGTTCACAGGCAAGGGGGCTAGCTACATGCTGGATAAAATAGCTGTGATTAGAGGGTTGAGTAGGTTAGAGATAAAGAAGGTTTACGAGGAGCTTGAGCTGAGAGCAGCGTTTCTAAGGGAGAGCGTGAAGAGAGGTATTATGGATTATTTTGATTTCTGGGAGGCCGTCAAGAGAACATATGAGATGCCTTTAGAGGAGGCTGTTGAGGCTCTCAAGAATGGAGTACTCTTGAGAGGTGTTAGGGGGAGTGTCTAGTTATTTAAAGTCAACTTTATCCAAGCTTAAGCCCCCTATAGACGATGATCTCCTATACCTTGTAGTCCACATGTACGCTTTATCTACGGGGAAGCCCCCGGTGGAGAAGATTTTCAACCCTAAAAGCATAACTGGAAGCGGATATAACGGGTACGGTGATCTCCTAGCATACATAAGGTCCTTGGCTAGCGAGTGGGGTTTCGGGTATACTGAGGCTATAAGGATTTCAGCCCCTAAGGTTGGCAACACCCTCTATAGAGACTTTTTGCTCAGACTCTCTGAGGCTATCGGGGCCGGGCAGGATCTCGAAAGGTTTCTGAGGGTAGAACTTGACACTCTAGTTTCTGAGTTTAAAGCTTACTATTCCAGAGTCCTTGAAACTATTAGGGTACTCCTCGGCCTCTACACTGGGCTGCTCTCATCGGTAGTCTTTCTCAACGTCAATATAATGATAATAGCCTACATTCTATGGGGAAACTTCTACGTAGCATTCTATCTGATGATCGTCACGGCATTATCCACGCTAGCCCTAGTAGCGTTCATATACGCAGGCCTCCCTAAGTATAGGATTGTACATAGTATGGAGATAAGGCCTGAAAGTGTAAGACTCTTGAGAATATCGCTTCTTATTTCAATGATTTTTGGGACGCTTACAGCTGCTACCTTATACTATGTCTCGGGCTCCCTACCTCTCTTCATAGCTGTCATCGGCTTATCTTTCTACGCTCCAGGCTATATGGCTTACAAGTTTGAGAGCCAAGTTAAAAGGCTTTCAACGTTCTTCCCGGTGTTCTCCAAGAACTATGGAGCTCTCTACGCGACGCTAGGTAGCGAGATACTAGCTCTGGGCAGCATACTTAGAATAAACTTAGGCCCTCTAAACTTGATCCTGAAAAAGACTAGAGCTAGATTATCCAATGGTCTAGATAGAAGGACGGCTTGGTTTCTAGCAGCTGGGGAGAGTGGGAGTGAGATAATAAGGAAAGGTATCGACATAATATACGACTCTATCGATACTGCCGCTGACATGAGGATAGTTGGGGAAAAACTAGGTAATATTATTGCGGAGCACATGAGCATGCAGAAGAGTAGAGAACAATTATCCAGGACGTTCCAAAGTATTGCATATCTGCTTCAAGCCCTTCTAGTAGCTGTGGCTCAATTCCTTTCTTCCCTCATGATAATGTTCGCGGGCATCGTAAGTAAAATGGGGGAGCTTCCCACGCCCATCCTGCCAGGTCTTACCCATGTAGAGCTTCCCCCTTCAGACTTATACATGTTAATTCTTATTTTAATAACTTCTCTAGCATCAGCTATAGCTATAAAATCTGTTGAGGGGGGCTATATGCCTGTAGCCCTACTATATCTAGGAATTCTCCTCATAATTTCAGCGGTCTCCATGTGGATATCGAAAATGGCTTCAGAAATTATAATAGAGTTGTTCATGAAAGGCTTTGAGATTCCCGTGGTTCCGGGGGTGGGAGGTTGAGGATAACTATATACTATATGTTACTAATAGCTTTTATGTCGGCTTTGGCAGTCTCTGCCTTCACATGTTATATGGAGTCCCCTATGGGAGTGTTTCAAACTAGGATCTACAGTTTCATAGTGGATGTTGAAGGCTGGATTTTAAAGATTTCGATAGAATTCAGCGAGCCGTGGATTGCAGGAGCGGAATCTAGGGTCACGGTTACGGCTGATAGTTTAGAATACTCTGTTGGGAGCGTACTCACCATATTTAGGGTTAAAGCTACTGTTGGCGGCTCTAGTGTTGAAGGGTATCTAGGTGTTTTCACGGGAATAGGAGAGGCTAGGAGCGTAACTCTATCTATACCTCTCACTGGGGAATATTATTCTAGAATTAAGGCTGGAGACTCCGTTCTAGACATTTTATCTTTAAGTGTTGAAGGCTATGTGGAATTTAAAGGCGGCAGGGTTCTATTCCATAGGAATTTTGCCGTCCCGGTACTTATAGTCTCATTAACCGGACACTTAAAAGTATCTCTAGAAGCGCCGGGCGTAGTAAAGGCCCCCTCAACAGTCTCCCTACTAGTAACCATCTTTAATATGGGCGAGTCTAGAGCTTATAATATATGGGTTAACATTTACGTTAACAGCGCCCTCATCTATGCCCGTTATTACGACATTCTAGAGCCCGGAAAGTGGAAGGTCTTAACCTGGAGTTATACAGCCCTAGACCCTGGAGTTTATAGGGTTGAAGTTAAAGTTAGTTATGTTTCTAGTGAATATGCCGAGTATGAAAGCATAGCTGTTAAAACAATATATGTTAAAAGGGAGGTTACAGTAGCTATAGTTAGTGATGAAGTTTCAACTCAAGCTGAGATTCCCGAGCTTGGAGTTAAAGCTCTCCAGGCTTTAGTTGAGCAAGGAGGTAGTATTACCGTGAAGGGGCTAATAAACCCTCCAGGAGTTTACGACGTGATATTAGAGGCTAGCAGGGATTTATCCATATGGACCCCTATAGCAACTCTCAAGAGCGACAGTAAGGGGGTTTTCACCTCAACAGTCAAATTTAACGTTACAGGGTCTACACTGGTGAGAGTAAGAGTCCCTGAGACTGAGGCTAGCTTTGAAGCTTTAAGTAACATAATAATAGTTTATGTGAGAGAAAAGCTCAAGGAGAAAGTGGAGACCGCCCCGTTGAAGGTGACGATGACAGCAGATAAGGCTTCTGTAGATGTCGCTGAGACAGTTAAGCTTCAAGTTAAGGTGGAGCCCCCTGTAAACACTAGGGTAACTATATGGTTAAAAGCACCAGGCTCTCTCGAGTGGGCTAGATATGCAGAGTTAACATTGAAGGATGGACTAGCATCTATACCGTTCACACCGCTCCAGGAAGGAAGCCATATACTAAAGGCTGTCGCAGAACCTGCAGACAGCTACTTAGGAGGCGAGAGCTCACCTTTAACCGTGACTGTCACTAAGAAAACAGCGCAGACAACAACCCCAAGCGGTCTCCAGGAAGCTCTTGAAGGCGTAGAGGCCCACAAAATCTTGATAATGGGGCTCATAGTAATAGCAGGGGCTATCTCAGGGCTCAGCATTATAGCTTTCTTCAAGAGAAGAACTGCTAGCTCTGCTTAGACTATTAAAGTTCTATACCTAAATCCCTTAGAAAGCCTTCAACGTCTCTCAGCTTAGAGAGTAGTGCCCTCCTTTAATTATTATGATTTTCCTAGTTTTCGTCTAGGATCATCTCTAATATGTTTTCTCGTTGAGTCATTGCTAGGGCTTCCCTCAAAAGGTAGCTAGCATATGGGAAAGCGGTATTCGAAGGAGCCCCAGAGGAAACAATATCGGAACTTATAAACTTACTTCCTACCTCTCAACAGTATTACTAGCGATATAGCTAATACTATTAGGGCTATAGATGCTGCAACTATGGGCGTCGTTGGTATTACCTCCAGTGTTGATGTTGTTGTTTCCGTTACTTTGAATGTTTCAGTTTCTTTTTGAGTTGTTGTTACTATTCTAGTCTCTATGGCTGTTATTGTTTTCGTAGTAGGTTCTGTTACTGTACGGGTTACTGTTTCTGTTTTTATTGTTGTCATAGTTTCTTTTAGGGTTTCCGTCTTAGTCTCGGTTATGGTTTTTGTTTGCGTTATTGTAGTTGTTTTCGTCTCCGTTATTGTTGATGTTACAGTCTTAGTCTCAGTTATAGTTGTAGGTGTAGGTGTCGGTGTTGGCGTTGGTGTTGGTGTTGTCTCTGTAAGCTGGGGTTTTAAGGCTATAGCGTATATGGCCCACTGGTAGTTTCCAGGCTTATTATTCGCACCGGCAACGTAGAGTATGTTGTTTTCAACGCTAGCTTTTCCCGGCTCGAACTGTGAGTATGCTTCCACGTCAGCGCTTAAAACATGCTTATTTACCAGGTTGAGGTCTAAGTCTAGTATATATAACGTGTGCCTGGGATATTCCGCTATCTCCTCGTGCCCTAAAACTAGGAGTGCCTCCTCATAGTAGAGGATCTTCAAGAAGACTGCTTTGGGGAATTCAACTTTTTTAACAAGTTGACCTCCACTATCAAGCTTCACTATAACCCCATTATCTCCTGCAACCCCTACGATATACATATTCCCATCAAGGTCTGAAACTACTCCAGCAGCACTACCATGGGTTATGTTAAGATCCATATTTTTAACTAACTTCATATTCTCCTTATTTATAATCTCGACCCACCACTTAAGCTTTTGACTTATAGGCTCCACAGCGATCCCGACAAGCCATAAGTGCCCGGTTTTAGCGTTAACATTCATACTTATGGCGATAGACTGATATCCCGGAAGACCCTCAGACTTGTAAGTAGATATCCTGGAGAGGCTTGAGGGGTCGAACTTATCAACCCTAAAGACAAAGCTGAGCTCCCGTAAGTCGCCGCCCCCCACATAAACGTAACTACCATCATATTCTATCGCCATCGCAAAGCCGCTCCATCCCAAGTCTTCAACTCTAAAATCCCTAGAGCTAACGTCTAACACGGCCATGTAAGCCTTTGGAAGAGCCCCCATAACCATCGCCATACCGGCGATGAAAACTTTCCCACTTATGCTAATGCAGTCTGAGAAGCCCTCATTGCTATTGAGCAAATCCTTCACAGCATGGAAAGCGACGCTACCATCAGACTTATATCTAACCTCAACCCTAAACTGACCACTACCAGGGCTCAAATCCGTTCCAACTACAACAACATAGTCGCCTACCGTGCAGGAGGCTGCAGCAGTGTCGTTACCATCACTAGGGTTACTCTCCGCAAACCATAAAATATTGGGGGAAATCTCTGAAGCAGAATAAGGGGTTGAAGCGTAGGCTAAACCGTAAATTAAGATTGTGAACGTGGTAATAACAGCTATTAAAAGCCTTGAAAACTTTGGAATCAGCCCTCCACACCGCATATTCTACTTAGAGCGCCCCTATATAAACTTTACTACTTAGAAAACATCAACGTCTTTAAACGCTCACAGAATAGTCGAAACACAAAAAGTAGACAATGGCGTTTCAAGGAAAGAACTCATAAACCTTATATCAGTTGTTTAGATCATAGATTAACATTTAACAAAGGAGTGATGATGGAAGCCTTAATGCCGTCGGGCTCGACGACCGCCACGACTCCATAGTTATAGCTGGGACTTGCGGGGAATCCTTAGGTATTCTGGGGATAATGGTATTAGGTTCTGCTTGAGTATTCTCTTAAATGTTAGAGTTCTATACCTAAATCCCTTAGAAAGCCTTCAACGTCTCTCAGCTTAGAGAGTAGTGCTCTGCCTTTTTTAGTTATTATGACTCTCCTGGATTTCTCGTCTACTATCATTTCTATTATGCTTTTCTCGTTGAGCTCTTCTAGTAGTTCCACTAGCCTGTCGTAGGCTAGGCCTGTTGCTTGGGCTATTCTTGTTGCTAGGGCTTCTCCCCCCTCGCTCTCGAGGTATGATAGTATGTCTATTATTATCGCTATCCTGCTCCTCCTCTTCATAACAACCTCCTCACATACCTGGAGGCCATTATTAGGGCTCCGAGGGCTCTCACAATCTCAGCTGTAACTAGGAGGATGACGGGGAGGAGGCCTGGGGGTGCTAGGGCTCCCAGGGCTCTGAGTATGTGGGCTAAAGCTATCAAGCTGAAACCCCCCCTAGCATACCCTCTAAGCCCTGTTGAGATTGTGAGGGCTAAAGCCGAAGCTGTCAAGTCGAGTATTGCAGGAGCTAAAACTAGGGGGGAGACCGCTAGATGGGCTCCAGGGAGCCTCCTAGAAGACCATAACATGTAGAAGCCTGAAATCGCTAGAGCCGGGGTTGAAGAGTAGAGTGCGTAAGAGAGTTTAGCATCCCACACGGTTAAAGAGAAAACCATGGCGGCCTGGCTTAAACATAAGAGTGCAAACCCTATGGAGAGGCGAAACCATAGCTCGCCCCCCAACATATAGTAGAGGCGCATCAACGAAATAGAAGATACTAAGTAGAACGTGGCGGAAGCAAGCCCGGCGAAACCAATAATGTAAGAGAGGACATCCATAGCCCCGCACCCTAAACTGTCGGGTGGAGTTTAAATCTTAAAAGTGAGAAGCACTCAATAAAGCTCACTCTAAGTGAACTATCAACAATACCCTCCGCAAGGAACAAAAAACTTAAAACTCACTTCAGGTGAGTTTACCTTTTAAACACTACTATCAAACTTTAACCTGGATGTGAGGTGAGAAGAATGAGCTATGGGAAATACCTGGTAGGCCTGGGGCTCGCCCTAGTAGTGCTAGCAACTCTAGGTGCCGGGGTAACTTTAGGAGCTCAATGGTTAAACTACGCTGGCAAAGCCGCAGCTATGGGCTGGGGTTGGGGCCAGGCTAGTGGAATGATGGGTGGAGTTAATGGAATGATGGGTATGCATCATTGTCCTTGCATGGGGTATATGAATGACGAGCATAACGAACAGTCAATCCCTATGAAGCAGGAGGTACAGGTAAGGAACGAGAAGTTTAAGGGCTTTAGCAACGTTGTTGAGATAACTGGGAAGGTTATTAATAAGATTGATGAAAGGCATGTCATAGTAGTTCAGGGAGACGACGGTAAAACATATAATGTTACTATTAGGGGGGTTTACATTAGAACCATTGATGGAACACTAGTTTATGGAGGCTGGCTCTATCACGATGGTATTAACGTAGGCGACAGTGTAACCATTGTTGGAGTTGGGAATAAGACTTTGAAAGCCCTATCAATCCATGTTGATGGCGAAACATTCCAGAACCCCATGTACTATGAGTTCGTAAAGCATCGTGGAGGGTAGCTTCATTAGTTAAGGGCTAGCCATATTCATAATCTTTAAGTTTTCTTTCCCTAACCTTGTATATTGGAGTGTGCCATAGGCTGAGAAGCTGTGGTGGGTAAAACTTTAGAGTATGGCTTTGCTTTAGGCTTCCCGCTTATAGTATTTGTTCTAGCTTTAACCTTTTACCCAGTCGACTATGCTGAAGCTAACGTAATATCTGGGAGCTTTATAGGGGGTGGGGCGAAGGCCCCGGGCTATGTTAATGCTGTAATGTCAGTCTCAGGGTTTAGCGGGTGGGCTTCCGGTTATGGGCGTGTAGTCGACGTAGAGGAGAGCCTCCTAGACTCTACCCCCGTCTATGTGTTGAAAGTTGATGTGAGGGGGGACGTTTTTAATGTTATCCTCACTGATGTTGAAGACTTAGACTTTAAAGCTCCCCAACTTAAAGGAGTCAATATAACGTTCTACGGGCCCCTAGTAGAGGTTAAAGGAATTAGGATAGTCCTAGCTAAAGTTACAATAGCTGGGATCGCGGAAAACACGCATATGGAAGTCATGAAATGCATGCACAAGAAAGGATTCAGCGAAAAATGCAGAGAGCTCATAGAAAAACACATGGAGCATATGAGGGAAATGCATGAAAGAATGCACAGGAGAAGGGGGTAAAACTAAACATTTTAAAGCATTCCCGTTAAGGTTATAAATGAAGGATATTAAAAAGAAATAGGTTTAGAGTTTAATCTCCGCCTCTTAGGCATTTCATCATGGTTATGAAACTTTTAAGTGCTGCCGCCATTTCAGGGCTTCTCATTATTCTTAGGATTTCTAGTAGTCCCAGTCCTTTCTCCGTCTTAGCCGCCTCGTTTATAGCTGTCTCCACGCATTTCGGCGTTGTTTCAGCTGCTCTGAGTAGGGTTCCGTGGTTGAATAGTGAGAGCATATATACTAGCATCATAGCGTTACCCGTAGCTTTCATGAGCTCGGGCCTTGCTATGGCGTTGAATGTTTCGTCTGAAACTTCTAGGAGTCCTGATAGTGCTGCTAGTGCTCCACTCTCTTTGAGCATCTTCGCTATTTCTATTAGGCTTATTATGGAGTCAGCGTTTTCCGAGAGTTCCTTCATTAGTATCGCTATTTTCTTCAAGTCAACTGTTTTCAATATAGCCTCTATCTCCTCCACATCCTCTTCTTTAAGGGTTTCGAGGAGTGCTAGGAGGGTTTCAACTTTACTCTTTTCTTCAACCATGGGGCACCACCTTTAGAACCATTTTGATAGCCAGTATTTCTCGAAAGCGTATTTAATAGCTCTGAAAGCTTTCATACCGCCTAGTATGACGCAATCCGGGTACTCTCCAGCCATTATCTTCCTTGTGAAGTCACAGTATACCGCTGCCCCTACATAGCCCATGTCCATAACGCAGACACCACTCATATTATAATGCTCCCCCATGTAAGCCCCTTTAATATCATCTATAATCTTACTAGCCACATACTCTGCTTGGAAGTGGGCGAAAACACCGGCCATACCAATACCTAGGCTTGGGGCGATGACATCGCCTACTCCATAGATATTATCATATTTGGGGGCTCTTAAAGTATTCTTGTCGACTTTCATGTAACCCCATATGCTTTGATCTCCCAAGTCTGATTTAGCTATAGGCTCTGGGGGGCTGTGAGGAGGCACAGCTATAGCTAAATCATATTTAATCTTCTCCCCTCCCCTAGTCACTAAGTAGTTTTCCTGGAAACTTTCAACTTCAACATTCCCCACAAAACCCACTCTATACTGGTCTAGGAATTTCTTGAAAGCACCCACCATCATTGGGCCGAAAGGCTCCATAGGCTCTTTCCAGAAATGAACTACGGTAACATCAGCTTTAACCCCCCTCTGCTCAGCCAGATATCTAGCCATAAAAGCTGCTTCAAACGGGGCTGGAGGACACTTGTAGGGCCATGAAACTGGAGCTATAACTATGGAGCCTCCCTTAAAGCCTGCTAATAGCCTCCTACATTTAAGGGCGCCATCTATAGTCCATGGGGTGCACACGTTCCCCGCATAGCCTGGTATTTTCTCAGGCTCCGGTAAGCTCCCGAGAGCCACTATGAGATAGTCGTAGTGTATGTTCCCAGAGCTTGTTTGAACTACATGCTCTTCAGGCTTTATACTCTTAACCTCCTCAACTAAAACCTTAACACCTTTCCTCTCAAGGAGCTTTAGGGGCCTCCTAATATCGTCCGGCTCCCTCTGCCCCGTCATAACCCAGAGCTGGCTCGGCTGGAACACGTGGTAGCCGCTCTTATCTATAAGGGTTATCTCAGCTTCTTCGCCAAGCTTTTTTATTAAATTATTAGCAGCTACGACCCCTCCAGCGCCCCCGCCGAGTACTAGGATCTTCTTGCTGGCCATATTCATAGGCACCTCACTATACCGGGATACTGGTGTTAAACCGGAGGTAATATTTTACGTTATAAAACTTATATTCTAAAATAGTGAAAATCGAGAAAACTAGCTTAAGTTTAAAGGTTTTACGCTTGCATGCTACTATGGTGTGGTACTGTGAGGGGTCTCGAGTCTTTCGCTAGGCTCCTTGTCGAGTACTGTACTAGTGTTAGGAGGGGCGACGAGGTTCTTGTTAGATCTGGTTTCGAGGCTTTCCCCCTGGTTAGGGAGGTTTATAAGGCTGTTGTTGAAGCCGGGGGTTATCCTAGGTTTCACGTTGAGGATGAGGAGCTTACTGAGATATTCTATAGATATTCTTCTAGGGAGCTTCTAGAGCACTTGTCCCCCATAGACAAGTTTATATCTGAGAATATATCCGTGTCTATAAACATTATATCGTCTACCCATGTTAAACCCCTTGTGGGCGTCGACCCTGAGAGGTTTAAAGTTAGAAGTGCCGCCCTAAGACCTTTAACTGAGATTTTCATGAGGAGGGATGGTGAGGGGAGCCTTAGGTGGACTGTAACATTATACCCCACTAGGGCCCTAGCCCAGGAAGCCGGCATGTCTATCCTTGACTATGAAGACTTCGTTTATAGGGCTTTGAAACTCCACACTGGAAACCCTGTAGAAGCGTGGGCTGAACAAGCTAGATGGCAGGAGAAGATAGCGGTGAAACTTTCTAAAATATCAGAGCTTAGGATAGTCGATGCAGACACAGACCTGACCCTAGGGGTTGGTGGGAGGATTTGGATAAACGATGATGGGAAGAAGAATATGCCTGGAGGAGAAGTCTTCACAGGCCCCCAGGAAGATGCTACCGAAGGATACATAACATTCACATATCCAGCAATATGGAGGGGCTATGAAGTTGAAGGGGTGAAACTCAAATTCTCAAGAGGAACAATAGTAGAGGCGAGCGCCGTCAAAGGGGAAGAAATACTTAAGAAAGCCCTAGAAGTAGATGAAGGTGCTAGAAGACTTGGAGAAGCAGCGTTCGGCCTAAACTATGATATTAAAAAACACACGAAACAAATACTCTTCGACGAGAAGATAGGAGGCACAATACACCTAGCCCTAGGCGCGGCATACCCAGCAACAGGGGGCAGAAACATGTCAGCAATACACTGGGATATGATAAAAGACATGGGCAAAGCCAAAGTATATGGGGACGGAGACTTAATATATGAAAACGGTAAGTTCATATGGGAAATACTCTGAAACGCTACCCTCACTTAGAGCACGACTAAAAATAATAGGCCCGGGAGGCTTTTAGGAAACAAGGTGAAGAGAGGAACCCGGTCTATCTGAGCTTAAAGCTGTGAAGAGCCTAGTCCACCTGATCCCCCTAAACTCTCTGTTAATTTCATTTATAAGCACCCGCTACTGGAAAGTGGGGGTTTTCAACTTCTTTATTTGAGTGTAGGGCTGGTATTTCTGTGTTTCTCCAGCTTTCTAAGTTTCATATTACATGTTGCTGTGGTGTCTGCCGGTGAGCGTTGAGGCTGATGCCGGGGAGTCCCTAAGCTGGTTTACTGTTGCTCCAGAGTCCCCGGGGTACTCTCTGACTTTAGTTCCTAGCCTCTTAGCTGTCTCTATGGTTGTTGATGGGAGTGAGAGGCTTGAGGCTTTAAACCTCGCTGCAGACATTGTGGATGTGAAGTTGTGGGAGCTGAGGGGCCGAGCTTATAGGGAAGCCTTAGACTCTATAGGCTACCCTATGGTTGATGTTTTCGAGCTTATAGAGGCTATGGGGGTTGAGGGTTTAGAAACAGTCCTTTCATATGCTGAAAACATTATAGAAGACCATGCCAGCTCGGGGGAGGTGCCTTGGGAAGTCGAGGTTTTCGCAGACCTCCTAGGATGGGAGAAGAGCCCGGAAGAGCTTGACCCCGACACGTTAGCTTATGCTATAATATTATCTTTCACAGCAAGCTTCAACAAAACCCTCAACAAGCTCGCTAACGGGCCTTGAAAGCTCTCCCATAAGAATAAAAAGCGATTACATAGGTAAGGCTGAAACTAGCCATATTAACTTTTAAAGCACCCTGATATGCTGCAGTCAAAAAGCCTTCTACATGGTGGGGGTAGCTTCAGCTATATGGGGCTTAGTGGGATTTAGATAAAGGTCAGTGCTACAAAGGCTCATCACTCTTCAGGCTGCCCATCGCACATCATTCCAAGTTTAATAGTAATTTATAGAGTTTAAAAGGTTGTTTAGTCATG
The DNA here is from genome assembly GCA_937921695.1 of uncultured Sulfolobales archaeon. Classification (GTDB taxonomy): domain Archaea; phylum Thermoproteota; class Thermoprotei_A; order Sulfolobales; family Acidilobaceae; genus DSZV01. The sequence continues at coordinate 8,178 of CAKZTZ010000017.1, read as the reverse complement.
GTTTTCTCATAGTTTTCGAGCGCGTAGTTTAGGCTAGCTTTAGCGAGGCTCTTACTCTACACTCTTAACACATACCTTTAACAGTTTATAAACCTGTAAGACTGGAACTCTAATGCGGTGGGTATGTTAAGTGGTTTTAGAATACCCCTTATATAGTCTCTATTCATGTGTTGATATTGAGGTGTTATCTGAAATTTTTAAAGTACTGTTTCCCCATAGAATTATAGGGGGTGCTTTGGGTGTTTGCGTTTGATCCTTTAGCTTGCTATGAAGACTTGTCTTCAACCTATGTAAGGGAGGCTGTGGATTTTTTTAATAGGGAGTTGGATGATGTTATCGGTGAGGGTGTGAAGCGCCACTATGACGTGTTGATAAAATATGTTGAGCACCCTAGGGTTACTAGTGTAGCTTTAGTTGAAGGTGGTGTTGTAGCCCTCTATAGGGGTTTGAGGGATGAAGTTAAGCTAGTTTGGAATGGTGGGGAGAAAGTTATATTGTATAGGCCTCCCGAGGATCATATTATAACGTGGGTTAAGAGAGTAGAAGGTTCTGAAAGGCTGGTCGCTATTAACTTGTCTCCGAGGGGTTCTGATGAGGGTAAAGTCTTAATATTTAATGTTAAGAGCGGCGAGACTCTCTACTCTCTCGAAGGTATCCTATCAGATTTCACACTAGTAGGGGATACTCTAGTTTACGTTAGGACTTATAGGAGAAGCCCTCCTCCAGACGGGGGCCCTACTCCTACTGATAGGGTTGTAGTTTTGGAGGGAGGCTCTGAGAGAATCCTTTGGGGTCACGGTTTTATTGGCGGTGGGGAGAGTGTTTCGGTGAAAGCGTCTCCAGGTTTAATGAGAGCTCTAGTCTCAGTATATAGGGGGTGGTCTAGGACTAGGCTTTACACTTTAGACTTTAAGAGTGGCGTGGGGGAGCTTCTGGAGGCTGGGGATTATAGGGCTGACCCTGTAGGGTGGAGTGGTGATAAGCCTGTCTATATAAGGTTTAAGCCTGGGGCTGACGAGCTCGTAGTTGGGGATAGCGTTTTCAGCCTTAGTAAACCTGTGGATAAATTTGCTTTCTCCGGGGATAAGCTACTCTTAGCGGAGACTGTGGGGGCGAAGCATAGGGTTAAAACTTTAGATATTAAAACTATGGAGGAGGGGGGTTTAGAGCTCCCAGAAGCTTACTATACAGTGCTCGACGTCGACGGCTACAACGGCTCTTTCGCCATCCTAGTTACAGGGTTTACAGTACAGTATAGCGTGAACCTCGTGGAGGGCGATGGTAGAGTTAAAGTTGTAGATGAGGGGGTTAAAGCTGAAGGTGTTAGGGTGAGCGATATATGGGTTCAGAGTAGTGACGGGGTTAGGGTGCATGGTTTCCTATTATCTAAAGGTTTGAGCCCTAGAGGCGTCATAATATATGGTTATGGGGGCTTCGGGATTAGCCAGACTCCCAGGTATTTAGCTAGCTTCCACCACCTCCTCAACATGGGCTACATTATAGTCGTTGCTAACCTTAGGGGGGGCCGTGAGGAGGGGGAGGAGTGGCATAGGATGGGTATGTTAAAGAATAAATGGAACACCTTCAAAGACCTGGAGGCCTTCGCCAGGCTATTCAAGAGTATGGGGCTTAAAGTGGCGGCTTTCGGGATAAGCAATGGGGGCTTAACGGTTGGGGCTACAGTTGTCAAGTGGCCCGAGCTTTTCGACGCAGCTATAATAGGCTACCCCGTGCTCGACATGATGAGGTTCCATAAACTCTATGTGGGGAAATACTGGGTACCTGAATACGGAGACCCGGAAGACCCTGAAATGAGGGATTACATGCTAACATACAGCCCATACCATAATATGAGAGCCGATAAGAAGATGCCCTCAACACTAGTATATACAGGGCTCCACGACGATAGGGTTCATCCAGCTCACGCTATAAAATTCGCTTTAAAAGCTAGAATGCTAGGCCACCCAGTATACCTTAGAGTAGAGACTAGGAGTGGCCACGCGGGAGCCCCCATGGCTATAGCAGCCCTAGAAGCGGCTTACATATCAGCGTTCCTAGAAAAGTTCATGTAAGCCGGGCTGGCACGTAGAATCTACAGTGGGGGCTTGCTCTGATTTAAGTATCTCCACATAGCCTCCTTAGGAGATAAGGTTTAGGCTGGCTCTAAAACTGGGGGCGCCTAATTGGAGTATGACAGGTTTCTAGCTAGGGTTGCCTATGAAGTTTTGAGGCTTAGAGTTTCTGTGGATGTAGCTTTTAAGAGGGCTTGTAGGGGGGTTTGTGCTAGTGGTGTTGATGAGAGGGAGAGGCTTTACGATATGGCTAGGAGTTTTATATCCGATTATGTTAAACTCTCCTGTATAGCAGGGCCCGGGGCTAAGCCTAGGGATCTAGCTAGGCTGTGGCTCTCCAACCCTAATATTGAAGTTGGGGAGCCCCACTGTAGGCTTTCTATTTCAAAATGGGTTTACGATAAACTCTCAACCCTCATGGGTGAGGGTGAAGCCTACGCTATGCTAGAGGCTGCTAATAGGAGGGTTTGGTGGCTTAGAGTTAACACTTTAAAGGCTAGTGTTGAGAGTGTTGTGGGGAGCCTTGAGGGTGAAGGTGTAGAGTTTGAAGTTGACCCTAAATACTATTACATGGTTAAAATTATGAAATCCCCGAAGCCTGTGAGGCTCCTAAGGGTTGTAAGGGAGTTTAAGGCTATACCCCAAGATATAGCCTCGGCAGCAGTGGTTGAAGCCCTAAACCCCCAGCCTGGAGAATCTATACTAGACGCTTGCGCAGCCCCAGGGATTAAGACATCGCTAATATCGATGCTAACAGAGGGTAAGACGAAAATAACAGCTGTAGACATAAGCGGGAGGAGGGTAACTATAATGAGGAAGCTAATGAGGAAACTAGGAGTCCCAGATGAAAGCCTAGAAATCCTAGTAGGAGACTCTAGAAAACTCAAGCTCGAGAAACACGTTAAAGCCCTAATAGACGCTCCATGCAGCAACTCGGGAGCCATAGCCAAAGACCCCGGGCTAAAAATAACACTAACAGAAAACAAAGTAAAATACTATAGCAGGCTCCAGAAAGAAATACTAGCAAACATAACACTACACGCCGACAAAATAACATACGCCACATGCTCACTAATGCCGGAAGAAGGGGAGGAAATAGCCTCATATGCTGTGGAAACCCTCAAGGCGAAACTAGAAAAACCCAACATAAAAATATGCAGACATGGATACAAGAATTATAGAGTTTCAAACTCCATATGTAGACTATACCCCCACATACATGAAAGTGAAGGATTCATAATAGCCAACATAATACCAGCATAAAACCTGTATGTAAACTATAATAGCCACATCTTATAAGCAGGCTTTCCACCCACACAACTCCAGGTGGAGATCGTGAAGCTGAGATATGAGGGGGCGTTTGAGGCTAATAAGAGCCCAGAAGAAATATTCAAGTTCCTCACAGACCCCTACAAGTTCGCGAGAACATTCCCCGGATTTAGGAACGTGAAGGTTTCAGAAGAAGGCTCTTTCACCGTGAATCTAACTGTTAACATTGGACCATTAAGGGGAGATGCTACTGTTGAAGGAAGGTTCACCGAGATCAGCGAGTATTCCTATGCTAAAGTTTCAGGGAGAGGGGTAGGGGTTGGCAGCTCTCTAAATTTCATTCTAGAGTTTAGAGTCGCAAGTTTAAACTCCACATCTAAAGTATACTGGATATTCGAAGGAAAAATAGGGGGGCTAGCAGCGTCAATAGGGGAGAGAGTCCTAAATGCCATAGCTAAGAGTCTAATAGACGACATCATAAATAATATAGTGAAAGCCCTCGCAAACACTAGCACAGAACCATCATAGACACGCCCACCTACAGTCTAACCTAGCAGTACATACTTTCAATTAAAAACCTCCTCCCCAAAAGTCAAACCTTCAATTGTGAGCCCAAAGATATTATAAGTGAGCTCCTTGCCTCAAGCGCTGAGACCTGGGGGAAGCCTCGCTGTTGACATGAAATAGAACTCATACATCTATCTCTTCAAGAATGACACCGTCTTATAAGCCTACTTCTACACAGGATCCCCGGCTTTGGAGGCGGGCCGTCGCCACAGCTTAAAAAGCTTACAAGGTAATGCTAAGAGCTAGGCGTTGGGGAAGAGCCTGACGGGAATAAGAAACATTGTAAACGGTTAACATGCACTGTTTCAACACTTAAACCTTGTACTAATTCTTCGTTTCATTCTTATTAAAACTGATAACCTCCACTTTGCAACTACTACCGCTAAGATAGCTATTACTAGCATAGAGACGAAGTTGATGGCAATTCCGAAAAGCACGTATGACAGTGAAGAGCCCAGTTCCACACCTATCCAAGAGTATGCTAATGATCAAAGAGAGGATCGCCGTCCCCCTCGTTATCAGATCGCCCGGATGCGACGGCCATAAGATAACGCCTGCCAGCAGCAATATAAGGCTTAACGGCAGTTCCCCAACGAAATAGAGACATTCCCACAATCCATATGCAACCCACCGCCCTTTCACTTATATTAAATAAGGGGGTAATGAGAGCCAGGCTGAAATAAGAGAAACAGTAGTGGTCGCAAAAACCATTATCCCAACTACTATTAAAACAATAGAACAGATTTTCCGCGCCTTAAACTCCATAAATAAGTTTTATTTACAGTATTTAAACTTTTATTTCCACTGTGCCTTTAATTTCTTAACTCTCATGGAGGTTCTCTTCAGTATTAGGTGTTTCCGGGAGTTACATTATTTACACTTTTCCTTACAGGGTAGAGATTCTTTCCCCCTGAAACTTGAATCATAACCCGGCCTCGGTAGAGCATAAATGAGTATCGCTTCCATTCTAACCGGAAATTTATTAAGTCCGTATTTACAGGCTGGTATATAGTCTTATTAAAAGTTTATCTATTCCCGTCTTTTTGCGGCGAGGGAACTATAAGGTTACTAGGAGGAGTTGAGGTGTAGCAGTAGGAAGCAAGACTGCTTAGAAGTGTTAGATAGGGGAATTGTTTTGGTATTTGAGAAATGCTCGAGCTGCAGGAAGTCTACGAAGGGAGAAGATTGTGGAGGCTATATTATCGTGGCTCACATGAGTAAACACATGTGTTAGCACAAATGTAAAGGCTTTAAACTTCGAAAGTCTAAACTTTTTAGGGGAAGGATGTTGAGGGATCCAGACAAGCTAACTCTTAAATTGATTGAGCTATTGGAGAAAGACCCTGGTCAGACTATAAAGCAGTTGGCTGAGGAGCTTAATGTCAATAGAACTTTTCTTGCTGGATATCTTAAAGCTTTAGAGAGCCAAGGATATGTTAGGTCGAAGAAGATAGGGCCTGCTAAGGTTTATTTTAATGTTAAGAAAGCTGAAGAGGTGGTAAGATGAGCGGTGGAGAGCTCGACCTAGATTTTGCTGATAAATTGTGGGAGGCTGCGAACAAGCTTAGGGGTAAGATGGAAGCGTCCCAATATAAGCACATAGTTCTACCTTTAATCTTTCTGAAGTACATTTCAGACATGTTTGAAGCTAGGAAAAAATGGTTAGAAAAAGCCGTTAGGGATCCGAATAACAAAGATTACTACATTCCAAATGCAACTGAAGAAGATGTTAAAAGCATTGTAGAAGACCGCGATGAGTATTTATCAATCGGAGTATTTTATGTACCGCCAGAGGCAAGATGGAGCTTCCTGATGAAAAACGCGACGCAACCCCATATTGGAAAACTGATAGATGAGGCTATGAGCGCAATTGAAAGAGAGAACCCTAAGCAACTAAAAGGAGTTCTTCCCAAGATCTACACACAAGCTTCAGTGCCTCCACATGTTTTAGGAGAGCTAATAAATATCTTTTCACGAATAGGATTCGAGCTTACAGAAGATAGAGCAAAGGATGTGCTAGGAAGGGTTTATGAGTATTTCATAGGAAAATTTGCTGAAGCAGAGGGAAAGAGGGGTGGGGAATTCTATACTCCGAGATGCGTGGTTAAGCTACTGGTTGAGATCTTGGAGCCATATTATGGAAGGGTTTACGACCCGGCATGCGGTAGCGGTGGAATGTTCGTTCAAAGCTGGAAGTTTTTAGAAGCTCATCAGAAAGATCCTCACTCCATATCAGTTTATGGACAGGAGGTTGTCGAGACGACCTGGCGAATATGCAAGATGAACCTAGCAATTAGGGGAATCCCCAGCGAGAACATAGCCCTGGAAGATACGCTGCTTAACGATCAATTCCCGAATCTTAAAGCAGATTTCATAATAACTAACCCTCCATTCAACATGACTAAATGGGGAGCTGATAGAGTTCAAAACGATCCAAGATGGAAATATGGAATTCCAGATGATAAAAACAAGAATGGCGGTAATTATGCCTGGATTCAACATTACATCTACCATTTAGCGCCCAATGGAAGAGCAGGCTTTGTCATGGCTAACGGCTCTCTATCTTGCGGTGGAAAGTATGGTGAAATAAGAAAAAGAATAATTGAGGATGATTTAGTCGATTGCATAATTGCATTACCCCCCAAACTTTTCTTAACGACTACGATTCCAGCCTGCCTATGGTTCTTAGCAAAGAATAAAGACGAGAGAGCTAAAGGGTTTAGAGATAGGAGAGGTCAAATACTTTTCATAGATGCAAGAAACCTTTACAAGCCAGTTTCAAGAAGGCTTAACATACTAACAGAGGAACACATACAACAAATAGCAAACACTTATAGAGCGTGGAGAAAAGGCGAAGGGTACAAAGATATTCCGGGATTCTGCAGATCCGCAACTCTTGATGAAGTAAGGAAAAATAGGTACATTTTAACACCTGGAAGATATGTTGGAACACCTAAGGGGGAAGTCGAAGAAGAACCTTTTGAAGAGAAAATGAGAAGATTAACTAAACAATTAGCTGAGCAATTTGTCAAGTCTAAAGAACTTGAAGAAAAAGTGAAAAGAAGTTTAGGTGAAATAGGCTATGGGTTCGGATAATATAGGAATTTTAAGAATGTTTAAAAATGTTCCGAAGGGATGGAAAAAAGATAATTTATATAATTTGGCAGAGTATATCAATGGACGAGCATTCAAACAGTCTGAATTAACCAATAAAGGATTACCTGTTATCAAAATAGCAGAACTTAATAGAGGTATAACGACCTCAACAAAATACTATAATGGAAAAGTAGAAGAATGGTTTTATCTAAAGGGAGGAGAGTTACTTTTTGCCTGGTCAGGAAGCATAGGTATCTATGTTTGGAACGGAGGTCCTGCTGTCCTAAATCAACATATTTTTAAAGTGAAAGCAAAGCCTGGAATTGATCAAAGATTCTTAAAATATCTTCTACAATATCATATACCTATTTTTAATCTTCTCGTTAAAGATAAAGCTACTACTATGGGCCACGTAACTATTCAAGATTTACAGCACGTTGAGGCAACATTTCCTTCTTCCATATTAGAACAACGTAAAATAGCGGAAATTCTAGGCTCTCTGGATGATAAAATTGAGCTTAATTACGAGATGAATAAAACTCTTGAAGCGATAGCTCAAGCAATTTTTAAGAACTGGTTTGTTGATTTCGAGCCTTTCCAAGATCAGCTTGTTTACAATGAAGAACTAGATAAAGAAATTCCTGAAGGATGGGAGGTCGTAACAATAGGCGATTTGGTAAACTTAAAGAAGGGCTTATCCTATAGTAGTAGTGATCTAACGGATAAAAGTGACATCGGACTTGTAAATCTTAAATGCATAGCGCGAGGCGGCGGTTTCCGAAATGAGATAAAACCTTACTCCGGGGAATTTTCACAAGATCATATCTTACAACCCGGAGATATAGTAGTTGCTATAACCGATCTAACTCGAAACAAGGAAGTAATAGGAATGCCGGCGAGGATACCTCCTATCGAGAGTTTCAAACTACTAATAGCAAGTTTAGACTTAGTTATTTTAAATCCAATGACTGAAAAACGTTTGAAACGAGGTTTCCTTTATTACCTACTTTTAACTCATGATTATTGGAGTTATGTAAATGGTCGCGCAGATGGAACAACTGTCCTTCATTTAAAACCCACCGACATTCTTAATTATAAATTTGTGCTACCCCCAGAAGAGTGGCAAACTAAATTTGCGAAGATTGCCGATCCGTTTTTTGAACTTGAAATACAA
>CAKZTZ010000016.1 GCA_937921695.1 uncultured Sulfolobales archaeon | reverse complement strand
CATACGCAATAGCAGTAGACAAAGTAGTTAAAGCAATGAAACTAAGAGGCTGGCTCTAACCCACCCCCCATCCATCCTTTTTAACTCTCTACCCCACTACTTTCCTAACCACATACTTTCTATTCCTTTTTGAGAGTTATATGGAAGTGGGGAGCGAGGCTTTAGCGGCGAGGCCGAAAAGGCTTTCTATTCCCTTTTGGGAGTTACAGGTTGTTGATTTTACTCTCGATATTGTGTTTAAGACTGACCTTTCTATTCCCTTTTGGGAGTTACAAGCTCTGAGAGCCTACAAAGTAGTAGGGAGCAAAAATGACCCTTTCTATTCCCTTTTGGGAGTTACACAATACTGCGAAACGCTTAGGGATAAGCAGAAGCGAGCTTGTACTTTCTATTCCCTTTTGGGAGTTACGCAGCCTCCAAATATTGCCTGATATGTCAAAGAACTCCAACAATCTTTCTATTCCCTTTTGGGAGTTACCTATCCACGCATAACTACTAGTGTGCGGAGCCAGGTGGAATAACTTTCTATTCCCTTTTGGGAGTTACACCTACGATGCCAGCATCTGCAGCCTGGGCGAGGACAAACTTTCTATTCCCTTTTGGGAGTTACTGTTTGATATGTTAAGCTCTCTCTTAATGTTTTCCTTTCTTAATCCCTTTTGGGAGTTATAGGGGTTCATCGCCCCTTAATCTTGTATCCCTTTTGGGAGTTTGGGGGCTCCCATCTCGTTATTGTAGCCGTGGCTTAAATATTTTACTCTCCATGGGTTTGTTTGGGCTCTCCATTCGAACAATTTGAGGCTCTCTCATCGCATGGCCTTGAATGTTCGTATGTTTTGATGGTTTGTATTATTTTTGTTCTTATGGTGTCATCGGACCCCTGGGTTATCAATGTTCGTACACCCTCCAATTGCTCCCACTCGTTGTTTAAAGTTTTTAAGGTTTGGTTTATGGGGTGCTTTTGGGGTTTGTTTTGGTTTTAGTGTTTGAGCCTCATTGTCATAGTTATGTTAGTGATGGTGTTTCGAGTCCTGAGGGTCTTGTTAGGAGGGCTAGGCTTAGGGGGGTTGATGTTTTAGCTGTTACTGATCATGATACTTTTAGGGGTTCTCTTTTAGCTAGTAGGGTTTCACAGCTTTATGATGTTATTGTGGTTTTTGGTGCTGAGGTTTCGACCGTGTGGGGTGATGTTCTTGTTTTTTGTCCTGAGCCTTTAGGTGAGCCTCTTCCTAGGGATGTTTTTGTTTTGAGGGATGAGGCTTCCAGGAATAATTGTGTTCTTGTTGCTGCCCACCCTTTTCATGTTCCCATAATGCCTAGTGTTGGCGTTATGTTGTTGAGGTTTCCCAGCGTTTTTGATGCTGTGGAGGTTTGGAATGCTAAGGGTCTCCCTGTTTTCAATATTCCAGCTATTATGGCTGCTAGGAGGTTTGGGAAGCCTGGGGTTTCTGGTAGTGATTGCCATGTGCCTTCAGCTTTGGGGGTTGCCCCTACTCTCGTGGAGCCTGTGGGTGGGGGTGTTGATGGTGTTGTGGAGGCTATCGTTAAGGGGCGTGTTGTGCCCACTGTGGGTTTTATGGGTTTTAGGGCTGTGTTAGAGGATTTAGCCTGGTCTATATATAGGAGGGTTTAGGTGGTGTTTGTGGGGGTTTTGGCTGAGAGGTTTAGGTGGGCTCTATCCCTGGGCCCTAGGGAGCTTGCTGGCCTCTTAGAGTCTACACTATTAGACCCCGTGGCCCCCCTAGATTCTTATTTTAAACTTGTAGAGGAGGCTTCTAGGGAGGGCTTCCACTGTATAGTAGTATCTTCCAGTATGGTTAAGATTGTTGGGAGGAAAGCCTCGGACTATGGGGTTAAAATATGCGCAGTCTCAGGATTCCCCTCAGGGCTCTCAAGCTATAAAGCTAAGATAGTTGAGGTTGAAGAATCCCTCTCCCACGGAGCTGTCGAGGTAGATGTTGTGCCAAACTTTACAATAGCTAGGGCTGGACTAGCTAAGGAGCTTTATGAGGAGTTATCAGCTATAGTTGACACAGCTAAATCATATGGAGCTATAGTCAAGGTTATCGTTGAGGCGCCCCTACACTCTGACGGGGAGCTTGAGGCCCTCGTTGAAACATCTTTTAAAGCTGGAGCTTCCTTCGTCAAAACTAGCACTGGGGTTTACTCTAAAGGGGGAGACCCGTCGACAGTCTATAGGGTTTACAGGCTCGCCTCACCCAGAGGACTTAAGGTTAAAGCTTCAGGAGGTATTAGGAGTTATTTTGACGCTGTAACGGCCGTAGCTTTCGGGGCTGATAGGGTGGGGACTAGTAGTGCGGGGCAGGTTATTAGTTCAATGTTAAAGTTTAAAAGCCAAGGATAGGATATGGTATCCATGGGGGCATATTTGAAAATAGCGTTGGTGACGAGCAAGACTGCGAAGCCTATAGTTGAGGATTACGTGAGGAGGAACGTTAAAATTAAAGGTGTAGAGCTTGAAATAGTAAGCCTCCCAGTGCACGCTATATCAATGGTGCCCGCAGAAGTCATAACTAGGATTGTTAAGTTACACGATGATATAAGGGGGGCTCTAGGGGGCTCAGACATAATCCTAGTCCCCGGGACAGTGTTGGGGGATGTTAGGGGTTTAAGCCTAGCTATAGGCAGGCCAGCCTATAAGGCTTCTAAAGCTTTATCACACCTCCCCCAAGTTATAAACTATTTAGCTGGAGGGGGCTCTCTAGACACTGTTAAGCCTGCAGAGGATGTTGTGAGCCTTAGAGAGCCTGAGATAGAGTATGTTGAAGCTTTCAAGGTTAACAGCCTCAGCGTGCCCCTAAGAGGCCCCCCTCTAATACTAGCCTCTGAAATAGTGTCTACTGTTAGTGTTGAAGGTTTGAGAGAGAAGCTTTCAAGGTTTATATCGGAGGGGGCTCAGGTGATAGTAGTAGGTTCTAGTTTCGAAACGAGCCCCGGAGAGCTGGCTTCTAAAGTATCCTATGCTGTTGAGACCGGGCACGTCATCCTAGCTGAGACCCCTACGAGGGACCATGTTAGGGAAGCCCTTGGGGCCGGGGCTCACGGGGTCATAGTGTCTACGGAACAACTAGAATACTCCATGGGATATGTTGAGGGAGATAAAGTTATAGTTGTTGGGGATAGGAGTGTTGAAGCCCTAGCTAAAGCCTATGAGAAAGCTAGGGAAGCCGGGCTCTCAAAGATAATAGTAGACCCCGTAGTAGGAGTCCCACTAGTAGATTTCGCCTCCACAATTATAAGGTACAGGGAAGCTTCTAGAATAGGCTGCCCCACACTCTTCTCTTCAGCTAACGCTGTGGAGGAGGTTGAAGCGGACACTCACGGTGTTCACGCGATCCTAGCAGCTTTAGCTGTGGAGCTTGGAGCCTCCATGTATCTCGTGGTAGAAGATAGTTACAAGTCTATACACTCCACCGCCGAGGCTAGGGAAGCTTTGAGAATAGCCTCGGAAGCTTACGCGAGAAAATCAACTATGAGGGGTGTGCTCAGCAAGCTCTTAATAGTTAAGCAACAGAACCCCCCTGAAAAACCATCTGTTAAAGCCCTGGGGGAGAGGGTGGGCTATTTAGAGCCCTACTGGGATAAGAGGGGGTATGTTAGGGTTGAAGCTGATTTTGAAAGGGGGGTTATAATAGCTTCATACATAGAGTATAAAGGTGCAACATATACTGTGGAGGGTAGACATGCGACTAGCGTGGCTAGAGCCTTAGTAAGGAAGGCGGGCTTAGACCCGGAGCATGCTACATACCTAGGCTATGAGCTTGCTAAGGCTGAGATCGCTTTGAAACTAGGCAAGTCATATATACAGGATTCACCCCTAATAAATACACCCTGGGATGAGGGGGTTGAGGAGGGCCGAGGCTAGCGCCCCTGGAAAAATAATATTGTTCGGGGAGCATTTCGTTGTAAAAGGATATAGGGCTATAGCAACATCCACAAGCCTCAGAGCTAAAGCTTCAGTAGAGGAGATAAGGGGGCCGGGGATAGTTATTGAAAGTGAGAACTTGAAAGTTAGAGGCTCCCTAAACCTTAACCTTGAAGGTAATATGCCTAGAGAACTCCTAGTATATGTTGAGATTCTCAGAGCGTTGAAAGAGAGGGGTTTCAGCCTAATCCCACATAGGGTTAAGCTGAAAAGCTACATGCCTATATCTGCTGGTCTAGGCTCTAGCGCCTCAACGAGCGTGGCTTACGCCCTAGCATATACAGCCTTACACGGGAACCCGTTGAAAGATAGGGACTTGCTGGAGGTTTCCCTAGAGGGGGAGAAAGTAGCTCATGGGAAGCCCAGCGGCATAGATAATACAATAGCCACCCTCGGAGGCACCATAGCTTATAGGAGGGGGGAGGAGCCTTTAAAAGTTGAAGTGAATATTCCCGAAGGCTACACTTTCCTCATAGCAGACACGGGCGTGAAAAGATCTACTAGAGAAGCTGTAGAACACGCCCTAAAAATAGCTGAAAGCATCTGGAAAATAGCGAGCCTCATTTACGAGGCGGCAGACAGGATTGTAGAAGAAGCCCTAAAAGCCCTAAAAACGGGGGATGTGAAAACCCTAGGCTCCCTAATGTATGTGAATCACGGCCTCCTCAACGCCATAGGAGTATCACATGAGAAGCTAGACTCTATAGTAGATGAGGCGAGGAAATCTGGAGCCTTAGGGGCTAAACTCACAGGCGCAGGGTGGGGAGGGTGCGCCATAATACTCGCTAGAGAACCCGCCATAGAAAACATTGTAGAGAGAATATCCAAACACGCGGTTACGATTGAAAAAGCTAGGATAAACGTGGAAGGAGCAACAATAGACTATAGCAGCCAATAACCCTATATTAAGTGTGAATAAACGGAAGGGGGGCCCGGCAACGCTAGTGGGAAGCCAGCTATGAATATAGAGTCTAAGGTGGAAGCGTTTACCTTGAGGCTTGGATTATAGGAGTGCTCTAGGGGTAATAGAAAGGGAGGATATAAGTATTTAAGGGTTGGACAGCGTAAAGTATATAAGGGTAGCTCCAGGTTTTAGATATGTTAAAATATGTGGTGGGGGTGTATCAGGTTGAGTTCTGGAGAGACTACTCGTGAGTGTCCACCTGATAAGATTATTTTCGACCCTCAAAGGGGGGCTAGAGTATGCGCTGAGACTGGAGAGGTTCTCGAGGAGAACATTATAACAGATGAGGGTGAGTGGCGCGCCTATACTCCAGAGGAGAAGGCTAAAAGGGCTAGGACTGGGGGGGCTGTCTCATACTCTAAGCCTCATATGGGTCTTGATGTTCAAGTTGGCCCTTATAGGGAGCCGGGGAGTCGTAAGATTAGGGGTTTAGGTAAGAGGTATGAGTCTACTAGGATTCAGAAGACTTTTAGGTTGAGCAGGCTGATGGGGAGTCTTGAGAAGAATATTGCTAGCGCCCTAGTTATTATCGATGATATAGTAGCTAAACTAGAGCTCCCAGACGCTGTGAAAGAAGAGTCTGCTAGAATATACAGGGAGGCCGCCCAGAAAGGTTTGACTAGGGGGCGTAGTGTGGAAGCTATGGTTGCAGCTTCCCTCTACGCTGCTTGTAGGAGGCATAAAGTCCCCTGTAGCATAGACGAGATAATATTCCACCTCAAATCCCAAGAGACTGATATTAAGAGGGAGGTAGCTAGAAACTATAGGCTACTAGTTAGAGACCTCAACCTTAACATACCAGTACTAGAGCCTGAAAGGTTCGTGAATAGAATAGCGAGCGCGATGAACATGCCTGAACAGGTTGTAGCAGACGCTATAAAGATAATAATAGAGGCTAAGAAGAGGGGCGTACCCTCAGGTAAAGACCCCAGCGGCCTGGCAGCTGCAGCCCTATACTTGGCAGCGCTAAGACACGGGTATAGGAAGACTCAAAAGGAAATAGCCCAAATAGCTGGAGTGACAGAGGTCACAGTAAGGAACAGGTATAAGGAGATAACGCAAGCTTTGAAGATTGAAGGGTAAACGTTAAACACTGTTTTCCAGTAAACTTTTTAATATATTTATCCTCTTTTTAGGAATTTCCCGGTGGAGGTGTAAGTATTGTGGGTGTAGGTGTTTTCAAGGAATGTAAGCCTTTAATAGGAGTAATACACTTACCCCCCCTCCCGGGATCCCCGGGATATAGGAGGTCTAGGTTTCCAGATGTTGGGGGGAGCGTGTGGAGTATTGAGAAGATAGCTGAATACGCTGTAAGCCAAGCTAAGACTTATGAGGATGCGGGGTTTGACGGGGTTATAATAGAGAATTATGGGGATAAACCCTATAGTATTAGGGCTGGCGCAGGCCAGGCGGTAGCTATGTCTAGAATAGTCTACTCTACAGTTAGAGAAGTCTCCATCCCAGTGGGGGTTAACGTTCTATGGAACTCCGGCTATGAGGCTGTCTACGTTGCTCATGTTAGTGGAGCTAGTTTCATCAGAGTATACAACTTGTGCGAGCTCCGAGTATCGCAGGAGGGCATATTATACCCTGAAGCTAGGAGGGTGGCGAAAGCCCTCGGAGAACTGGGAGCCTACGAAGACATATACTCTGGAAACCTCTTCATAATGACTGACATAAGCACTAGGCAGTTAACGCTGCAACAGCAACCCCTAGATATAAGAGGTTTAATAAGGGACTGCGTGGAAAGATGTGGGATCCCAATACATGCAATCATAATATCTGGGGCTAGGATAGGGGAGGAGCCGAGCTACGACGCGACTGAAGCAGCCCACAGCGCTACTAGAGACATTTACGTGAAACTATTAATGGGTAGTGGGGTGAGCCACCTCAACATATCAAAATACTGGGAGCTCGTAGACGGGTTCATAGTGGGGACTAGCGTAAAACTAGGTAACAGAGTTGAGAACCCTGTTAGCGGGGAGAAAGCCGCCAGCCTAGCTAAACTCGTTAAACACTATAGGAGCACTATAGGATGCTCCTAGCTTAACTTACCGCAACACCCTATAACATGTTGAAGGCTTGTGGATCGAGTAGTTTGAGCTTTTTAGCGTTTAAATTTAGCCTTTATGTTGTAGAATGGTGTTC
>CAKZTZ010000015.1 GCA_937921695.1 uncultured Sulfolobales archaeon | reverse complement strand
TATAATTGTATATAGCCATCTTAAGGTCCCCTAAGACCCTATCTATTACTAGGGCGCCATTGAAAACCCTAACTCTACACTCGTAGGGCTCTATCGGCCCTTCCATCTCACAGCCCTCCACCGGGCTCGAATCGTCGCGAGCTCTATCACCGCCCTTATTTAATTTAGCTAACCCGGGGGTTTAAGCTTCTTCTCTAGAAAAGCTTTCATCCTCTCCCTAGCTTCTTCCCCCACCGAGAGTTCTGCTAGGATTCTGAGAGCTCTCTCTAGGGAGTCCTTAAACCTTTCCAGGGAGACCGTCTTTATAGCTTTAAGGGAGCTGGCTGGCGTTAACATTGACATTTCCCTGGCCGTCTTTACAGCTTCTCTTAAAAGCCCCTCCCCCTCGACAATCTTATCTATGAGGCCTAGCTCTAGAGCCTCCGAGTCAGTTATTCTATCCCCTGTGATGGCGAGCTGCCTAGCCCTCCTAAAGCCTATTACGTCAACGCCTATGGTTAGTAGTAGTGGTGGTATGAGGCCTATTCTCGACTCGGGAAAAGATATCCAGGAGCCCCTTGAAGCTATAACGTAATCAGCTAAGAGAAGTATTTCAGCCCCTCCCCCCGCGGCTAAACCGTTGACAGCAGCCACTACAGGCTTCCCGCAACCCGCTAGAGCCTCAACAGTGGATTTTACAAGCTCGAAGAACTCTAAAGCGTCACTAAGGCCCCTAATATTATACATTTCCCCTATATCATCACCGGAGCTGAACGCCCTCCCACTCCCCGTTAATACTACGCCATCTACACTGCTCTCACACGCTTCGGTTAAAGCCTCTTTAAGTTTAGACCATAACTCTCTATTGAGGGCGTTGAGTTTTTCGGGCCTCACAAGCTTTATTATAGCCACATTATCCACGATCTCCACGGTGAGAAGGTTCAAGGACCGCTCCCCCCATAATTTTAACCCCACATTTTAAGCCTCTCCCTTTTCCTAATCCCCCTCATTATTGATTCTAGGTGTTTGTATACAGTACTGTGCATTCTACCTTCTATTAGCATTTGAATAGCTTCCCTCACGGCCATCACCCTCTCGTACTCGCCTATTATGGCTACATGGTGCTCTCCTACATGTATGTGTGTTCCAGTCAGCTCTTCTAGCGTCTTCCTCGTTTTACCCCCCTCACCTATTATCCTCCCCTTGACCCTCTTCAGGTGGCTCTCCTTATCTCCTATAGTCTCCTTAAGGTCAACTATTATGAGCACATAGTCGTCGTTTATGAGGCTCATGGCCTTATCATATGGGAACCCGTAGGCTATGGCTTTCACTATTTCAGCAGCTTTCATGACGTTCACGGGGGAGACTGTTCCCGGCTCCCCCTCAACAATAACCACAGAGTTTTCAGAGTCTACAGATATGGATACGCCCAGCCTGCTAGCTATCTCTTTTTTAACGCTGCCCCCACTCCCTATGACAGCTCCAATCCTCTCAGGCGGGACTTTAACGAACATCCTAGGCTTTAAACCCTGGCCTCCAGACATTTCAACACAACACCCCTAAACTCCTCGAGAGGCTCAATGTCAAGATACTCGGAAAAGAACCTGTAAATGTTTAAGAGATCCCTATCCAGGAACTCCATAGACTTGGGGTGTCCCAGGTCTACGGCCTGGGACACGTCTATAATCCAGGGCTCCCCATTTAATACCATCACGTTATACTCGCTGAGATCAGCGTGGACTAGGCTAGCTTTACAGATTAAAGCTTCTATTTGACTTTTAAGATCCAAGTATATGGCTTCGAGTTCTTTAACGTCAAGCTCTTCAGCAACTTCTACTAGGAGAGGCGCTCTATACCCGTCCTCACCTATAAACTTCATTACGAGAACGTTGCCGGCGAACGCTACAGGCTTGGGAACCCTGACGCCGTTCTCATACATTCTCTTAAGGTTCCTATACTCTTTCTTAGCCCACTCGTATATAAGCTTTCTGAAGTCTGTTTCATAGATCCTCTCAAACCTCGGGTCTCCCTCAATGTATTTCCTGATACTCTTCTTGAACTCGCTCGTCTCCGTCAAATATATTTTAACCGCTAGATCCTCTCCATCCCAGCCTTTAGCCCAGTATACTCTAGATTCTTTCCCCGAGCTTATCGCGCCTTTCAACTCTCTCAGTACTTTTCTAGACTCGAGCCTGTATATGAAGCCCATAGTTATAGAGTCGAAGACCTCCTCAACTATCTTAAACATGTCCGCGTCCTTGACCCGCTCGCTCTCATCTTTAAACCTCTTAAGCCACCTAGCCCTCTTCCTTATCACACTTTAAACACCTTCAAGCATAGCTTCAGACATTAACCCCATATCTATGAGCCTCCTAACTTCATCCCTCTCATACCTATAAACTACTTCACCCTTCTTATCCCTAGTGCCCCACGGGAGGAAAAGCACTACATCCCTCTCTTTTATCCAAACCCTCCTACGCATCTTCCCAGGTATCCTAGCCATGTAAGTCTCATCGTCTGTACAGAAAACTTCTAGAAACCCTGCTCCAACAATCCTTTTAACTACACAAAGCACAGTACCCTCCTCAGGCCTAGGTAGGGGCAACTCCCCCTCAGACCCTTTAACTTCCCTGCTCAACTCGAGCCTCACCCAATATATATAGTTGATCTCCAAGTTGATAAACTAGGTAGTAGCCCCCGACTTTTAAACTGTCAACATATAGTTTCACCTTACCCCTCTCAACTTCAACCTTAGAGCCCCTACTCTCGTCCATGAAATAAAGTGAACCCCCCAGGTCGGCTGTAAGCCTATATACTAGAATATTATAGCCCACATAGTCGCCAGCATCTAAAACCCTAGATCTAGCTAGATCTTCAAGCTTAGCCTCTACAGTTAAACCTTTACCCACATCTACTAAGAGGACCCCCCTAGATGTGGGGCCAACATATATGTGGGGAGACCCCATATAGCTCAACAGAGTCCCCGCCCTCACATTCAACACTTTAACTGACAACGCTAAGACACCCTTCCTCCCCCCGCCGGGCTTAGACCCTGTGATTTTAAACGAAGCGTTGACAACCCCTCCCCACTTAGCTTTAAGCTTTGAAGCTATTACCCTGGCAACGTTTTGATCATCCACTAGAATGTCCACCCCCTCCTTCACCTCGTCAACAGAGATTATGGAGCTCCTAGCCCTAACCCCGAGATCTTCCAGGATAGACCATAACTCCGCTTTGAAAGCAGAGTCTAAAGAGCCTATGGCGGGTCTCACTTGCACTATAGCATTATACCCTGTCTTAGTAGCCTTCTTAGAGCACGAGGGGCATATCGTGGTTAATGCTTTAACCTTGACAGTTTTAACCTCTTCAACCTCCACATTACCAGTTTTCCCAGCTAATCTAACTTTAACATCGTGTATCCCGGGCTCCCCCACTACGCTAACGCTAATATCTTTAACCCAGGCTTCCTCAATATATCTTGTAGGCTTAATCTTCTGGCTTAACACGATCAACAAATACTCTGAGAGAGTCTCGGAAACACTGCCAACACCTTCAACCCATAAGCCCTGATACTTGTAAGAGCCGCAAACCCTGCAATATGTGAAGTCTATAGATCTAGGTATTTCAGCTACGCCAAACTCGTTTACATAGCATAGGTTGCAGAGGAAGCCTATGAAAGGCCTGTCCCCCCTACCACACCTAGGGCATATCCTAGAGTACACTTCTAAAAGACACACCCCAAAATTAACTATCCAAGCAGCCTTTAAAACAGCGTTGAAATTTAAACCCTCAAAACCCACCCCTTATAAGGGTGGGGAGGCATGGCCTTGGAACTCCTCTCAAGCTATAACACGTGGCCGGAGCTCCTTGCTGAAGGCTACGAGTCTGGACGTTCTGCAACGTCTAACTTAAAGTTTGAAAGAACGCCAAGGAATATTATAGTGTGCGGGCTTGGGGGCAGCGGTGTTGTTGGGGATTTCTTGAGGGTTCTAAGCTTCATTTACAACTTCAAAGTCCCCGTGCACGTTATTAAAGACTATAATTTACCGGCGTGGGTTGAAGACTCCCTAATAGCGGCTGTAAGCTATTCCGGAGAAACCCTAGAGACCCTTAAATGCTTCAAGGAAGCAGTAGAGCGTGGAGCTCAAACAGCTGCTGTCACGAGCGGGGGCAGGCTGGAGTCTGAAGCTTTAAAGATAGGGGCTCCAGTAGTTAAAGTTAAGCCGGGGCTCCTCCCGAGGGTTGCACTACCTTCAATGCTGGGGGGTCTCATAGGCCTCACAGACTCTATAGGGGCTTCGAGCGTGGAGCACGAGAAGATACTAGAAGCCTACCACGAGCTTAGAAACGTTACAGTAGACGATGCCGAGCCATACGCGAACCTAGCCTCGGGGAGCGACATAACCATAATAGGGGCGTGCGGCCCCTACTCTATAGTAGCTGAGAGGTGGAGGCAGGAGCTAAGTGAAAACTCGAAAATACTAGCTAAAACAGAGTCATACCCGGAATCCGCCCATAACGATATAGTAGCGTGGCAAGCCAAGAGAAACATTAAAATAGGGTTCATAGCCGTAAAGGGGGGAGATAGAGTTTGCGAAGCCATAATGAACTATGTCACCGAAATCTACAAAAGACACGGGGAAACACTAGAACTAAAACTGGGACAGCCGAGCCTAGCAAACATACTAAAAGGAGCCCTAATAGCAGGATATGCCTCAACAATAGCAGCCACAATAAAAGGGGTAGACCCCGCAACTACACCCCTAATAACAGGATATAAGAAGATGCTAAGTGAAAACTTGAAACTATAACCCAGCATAACACTAGAATCCTTGGACGAGCAGAGAGCGCCAAGGCATGCTTACTGCATTATATACTTTATTGTCGACCGCTTAGGGCTACTCAAATATTTGGATCATGAGAGGCTAGTTTGAGGTTCTAGATAAGTGTCTGCCTGGACTTTAAAGTTGAGAGAGCCTTATATCTCGGGCTGGGGGCTACCATTTTACTTTTCCCGTTAATGTTTCCACGTCTACTCTCACTTTTCCTATTTCTATTTTCCTTACTGGGCCTTGGTATGGGGTTATTATAGTTATGGTTTTCGAATCGTAGTTCACCCTGTCTATGACAGCTACGTGTACTCCTTCCCCGTGGACTGCCGCTATTAGCCCTTTTTCCCAGCCTTGCGGTACTAGTTTTGCTTTCAGGTTTGCGGGAGGCCTCCCCCTATATACTATTGTTATCGAGTCTTCCCCTGTTCTCTCTGCGTACACTACGTTTGGAGCTATATTCTTGAATGTTTTCTCCAGAGGGCTCCCTGTGAATATGGGGGCCCCCTCAACTGCTACCTCCTCTATTTTCACAGCCCTAGGCTTTGACCCTGAGAGTTTCTGGGCTAGAAGCCTCTCCCTGTGCAGCCTCCTCTCCTCGAAACTCTTAGAGCCTTTCACGAGCCTCGGGAGGCTCAATACTTCCACTGTTTTCTTTAGAACCCTAACCTCGCCCTCCCCCAAGCCTATAGCTACTATGAGGTCTACGCCTACAGCATCCGCTAGCCTAGCTTTACTCTCGAGACCCTCGGGGGGCGTAACCCAGCCGTCAGTATCTACAATCAGGGGGCCTTCAGCTATCCTTGAAAGCTTAGAAGCACAACCCAGATACTTATCTAGGGAGTCACTGGGGGTGAAAGAGCCTATAAAACAAGGCTCCACAAGAGAGAAGGACCCGGAGAACCCCGGGACCCCCGGGGGCTTCAACACTGCTATAGCTTCAAAGCCGGGGCAGAAAACCTCGTTCTGGCCCACGTCAACAGTCAAATACCAAGCCTTAGAACCCCTCAAAAGCATTTTATTAGAAACCCAGAAAGCCAGAGTACTCTTACCCGAGTCAACAGGCCCCACGAAGACAACCCTCCCATACCTTGAGATCTCAAAGGCCAAACCATCAAGCCACTCATACTCCCCAGAGCCCAAAGGCTTGAGAACCCCACCACTAGGGAAAACCTCAACAAAACCATCAACCCTAACAGGAACACTCCTACCAACAGGGACGACGAAAGAACCCCCAACACCAAGAGGATACCCTAAAACCTCAACAAAACCATCAACAACCCTAAAACTCGAAGGCCCCACAGCCAAATAAGTGCCTGAAAACCTAGAAGGCACAACAACCCCCATAGAAACCTCGATAGAAACTGAACCCTTAAACACTAATGAGACACGAGCCAAACCAGCAATGAAATGCCGGCGAGCCGAAGACCACAATATTACGAACCTCCACCCAAACTCTCCCCTGAAACCATACTTCTAGAATAAAAACTACTTAGAGACATTTAAAGATATAATAACGTAAACCATGAAGACTTAGAGCATAAGCTCAGAGTAATTTTAAAGCCCCCCATACGAGACCGCCTCAATGCTTGGCTGCAAAAGGAGAGATCAGCGGCCCTAGCAACGCCCGCCAATAGAGCCCCCAATGGGCTGGGGGCCGAAGCCCAATATCATAGTAATGGGTTCTTATGACCACTTAGGGGGGTCGCTAAGCTAGGTAGACTTCTTAAAGCGGGCTATTCAATTAAAACAAAGGGGAAAAAGAGTTGAGCCTCACATTATAAAGCTAAGGCTCTCCTCTCTTTCTATACACGAAGAAGCCGCCTGTATACCTGTATAGTAGTATGCCGATTATCGCGCCTATTACGCCGACTGCTGCGAGTGTTCTGGGTTCCGCCGCTAAGAGGGTTTCGGTCTCCGTCACTGTTTGCGTTATACGCTCTCTGTCGGTTACGGTTGTTGTCGCGTACTGGGTTATGGTTCTAGTATCAGTGACAGTTGTAGGCACGGTTGTAGTCATAGTTCTAGTATCAGTGACTGTTCTAGTGGCCGTTGTGGTTCTAGTTTCAGTGACCGTAGTAGGCACGGTCACGGGAGTAGTAACCGTAACAGATGTTGTCACAGTTACGGGAGTAGTGACTGTGACGGGGGCGGGCACGGTTATGGGTAGGGGTGGTGCTACCGCGTCCCTAGGCTTCTCTATGCCGAGTATTTGTGATACAGTGGGCGCTATGTTGAGCAAGCTTGCAAGCCCTATATAGCCTGCTTTAATGTTCCCTCCATAGGCTATGAATGTGGCGTGCAAGTCTTTATACCATGGTAGTGTGGTTCCATGGTCTGCTATGAGAGTCCTTAGAGGGGTTGCTGGCGTGAACACTACAGCACTGCCACCCCTAATAGTGGGGACTCCGCCGGTAGCGGTGTATCCGCATTTTGTTGAGAACACTACGTCGCCTACCCTGTCTCCCCAGAGTCCTAGTATGTGGGCTTGACCCTTATCTATAACTAGGTCGAAGACGGGCTCTCCAGTATCCGGGTCTCTCACTTTCTGGAGAGCGTCTATGACAGCTTTAACGACAGAGTTGTAATCTTCTGGTTTAACAATACCCTGCTCTCTACCCTCCACATTAACGAATATGTGGCCGTGAGAAGAGTACCAGGCTTTGGTCTCGTTGAGGGCTACACTGCCACCCCTAACGGATAATAAGCCAGCATCGTATAGTATCGCGTTTATGTTAATAATGTATTTAACGGGACACTGTCCATGGTCTGATGTTACTATGAGCACAGTATTCTTCACATCTATATTAGCCAGTATGGAGCCGACAAACTCGTCGACCAACTTGTAGGCTTCTAGTATGAGCCTCCTATAGTATTCTTCCTTACCCGGATCATAGTAGGGCATGCTCTTATACAGCATGCCTAGGAACTGGTGGTAGACATTATCGACTATAGGAGTATAGGTCATTACGAAATCCCAGTCAGCGTTTTTCATAACATACAGTGTGAACTCCATGAAGAACCTGTTGGTGAAAGCAACAGTCTCCATATAAGTTTCAACATCTATCCACCCGTTTGTGAGGGCGAACCAGTCGCCGTCCGTGAAAGCCCCCACTTTAACTATCACATTGTTCCATACCCCCATAGCTAGTTTCTCATTGTTGAACCAGGGGGTGTTCAGGGGTCTCGTTATCCCCCTATACAGCCTTAAGTCCTCGAGGTCTAGTTTGACTAGTTTAAACATTGGGGCTATAACGTAGGTTTGGTCTCTGAATTTTATCGTTGTGTTGAGGGGCTTGCTCCACGCCCCCTCCCTTAAGACTTCAAGTGTTTTCGAAAGGTCCTTGGCCTCCGGGACTATAGCTAGTAGATTGGGCTTCCCGTCACCGCTCGTATCAGCCAGGTAGACATACCATGGTGAGTCGCCTATCGAGAAGCTCGACTCCCAAGCATTATAGATAGCTGGGATCCCATATTTATATTTGAAATCCTCAACCCCCTGCCACCCCGAAGCCTCCCTAACATCTACATAAGTAGCCCTCGGGATATTCCTGTTATTAGTGTAGAGGGTTGAGGACGAGAAGGGCGACACGAAAGCATCGTAAATATTAAACAACCTCGTCTTCTCAGGGTCCACTTTCCACGCTGGAGGAGTTGACTGGGGGAAGGAGACGACTATTGTTTTAAGGCCGCTCCTCTCAGCTGTGATCCATATGGGCTCGGCCGTCATGTATCTGCCGTTGAAACCTGAAACTGTAGATGTAACCCTAGATCCTGGTAGGACAAGCGAGTTAGCAACTATCCCAGTAGCCCCGGGAGGGGCCCCGCTAGAGAGAGACGCATGGTTAACAGCTGTCGCAGACGGGTACACGACAACCATGGGGCCGTGGGCGCCCCCTTCAAAGAGCTTCTTAAAAGTTGGCAGCCAGCCGGCAGCCGTCCAGTTATAGAGTCTATAATAGTTAGCACTATCCACACTAAGCCACACTACTTTCAACCTGCTAGAATCATCGGCATGACTATTGATGGGCCCCACATTCCAGGACAGCATAACAGCCACTATTAAGAAGGCTATAGCAAGCCTAACGCTTAACTTCTTGAAATCCACTCTCACCCACCTCTTCACGGTAAAGCCTGGGGAACATGGCTAATATGTTTTCCCTACATAGCACTCCATACACAATATTGATCTATTTAAACACACAGGATTTAAAAGCCCTGTAAGCCCCTCTATTTAAAGAGAAGCTTATAATAGATATTATGGTGGAAACATTGGATAGAGCCTCACTATACCTTGCTATGATGCTCGCACTGCTGAAAATAGAGGAGGGTATCGCTTTCTCCAGAGCTGTGGGCGCTAACCTTGAGGAGTGTGACGTGGAGGCTCTTAAAGCATCTCTTTTAAGAGTAGACTATGACCCTGTGACCCGCAGCCTACTACCTAAAGCTATAGCTGAGTTCTATGAGGAGGCGGGCTTCGAAGCTCTAGAGTATCCTGATAGCCTAGTGACAATGTTAGCCTTCATGGCTCAGCTCGCGAAACAAGATGACATGGAATCCCTCAAAAAACAACATAGGTTCCTCAGAGTACACCTAATCCCAACACTAGCTCAAGCCGTAGAAATATGTGAAGGTTTAAAACAGTTTTTAGACATAGTGATAGAGGACGCAGAAGATATAAAACGAAAACTAATAGCTTAGCCTAAAGCATAATGAAAATTTCATTAATTTTATAGTATAAATATATAAAAAAATTTTAAGCGTAGTTTTCAATTGTTAAATCTGGTAGGGTGACGGTCTTGACCCAGGCTGTTTCACGGCGCGAAGTCATTAAGACCATGGCTAAATCGGCTGTAGCTCTTACAGTTTCTCTAGCAGCTATTAAGAGTGAAGCTTCCAGTGCTGAGCGTGGGAAGCGTAGGTGGGCCATGTATTTTGATGTTAGTAAGTGTTATGGTTGCATGGCATGTGTTGTTGCTTGTGCTGCTGAGAATAATGTGCCTATAGGATCTTTTAGGACCTGGGTTGAGAGGCATGTAGTGGGCGATGGCGTCATAGTGTTTGTTCCTAAACAGTGTAACCATTGCGATAACCCTCCATGTGTTAGGCCATGCCCTACCGGGGCTACTTTTAAGAGGGATGATGGCCTAGTACTTGTGAATGACGATCTCTGCATAGGCTGTGGCGCGTGCATAGAGGCTTGCCCCTACGGGGCTAGGTACGCTAACCCAATAAAAGGTGTTGCTGATAAGTGCACTTTCTGCGAACACAGGATACACCTAGGCCTCCTACCAGCGTGCGTCGAGACTTGCCCTACGGGAGCTAGAGTTTTCGGGGATATTAGCGACCCTGAATCCGTGATATCTAGAATCTTAGCTAAAACCGCTACCCAGAGGCTTAAGTTAGAGTCTGGAGCGGAGCCAATGATATTCTATAGGGACCTCCCGGAGGTGGCTAACAAGTGAGCTACCCGGAGTATACCTCGGGCTACTGGTACCCTAATAACTTCGCCGAGCCAGTCATATGGATGCCTGTAGTCTTCGCATACTCACTAATAATATCAGGTTCAGCACTACTATTCATAGCGTATCTCGCGTACATGCTCGGCATAATGAGGAGGGTGATGTCTCTAATGTTAGTATTCGGCCTCTCAATGTTCCTAGTTATACTTTTAGGGCCCCTAGCTGATTTAAGAGCGCCGGATAACGCTTGGAAGCTGATGATAGGGCCCCGGGTCCTGCCTAGCGAGGCTAGTCCAGGCTTCTCCCTAATAGCTTTCCAGGGAGCTATAGCATGGCCCCTAGTAGCCCTTATATCAATAGTCTTCACCCTACTATACTTCTCCTACCCCCTACACCTTAGGTATATGGAGACCGGTAACCCTGTATACAGAATATTATCTCTGGGAGTATCCGATGAGAGGAAGTATGCGGCTTTAGAGAAGCCCCTTAAGGTCTTAGCTTTCATAGGCTCTGTATTGCTAATAACGTGGCTTGTATATCCGGCCACGCTCTTCATGCAGACATCTAATTTCGTGTGGGTGAACTCGATGGCGCTCCCATTCATTTTCTTCGTCGAGGAAATCCTGATGGATATCGCCATAATAGTGCTGGCTATCTGGATCCTTAAAGTTGTCAAGCTAGAGTTTAACAGTATAAAGCCTTTCATAGCCATTATTGCTATAGTATCGGCGGCAGCAATAGTATCACTACTTATACAAGTTGGAACTTGGTACTTCATGTTTGGAGGCTCACCCTACTATCTCGCTTTCACCCATCTCTACGGCTTTATAAGTTTAGCCTTAATCCTATACCTCATAGCTTTCGCTTCATCACTCCTCTCAGCCCGCTACATTTCCCTATCAATAGTAGCCTCAATAGCTGGGATCCTCGGAGTCGTAGTTAGTAGGTGGAATTTTATCGTTAAAGCCCAAGAGGTTTCTGTGACTGGGCTGGGCGTTATAGAAGCTCATATACCTTTAATTGAGTACGCTCTGATAGCTGGCATTTTCGCCATAGGCGTATTCCTCATCATAGTACTCGGCTCAGTGTTCCCTGTAGGCTTCGAGTTTAAGAGGGGTGAGGGCTTGTGACCGCGAGGATTAGTAGGAGGACTTATATTAAGGGGGCTCTAGCTGCAGCATCCCTAGCAGTCTTCCTAGGGAGCTATTGGAAAGTCGTAGATAAGATCGTTAGACCTAAGAGGCAGTTTTACGGTCCCGACCTCCAGTTTGGAGACAACGTGAGATATGTCATCTCTACATGTTTAGGCTGCAATGTGAGGTGCGGTATCAAAGCGCGAGTAGTGAAATATGGGGATGTAGAGGTTATAGAGAGAATAGAAGGTAACCCCTACCACCCATATAATAGGGCTGTGTCTCTAGAGAAGCAGGTTGAAAGGTATGAACACTTACCCTACGATACCCCGATTAAAACAGCTATTGAGAAGTGGAGCGGCACACTATGCCCTAGAGGTGTTGACGGCATACACTATGTATACGACCCTTACAGGGTCATCAAACCCCTGAGAAGGGCCGGCCCTAGGGGTAGCGGTAAATGGAAAGCTATCAGCTGGGATGAGCTGATAAAATGCGTTGTCGAAGGCTGCGAAATAACGGAAACTGGAGAAAAACTACCTGGCCTTAGGGAGTTCTTCGTCTACGGGAAACTCAGGGACGCGGGCTTCGAAGACCCCAACAAGATACTTTCAGACATGAAGAAGGATGTTGACGCTATAATGGCTACAGCCAGGGATCCCGCGAAGACCTATGATGACATAGTTAAAGCCCTGGAAGACTTTAAAACTAAATGGTCCAAGATCCTTGGAGAGAAAGGGTTAAAACTAGAAGACATACTCATAGACCCTAACAGGCCCGAGCTGGGAACTAAAGCTAACATGATCGTCTGGATGAGGGGTAGGGGGCAGGATAATGCTGACATATTCTATAGGAGGTGGACGTTCGCCTTTGGGAGCGTTAACTGGTTGAGGCACACGTCATCATGCCAGCTAGCCTACTATGCCGGCAACTACCTCTGGGAGGGATACTATGACATAAACCCAGATCAGGGAGCTAAAGTTCTGATAGCCGCCGGCGTGGAGATGGGAAGGATCCACCCTGGAGCTACAGGTCAAGGTCTCTTCATAGAGAAAGCAGCTAGCGGCGAGCTGAAAATCTACTGGGTCAACCCTGTAGCTCCGAGGACCCGCGCTAGAGGCAACATAATATGGGTTCCAGTGAAGCCGGGCGAGGACGCTGCACTAGCTTTCGCTATGATAAGGTGGATGCTGGAGAACAAACGCTATAATGAGAGCTTCCTCTCAGCACCACACGCTAAGGCAGCGGAGAAGCTAGGATATCCTTTCTATGCGAACGCGACATGGCTTGTGATAGTTGAAGAGGGGCATCCCAGGTTCGGGGAGTTCCTGAAAGCTAAAGATGTTAAACTTGAAGATACAGATAAGCCTGTAGTGTGGACTGGCGAGAAGCTGGCGGTCAACGATTCTGTTGATAGGGCGGAGCTCCTCTATGAGGGTAAGGTGACGCTAGCAACAGGAGGGACTATAACTGTTAAGACTGCATTTAAGATATTATACGATGAAGCGTTAAGCCGCAGTTTCGAAGATTGGCTGGCCATAGCGAGCCCCTAAGAGCCCGGGACTATAGAGTTTAGAGAGTATGTTGAAACAGTTAAAACCATGATTAGGGATTTCGCTGAAGCAGCCCCCATGGCTGCAACATATATTCACAGAGGGGCGGGCATGCACCCTAACGGTGAATACATAGTATGGGCCTATAGGATCCTAGACGCACTCATAGGCAACTTCCACAGGAAGGGAGGACTATTAGGGCGCCCCTCTACTACAAGCTACAACTCTTACCTCTACGATCTCAGAGACTCAGGCTTCGGAGAGCCCATAAGATGGGGGCCTTTCATAGACAGGCATAAGTACAGCTATGAGGATACTTTAGAGTATTGGTTGAGAGTTAAGAAGGCTATGAAAGAGGGTAAAAGCAGCGAGGAAGCTGTTAAAGCGGCGTTCCCAACAAAGAGGCCATGGTATCCCCTCACCCCTGAAGAGATATATGGTGAGCTGTTCGCCGGCATAGCTGAGGGATACCCCTACCCTATAGGAGCTTTAATACTATACTATGCTAACCCAGTCATAGCTGCCAACTATGGGCTCAAGTTCGCCGAGGTGCTTAAAGACTCGAAGAAGCTCCCACTATTCATAGGGATAACTACTACTATAAACGAGACATACCTATATGCAGACTACATAGTGCCTGACACCACATACCTGGAGACTGGAACCTTAGGCGTCCACTTCCTATATGCGGGCGGCCTCGGCCTAGTCAGGGCTGAAGGATGGCGTTCCCCCGTCATAATGCCCCTAACACAGTATATAGGAACATGCCCCAACGGGCACCCGAGATATGCTTCCATGTGGGAGTTCCTCATAGATACCGCTAAGGCTCTAAAAATGCCGGGATACGGGGATAAGGCGTTCCAGGGCGTTAAAGGTAGGAAGTATGAGGGCCAGTGGTTCTCCATGCACTGCTTGTGGGAGTACATTTTGAGGGTGTTCGCTAACGGCGCGGCCCACGCTAAAGACCTTAAGATAATACCTGAGAGCGTGCCTGACGAGGAGGTAGATTTCGTTGAGAGGAACTATCCAATAGCCAGGTTCAAGGACATACTGCCGGCAGACGAGTGGAGGTATGCAGCCTACTGCCTAGCCAGGGGCGGGGTCTTCACAAGGTATGAGGATTCTTTCGACGCGCGCGGCATATCGAAACGCTCAGTACCCGGAGACAAGATACTCAGGTTCTGGAATGATAAGCTAGCTAAGACGAGGAATAGCGCTACAGGGGAGAAGTTCTATGGAGGGCCCAGATACTTCCCGCCAGCCACATACGCGCCCATACCGGGGCTAGCCGTGGAGAAGAAGGATAAGTGGCTTCACGGGGCTCCCTTAAGGCTAGTATATAAGAGTGGAGAGTGGCCTCTCATCCTAGTTATTAGCAGTGGGCCTTTATTCACTAAGCACAGGAGCCAGTTCTACTATTGGATGAAGCAGATAACACCCGAGAACTTCGCAGTAGTTAACCCCAGGGATGCCGCTAAGTTCGGGGTTGAAACAGGCGACATAGTTAGGGTTGAAACCCCGATGGGCTCCGTAGAGGTTCCAGTAGTCGTGTCTACAGCTGTAGCTCCAGGAGTGCTCTACATACCCTACGGTATGGGCAGGTGGGCTGAAACAGTTACAGTCAAACCTAAATACATAAGTGTGAAGGGGTTTGAGAGGTTTGCCGAGGAGATACCGGAGCGTGTTGAGATGTCTGAAGACGCCGTCAACCCCGTAAAACACTTACCAGACATGGTGAAGAAAATACTGTTCACTAAGAGCCCAGCAGAATACTATGAGAGAGGCCTAGCACCCGACAAGTGGAGGTTTAACGGGATAACGCCGAACCCCATAGAACTCTCAGACCCCTCACTAGGAGGCTGGCCTCTACTGAGCTGGCTGGGCGGGGGTCAAGCATACTTCGATACGCCAGCGCGCATAGTCAAGACTGGGAGGAAGCATAAGTTCGAAGCCCCATACATAGTCTGGTGAAGCGCCACCTTCTAAGCCGACATTAAAACTTTCTCCTTAACTTTTCCTTCGTTATTCTCGTATTAACGTTTATTTTTTAACTTTCTAGATAGAAGATAGAGTGTTGGTGGAGTATTGTTTGTTGCGGGAGTTTCTAATACTCAGCCGTGGAGGTCAGGGTGGGGTTACGGCTTCGAGGATTCTAGCTTCTGCCGCC
This sequence comes from uncultured Sulfolobales archaeon, assembly GCA_937921695.1. Taxonomy (GTDB): domain Archaea; phylum Thermoproteota; class Thermoprotei_A; order Sulfolobales; family Acidilobaceae; genus DSZV01. Next base: position 38,044 of record CAKZTZ010000015.1, on the reverse strand, counting down.
GTCCTTGAGGGCTTGTGGGCCCAGGCTATACCGGAGTTTGGGGCTGAGAGGAGGGGTGCTATAGTTAAGTCTTATCTCAGGGTTTCTAACGGCCCTATAGCTAGGCATTCGAGTGTTAAAAAGCCTGAAGGCGTGGCTGTTTTCAGCTCTAGGATTCTAGAGTTAGTTGATATTTCTAAACTAGCCCCTGAAGGTGCTCCTGTCATTGTTAATGCCTCTGAGAAGCCTAAGATACCTGGGAGGGAAGTATATTATGTTAACGCCACCTCTATAGCTGTAGAGTTGGGCCTTGTGATAGCTGGTTGGCCCCTCGTGAACACCGCTATGTCCTCCGCTATGGCTAAGGTTTTCAGAATAGCTAGTCTCGAGAGTGTAGTTAATGCTTTAAGCGAGTATTTCAAGGGTGAATTACTTAAGGCTAACGTTGAAGCTGCTAGGCTAGCGTGGAATTCCGTGTCGGGGTGAGCATTAGTGGGCTTCACTTATAAACCTTTAAACCCTGAGAGGGAGGGAGTTGAAGACTTGAGGGTTTTCGCCGAGAAGCTCCTAGCGAAACCTAGCCCGGGCTCTGCTGGAAGAACGGGAGTATGGAGACTCTACAAGCCAATAGTGTATGGGGATAAATGTATAAAGTGTGGAATATGCTGGCTCTACTGCCCTGAAAACACTATAATATGGCCTTTCAGAGGGATCCCCAGCGTGGACTACGAGTATTGCAAGGGTTGCGGAGTATGCTCCCAAGTGTGCCCAGCGAAAGCTATAGATATGATTCTCGAAGGTGAGTAGCGTGATACGCAAGGTTATAACGGGTAACGTTGCCGTAGCTGAGGCTGTAAGAGTCTCCGGGGTCCAAGTAGTCTCAGCGTACCCCATAACGCCTCAAACTGTGATAGTTGAGAGGATAGCTGAGATGGTTGAGAGGGGGGAGTTGAAGGCTAAGTATATAAGGGTGGAGTCCGAGCACTCAGCACTAGCCGCAGTCTACGGTGCAGCCGCCGGGGGCGCTAGAGCTTTCACTGCAACATCGAGCCACGGGTTACTATACATGTATGAAATGCTCTGGTGGATTGCCTATAGTAGGCTCCCAATAGTTATGGCCGTAGTTACTAGGGCAATAGGGCCTCCCTGGAACATACACAGCGACCATCATGACGCTCTCACAGTTAGAGACTCAGGCTGGATCATAGGTTTCGCCTCAAGCGTCCAGGAAGTGTTCGACATGACTCTCCAGGCTTTCAAAATAGGAGAAGATCCCAGGGTGACGCTTCCAGTTATGGTTGCCCTAGAAGGCTTCACTCTAAGCCATACCGCGGAGCCCGTAGACATGCCTGAAGAGGAGCTTGTACGCGAGTGGCTGCCCCCAAGGGAGCCTCTACCTTTCAAAATAGAGCCTGGGAAGCCTTTCTCCGTAGGTAATCTAGGCCCTGATGAGGTCTCAATGGAGCTCAGATGGCTCATGTGGAAGGCTATGGAGAGGTCTAGGCTAGTAATTAGGGATGTTGACCTAGAATATGCTAAAGGTTTTGGGCTGAGAAGTTATGGGGGGCTTGGAGAAGACTTCCACGCTAAAAACTCTGATTACATAGTGGTGACTATGGGGGCTTGGAGCGGGGATGCGAAAGAGGCTGTTGAGAAGCTTAGGGACGAGGGCTATAATGTGGGCCTTCTAAGGGTTAGGTTCTTCAGGCCGTTCCCGTGGGAAGAACTCCGCGAGATATCTCAGAGCGCTAAGGCCTTTCTAGCTGTTGATAGGGCTGTATCTATGGGCCATAGGGGGATTTTAGGGTTAGAAGTGTCTTCAGCCCTCGAAGGCAAGGCTCCAGTTAAAAACGTTATAGCTGGAATTGGAGGGGTGGATGTGGGCCCCGAAGATTTCTATAGTATAATCAAGGCTTTCATAGAGGAGTACGAGTACGGCTCTATAGAAGGATGGTCTAGGCCCGAGTGGTACATGCCATGGATGGAGGTGGGTGGTAAGTGAGCCTTCAAAGGCTTGCATTATCTAAGGTTAAAGGCATACTCCCCGGGAACCCGGCGTGCATGGGCTGCCCGCACAACATGGGGTTAAGGGTTGTAGGCAGCGTTCTAGGAGAGAAAGCTGTCCTCGTAGTGCCGGCGGGGTGCACGAGTATAATAGCTGGTAACTGGCCTAAGGCAGGTATCGACATGCCTCTACTCCACGTGCCTTTCGCTTCAGCCGCTGCTGTAGCTTCGGGCCTTAAAGCTTCCCATGACATCCTAGGGGTTGACAGTATTACAATCGTTTGGTCGGGCGATGGGGGCGCTGCCGACATAGGATTCGCTACTCTAAGCGGGGCTGCTGTGAGGAACGAGGATATACTTGTTATAGTTAGCGATAACGAGGCCTATATGAATACTGGAGTTCAAGCTAGTGGGACAACAATGTGGAAAGCCCGAACTACAACAAGCCCTATCATAGGGAAGACTGAAGAGAGGAAAGACATAGCCCTCCTAATGCTAATGCATAAAGTCCCCTATGTAGCCACAGCTTCAGTAGGCTACCCAACAGATTTCGCGGCGAAACTAGAGAAAGCAGCTAAAATCAGGGGCTTCAAACTAATACACTTACACTCGCCATGCCCCCCAGGCTGGAGGTTCGACTCTGAAAAGACAGTCCACATAGCTAAACTAGCCATAGAAACAGGAGCTTGGATACTATGGGAATACGGGGAAGGAAAACTAACAATAAGCCCCCCCAGTAAACCATACACGGATAAAGCCAGGAGAAAACCCATAGCAGAATACCTGAAACTACAGGGAAGATTCGCCCACATAACAGAAGAAGACGTGAAAACAATAGAGGAGAATATAGAAGCAAACTGGAGGCTCATAAGGGAACTAGAAAAAATATATAGCGGGGAGAGCTAAAACCTTTAAACCCCGGCACCTAAACAAGCTAGACTGGAAGCCGCGGTAGTATAGCCTGGACCAGTATGCGGGCCTGTCAAGCCCGTGACCCGGGTTCAAATCCCGGCCGCGGCGCCACGCTTCCAGCATATTCCATTTTTGCGTTAAAGGATGGACTTTGAAGCTCCTAGGTGAAGTTTTTAATCCACTACATTAACTAACACTTGGGGACTAAGGATGGGCTTTCCGGAAGTTTCTAAGGGTCTCTTGGATAGCGTTAAAGGCTTATCTTTTGAGGAGTCTCTAAAGTATATAGTTTCTCTACTTTACCCGGATATTAACAGGGTTTTCGACATACATAATGTTTTCCTCTGCGTTCAGCCCCACCCTGACGATTGCGATTTAGGAGCTGGGGGGACTATAGCTTCTTTAACATCTAGGGGTTTCGACGTTTATTATTTAACAGTGACAGACGGCAGGCTCGGCACTACAGATAAGAGCGTGTACCCTGAGTTTTTAGCTTCTATTAGGAGGAGGGAGCAGGCTGAGGCGGCTAAACTCCTCGGCGTGAAAAGTATTTACTGGCTTGACTTTAGGGATGCGGAGCTTTCAGATACTTTAAGCGTTAGGAGTAGAATTATAACTTATATTAGGAAACTTAAACCTTCAGTAGTCTTAGCCCCAGACCCTTACGCTCCCTATGAGGCCCACAGTGACCATATCGTTACGGGGAGAGCTACTCTGGAAGCGTTAATACTTTCCGGGCTACCTCATGTTAATGATGTTGATATTAGAGAGGGGTTGGAAGCTTTCACCCCTAGATTCGCAGCTCTCTACTATACGAGTAACCCTAATGTGTTTCGAGATGTCGGTGAAACCATAAATGTTAAAATTGAGGCTCTGCTTAAGCACGAGAGCCAGTTTAAAGATAGGGCCCTCGTAGAGTTTATTGTAAGTGTTTACGCAGCCCTCTACGGTAAGCTCGCCAAGCTGGATTACGCTGAGGGGTTTAAAGTTATCCCCGTAGAGCTCCTACATGTAACCCCCTTCCTAGATAAGATCTAGGAGAAGTGTCTAGCCATCTCCTCGTTACCTGGAGCTTTTAAAACAGCGTCTATAACATTGTTAACCTGGCTCGTGGATTTCGTCCTAGGGTCTATTATAAGCCACTCGAACAGGGAATCCCTACCCCCTTCTTTGAATGCTTGGAGAGCCCATTCAGCCCTCATAAGCCTGAGTATCATAACATACTTCATTATCCTAGGAGGTAGCTGGTTGAAGCTAAGCCTGTGAACGCCCCTACCGTCAACTATTACCGGCATCTCGACAGCCACATCTGAAGGTATCCCCGGTATGGAGTCGCCGTTGAGCACGTTAACCTGGTAGGTGCCGGGCTTATCGTTAACCATAGAGTCTATCAGGGGCACTAGGGTCTCCCCGCTCATAACAGGCGGGACAGTGTTCGCCAGGGGCTTCGAGGGGTCTGCTAGAGCCTCCCTAAGCGTCGCAAGCCCCATATCAAGGAACGCTAGGTAAATGCCCCGCCCTATTTCAGAGTCGGGGCCCCCCAGGGGCCCATACCAGTACTGTTTCGTTTCAAAGTTCCAATGGTACTTCCATGTCCCCCCTCTCACAGTATCACCTATGGGGAATAAACCGTAAACCCTATACATGTCTACGGCCGCGGGGGACATTTGTATGTCGAAGGGGTTCCACTGGCTCTTCCTCCATTCCCTCCAGTACTCTTCAGCCTTCCCGGCTATCCACTCGTCTATGAGGGGGTAGGCGTCCTCGCCCCTATACTTGAACTTTGTAAGCCATATGACATGGTTGAAGCCTATCATTTCGACATCGACGTCTTCAGGGTTTAACCCTAGAGTTTTAACTAGGTTCACATAGTCTAGGTGGCCATGGCATAACCCTATAGTTTTAACTTTAGTCTCCCTGCTTACGAGTGTTGTGGCCTCGAACACGGGGTTAGCTATTTGTATAAGCCACGCGCCTGGAGAGAGCTCCTCTATATCCCTAGCTATGTCTAAAGCTAGTTTAAACTGGTAATAGCCCAGTATCGTGTAATAGTCTAAAACCATGTTCCACTCAACACTGTTAATACCCCTATAATAGCCGTGAGCCTCGGAAATCTCTATAAGCCTCCCATAAAACCCGTGGCCCTTAGCCAGTGCCACGTTAACAACGAAATCAGCATCCCTAATAGCCTCCCTCCTATCCATTGTCTTAGTGAACCTAATGTTAGCACCATACTCCCGAGCATATCTCACGGAAAACCCGTAGATCAAGTTAAGCCTATCCTCATTTATGTCCATCAAGGCGACCTCGCTACCGTAAAGACTAGGGGTGAGTATAAGGTCTACCAGTATTCTAGAAGACCACGCAGCACTACCAGCACCGATAATAGCTATCTTAACCATAGTAACTCAAGCCTCCACCTTCCCGCTATAAGCCAGCCAGGGAATATTTAAATTTTAAATACCTATTAAACACCACAGAGACGCGGTGAAACCCGGGGGAAACCTTATGACTACATTATTCGCTATTATAATAATGATGGCCGGCATTGCTATTTTAAACTCCGAACAGAACCTCCTAGTCCCCCTAATACCAGTCCTCAGAGAGGAGGGCATGATAATAGGGGGGGAAGCCTGGGAACTCTACGCGGGCCTCCTAGGTTTCATGCCTGTAATCGTGGGCTCTCTATCGTCCATAGTTTGGGGCTACCTGGGCGACAAGTTTGATAGGAGACTCTTATTTACAGCCGTGATACTCATGGGGGCCGTGCCCACTCTCTTGACGGCTTTCTCCAGGAACTACTATGAGCTTCTAATAGCTAGGACTCTCAGTGGAATAGGCATTTTCGGGAGCTACCCCCTCCTCAACTCTCTACTCGCGGATATAGCGCCGAGGGAGCGTAGGGGAACTGTTTACGCGATCGCGGCACTTTCCATAGGCTTGGGCGTCTTAGGGGGAATGCTTATAGCCGGCGTTTTCGCAAGAGAGAGCTGGAGAATCCCCTTTCTAGTCACGTCGATACCTCTAATACTCGTAGCTCCCATAATATACGAAGCTTTAAAGGGCGTTAGGCTAGGCATGTCTGAGCCTGAAATCAAGAAGCTCTATGAGGCGGGCTACAGTTATGAGTATAAGATTAGGATCCGAGAGCTGGCGGGAGAGTTGAGGAGAACCTACACGATAATCTTCCTGTATCTTCAAGGTATACCCGGAACAATACCTTGGGGCACTATAGTCTTCTGGTCGGTGACTTACATGGGCGTTAGGTGGGGGCTCCCGGAGTCTACCGCTACGCTAGTAGTAATGTCGGCGGGTCTAGGGATCTTCACTGGCACAATTATAGGGGGCGCGCTATCCGACTTTATGAAAAGCAGGGGGATATTCAACTCTAGAATATACGTGCCTGTTATAGGAATAGTGTGCGGCCTAGTCTTAGTGTTAACCCTAATAAGCTACAATTACCCATATGGGGAAACTAGCCTGGAGGCGCTACTGCCCCTCATGCTTTTCGCTTTCATAACCTTCATCCCAGTAGCCTGGCCTGGCCCTAACGTTACAGCTATGATAAGCGAGACTACCCTACCAGAACATAGAGCTACTGTCTACGCGGTGTTCAATGTAACTGATAGAATAGGTGCATCTATAGCCCCCTTCCTTGGAGGCTCCCTTATAGTAGCCTATAAGAGCATGGGCGTAGAGGGGGCAGACGCGTATTACTACGCTTTAATAACGACTACACTAGCTTGGATTATATGCTTCCTGCTTTGGCTGCCTTTAATTAAAACATACTGTAGTGACCACGTTAAACTGGTTAGGACTTTAGAAGAGAGAGCCCGTAGGGTTTGACATGCAGTAAGCGAATTTTACAGTATAGGCTATTGAACATCCTCCAGGTCCTCGGGGATTTCTCTGCTTTCCGCTATCTCCTTGAATATTAGAGAGCTGGGTCTTAGCTTCCTCTTCTTAGTCTCATAGTCTACTTTAGCTAGGCCGAACCTCATTTTGAACCCCTGAGCCCACTCATAGTTATCTGTTAGAGCCCAGTGGAGGTATCCTTTAACTTTGACCCCTTCTTTCAAGGCTTTAGCTGTCATAGCTATGTGGGAGGCGACGAACCTAGGCCTAATAATATCCTCTTTATCTGCTACGCCGTTCTCAGTAACTATGACCTCTAGCCCGTACCTCCTCCACACTTCTAGTAAAACCTTATATAAACCCTCAGGGTAGACTTCCCAGCCGAAATCGCTGCAACGCCTGCCCGCCAGCGATGTTGCACCGCCACAGTTGAACCCGTAGCCTTCCACTAGTTTGAACCCTAAAGGTGGGCTGTCAGGTTTGATTAAAGCCCTGCTATAATAGTTGACACCAACCCAGTCCAGCTTACCAGCTAGGTCTCTCCTCTCCCCGATTATGATAGACCCTCCTGTAGTCACAGCGTCTAAGATGGGGTAGTTGATTATAGAGCTGGCTAGCTCAGCTAGCCCAGCGTAATCGGGGCTTACAGGCTCTACGGCCATAGTAGCGTTTATTAAGCCTACAGGCTTCTTTGACATCTTCTTAATAGCCTCGTAGGCTCTCGCGTGAGCCTCCGCTAGGTTCTCAGCTGCTTCCCTAGCAGCATCGAAACTAATGTAGCCCGGAGGGAACCCTGATTTAGCGTTGAGATACCCGGCAATATAGACTATAGTAGGCTCGTTTAAAGTACTATAGTAATCTACGAGGTCGTCAAACTTCCAAGCTATATAGGAAGCGTACTTGGCAAACTCCACGACTGCAGAGCTGCTAAGCCACCCTGAAGGGGCCTTGCCAGGCCCCTGCTTCCTAACAGCTATCGGGTCGTGGAGCCATAAGGGTAGAGTGAAATGGTTAAGGTTAACTATTACTCTACCACCTCTCCCCCTCCAATCGCTCAAAATACTGCGATAATGATCCACAGCCTCCCTATTAGCCATCCTGTCTAGCTCTTCTAAAGCCCTATAGTCAACATCTATAAAGGTTATATTGCCCGCCTCACCCCTCTCCACGTCAACCCTAACATCATATGTAGGCTTAGGGAATACCCTACTCCATTCAACACCAATCCTAGCGCAGTTCATCCCCAGTTTAACAGCTAACTCATGGTCGAGAGTGTAGAGGTTCCAGTAGCCAACACCATCCTCCGGCAAGTCCCCGCTCACAACACCACTAATAACATTCTCAAAATCGCGAACCCAAACCCACCAATCGCTATTAGGATCTTCAGAACCCTTAAGGCCCATTTCAAACTGGAAGCCAGACTCTGAGAAGCCGAATAGGAAGTCTTTAGGGAACGCCAACACTAACACCATCTTAGGATTCTTAACCGCACCTATTAAATTAATACTAATTGACACCCCATCATATAAGGATGAGAGGACGCCCAAGGGTTCATGTTAGTTTTAAGGTTCAACACTCACAGCTATGGGAAGGCTCTTGTTTAGCGGTGTTTCCATGATTTCCGAGAAGCTCCCTGCGGCTAAGCGTGTTTTAAGAGCTCTCAGGGATAAGAATAGTGGATTAAAGGATTTCAGGGATTTTATGAGACTAGCGTAATACTCGCTATTAAAGTCTCCAGAGAGTTAGAGTAAAACCTGTTACAGTGGAGACCCCTCTTAACGCTATGGCTCAGAGTTAGACCTTCCAGAGCCTCCTCGAGGGGTTCCAAGCCGTCTATAGGGAGGCTCCTATAGTTTTAATCTGCTAAGAGGAGGGAAGATGCTGGGGGTGTTTCAGTAGACGTTTTCTATTTGAGAGCTCTAAGGTTTGAGAGGAGTTTCCATAATTATGGATCCCATGCTAGCTACCGGCAAGACTGTAGAGCTGGCTATAAGAGAAGGTATTGTATATAGCGTTGGAGCAGGGGGTGGCTTTCGTTAAAGTCTGCACCCTGATGTTCCAGTATATTGTCTAGCTTTATACACTAAGCTCGACTACATGTACTTCATAATTCCAGGTTTGGGGGTGCTGGCGATAGGAGTCTCGGTGTCGAAGCGTAATCTATCTTAAAGCATTATCTTTATTCTGGGTTAAGCTTTTAGGGGGTGAAAATTTAGGTTTTAACTGGAATTTAGGTGTCCGTAGTGGATTATGTTGCTTTGGTAATAGTTTTAGCAACGATATTAGCTATAATATTTGTGCCTCTGGAGAGAGGTCTTATTGCCTTAGCCGGCGTTATAGCCTTAGCGGTTCTCTCGGAGAATTATGGTTTTTTCGACGCTTTCAAGGCTGTAGACTGGAATGTTATAATGATACTTATAGGTATGTGGACTCTCTCAGGCTATCTTTCAAAGTCGAGGATTCCAGAGTATCTCGTGTATCTCGCAGTTAAAAGGTCGGCGAGCTACGGCCAGCTCCTCTTAACTATAACTTTAATAGCGGCCTTCGTAACTATGTTTGTGGATAACGTCCTCGTCATACTACTCTTCGGAGGCCTAGCTGTTGAAACCGCTAGAAAACTTAGGCAAAACCCTCTACTCGCAGCTATGATTGTGGGTTTAGCGGCTAACTACATGGGCACAGCCCTCCTTCTAGGGGACTTGCCGCCGCAGATGCTCCACAGTGTCGCGGGGGCGGAGTTCCTGGATTTCATATGGTTTAGGGGGATCCCGGGCAGTTTCCCCCTCTTAACATTATCGTATATCCTGACGTTAGCCGTATTCTACCGTATATGGTTTGGGAGGCTACGCAATGTGCCCCTAACCGGTTTAAACCTGGAGAAGCCTGAAGTGGATAGAGTGACGGCGGCGTGCTCTATAGCCGGGTTCCTATTGTTCATAGCCCTGGCATCTATAAGGCCAATGCTAGGCGACGTCCCCCTAGGAGCCATATCCATGTCTGCAGCCGTAGCTACAGCGTTAACCCTTGAAATCCTAAGAATAAGGCTCAACAGAATACCAGGCTTCGAGGAAGTGCTTAGAGACATGGAGTGGAAAGTCGTCATATTCTATGCTTCACTATTCAGCCTAGTCAAGGGGCTCGAAGTAGGGGGCTGGATAGGAAGTGTTGCAGGGATCCTATCAGGATACTTAGTAGGCTCGCTAGCAACCTCCTACACAGTAGTATACTGGGTCGTAGCATCCCTGTCGGCAATAGTGGAGCACGACGCTATAATACTCGCAACACTCGTAACACTAAAACAAGCTGCAACAGAACACGGCATAGACTCATGGCCCCACCTATGGGCCACAGCATGGTCGGGAACCCTAGGGAGCAATGCAACAATAGCTGGAGCCCCAGCACTATACCTATCACTAGTACTAGCTGAGAGAACCCTAGGAAGAAAAGTAATGTGGCACGAATGGATGAAGATCACAATACCATTCACCATAACAAGCCTAATAATCCACTATATCATAAGCCTAATAATATTCCTAACAATATGGAAGGCGATCCCATAAAACAGAGAAGAAACTATGAACACTTAAGCTTACAATTATTAATAGGAGGCGGATGCCCCCTAAGCATTTCTAGAAGCACGCTAACCTTGCCCCCCGGGCCCGGTGAGAGGGCTTAAACTCGTTGACGCTTTAAGAGGGGTTTAGAGTGATAGAAGAAACCTTAGAGCCCTTGAGAGGGCTTACCTCAGGGGGTCTCCCTGAGGTTTGCCGTCTCTTGGGCTTTTATGGTTTCTTCTATCACTCTATGCCCCCCTTGTTGCGTCCGCGGGTTTAAGCCCCCTCGGGTTGGGGTTAGCGTGCCCGCGCGGATGCTTAGGGGGCATCCGCCACAAGGTTATTTAGGCGTGTAGGGTTTATAAGGGGTTAGGCTGGTTTCTTTGGGGGTTTGTTTTTAAGGTTTAGTAGACGTATGCTATTGCTATTCCTCCTATTTTTCTGGCTATGGCTTCTTTGTGGGACATTACTCCTTGGTTTGTTGTTAGTATTAGTATCCCCATGTCTCTGCTTACTAGGTATTTTCTCAGGTGTTCTGGTAGTTTTACTAGGTCCACGTATTTAACTGATGTCCTCGGTTTTATTACTCCTACGTTGTTTATCCTTCCTAGGAGTTGTACTCTGAATTTCCCCCATCTCCCGTCGTCTATATACTCGAAATCCCCTATGTATCCTTCTTTCTGTATTACTCTTAAGACTTCAGCTATTAGCTTCGAAGCTGGCATTATGAGGGCTTCCCTCTTACCTCTAGCTTCACAGTTTTTTATGGTTGCAAGCGCGTTAGCAAGAGTGTCCATCATAACCATCAGCTGTCACCCTAAGAGTATTTCCTGAAATTTAAAGCGTAAGCTATCTCCCTGAAGCACTGCCTGCAAAGGTATAGGTTGTACTTTTGTATAACAGCGTCTCTCGTGCCGCATCTCTGACATTTCTGAGCCCCCCTACCCATAGTCTTGGGCTTTGGAGGTTTAAACTTAGCCAGCTCCAAGCACCCCCTATGTAAACGTTATTCTTAGATTCTGGCTTAAAAACACCATGGCTTCCTCCCTCGTAACCCTGTGCCTCTCCGGGATCCTCCTCTTAGCCCTCCTCCTCAGAGCTACCCTGTAGCCTGGCCTTTGGATTGTTATGCAGACGTCTAGGCCGAATATGCCTATCTCCGGGTCATACCTCATCCCGGGGATTTGAATATGCTCTGGTATGCCGAAACACACGTTCCCATAGTTGTCTAAGCTTGAAGCTTTGATCCTGTAGCCTATGGCTTCAAGGGTTTTCCTTAAAACGTTCATAGCATCTTCACCCCTCAAAGTAACTATGACCCCTATATTCTCCCCTTTCCTCACGCCGAAGTCTCTTATGGTTCTCCTAGCCCTCCTAGGGACAGGCTTCCGCCCCGTCAACTGTTCTAGGACTTTCAAGGCTTTAGCTAGCTTCTCGCCGCCCTGCCCTATCCCCATGTTAAGGGTTACCTTAGATATCCTAGGCTTCCTCATTGGATGCTTCTTCCACTCCTCCAATACTTTCTCGACAACCTCCGGCGTTAGGGCGCTCACTTCCACGCACCCTCAGGTAGTTTTATTAGGGGCTTATCCTCCCCTATCACGTAAACATAGTTTAAGCTCGTCTGGAAGACGCTACCCCTAGCGTCTTCAAGAGTAACCACAGTAGACTCCCTCCTCCAACCCCATGTTATAGATTTAATAACGCCGACCCTGCCTACAGCTTTCCCTCCAACAACTATCGCTATTTTACCCTCCCCTAGGCCTATGTAGCCTTTAACCCCCAAGCCTGGTATAGTAACTATTAGGGTCCCCATGGTTTCGTAAACGTCCTCGACAGGGTTTCTCGGATCTCCCACTCTAACGATTACATTCCTGCCGTCGAAGAGGTTAAGCTGTAGGTGGCCCCCTTTCACCGTGGTCTTATTCTCTATTCTAAGAGGCTTTACCGCAGCCTCGCCAGCAGGTATAGGCTCGAGCTTGAAGAATTTAACTGGATAAGGTAGCATTCTGTAAACCTCTCCTGTCTTAGGTATCTCTATAACATCCATGAAGCCTACGGGGAACTTATAATCTCTCCTAACGACACCGTCAACCTTAAAATGACCCTCAGCTATGAGCCTCCTAGCTTCTCTAGCTGTTAAAGCGTACCCTAAAACATCCCTCACTATTAAAAGTAAAGGTATACTCATGCTAGCAGAGTGGGGGCCAGGCCTAGGCTTCACAGTCCACTTATACTCTTTCCTAAGTATAGGCCAGAACTCCGGGGCTGTTAAAGCCTTGAGATGCTTACTACCACCCATTCTACCCACTCACAACACCCCCGCTAGCCGGGCTTCCAGGAGTCTCTTGGGTAGTTTCAGGCTTAACTGTTTCAGCCTCCTCCTTAACCTCCGCCCCCGTCTTCCTCTCTATCATAGCCCTCCTCCTCTTATCTTTAAGGCTTAAAGAGACTATCACGACCTTAGAGGGGTGTATGGGGACGAACCTGGGCGTCCCATCTAGTTTCTTTATAGTGACGCCGTCAACATATATTCTAAGCCTCCTCAAATCTACTTTAACAACAGAGCCCTCGCGACCCTTAAAGTCCCCCCTCACTATCCTAACCTTATCCCCTTTCCTCACAGGCATGTTTCTCACCCCATACTTCTCCCTAAGCTCCGGGCTCAGCGGGGCTGCCATGAGCTTCTGCCTCACATGTAAAGGCGCTTCCAGGAGTGCGAGCCTCTGTTTTCTCGGCTGTCTACTAGCTGTTAGTCTAGGCATGCGCACCACCTAAACTATCATTGTCGCTAGTTTAGCCACTTTAGGCCACCTTTCCGCCGCTTCCCTAGCTACGGGCCCTCTAATCTCGCTAGCTCTAGGGGTGCCGTCAGGGTTCACTAAGACGACAGCGTTGTCGTCGAAGGAGACCCAGACACCATCAGGCCTCTTGAAGGGCCTCCTCTGCCTTATGACTACAGCATATGTGACTTGTTTTCTAAGCTGGGGCGTCCCTTTCTTGATCGAGACTATCACGAGATCCCCGATTCCGGCGAAGGGGACTCTCCTAAGCCTAGTCTTTAATAGTGGGACATTTATTATCATAGCCTCCCTAGCCCCACTATTATCGGCTACAGCGACATAGCTACCTACCTGGAGCCCCTCGTTAACCTTACCCCTCGGAGCTGTTATCAAATACTTCCTCTTACCAGCCATAGCCCTCTACCCCTTAACACCTAGCACTACGAATTTAACAGTCTTAGCTATGGGCCTGCACTCCCCTATGACCACTTTCTGGCCGGGCTCCACTTTTATACATTCTGGGATGTGAGCGTGTATCTTGCTCATCCTCCTCTCATACCTCTTATACTTCTCAGAATAATACAAGTAATCGTGCCTAACAACAGCCATCTTCCTAGCCTTAGCTTTCTCAACAAAACCCTCGAGAATCAACCCTCTAACTTTCAAAGTCCCGTGCCAAGGGCAGTTAGGGTCTTTACACGCCTCTCTAGGAGGCTCAACCCCTGGAACTTTCAGATTTTTAACTAGCTTAAAAGCCGGCACTACACCCCTCACCTCTAACCATCCTTTTAGCCCTATCGAAGGGTCCTCCCAAGAGCTCGTCACCCTTAACTTTAACCCACTCACCTTCAGGCATCTGGATTAAGAGTATAGAGCCAGGCTTAAGTATTGTAATCTTCCTAGAGCCTAAGCCTAGTTGAAGAGTCCTAGGAGACTCCCAAACTATAACCCCCTCAACCCCCTTCAAGCCCGGGTCGGGGTGGCTGAGGATTCTAGCCTTTAAGCCTATGAGCTCGTGGCATAAAATGTTTGACTTAGAAATCTTCAACCCTACTTTCCGCCCCTAGCTTCCTCCCTCATTATTGTTAAGATCCTCGCAACATTCCTCTTGAGCTCCCTAAGCTTCCCCGGGGTTTTCAACACACCTATGGAAGCCTGATATCTCAATTTTATAAGCTCCTGGGTGAACTCGTTAAGAATCTTCTCCCTATCTTCTGGCTTCATATTCCTTAAATCCTTAGCTCTGACTTTATGTTTGGGAGCCAACTTCATCAACCTCCTCCAACTCTACCTCTTCAGCCTCCTCCAGGACCCCCTCTAACTCTTCAAACTCCGGGGCCTTGAAGCCTTTAGCTAAAACCTCCTCCCTAACCTTAGCTACGAACTCTTTGACCTCCCCAGCTTCTCTAACCCTAACATGGTCTGGGGGTGTTCCAGGCTTCACTATTAAAACTTCAACACCTATAACGCCCTTTGGGAGCCTCGCGTAGGCTACAGCCTTATCCACGAGCTCATCAACAACATGGCCCGCCTTATACACTTTACCTTCCCTATACTTTTCGAACCTAGCCCTCTCAGCTACTAGCTTACCGCTAACTGTTATCTCTACCCCTAAAGCTCCATTAGCCATTATCCTCCTAAGCACTGCGAACGCTACACGCCTGAAGTGGAAACCCCTCTCTATGAGCCTCACGACCCTGAAAGCTTGGATCCTAGCGTTAAGCTCGGGGTTCTCTTGCTGGCTCACTGTTATCTGCGGGTTTTCCATACCGAATACTGTCGCTAGTATCTTCTGGAGGTCTCTTATAGTAGAGCCCCTCCTCCCTATTATTAAAGCTGGCCTCTCAGCGTAAATGTGCACTCTAGCTCCTAGAGCAGTCTTAACTATGTGAACCCCGCTATAGCCCGCCTCGTAGAAGTTGTGAGCAAGATACTCGTCAACCTTAACCCTTAGGATAGACTG
This sequence comes from uncultured Sulfolobales archaeon, assembly GCA_937921695.1. GTDB lineage: Archaea > Thermoproteota > Thermoprotei_A > Sulfolobales > Acidilobaceae > DSZV01. Next base: position 22,994 of record CAKZTZ010000015.1, on the reverse strand, counting down.
GTTCAAGAAATACTTCTTAATCTTAGTCAGAGCTAATCGCCCTCCGAGACTATAACTTCAACGTGACTAGTAACTCTAAATCTTGGAGTAGCCCTCCCGAAAGCCCTCGGCATCCACCTTTTAATCGTGAGACCCTTATGGGGAGCTATGTGAATTATCTTAATCCTCTCCACATCAAGACCCTTAACTTCAGCGTTATTCTCAACATTATCCAGTAACTTTAAAATATATCTAGCAGCTTTAACAGGATACCTCCCCGCAGGCCAGCCCCACTTATCTGCGAGACCCCTCTTATGGGCTTGTTCACGGTGAGCCCTCCTGAAGGGGACAGGCTCAACTTTATCTATAACCCTCCTCAGGTATTCTTTAGCTTCTTTAACTTTCATACCCCTTACAGCTTCACATACTTCCCTCATAACTTTAGGGTGAACAGGCACATCCCACATCATAGCTTTAGCTATTCTAGCCTCATCCCTAAATTTGAGAGAGTAGCTCCACTCAGGCAACCCTCAACACCGTCACTTCTGGCCTGAGAGGTGGAGGCTACTCTTAGTAGCCTTTAACCCGGGCTCCCCGTGCTGGACAATCCTACAAGTGGGGGCGAACTCTCCAAGATAATGGCCTATCATTTCAGGAACTATTCTTACAGGCACATACTCTTTACCATTATGAACTGCCACGGTTAAACCAACCATCTCGGGAAGTATGATCATATCCCTAACCCTAGTCTTAATAAGGGGAGCCTTATCAAGACCCTTCTCAGCAGCCTGCCTCCTAGCCCTCCTAATCTTCCTCAAAAGTATCTGCTGGGCGGGCGTAAACCCCCTCAAAAGCCTCCTCCTCTGCTTAGAAGGTAGGAGCTTAGCTAGCTCTGAAAGAGGCATCTTCATAAGCTCCTCTAAACTCCTACCCCTATACCTAAACTTTTTCCACTCAGGCCTCAACTCTAAAGCCAAACAGACCCCCAAGAAACAATAAAATACCAAGTCTTATATACTATTTTGCTGTCCCGCCTCTCCCGCTTCTAGAGTAGATACTAGTTACTGAGTGTTTGAAGCTTGCTCATGAACGGGTTCAGCTTTACATTTGCCCAGCCTCCTATAGGCTTTGGACAAGATTAACACTATGTTCTCCGCTTCTTTCCTGTGAACTATGTTCTTAGCTGCGACTCTTCTAAAGGCTAGCGCTACTTCTTCAACCCTCCTCTTATCAGCTAGTAGGAGTTCCGCTAGGGATCTAGCATAGGCTTCTATAAGCCCTATGAGGCTCGGGTCTGCCGGTTCTTCAACATAGTGCGGCTTCCCCCTAACTTTGAACAGCTCGTATAGCATTATGGCGGTGGCGTTTGAGAGGTTGAGCTCCGGGTATTTAGGGCTAGCTTCTATAGTTGCTAGTATTGTGCACTTGCTAATCTCTAGTCTCGTGAGGCCTACACTCTCCCTCCCCATAACTAGGGCTACAGTACCTTTCACTGATGCCGCTAGCTCTGCAGCCTCCTGGGGCTTCACAGGTATTCTTAGAATATCCTCTCTCGAAGCTAGGGCTGAAGTGCATATTGATAAGCTGACTCCCTCGAGAGCCTCTTCTAGACTTGAAACTATGCGAGCCCCCCGAAGCCTATCTGCCGCCCTAGCAGCGTATTCTAAAGCTTCCTCAACGCTAGCCACCGGGCTGACTATGTAAAACTCGTCTACAGAGAAGTTATCCGCTAGCCTAGCTATCATCCCCATATTAACCGCCCCCTCAACGCCTACGAGGATGAGCCTCAACTTTTCCATTTCAAGCCCACCGTTAAACTTACAGTAAGCACCCAATGTGAAAAGTCCAGACTGGAAACTATTAAAATATAATAGGTGTGAGGGAAATCTGAAGCCTCAGGGTGTAGACTTATGGTTAAGGCGCCCAGAGGGTATAGGAATAGAACTAGGAAACTCCTAAGGAAAAACGTTAGAGAGAAAGGGTCTATCCCGAGGCTGAGCTCCCTATTGAGAGAGTATAATGTAGGGGATAAAGTGGCTATAGTGATAAACTCCAGCTACCATAAAGCCATGCCTCATAGGAGATACCATGGGCTAACAGGCACCATAACAGGTAAGAGGGGGGAAGCTTACGAGATAGAAGTATATCTCGGAGATAAGAGGAAAATCCTCTACGTGTCTCCAGTCCATCTCAAACCCCTAAAACAGCAAAGCTCTAACTAGAGGGGCTCTCGGAGGGGGATCCTTGGACAGGCGTATTATAAGGAAGAAATACATAACAGTCTATGAGGCTAGAGAAGCTTTAAAGTCGAGGATGGAAGGCCAGGACAGGATAGGGGAGATACATGAGAGGACATGGAACTACCTCCTACTATACGCCTCCAAGAGCGGGGAGGAGGCTAGGAAGGCTTTTGAGAGCTTGTCTAAGCTGGGTTTAAACGAAGATGTAATAGCCAACCTTCTCAACATGTGCCCTGAAACTGAGGGCGAGGTTAGATCTATACTTTCTATGAAGAAAGACTTGAAATTTGATCCGGAGCTCATAGATAATATCCTGTCAATATTGAAGAGCTTCTGCTCCAGCCGGGGCGAGACGTAATTTGAAATTTAAGCACTCCCCAAATAATGGTTTATATGGAGCTAGCGGTGGGTTAAAATTTGGAGTCGGAGGGCTTTGAAAGGGGGTCTGGGAGGCTTCAAGGGCTAAGGTCCCAGCACCCAGCGGCCGTTGAGGTTGAGGGGATTATCTTAGACTATATCCCCCAAGGCCTTTACAGCGACCCTCATAAAGAGCATAAGGATAGGCCTATAGCTCAAGCTATAGGGGTTAGGAGGTTCACTTTAATAGATGGAATACCCCTTGGAGACGTAGAGGTTCTCCAGAGAGTCACTCTCGCAAGGAGCGTCCTGAGGACTATAATTCAACCAGTGGACTGGAAAGGCCAGAAGGTTAAGAAGACTGTAGTGGTCCTAGCATGCCTCCCGGGCCCTGAGAAGATGGTATACTGCTATCCTCTCACGCCCCTAGATAAGTGGGGTCTGGAATCTTTAAAAGTGATGATACAAGAGGAGGGGGGCTGGGCCTTACTCGTAGACTCCCCCATCGAGCTCTCCAGGATAGCTGAGGATAAAGGCCTCCCCTCGTCAATACTAGTAGTCCCCCCGAGCCCCCTCAAGTATGAGGAGTTAACAGACATAGCTAAGAGTAACCTTACAGAGGCTGTAAAAGCCATTATAAAAGCTGACGAGCGCATATACATTGAATTCTTCAACATAGCCGACGCTATAAACGTGAGACTCCACACTCTCGAACTCTTCAAGGGAGTAGGTAAGAAAGTGCTCTCAACGTTCCTCGACAGGAGGAGGCAGAAGCCTTTCGAGAGTTTTGATGAGGTTAAGAAAGTGCTTAAAATAGACCCTCTAACAGCTCTTTCAGAGAAAATAGCTGAGGAGATAAGGGGGGAAGCTAAGTATTACCTCTTCATAGAACCTTCAAACCCCGACACTCCATACCTGGACTATCTAAGTAAGGTTAAGAGGGCATATTTCCGGAAAGCGGGTGCTTCACAATAAGTTTAATGTTTAAACAGGAGAATCTTCTAGAGTGGACCCTAAGACACCTTAAGAAGCTGGGGGTAAAGCCTAGGGAATACTTGGGACAACACTTTCTAGTAGACCCCAGGGGGGTCAAGCTCTTCCTAGAGCCCCTATCAAGGGCTCCACACAGGGACATGGTTGAGGTGGGCCCCGGCCTTGGAGCCCTCACCCTTCACGTCGCAGATATAGCTTCTAGAATAGTTGCTGTAGAAGTTGATAGGAGTCTTGCACGGCACTTATCGAGCATAGCCCCGGAGAACGTCTCCATAATCATAGGCGATGGGGTCAGCTACTCTAGAGCTACAAGCCTTAAAGTATTATACTCTAACACCCCATACAATATTTCAAGCGTTATTTTAAGAGCTATAGCTGAGAATAACAATATAACTTACTCCATCCTGGGAGTCCAAAAAGAACTAGCCTCTAGGATAGTGGCAGAGCCTGGGAGCCCCGACTATGGGAGGCTCACACTACTAGTAAGGAGATACTTCAAAGTTAGAATAGTAGGCTTGATACATAGAAGCTACTACTACCCCCAGCCTGAAGTTGACGGGGCTGTCGTGGAGCTATCAAGAGTTAAAGAATGGGCAGAGGGGGACGAAGCATTCGAGGAAATCTCTAGATGCCTTTTCTCGGGGAGGAATAAGAAAGCTTCTAAAATGATCTCCAAATGTATGGGAGTAGAAGGGGGCCTCAAATGGCTCGAAGGGAAGAGAGTGAGAGATTTAACAGTGGAGGACTTGGAGAATCTCTTAAAACTCTACAAATAAGCCTAGGGCCTGAGGGGGCGGTAACCCTAGAGCTCCACCCATGCGTATATAACCCTTCAGACGACTCGCTTCTCCTCATAGATGCTCTCGTGAAACTTAAAAGTCTAGGTAGGGTCTACAATAAAATCGTAGATGTAGGCTCGGGGACAGGCATTTTAGCCCTGGCCGCCTATAAACTCTTCAAACCCCCGGTTCTCGTAGCCATAGATATATCGCCCTATGCTGTGGAGCTTTCAAGGAAAAACTTACCCCCGGAAGCTCATGTTGTAAGGTGTTGGGGGCTTTCATGCCTAGACAGCTTGTGGGACCTAACTATTTTAAACCCCCCTTATCTTCCCGATGAGCCTCCTCGAAAGCCTCTAGAATGCCTGGAGTGGCTCGAGTATTCTTGGGGAGGCTCCGGGGTCATGTACGAGCTTCTCCTAAATGCTTTCGAAGTTTCAAGGGAAGTCTTAACGGTTTATTCCACATTGTCCCCCGTGAATCCCGAGGCTTTAGCTGTGGAGTTCGGCTTTAAAGTTGAGGTACTTGGATCTAGAAGGTTTTTCTATGAGGAGCTCCGCGCAATACTAGCTTATAGGAGTGACTAGTAGCACGTCAAGCTCGAGGCATGCCGCCTCCTTGCCCAGTGTTTCCGTGAAGCTAGGCCTAGTTCTCCCGTTATCGCCGCTTATAAGCTCTTTAACATAGAGGCCTCCCGAGGCTTTTATTAGGCATTCTATGAAGGGGCCGCCGAGAGCCCTGCATTTAACTTCGTAGACTTTCTTAGCCCTCATAATATCTTTTTTCCTACGCGATATTCTCAGGGGGGTCCTCTGCATAATCGTTGCACCCTTCAGATTCTCCTCAAGCCTTGCAAGATCCCCCGCTTCTACGCCGCCCCTCACAGCTATGAGGGCTTTGTAAACTTTACTCTTAACCGCAGCCTCCTCTTTATAAACTTTCACCATACCCCTGTTAGCGTAGCCTTCAAACTTGAAGGCTACAAGGCCTTTAGATGCTTCCTCAATAGCTTTCTCAACCTGGGATAAGTCTAGTTCTCTAACCCTCGGAGCTTTAACTTCAACTAGTGCAGGCCTCCCAGTGCCTAGCATTCTAGCATCTACATCCTCCCTCCCAGCAGCGTGGAGGATTACGCTTTCGCCTTCTGCGAGCCTCAGGAGAGGTGTGAGAGCCTCCTCTATAGAATAGTATTTAACGCCCCCGAAACTAGGCCAGTAAGCTTGGCTCACAAGCCTCCCCCTCTTCCAATACCTGCCTGCTAGGATTAGACTGTTAACTATAATTTCAAGCTCCCCGCTGGGGAACTCTACTATAACCATAGCTTCGGGGCTTGTAAAGTCGGCTGTGAAGCCTAAAGCCTCAACCCTCTTGCCAACCTCCCTTTTAACCTCGTTCTTAATAGACTCCCACCCGTCTAGAGAATGTTTTAAAGCTATATCCTCCTCAACCCTCAAAATACCCTCATCAACCCTAGCCCCAACAATAAACCTCCTAACACCATAAACCCTCAAAAGCCCCGCAACACTGGTAGCGGCATTGTCGAGGAAACCCTCCAGGCTACCGCCACAAAGAGAACAAGGTTTAACCTCTAGATCCGCGCCAGTAAGGAGCCTATAAAGCCCTGAAGCCTCAACTCCAATATTAGGGGCTAAAGGAAGAAACTCCTCCAAAGCACCCTTATCGCCCGATCTAACCCTCCAATGATAATACATAACTATAACCCTCTTAATAGCAGAACCCCTATCCAGGTTAGACCAACCATAGCCAAACCTAGCAAAAAACCTACCAAGACACCTATCACATAAAGGCCTCCCCCTCAAAACCTCTAAAGCCTTAAATACGAGATCCACGCAAACCCCCATTAAAAGAGCTCACATTCACATTTAATAAGCTCCTCTAAATCCTGCAAGGTTAAACCCAAAACTACATAGCCTTGTGAGAACATGCAGTCACGTGAGGTTCAAATGAAACGCTTTAGGAGAAATATAGCTTAAGATTTTAATGTGCATCAATAACCAGGTTTACTATAGAATTAAATACTAGAGAATTACTGTTTACAGTTTGGTGGGATCATTTGCTTAGAGAGAGTAATATTGGAAGGGCTATTATCAAGAGCGCTTTAAGGGATTTAGAAGAAGTTTCTGAAGTAGATGTTGCTATAGTTGGCGCCGGGCCTTCGGGGCTAACTGCCTCCTATTATCTTGCTAAGCATGGCTTTAAAGTTGTAGTTTTCGAGCGTAGATTCTCTTTCGGGGGAGGTATTGGGCCTGGGGGCAATATGCTTCCTAGGATAGTTTTCCAGGAGGAGGCTTTACCTATTCTTAGCGAGTTCGGTGTTAGATATGAGCCTTCAGAGTATGGGGTTTACACTGTAGACCCTTCTGTTTTGATAGCTAAACTAGCATCTAAGGCTATAGATGCTGGAGCTAGGATATTTCTAGGGGTCCATGTTGATGACGTTATATATAGGAGTGACCCTCCGAGAATAACTGGGATCCTCTGGATTTGGACCCCAATCCAGATGAGCGGCATGCACGTCGACCCCCTATACACTGAAGCTAAGGCTGTAGTGGATGCTACAGGGCACGATGCGGAGATTATATCTGTAGCTTCGAGGAAAATACCTGAGCTAGGTATAACCCTTGCAGGAGAGAAGTCCGCATACTCGGAAGAGTCTGAAAAACTAGTAGTTAAGCATGCTGGGAGGGTAGCCCCGGGCCTCTATGTTACAGGTATAGCTGCATGTGCAGTTTACGGGCTGCCTAGAATGGGCCCCATATTCGGGGGCATGTTAATGAGCGGTAAGAGGGTGGCTGAGATCATAGCGGAAGACTTGAGAGGTGAAAAAGTTGCCCTTCCAGCTGAAGGCAAATAACGTGATAGCTATAAGATGCACGGGTTGCGGGAGGATTCTAAGGGGGCAGCCAGTAATAGTTAAAACATGCTGCATAAACAGCACCCCATGGGTTTTCTGTAGTAAAGAATGTTACAAAAGTTTCATGATGAGGTGGGTTAGAAACCAAGATGCTCTCAAGAGCGGTGGGAAACTCTGGAAGACTATATGATTTGAAAGCATATCTAGAATCAGGGAAGTTACGGGAGAAGTAGGGTTTTAAGGCCGTTTATGGCCATTCGCCTTCTAGCACTGCTCTGGTCATTCCCATTACACTGTTATAGTATAAATGTGATATTCTAGAGTTCACGGCTATCTTAGCGTTTCTATTTCTTGATGCTAGTTCTTCCGCTATTTTGAGGGGGTCGTTTATTCCCATCGATACTAGTTTCGCTATTTCGTCAAGCCATGTTCTAACTTCTTCAGAGTGCCATTTGAGGTATTGGGCTCCTTCTCCTGTTATCCCATAGTGTGCTAGGGCTGCTTTCTTCACGTTCTCTCTCAGCATTCTCTCTATGCTTTCCAGGTATGGTTTCGGCTTGAACGGGTAGGGTGTTGTTGGCGCTTTGACTTCCCCTTCTACTACTACTCCCCCCGAGTCTCCTGTAAACATTACGCCATCCTCTACTAGGAAGACGCTCATGTGATGGCTGGCGTGCCCCGGGGTGTATATTATTTTTAAAGTAGCCCCTCCCAAATCTATAGTGTCACCGTCCCCTGGAACTTTAACCATAGACTCCTCAACTGGGGTAGGCTTACCATAGTATTCAGCTACAAGCCCCAAAGCCTGCCTAGACTGCTCCCAGAGCACGCTAGGGTCGACGAGATGCCTAGAACCCCTAGGGTGCACGTAGACCGGGACGCCTAGCTCCTTTGAGAGAACCCCGGAAGCCCCCCCATGGTCTATATGTATGTGAGTCAAGATTATACAGCAAACCCTTAAACCAGCACTCCTAACATAGTCAAGAACCTTACTGGAGCCGTTGGAAGGCCCAGCATCTATAATAGCATAACCCCTAGAGCCGCCAACAAGATATACAGAGCTAAACCCCTGAGCCTGCGGGGTCGCATCAACAACCCTAACATCAACCAAGCTAAACCACCAAACCCAATAAATTAGAACTGAAAGTTAAAATAGAGAGAAACAAGCAGAAGCGTGGGGCCCGGGCCGGGATTTGAACCCGGGACCTCCGGGTCCACAGCCCGGCGCTCTAACCAGCTGAGCTACCCGGGCCACTGAGACCCGAGTATACTCGGGCTCGCCAAGTTATCTGGACTCTTTTAAGGCTTTAAATGTTAATGAGGAGTGAACCCCATAGGTATTAGAGATTCTATTGTTAGCGTGTAGAGGACAATGTTAGATTCTTAGAGGTTTATAGTTGCTTGGACGTGAAAGCATTTATAGGCGCTTAATAATATAAAGTTCTGCGACCTTATAAGTTTCTGAGGTTTGGTCTGCCGTGGCTAGCCGTAGGGTTGTGTTGGTTACGGTTTTAGCTTTAGCTCTCTCAATGTTGATATTGTTAGGCTCTATTGGGGTTGCCCTTATTTGGGTTGGCCCGGCGGCGTTTAAAGTTCCATATGTTGCTGTTTTGAAGCTTCAAGGTGTTATTGATTATGAGAAGCCTCTTCTAGGCGGTGCTTTAACTCCTAGGGATGTTAAGGGGTTAGTGGATATTGTGAGGGGGGACCCGGCGGCTAGGGCTGTAGTTTTAATTGTTAATAGTCCTGGCGGTACTTCTGCTGCTTTTGAGGTTTACGAGATTGTTAAGGGGCTCGCTAAAGAGAAGGTTTTAATTGTTTATATAACAGGCTACGGGACTTCGGGGGGATACCTTATAACTCTACCTGCTAGGGAGATTATTGCCCACCCTACAGCTCTCGTAGGTTCTGCGGGGGCGGTTGCTGTGCTCGTGAACCTCAAGGGGCTGTACGAGAAGCTTGGTATAAACATTACTACAGTTAAGAGTGGAGACCTTAAGGATGTGGGGAGCCCCTATAGAAACCTTACAGAGAATGATCTAAAAGTGGTCCAAAGCTTCATAAACGATGTTGCCGGGGTTTTCGCCTCTAAGGTGAGAGAGCATAGGGGAGATAAGATAAGGGACTGGAATGAAATACTTAGAGCCTCAGTATACTCTGGGGGGAAAGCTAAAGAACTAGGCCTAATAGACATGGTGGGCACGCTGGAAGACGCTTTAAAAAGAGCTCGAGAACTCGCACAATTGCCGGAAGACGCCCCGGCAAAGACTATTAAGAAGGAAGTTAGCCTAATCGATATTTTATTAGGCAGAATAGAAGCCCCAAAAATAGCCTCACGAGAACCCCTATCAGTAGAGATCCTAGTAATGTGGCCACTCCCCAGCGAGCCTTGGACCCTCATAATCACCTCCCAGCTTCAAAACCTCCCTAAGTGAAATCTAAACGCTCAAACAAAGCATAGGGGAAAGTCGAAATATTATAGCTTACAAGAGAAGTCGAGATAACGCTGAAGGGAATTCTTTTAACTAAATGAGGGGTTTAAGTTAAAAACAGGTTTATGAGAGGGGAAACTTGTGTTTATGGAGGCTCTCCCAGTTTATGCCTATTACTTCTTGTATTCTTCTGGTAGCGCGTCTATGAGAGCTTTTACAGCATCGACGCTTTTTATGAATCCTTGTTTCTCTTCTTCGTTTAGTGGGAGTTCTATTACTTTCTCCACGCCCCCTCTCCCGATTATTACTGGGATCTCTACTACGACGTCTCTGAGCCCGTATTCTCCGTCTAGGTATATGCTTGCTATGAAAGTTTTCTTCGCATCTCTCTTAACAGCCTCAGCCATGAGGACTACTCCCGCTCCTGGGGCGTAGTTGCTACTATAGCCCCTTAGCTTTGTTATCACTGCCCCAGCTTGTACAGTTTCTTTAACTACAGCTTCTACATCACTCTTAGACATTAACTGTGTTAGTGGGACCCCGGCTACTGTTGATAGCCTAGGCACTGGGAACATGGCTTCCCCGTGCATCCCTATGACTACTGGGTTTATAGAGGATGCGCTCACTTTAAGCTTTTGTGAAGTATAGTATGCGAGCCTAGCAGAGTCTAGGACGCCGCTGAACCCTATAACCCTCTCCCTCGGGAACCCGAGTTTCTTATACATAACATAGACCATAGCATCTAGAGGGTTAGTCGTCATTATAACTACCGAGTCTGGAGCATACTGTTTAATCTTAGAAGCTATATCAGCAACTATAGCAGCGTTATCTGCCAGAAGCTGCTCCCTAGTCATCCCAGGCTTCCTAGGCTTACCAGCAGTCACTAAAACTATATCGCTACCTTTTATAGCGCTGAAATCTTCAGTACCAACTATTTCAGCATCGATACCGAGGATAGCAGCAGCATGGCCGAGGTCTAGAGCCTCCCCTTGAGCAAGCCCGGGCACTACGTCAACAAGGACGATCTTGTTATCCAAACCCCTGAGAAGGGCTATGAGAGCCGTGGCCGTTCCAACCCTACCCGTCCCAACTATGGATATCAATCTTACACACCTCCTTCAATATAAAAAGAGTTTCAGGCTAGGGTAATATTTTTATTTATAAATCGTCATTTAAATATTAACATCATTTAAATATTTAAAATAATATTCCGCATTTAACTCTTCATCTCTAAGAGCAATGCTCACGTATTTTTAACTTCAAACTATATTATTGGCAGGCAGAGAGCTTAAAAACCCCACTACAGGCTATTCCCGGTATTTGCAGAGGAACATGGAAACACGACTTTCAGTATTTCCCTCGCATTAGACTATAGAAAGCTGCTGTTTAGGCGTCCTGCTGTTAAGTTTTATCGAGCTGTACTCTCAGTTTCCTGTCGTTTGGTAGCTGTAGAGCGAAGAGGAACGCTAAAGCAGTCGCCGCTGCCAGGAAGGTGAAGTAGTATTTCACGCTTCCTATAAACTGGGGAGCTAAGAATAGGAGGATAACGGATACTATCCTGCTGATGAAGCCCACGAAGCCGGTCGCGCTTCCTTGGATTTCCTTTCTATGAAATCTGCCTATCCAGTCCATTATCAGTGGGTAGCCCGGCATCATTAGAAATCCTGAAGCCGCTAGAAGACTGTAAAGTGCGTAAACCTCATGGTATCTGGAGAGGGTTATGAAGGAGATTGTTATTAGGGGGATCACGGTCCTAAGGTAGATAGTCCTAGTTTCCAGCCTTGAAACTATGCTTGGAATAAAAGATATACCTATTAGACCGGATACTAATGTGAGCGCTACAGCTTGACCAGCGTATTTTCCTAGACCAACTGTTTCAATCACAGGTTGAAGCCATGTTGCCAGGTTGTCGAAAACAGCAATGCCAAAACCTAGGATGAGCCCGAGCATCCATAAATCCCTTTTTCCTACAACCTCCCTTACTCTAAAAGTGTACCCTGACATGGGGGAATCCTGCTTGACGAGGAGGATCCCCGAGAGGAAGAATATGATTCCAACAAGAGAGAGGGTTGCACTAGGGATTATTAGCATCACCACCCCGCCAACAGTATACAGATAATATCCCGCCGCTAGAGCGGATATTATTCCGAGATACATTGAAAGGCTCAGTACAGAGATAATTAGCGCCCTCCTCTTCTCATATAATCTCGAGGCGAACGGAACGAAGCCGTTGAGGAGGAACGGTTGACCTATAGCAGCTAAAAGCTGGCAGATGAAGAGCCAGGGGTAAGAGTAGGGCATTAAGACCCTCAACGACCCGCCGAGAAAAGTCATGACAGCGCCGAAGGCCAGCCAGAAGCGGAAGTTTTTATCTAAAAGTATTCCTGAGGGAATAGTAAGGATCAAGAAGAAGATAGGGTAGAGAACCGCCAGGTAACCTACTAATACCGGGTTCACGTCTAAGTCTTCCGCTATATTAGTTAAAACCGGTGAGAAAGTGACCCAGACGTATTGAGACGTGAAGGTTATTATTATGAATCCTATTGTTAGCAGGAGTCTCACCTTAATCACCGTATAGCTTTACCACGATATCCTTTACAAACTCTTCCACCATTTTCGGGTCGAACATGTCGACGAGCAGCGGTGCGATGCTCGAATCTATCTTTCCACTCGTTAAATCTTCCAGGAGACTCTCAACTGATAATATTTCAGCTAAACTTCTCTTAACTCTACTTTTCCCCACCGCTTTCTCCGCGTCCGCGATAAACTCCCCGGCTGTTTCCCTGTGGATTGGCGATATCGTTAAATGTATGTTCATAGGTATTGAATACCTTTCTATTTCCCTCTGGAGATGGAAATGCCACCCCATCTCTCTCATCGCCAGCGTGAAAGATAGCAGGTCAACATCGGGGTTGAAAAGGCTTAAAATAGGTGACTCAACCGGTGCGACACTCTTAAAGCCTAGGGGTTCTAAACCCTTAAGTATTGTCTCCCTAGCCTCTAGCACATGCTTAGATAACCTCAGATAACCATCTTCGCCTAAAAACTTCACTACCGCGAACGCGGAAGCTAGGGGGCCTATCGACCGTGAAGAGAGGACGGCGGGGTTGACGAAGACGTACCCGGGGTTCTGGACGTCGACAAACATAGATTCTTTTTTCAACTCTGCCGAGCGGAATAAAACGATAGAGGCGCCTTTAGGAGTATAACCGTATTTGTGGAGGTCCGCGGAGATAGACGTTACCCCCTCTACTCGGAAATCGAAAAGCTCCACTTTCTCGCCTAGCTTCTCGAAAAACGGCAGGATAAAGCCTCCGAGACACGCGTCAACATGTAGGGGTATCCCCTCATCTACTGCAACACCCGCAATCTCCCTAACCGGGTCTACAGTGCCGAAGGGCCAGTTGGGGGCTGAGACGGCTATTAACGCTGTTTTATCGCTTACCGACCCCTTAAGGCTCTCAACATCGGCTTTTAACTTCTCATCTATATCAAAATACCTGATTTTCATTCCAGAGTAATGGGCGGCTTTCGCGAAAGAAGGGTGAATAGTGTAGGGCGCTAGAAGCTCGGGGACTACATCTCTGCCTCTCCGCTTCCAGAAATAGTTTCGAGCTGATAGAACGGCGAGAATTATGCTTTCAGTCCCGCCATAGGTGAAGGTCCCGTAGGTGTTTTCCCCGTGAAGCAGCTTCTTTGCGAAATTTAAAACTTCTTTCTCGAAGAAGATAGCACTCCTGTAAACAGTGAAATCAAGCATGTTTTTATTGTAAAATTTTAGCAGGGCTTTCATCGCAGTATTTTTCACTTTCTCGTCTCCAGTCTCATAAATATACGCGAAAAACTTCCCGGAAACAAGCACATCTAATTTTTCAGCCTCATTCAAAAGCTTGTCAACTTCAAACTCTCTGTTTCCCGTCTCACCCGCTGAGGAGGCCAACTTTTCCACCGCGCCTCTCTAATTTCACAATCTTAAAACCTATATAATTGTAGCCTTAGGGTAATCATACTAAGACGTGGTGTGAGAGAAAACAATAAACTAGAATTCACGCTTTATAAATGGCGGCCGCGCCGGGCTGTGAGGCCCCCCTGTTGGCTGTTAGAATGTTACATATGTTATTCTAAGCTTCCTACTAGCCTCGTCTAAGGCCCTCCAGTCTTCGTATGTTAGCCTCCACCCTACTGAGCCGGCGTTCTCTTCAGCCTGTTGAGGGCTCCTAGCCCCGGGTATGGGGACTATTACGTCACTATATGTTATGAGCCAGTTTAAAGCCACTTGAGCGGGGGTCTTCCCGTATTTAGAGGCTATGTTTTTAACAATGTTAGCTAGCTCTAATACTTGAGGGTAGTTGTCTGGCTGGAATAGTGGCTCGTTAACCCTTAAATCCTGAAGTTTCCGCGCATCTTCTAGCGTGTATTTCCCCGTTATAGCTCCTTTAGCTAGGGGGCTCCACGCCATCACAGTCATATCGTTCTCCTCAGCGTAAGGTATGTGCTCCTCCTCAGCCCACCTCTCCGCTAGGTTGAACCTGACTTGGAGAGCTTCAATATCCACCCTAGAAAGGCACATTCTAGCAGCGTCTACCAGCTCTACGGGGTAGTCGCTAAGCCCTAGGTAGTTCACTTTACCAATGTTTACAAGCCTCTCTAAAGCCTTCATGTAGACACATGTAGGGATATGATGCCAGCATGGGGGCCAATGGATCAAAAGTAAGTCTATGTAGCTTGTTTGAAGCCTGTTCAAGCTCCTCTCCACAGCTTTAAACACGTCGTGGGGGCTGAGGAACTCTCCAGGTATCTTAGTAGCTATCACTATATCATCCCTATTAACGTTGAGCTCTTTGAGAGCGTTGCCTATGAACTGCTCGCTTAGACCCCGCCCGTAAACCATAGCTGTGTCTATAAAGTTGACCCCCAACTCTAGAGCTTTAGCTATTATAGACTTAGCTATACCATAATCTTTAACCCCCCACGCGTCGCTAAACTGCCACGCTCCTAAACCCACTCTCGATATCTTGACATCCGTCCCGCCTAGACTAGTATACTCCAACTCCAGGCACCCTCCCCCATTGGAGGGTTAGAGTTTAAATTTATGTATATTAAAGGTTCCCCCGCTACAATATTCGCGGGAACAGCTTTGAGTGAGGGTAAACTAGACTATATGAGGCTCCTTGAGAGGCTCTACTCTAAAATACCCCCTAAGAGTGAAGGCGGAGAGTTCAGGCTCCCAGAGCTAGAGTTGATCAGGATAGGAGACCATGTTATAGTAAGGAATTTTAAAGACATAGCTGAGAAGCTTAAGAGGGACCCGGAGCTTGTGTCGAGATATCTCTTGAAAGAACTAGCTACTGGAGGCTCCTATGATGATAGTACAGGCCACTTAACTTTAACCGCGAAAATATCGAGGAAGACCCTGGAAGAGTTCCTTCAGAGGTTTGAAAAGTCCTATGTGAGGTGTCCAACATGCAACAGTATAGATACTAGGCTGGAGAAGAGGGGTAAAGCCTTAATCCTAGTGTGTGAAGCGTGCGGGGCGGAACAGTCTGTAAAGCCCTTCTAGAGGAGCGCTCGATTTTCCACTCTAAGCCTTCATACACTCGAAAAGCTCCTCCACAGTAGCCACGCTCTCCATCTTAATATTAATCTTCTTCAACCTCTCCCCGGCGCCTTGAAGCCTATCAACTATTACTAGAACTCCCACCACCTCACAGTGTCCCTTTAAAACTTCAACAGCAGACTCTATGGAGGCCCCTGTGGTTGCCACGTCATCCACAATTATACACTTGCCGTAGGGCGGGGCTCCCTCAACGACTCCCAGGGTTCCATGACCTTTCTTCTCCAGCCTGACATATGCTAAGCTCTTACCCATAACTAGGGCTAGCCCTGCAGCCCAGGGTATTCCTCCTGTAGCTACCCCTACTATTATATCGAATTCTTTGAAGGCGCTCTCAGCCTTGTATGCTAGGAGCTCGAGGGTCTCCCTATAGGACTTATAGTCTCCTAGGAGCCTCCTCATGTCGAGGTAGTAGTTGCTTTTAAGCCCTGAGGATAAAGTGAACTCTCCGAAAAGTAGTGCCTGGCGCGATTCAACTATCCTAGCCAGTTCTCTACACTCGTCCAACTCCACGCTCCCCCATAATTTTCTCGTGCTCGAGATTTATAGACTGTAATACTTCCAGAGGGTTTGGAGCCCTAGTTATAGCCCTACCTATAATCTCATAGTCAGCCCCAGCCCTAAGAGCATCCCCAGGCCTAGCACCCTGAACCCCGACACCTGGAGACAGTATTTTAGCCCATGGAGCCCTAGACTTAACATAGCTTATAACATGAGGCCTAGTAGCTGGAGCCACTAAACCCCAAGGCTTAACCCTATCAGCAACCCAGAGAAGCCTATCAATATTAACGTCGAGAACATCAAGACTACCAGCGTGACTCATAGAGACTATGAGGGCAAGCTTAACACCAACACTATCAAGATAATCCTTAAGCTCCCCAAGAGCCCCCTCAAAACCGGTAAAACCATGAGCAATAACCCCATCAACATAACCCACAAGCCTAGAAACAGTGGAAACCATAACATCCCCAACATCGGCAAGCTTCAAATCAACAATAAACATACTATCACAAACACCCCTAGAAACCCTAACCCCATCAACACCAAAACTCAAAAGAAAAGGAAGCCCAAACTTAAACCCGGCAACCCCGCCACAAAGCCTAGAAACAATATTAAGCCAGTAACCCAAAGACTCCCCAACCCCAGGATCCAAAGCCACAAAAACCCTACTACCAACCAATACGAAACACCAAGAACAATACAAAACACAACAACTAAAATAAGAGATCAGTCTCGCACAAAGCATGTAATCATATAGGCTAAACTTGAAAAGGCTCATGTTAAAGTAGTGTAAACTAGGTTAAGATCTTAAACTAATACCGACTTCATAACAGGAGCTTTTAAAGCCTGAAATGGTAAAACCATTTATTGGAATACATATTCAGTCCTAACATCTACTTTAAGCTCTTCAGCTAGTTTTAAAGCTCTCGAGACCGCTGTAGGGCCCACTATTAATAGTCTTGGTTTGACCCCCGTAACCTCAGCATATAACTCTCCTATTTTGAAGAGTTCTGTAACGTCACTCCTGTCTATGTGAGCTTTATACTCTACAAGTATATGCTCCCCATCTCTCACGAGCACGTCGACCTCCACTATTGATGGAGCGTTGAACACGCGGCCACTCTTGTCATAGTATGTCCACTTCTCAACCTTGTAAACTTTAAGTAGATCCTCTACAAGATATTTAATAGCATCCCTGAACACCTCTTCCGTCAAAACACCATATCTCATACCTAGAGCCGCTATAGTCCCGCTCAGCCTAACCATCTGCTCCTGTAAGCCGGCAACATGCTTCTCTAGAGTGACAAACTGCTTCTGTAAGCTAGCAACCTGCTCCTGTAAAGTGACAAACTGCTTCTGGAGGCCGGCAACCTGCTCCTGTAAGCTAGCAACCTGCTTCTCTAGAGTGACGAACTGCTTCTGGAGATCGGCAACCTGCTTCTGTAAGCTAGCAACCTGCTTCTGTAAAGTGACGAACTGCTTCTGGAGGCCGGCGACTTGCTCCTGTAAAGTGACAAACTGCTTCTGGAGATTAGCAACTTGTCTCTGAAGATCGGCGACTTGCTCCTGTAGGCTCTTAATAGCTTTTAGAATCTCTTCTAAGCCTAAGAGCCCTAAGACTGCGTACCTAAACTCCTCATCTTCCCTTAAAAGCTTCAAGAGCTCTCTTTTAACGTCGACAGCCACTCCTAGCACCATTAATACTTTGACCATTAAGGTTAATAAAGATGTCTGAACGTCGACTTGAAAAGCTCCTAGAGCAAGTTGAGAGGTAAAAGTGAAAGTTCTAAACGCGCTATCCCTTTCTCCCTGCAGGTCATGCCTACACGGTAGGGGGGTGCTTCCTTACTAACGGAACTTAGCAATATCTCCTTTGGCGGGAATTAGCCTTGCATGCAGAATCATTAGCGTCACCCTGCAAGATATGGTTCCCCTAAGGCCAACACTATAAGCCTTCCATTTGAGCCCTCTATGGATCCCTCCTTCAAGCATGGATGATCTTCAATACTGTTATAAGCTTGATGCCTCCATACTATGCTCTCTCATTATATATATGAATATTTAAACATGACCTTACTCCTTCCCGTAACAGCCTATTACCATGATATATGCTATGATATATTAAGATGCGCATTAAGCCCGGATCCGATATTTAAGGGTTAAGCCGTGAAGAGCGTAGATTAAAATGGATGCGCCCCCTTCTTAAGGAGAAGGCTAGAAACATTTCAACCTATGGTCCGAAGGCCCGCCCACACTGGGATCTAAAGCTGCAAATAACTCTAATCCGTCAGTTAAAAGCTGCAGAGGATGGTTAGGGGCTAACAATATAGTTTAAAGGCTGTGGAGCTTTAAATTGCAGATTCCGTGGGCTTCACGGTTTATTTTGGAGAAGCGCTCAGCTTCACCTTAAACTCTTAACTCGGCTTTAAGACTTTCAATTCATTTTGGTCTACTGCTAACATTATTGAGTTAACCCTTCTAAATTTAGCGTAAAGCTCTTTTATATATTAAAATAGCTGCCACATTACCTCTATTAATGTTTATCATTAAATTTTTACCAGCGCCTTAACCTTCACCAATAAGAGTGCGTTAAACGCGGGAGGGCTATGTGATAAGACATATTAAGGCTTAGGTAATTTTAAATTGGCGGTAGAGAGAATGTCTCAGACTTCTATTGATAAACTTTTAGATGAGGAGGACGAATGGTTTGAAGGCTTACTACGTGATCTTAGTAAGGGCCTAGATCCTGCTTTATTATTTTTAGAAGCTTTCAAAAGACATATGGAGATAGCCGCCTCGCATATAGACTGCCCTTACTGCGCTAAGCATATGCGTTTAGAATCTAGCGAAATAGGTGAAGTGGCTGAGAGGATACGTAGGGAAGGTAACAACATACATAAACATGGGATTAGGGAGAGGCTTTATAGTAGAATAGTTCTAGCTACCAAAATATTATTGTACACCGTGCTCGGCGGGTTGAGGAGGGCTGGTATAATATGAGTTCAAACTTAGAGAGTGACATAGCTAAATATGTGGAGGGCTATGAGAGTATTAGGGAATATCTAACGACGGGAGGGGATGTGACCTATGCTTTCCTAAACATGGCTAAACTAGACTTGGAGATAGCATCTAAATATATCAATGACCCATACTGTAAAAAGCTGGTTCTGAAAGAGCTTAAAGCATTAGAGAAAGCGCTGGCTTTCGCTATACTAGCTAATGAATGGAAGCTCGGCCTGGGGGGTATAGGTTATAAGTTGAGACTTGTGGGTAAGGCTGTCGTGGAAATACTGAGACTAGCTCTAATACACTACTTAGGATAGTATAACTATAACCCCAAAGTTTAACTATTTAAGAATGACGTACTTAGTAGCTTAGCTATAACTAGGTTAATGTAAAATTAAGAACCTCAAAGTATTTAAATAAGTTTATATCACCCCCATATAGGCTACAGGTGATGTCTTAATGGCAGAGCTTACTCCTGCAGTTGCCCTACAAGCTTATGAGACCATGGTTAAAATTAGGAAATTTGAGGAAACCGTTCGAGACCTGTACTATGAAGGTAAAAAGCCTCTCTTCAATATTGCTGGAGGTCCTTTACCGGGTGAGATGCACCTAGCCGCCGGCCAGGAGCCTGCAGCTGTCGGCGTTATCGCTCACTTACGTAAGGATGATGTTGTTGTAGGGACCCATAGATCCCATCACTTAGCTATAGCTAAGGGAATTGATCTAAGGAGGCTGGCTAGCGAGCTACTCGGTAAGAAAACAGGATTAAGTAGGGGTAAGGGAGGACATATGCATCTGTTTGACGCCACTGTAAGATTTAGTTGTAGCGGGATTGTAGGTGCGAGCTGGCCTCAGGCTACAGGTGCTGCTCTCGCCTTTAAGCTTAGAGGATTTGATAACGTGACCGTAGCTTATGGTGGTGACGGAGCAGCTAATCAGGGGACTTTTCACGAGTCTTTAAACCTGGCAGCTCTCTGGAAGCTTCCAGTTATTTTTGTTATTGAAGATAATAAGTGGGCTATCTCAGTCCCTAAGTCGAAGTCTACAGCAGTAACTAGGAATAGTGATAGGGCGGTTTCCTACGGCATCCCGGGGGTTTTCATTCCCGATAACGACTTCTTTGCCGTATTTGAGGCGGCTAAGGAAGCTGTAGAGAGGGCGAGGAAAGGGTTAGGACCATCTATTATAGAGGTTGAAACATATAGGTTTTACGGGCATTTTGAGGGAGACCCCCAACTATATAGGCCTAAGGAGGAAATCGAGGAAC
The DNA here is from genome assembly GCA_937921695.1 of uncultured Sulfolobales archaeon. Taxonomy (GTDB): domain Archaea; phylum Thermoproteota; class Thermoprotei_A; order Sulfolobales; family Acidilobaceae; genus DSZV01. The sequence goes on along the minus strand of CAKZTZ010000015.1, from coordinate 2,951 downwards.
TTATGAAGAAAGATCCTATAGTCCGTGTTAGGGAATCACTAATTAAGAGAGGCTGGCTCACAGAAGAAGAGGATAGGAGAATAGTGGAAAGATCTGAGAAAGAGGTTAAAGATGCTATAGAATTCGCTCTAGCCGCACCCTACCCAGATCCTAAAGAGGCCCTCCTCGACGTTTTTGCCAGTCTACCTTCACAAGAGTGGAGCCCTCCAGATATAGGGCTTCCAACTGGGGAGAGACCCGTGCCAATGTATAAAGCTATCCAAGAAGCTATAGCCCAGGAAATGGAGAGAGATCCTAGCGTCTTTGTCATGGGCGAGGATATAGGTGTGTATGGAGGCATATGGAGTGAGACTGCAGGGCTCATAGAAAAATTCGGGCCTGAGAGAGTTAGGGATACCCCTATATCCGAGTCAGCATTTGTAGGCGCAGCTGTCGGCGCCTCAGCAGTAGGTATGAGACCTATAGTTGATTTAATGTTCGCGGATTTCATAGGAGCTACCTGGGATCAAATATTTAATCACCTAGCTAAAGATCATTACATGTCGGGAGGCCAGTTTAAACACCCAGTAGTCTTAATGATGGCTGTTGGAGGAGGGTATAGTGATGCTGCACAGCACTCCCAAGTGCTCACAGCTACCTTCGCGCACGTCCCAGGCTTAAAGGTGGTGTTTCCCTCAAACTCTTATGATGCTAAAGGTTTAATGATAAGCGCCATTAGAGGTGATGACCCTGTAGTATACTTGTTCCATAAAGGTACCATGGGGCTACCCTGGATGCCATATCCTGAAACAGCGATAACCCATACCCCTCCAGAACCCTACACTATCCCTCTAGGCAAAGCGAGGATAGTGAGAGAAGGTAAAGACTTAACTATTGTAGCTATGGGCTTAATGGTTCACAGAGCCCTAGAGGCCGCGGAGATACTGGCAAAGGAAGGGATAAGCGTTGAAATAGTGGACCCGCGAACAATAGTGCCTCTAGATAAGAAGACTATAATTAACAGCGTTAAGAAAACTGGAAAACTCCTAGTAGTAGATGAAGACTACTTATCATTTAGCGTATCAAGCGAAATAATAGCCACAGTTGCTGAGAACGCTCTAGAATATCTCAAAGCACCCCCGCGGAGACTTGCAGTCCCAGATACCCCTATCCCCTTCAGCCCCGTTCTAGAACGCTTCGTAATACCGACAGTTGAAAAAATCGTTGAAGAGGCAGAGTCCCTAGCTAAGAAACGCTATTAACTCAAACATCCACATACCAAAATTTAAAACTTTTATTTTTAAACAGGGGAGAAGGTGTTAAATTTGACTAAGAGGCTTACAATTAACGTTCCTCCACTATGGGATGTAAAGAGGTTTGGGAAAGGCGTTATAGCCGAGTGGCTGAAAAAAGAGGGGGCAAATGTTAGAAAAGGTGATATACTATGTATTATAATGGCTGCCAAGGTTAGGATAGAGATACCCTCTCCTATTGACGGGACTATTGTTAAAATTATTGCAAGGAAAGGCTCATCGGTATCTCCCGGAGACCCTTTGGCCGAAGTTGAAGTTCCAGAGTAAATGATGAAATTTTATAATTGAGTAATGAGAGCTATGATAATGTTAAACTATAACCCGGTGACCTCGAAATATGGTAGGTAGTGTTGGTATCCTAGTTAACCCCGTCTCAGGCACGGATATCAGAAGGCTTTCTTCCTATGCTAACTTTGTGGACAATAATCAGAAAGCCTACATTTTACTGAAAGCGGTTAAAGTTTTAGAGGGATTAGGTGTTAATAAAATCATCTTAGCTCCAGATTTTTACGGTATTATTGATAAAACTTTAGACGCTCTAGGGAAAATTGCTGTCGACGTAGACCTTATCGATATGGAGCCTGTGGGAGGTCCTGAAGACACATTGGTATCGGTAGACTACATGGTTAGACGTAATGCTGACTGCATAATCATTTTAGGGGGAGACGGGACTGTGAGGGTAGCCTCAAAAGTCTCTAAACAAACACCTCTTATACCCGTGTCTACAGGAACTAATAACGTAGTCCCTTACTTCATTGATGGAAGCGTGGCAGGGTTCGCTGCGGGAGTAGTCGCTTTAAACAGGGAATCATCCATGTATTATAGTGTTAGAATCAAAAAGCTAGATGTTGTTATAAATGGAGAATCTAGAGATCACGCTCTAGTAGATGTAGCATTAACAGACTACATGTTTCGAGGCTCTAAAGCCGTCATCGATGTAGAGAGGGTCGGAGAGGCTATAGTCTCAATAGCAAAGCCCACCAGTATTGGCCTTGCTAGTATTGGAGCCATGATCAAACCTATTAGTATGGAGAGCGATGAAGCTATATACTTCAGTCTAGGTGAAGACTCTTTTGGGTTGAAACTTAGAGCTCTTACAGGCCCGGGAGTGCTGAAGAATATTACTGTGAACGGCGTGAAAATTTATAAAGTGGGTGATATCGTAGTCTTCAATAGAACTAAGAAAACATATACCGTAGCATTAGATGGAGAAAGGGAGATAGAAGTAGACCCTTCCGATGAAATCAAGGTATATATAAATCCTGAAGGCCCCGTAATAGTTGACATTGAGAGTTTGATAAAGGCTATAGCCGAGGGCTTCATAAAAATTAATTTTTAATATTAACATTTATGGGATTCTCGCTGGTAATATCTCATTTGGCTTATAAAATGAGATCAGAGACTGTGAATACTAAAAGGTTTAAAGGGGTCTTCATGGTAAAATAATCATAAAAATTCATGTGAAAACATAAGGGTAAAAGAGCGAGGATACACATTAAATATCTTGCTTACAAAGTTTTCGAAGCATTATCCTAAAACTTGGTTATAAATTGTAGGAGAACCATATATAATTTAAATTCCTAGATATAACTTACCTTTATTTGAACTGGTGATCGTGAATGAGCATGTCTAAGGACTTAGCCTTGACTATGTATGAGA